>NZ_CP158281.1:611575-1223150 GCF_040256645.1 Brevibacterium sp. CBA3109 | reverse complement strand
GTCTACTCACGCATCGCCCAGGGTATCCGGTCGGGAGCCTTCCCCGTCGGTTCCGCTCTGCCTCGCGAGACGGAGATCGGGACTGCGCTGAGAGTCAGCCGCACAGTCATCCGCGAAGCACTGATGCTCTTGGAGGAGGACGGCCTCATCAGCACTCGCCGAGGGGTAGGGCGATTCGTCACCGCCTCGGTGCCCAGACTGGGCCTCGAGGGTCTGCGCCCCTTCGAAGTCGTACTGGCCGGTGAGCAGTCACCGCTCACGGTGGATGCCTCGCCGATGCTGCTCCAGCCGAACACAGAGTTCGTCTCCGACCACCTCAACCTCGAAGCAGAGGCCAATGCTTGGTTCCGCGAGAGCGTGCTGCACCGTGCCGGCGAACCGGTGGCCATCGTCCAGGAGCACCTGCCGGCGGGGAGGTATCTCGGCGATTCCCACCCCCTCATCTCCGCGGCCCTGCCGCGTGCCGCAGAGGCGCAGGCCACCCTGCTCGCCGGAATCCAAGAAATCTGCGGCCCGGTACTCACAATGGCCAGCTGCCAGATCACACCGAGCATCATCGGCGCGTCTCGAGGCAAACAGCTCAACCTTCTCGAAACCGATCCAGTGCTCATCCTCACCCAGGTTGCCGAAGCCGATTCCGCCCCGATCTACCTCGCAAAATGCATCATCTCCTCGATCGTGGGGCCTCTCACCGTGATCCAGAGCCCCACCACATGACATCTGCCCTATCCTGACCGAAAACAGAGGACACCTAGTGACCATCACTCCCGATACACGCCCAGAACCGGCTCCGACCTCCTCCGTCAGCCTCGCCGTCGTCGGCAGCATCAACATCGACATCACCGCAACCTCTCAGCGGCTGCCGCAGGCCGGAGAGACCGTCAGCGGCGGCGCCCTCACCCGAAGTGCCGGCGGAAAGGGCGCCAATCAGGCAGCTGCCGCCGCCCGCTTGGGAGCACGAACACGAATGATCGGAGCGGTCGGCGACGACTCCGACGGCACGGCGATGCTTACCTCCCTGCAGCGGGCAGGCGTCGACGTCAGCGGTGTGGGAACCTCGACGGAGGCCACCGGCACGGCTGTGATCATGGTCGACGCCGCTGGGGAGAACCAGATCTCTGTCTGCGACGGAGCCAATGCCACAGTCACCGTCGATGGTGTGGACTTCGGAGCGGACGAGACTGTGCTCGCTCAGCTGGAGATTCCGCTGGCCACCGTCGTCGCAGCTGCACGACGCTGCCGCGGGTTCTTCGCCCTCAATGCCGCTCCGGCCGCTCGACTGCCCCAGGAACTCATCGAGCGTGCGGACCTCATCATCGTCAATGAGTCCGAGTTCGCACTCAACCCGGACCTGCGTGAAGCACCCTTGGTAGCAGTGACCTACGGTGCGAAGGGAGCAGAGATTCTCCACCACGGTGAGCAGAGCGCCTTCGTCCCCGGGCGCAGCGCCGAGGTTGTGAGCACAGTGGGAGCCGGTGACGCCTTCTGTGCCGCGCTGACCATAGCACTGTGCTCTGGTACCTCCCACACAGAGGCCCTGCACACCGCGAATGCCGTCGGCGCTGCGGTCGTCGCCGATGCACAGGCCCAGCCGCAGTTGAAATCGATCACTGCATATTCACAACCTGCCTGCCCCCAGTGATGTGGCCATAGCCGAGGCGTAGACTGAGAGCCACTTCACAGGTGATTGCGAAAGGTGAACATCATGCCGATTGAAGACGGGATGCGCAAGGCCACCAAGAACCTCGACAAAGCGGCGGGAGCGGCTCCCACTTCGGATGTCGTACATGCCAATGACCCGGGCCAGCAGCACGGCGACGATCGCGACAAGGAAGAAGAAGTCGAGCAGAACGACGCCGAAGTCCCAGACGACGAGCCCGAAAACGACTAAGCGTTCCGCATAGATTCAGAACTGAATTCCTCGGGTCAATGCGCCATCGATCAAGAGGTTCGCACCAGTGGTTCGACTCGACAACGGGCTGGATAGGAAGACGACGCTCGCAGCTGTCTCTTCGGGAGTGCCCATACGCCCAGTGGGATTCAAACTCAGCGCTTGCGCGAACAGTTCAGGATTGGACGATTCGATTCCGGGCCAGACCCCTTCCTCGTGATATGTGTTGCCTGGCGACACGGTATTGACCCTGATTCCTTTGCCCGCAAGGCTCAGCGCAAGCCCTGCCATGTAGCCGATGATCGCGGTCTTCATCGTGCCATAGGGCCCGGAAGCGAAGTCAGCTTCTCGACCCGAGACACTCGAAATGGAGACCAGCGAGGCGACCTCGCTTTTCTCCAAATACGGAATCGTGAGTTTGGACAGATGCACTGTGCCCATCATGTCGACATTGAACGACTCGTACCAGTTCTCTTCTGTATCCGGAATCGCCAAGGCACTAACACTGTTGACGACCATGTCGATTCGGCCGAACTCAGCGGCTGTAGCCTCAACCCAAGCGGACAGAGACGTGGAATCGCTGACGTCCAAGACCGTGCCCACAGCTTTTCCGTCTCGGGCCAGAACCTCTTCTGCCTCGGCGACTTCCGTGCCATTTCTGGCGCAGAACGCAACGTGCGCACCCTCGGCGAGGAACCTTTCCACTATGGCACGCCCGATACCGCGTGTACCACCGGTGACCATCGCTGTCTTTCCGTGTATTCCTAAGTCCACAACTCGCCTTATTTCTTCTTTGCTCTCATGAGCTAAACCAATGAACGTGCACGTTCTCGCAAGTCCGCGTGAAGCCCGTCGAACGCACTGCGCTCAGGCAGCAGGGACTTCGGGATCTTCGTCACGACGCTGTAGTTGGTGTCCACGACATTGGCGACCGGGACGAGGGAGATCTGGGTGAGCAGCTGATAGGCGTCCATGGTCTCCAACCCGTAGAGTTCGCCGAGCCAGCGGATCATTTCGACCTGGGAGATCCTCCACGAGTCCTCCATCGGCCGTGAAGACCCGACGACCATCCAATGACCGTCATCCTCCAGCCGCGGCCAAGCCGGACCGCCTCCCTTGATGAGATCGACGATGATCGTCGAGTTCATCGCTCCCTCGACCGCCGTGCCGCACGCTTCACCCTCGCCCTGGCGGTAGTGGCCGTCGCCGATGGAGAACATGGCGCCGTCGACGTTGACTCCGAAATAGGCAGTCGTGCCGACCTTCATCTCCGGTGTATCCATGTTTCCGCCGTAGCGTTCGGGAGTCAACGACGAATGCACCTCTCCGCCGGCTGGCGCTACGCCGACGGTGCCCAGCATCGGCTCGAGAGGCAGCGCCAGTTCGAAATCGCCCCTGCGCGTCTGGAATCCCACTGTCTGCGCGGCGGCATCAATTTCGTAGATCCAGACTCCTTCCGGCAGAGGCTCATGCAGAAGGCTGGTTCTGTCCGTGGCCGTCAGCCCGCCGAAGAACGGGATCATCGCAGAGGCTCCCCACCCGCGGGCGGGTGTGAGATCGGCGATATGGATGGCCAGGGTGTCCCCTGGTTCAGCTCCTTCGACGCAGAACGGTCCTGTCTGCGGGTTCAGGAACCGTGGATCCAACTTCTCGCTTGGGATATCAGCGACAGAGGTGATCGCATTGTTGAACGCATCCTCGGACCACAATCGCAGGGCAGTGCCAGGCTTGATCGTGGCGACAGGTTGAGAACCGCCAAAGGTGTAGACGAACTGGTCTCGCTTGGGAACAAAATCGAGGCCAGCCATACTCGATGCTACGTGATACACGTCATAACGCCAATAGTGCCGATCGGCACGCTGTGTCGATATTCAACCCCCATGATTCAGCCGTTTCCACGTCGACACCTCGAAGCGACTAAACTCACCCTTGATGGTTGTCGATTCGCGTATGGCGCCTGATGGTCCGACCGGCCTTCCCTCCGCTCGTGGCCGAATACAGGCTCAGAGTCAGGGATGGCTTAATCGGGCAACCTCAATTTGGGCACTGGCACTCGGATTCGTCGTGTTGGCAATCATCGCCGCGGGACCCTTGCGGGTCTGGGACTACCAACTCAATCGACGTTGGCTCTACCTCTTCGACCCTGATCTGGTGTGGTTCGCACAGAATGTTCTGGATCGCATTGCCGCGCAGGCGGTCTGTACGCCGGTGTTGGCGGTTGTCGCTATTGTGCTCGCGCACAGGAGGCAGTCCTGGCGCCCGATCGGATTTGCGCTGGCAACCGAGGCGGCCTTCTTCATCGGCATCGGAGGACTGAAGGTTCTGCTCGCCCGGCCAGCGACGACTCTGCACGATCCGAGATTCTTCCAAGGGGGTCTGCTCGAGCTCGGCGACCGTGGGATCAGTTTTCCCTCCGGACACTCTGCCGAGGCGGTCCTCATCTACGGCGCGGCCGTCTATCTCATCGCCAACTACAGTGGCGCATCCCGGCGGCTCGTACGAGTTCTGTGCTGGGTCGTCATCGCCATCAGCGTGAATTCCGTGGTCGTCTCATTCCTCCTCGGGTGGCACTGGGCCACCGATCTCATCGGCGGCCTCATCGCGGGCGGCCTGTTCCTGCGCATCCTGACCCAGTACGACACTCGTACGCGCTACCGGTTGAATCGTATGGGGAGCGTCGCAGCACCAGCACTGTGAGTCTTCGTGATTCGGCTAGATTCCCCTACTAACCCAGGGAACCACCCCTCGGTGCAGACTCACCGAACAGACCGCCGATGGACATCAGCTCAGAAAGTAGCCGATCATTCCTGAGCTCGGGGGAGAATCCGTCCAGCTCTTTCTATCTGAGAAGTCCGATTTCACTGTGCCAGCCAGACCTTCTTCATCGCATCAATTCGGATCGTGTCGTGACACGAGTTCAGCCAATCCCGCTGGGCAGTGCAACTCGACGTCGGATTGCCTGGCTTGAGAAGGAATGTGCCATGGATGTCATACAGGGTGATGCTCCGCACCAGCTGGAACCGAATAGGAAGCGAACAGCTTGGCAGGCGCTGTTGCTGCTGATTCCTTTGGAATGAACAGCCTTTGCGTCAGTTCCACGGATGTTCGGGGCCCTTGGGACAAGAATCTTTGGCGTGGCGCTTCATCGATGAGGCAGGACAAGCAACGCCCCAACTCGCTGATCTGACGTTTCTCCTGTGTGCTCTCCGTCGGTGAACCTATGCAGCTGGAGCCCGTGATGACTGTCCCAGCAAAGGCGACCTCGATATCGCCGCCCATTGTGACCTCTCCGATGTTTGGCTGGCTCTTCGAACCTCGGTGCAGACACTCGCTGACAGAGTCAATCGCCCCCGGAACAATGCTCGTCTCCGGGATGAACGGAATCCGGGTCGGATCACCGCTGAGAATCCAGCGATTCGACGACGACCGTGTCGCGGAGTGCACGACAGGCCGGATGACAACCCCGTAGACCTTGGCCAACGTCAACAAAGCGCGCCACCACAGCAAGCCGATGTCCCGGCCCTTTCTGGCGACGCGCTCGTCAGCTCAACTGTGAACTGATCAGCAGCGTCCCGGCGGGTCGCTGGCGGGGAATGATTCGTCTTCCCATTCGTCGACCATCTTGTCGTCGTGGTCATAACGGATCTGTTCCGCCTCTGACCGTTGAGCGGAACTGCCGGTTGCCTCGGCGGGGGAGGTTGAGGACTCGTCCTGCCCGTTCTCTGGCTGATGATTCTCAGACATGGCTGCACCTCCTCTCGGATATCAGTGCTCGAACCTGTTATCACCATCATGCGCGCTCAATCACCTTTGCGATACGGCAAGCCCATGATTTTCGAGGACCATTTCGGACACAATCGCCCCACCAGCGGTGAGCAGCCTGCACCAGGGCTTCACATCCTCACAGGCACGTGTCATCCAGGTCGGTGAAGGTTGACGGGCCACTCTCCACAAGGTCGAACCAAGGCCCGGTCTGCGGCAGCTCGTGAACGAAGAAGTAGCGGGCTGCAGCGATCTTCCCGCGCCGCAGCGCCGAGTCACCACGCGAGCGCACGGCGGCCTCGGCAGCCATGCCCTGCTGCAGCCACAGCCAGGCGATGACCGTATGTCCCACCGCTTCGAGGTAGGTCCACGCATTCTCCAGCGCATGAACCGGCTCAGCCGACTTCCACACGGCAGCAGTCACGGTCTCGACACGGTCGATGGCCTCTGACAGGGCACCGGATTCGGCGTTCCACGAGGTCCCACCGGCCGCCTCGGCGAGGGTGGATCGCATCTCCTCCACGAGGATCTTCAGCCCCTCTCCCCCGGCCATGATGACCTTGCGGCCCAGAAGATCCTTGGCCTGGATGCCGTGTGTGCCTTCGTGGATCGGGTTGAGTCGGTTGTCACGGTAGAGCTGCTCGACGGCGTGGTCGCGGGTGTAGCCAGCCCCGCCGAGGACCTGAATCGCGTGGTCATTGGCCTTGAGACCCCACACGCTTGGCCAGGTCTTCACAATCGGGGTCAGCACGTCGAGGAGGAGCGCCGCGCGTGCACGGTCGGCCTCGGTGTCTGCGGTTTCGGATTCGTCGAGGAGCGTGGCCGCGTAGAGGATGAGACCGAGCCCTCCCTCGACGTAGCTCTTCGAAGACAGAAGCATGCGGCGGACATCGGCGTGTTCGATGATCGGCACCTGCGGGGAATCCTTGCCGCGGCCGTCATCGGAGCGGCCCTGGCGGCGTTCACGGGCATAGCGCAGGGCGTCGAGGTAACCGTGGTAGCCGAGCGCCACGGCTCCGGCGCCGACCCCGATGCGCGCCGAGTTCATCATGTGGAACATGTAGGACAAGCCCTTGCCGCACTCCCCCACGAGGTAACCGATGGCTCCGCCTGATCCGTGGGGTGTGTGCGTGCCCTCGCCGAAGTTGAGCAGCGTGTTCGTGGTCCCACGCCAGCCCATTTTGTGGTTGAGTCCCGAGAGCACGACATCATTGCGCTCGCCGAGGCTGCCATCGTTGCTGACCAGGTGTTTGGGGACGATGAAGAGGCTCAGCCCTTTGGTTCCCGGCACGTCACCTTCAGCACGGGCGAGGACGAGGTGGACGATATTCTCGGACAGTTCGTGGTCGCCGCCGGAGATCCACATCTTCGTTCCGTGCAACCGGTAGGTGCCTTCATCTCCGCCAGGATCGGGAACGGCACGAGTGGTGACGTCGCCGAGTGAGGAGCCGATTTCTGGTTCGGACAGGCACATGGTGCCAAAGAATCGACCCTCGATTTCAGGGCGGACGAAGGTCTCGATCTGCTCTCTTGTCCCGTATTCCAGCAGCAGGCTCGCGTTGGCCATGGTCAGCATCGGGTAGCTCGAGGTCGCGATGTTTGCCGATTGGAACCAGGTGAAGCAGGCCGTGGCCACGGTCTGGGGCAGCTGAATGCCTCCGACCTCTTCGTCCATGGTCGCCGACAGCAGCCCGACGTCAGCGAATCGTTCGAGTGCGGTCTTGATCTCGGGGATGAGGGTGACGCTCTCACCGTCGAAGGTCGGTTCGTTGAGGTCTGACTTTCTGGCGTGCGGGGCGAAGTGCTCCTTGGCCAGCTCTTCACTGGCGGCCAGCACCGAGTCGAAGGTCTCGCGGGAGTGCCCGGCGAATCGTTCGCGCTCACAGAGCTTATCGACTCGCAGCCAATCGTAGAGGAGGAACTCAATGTCTGCTGGCGAGAGCAGGGAGTCGGTGGAGGCCGGGGGGACAGCATTGTCCAGGTTCTGATCATTCACGAAACCCAGTCTAAACTAATTGATCGTTAAGTATAGAGTGTTTCGGTCGCCGCTCTCACAGACATCTCTCGCAGAAGGGGACGGCGCAGCCGGCATTCGCTCAATCCTTTAGGATTTCCTGGGCAGTTCTCCCTGCTCTCATCGCACCCCGATACTCCCGGAAGGTTCTCGCTCTATGCCATCCCCTGCAGGCCGCTCAGCTGCCAGCATCCCACCCAGGTCCCCGTCGAAGCTCGGCCGTGTCCTGCGCAACTATCGGTTCCCGCTGTTCATCCTCGCCGGCGTAGTCATCGGAGCGATCATCGGGTTGATCTTCGGGGAGAAGGCCACGGTCATCAAACCCTTCGGCACGCTGTTCATCAACATGATGTTCACCCTCGTCGTGCCCCTCGTCTTCTTCTCGATCTCCTCGGCGGTGGCGGGCATGTCCTCGGCCAAGAGGCTGGGCACGATCCTGAGCAGCATGCTCGGCATCTTCGCGGTCACCGGCGTCATCGCCTCGATCGTCATGATCGCCGCCCTCTGGATCTCCCAGGCCACCGAGGGTGTCCAAGTTGAGATGAGCGACCCCGAGAACCTCGAAGAGGTCGGATCCATCGGCGATCAGCTCGTACAGACCTTCGTCGTCGATGACTTCTCGAAGATTCTCTCTGCCGAGCACATGCTCGCCCTCATCGTCTTCGCCGTCATCGTCGGCATCGCCACGTCCAAGATCGGCGACATGGGCAAACCGTTCGCCCAGTTCCTCCATTCGGGCTCCGAGGTATTCCTCAAGTTCACGTCGATCATCATGTACTACGCCCCGATCGGCCTGGGAGCCTACTTCGCGGCCCTCATCGGTGAACTCGGGGCCCAGCTCGTCGGCGACTACGTCCGCGTCTTCCTCGTCTACTACCCAGTGGCGATCGGTTACTTCTTCATCGCGTTCACTCTCTACTCATTCCTCGCCGGCGGCCGACGTGGGATCACCGCGTTCTGGTCGAACATCATCGAACCGACGGCGATCTCCTTGGGTACGTCCTCCTCGGTGGCGTCGATCCCGGCCAACCTTCGCGCGGGCAAACGCATCGGCGTGCCTCGCGACATCCGGGAGACGATCGTCCCGATCGGGGCGACGATCCACATGGAGGGCTCGAGCCTGTCCGCGATCCTCAAAATCGCCTTCCTCTTTGCAGTTTTCCAGCGCGATTTCTTCACTCCTGGCAACATCCTCATCGGCATCGCCGTGGCCTTGTTGGCCGGCATGGTCATGGCGGGCATCCCCTCCGGCGGGTTCATCGGCGAGCTGATGATCATCACCCTCTACGGGTTCCCGGCCGCGGCCCTGCCGATCATCCAGATCATCGGCACCGTCATCGACCCTCCCGCGACCACCGTCAACGCGGTCGGCGACCAGACGAGTTCCATGATGGTGGCCCGAATCCTCGACGGCAAGGGCTGGATGGACAGGGACAATGAATCGGAGAACACCCTCGCCGAGGTGTCTTCCACTGAAAATTCTTGATCACGATCGTATTTCAGCAGCTGAGTCGGAGGTGCCCCTGGCGGGTGCCCGAGTCGGCTTTTCACAAGGATTCATGTGACTATGTCAATTCTGCGATGGCACTGAAATAGCAGATCCGCAGAACTGTAACAGTCTCTGAGGATTTTCTCAGTCTGTGCGGTCATCGGGCGTCGGCGCCGATTCCAAGGTCAGAGACCGGGCCGTGCAGACGGTCATCGATGACCTTGCCGCCCACGGAGATGCGCACGTGACTCGCTGGCATAGGGTCGCCGCAGATACGGGCGCGGACCCGAAGGTGGGCACGACTCACGTGGCCTATGTGAACTTGGATACCGACGAAGTGATAACCCTTCGCGTCGACAATGCGCGATCCGACAACGGCGACGCCGAGGCTGTTCGCCAGGTCAGATTTCACGGCTGAAGGCGAGCCGGCGTCTCGCGATCGCCTTGCACCCGATCGCGTTGCGGCTCGCAGTAGACTCGGGAACCATGGTCAACCTGAACGAGCTGCCACGACGCCGCTACACCAATGGACCCACCCCGCTCGAGCACCTCGAACATCTGAGTACACAGCTGGGTGGACCGCAGATCTGGATCAAACGTGATGACCTGTTGGGTCTGACTCAGGGTGGGAACAAAACTCGCAAGCTCGAATTCCTCATCGCCGATGCGCTGGCACACGGGGCTGACACCCTCGTCACCGCGGGTGGGGTGCAGTCCAATCACTGCAGGCTCGCGCTCTCGGCAGCCCGGCGCGAGGGGCTCGACTGCCACCTCGTGCTCGAAGAGGATCTCGGTTCCGATGGCGCGCCGGTACCTGCGGACGCCGGTGGAAATCCGCCGAAGCTCACGGGCAACTTCCTGCTCTTCGACCTCCTCGGCGCGGACTCGACTGAGGTTCATACCAATGGCAGTGACCTGGTTGCTCGCGCCAATGAGTTGGCCGCCGAGCTCAAGACTCAGGGAAAGAAGCCCTATGTCATCCCGGTCGGTGGCTCCAACGTCACCGGCGCCCTGGGCTATGTCGACTGCGCTCAGGAGCTGCTCACCCAATTCGCCGAGGTGGGCCTGGATGTATCGTCGATCCTGGCCCCGAGTGGGTCTGCTGGGATGCAGGCAGGACTCATCGCCGGCCTCCACCGCGCTGACAGTCAGATCCCCGTGGTCGGAATCAACGTCAGCCGCACGCAGGAGGACCAAGAACCGAAGATCGTCAACCTCGTCGATGAGGTGGCCTCGTTCCTCGAACTTCCACCAGTCCCGCGCGAACGCAGCCTCGGCCTGGGCGACTACTTCGGCACCGGGTACGCACTGCCCACGCCTGAGATGGTCGAAGCCGTACGACTCTTTGCCAGCACCGAAGGAATCCTCCTCGACCCCGTCTACACCGGGAAGGCCGCGGCCGGCCTCATCGATCTGATCCGACAAGATCGCTTCGGGGACGACGATAATGTGGTCTTCATCCACTCAGGTGGAGTGCCCGGACTCTATGCTCGGGCCGGAGCATTCGCATAGTCTGGAACCAACGACGAATGTCATCTCAACTGACCTATCTGGAGGAAAACACCATGACTGTCTCCACAGCTGATCTCTGGGACGAACGCGGACCAGAACTGAATTCGATTGCTCTGAACTTCGGTGACTTCGGCGCCAAGGACTCGTTCTCCGGCCCTGCCCGGACCGTGCGCTGCTTCGAAGACAATGCACTGGCGAAGTCGACACTGTCCCAGCCCGGCGACGGAGCCGTGCTCATCATCGATGGTGGCGGTTCGATCGCGACTGCACTCATGGGTGACATGATCGCCGAACTCGCCGTGAGCAACGGCTGGGCAGGTGTGATCATCAACGGAGCCGTCCGCGACCGAGTGGCACTGTCGTCGATGGGACTGGGCATCAAGGCCCTGGCCAGCAACCCGCGCAAGAGCGCAAAGACAGGCCAGGGCGACCTCGATGTCACGGTTGAGGTGGGTGGAGCCACGATCCGCCCCGGTGCAATGGTGTTCGCAGATCCTGATGGTGTTGTGGTGGAGCAGTAGCCGCACGCTGCGCCACATCCAACCGGTTTAGCGGACAGATTCTCACCTGACGAAAAAGTGCGGATAAGGCTGGTGCCTCGCAAAGTAGAATTTCAACTAGGAGCTATGGCCGTCGCGAGTCACCGATGAACTCCGAAGATGGTCAGATCGGCTTCGTTTCAACGATGAAAGGTCAGTCTCACATGAAGGCAGCACGTTTCTACGACCGCAATGACATCCGCATCGAAGACATTCCCGAACCAGAGTTGCAATCCGGGACCGTCGCAATCGACGTCGCCTGGTGCGGAATCTGCGGCACCGACCTGCACGAGTACCTCGAAGGACCGATCTTCGTTCCACCTGAGGGACACCCGCATCCAATTTCGGGCGAGTCCGCCCCGGTGACCATGGGACACGAATTCTCGGGAACGATCACCGACCTCGGCGACGGCGTGACTGATCTTGAGGTGGGACAGAAAGCCGTCGTCGAACCGTACATTATCGCCGACGACGTCGATACCAGCATCGGGCAGAGCTATCAGCTATCGAAGGACATGAACTTCATCGGGCTCGGCGGTCGTGGCGGCGGACTTGCCGAGAAGATCGTCGTCGAACGTCGTTGGGTTCATCCAGTCGGTGACATCCCGCTTGATCAAGCGGCTCTCATCGAACCGCTCTCCGTGGCCCATCACGCAGTCGTCCGCTCCGGCGCGAAATCTGGTCAGGTCGCCATCGTCGGCGGAGCCGGCCCAATCGGCCTGCTCACCGCTGCCGTACTCAAGGCCGAAGGCCTCACAGTCTTCATTTCCGAGCTTTCTGAGGCGAGGAAGAAGATGGCACTCTCGACCGGAGTTGCTGACGAAGTCCTGGATCCACGCGAAGGCGACGTGGCGGAAAAGGTCCGTGAACGCACAAACGGCCAAGGCGCAGACGTCGGCTTCGAATGTTCATCAGTCCCGGTGGTACTCGACATGCTGCTCGACGCGGTTCGCCCGGGATCAGTGGTCGTCAACGTTTCCATCTGGGGCCACAAGCCGGAAGTCGATATGCCGAAGCTTGTGCTCAAAGAGATCGATCTGCGAGGAACTATCGGTTACTCGGGAGACCACCCGTCCACGATCGAACTGGTACGCAGCGGGAAGATCGACCTCTCCCCTTTCATCACCGGGCGCATTGGTCTCGATGAGTTAATCTCGGGCGGATTCGACGAGCTCATCAACAATAACGAACAACATGTGAAGATCATCGTCGATCCTCGAGCCTGATCTGCCCGACAGTTGCCCTGCTTGGGCTCCACCCCTTCTGAAATGGAGCCCAAGCAGTTTCAACGATCTACTACTTTAGTAGTATGCTTCATTCATGAGTACAGACCTTCAGACATCTGCCGCATGGACGTTTACGTCCGAACGCCCCATTCCCGACGACCTCGGGCCGCTCCTGGTACCGGGCGAAACCCCGGTCACCGCTTTCAAAACCATCCGTGACTCGGCGATCTTCACGAACAAGAGACTCATCATTCGTGACTCTCAGGGTATGACGGGCAAGAAGATCAAGATCGGCAAGGGCTTCGAAGTCCGACGCCTCGACTACCTCATCGCCCAGGCCGTCATCGGCTGATTCGGCCGGGAGCCAGGTGGAATCAGATGTGTGCGCTCAGCCTCAGCGATGCACCGAATCGAAATCCTGGTCCGCGACGTCCCACACCGTGTCAGCTTCGACGACAGATCCTCCGCCTGTCAGCTCATCCACACTGTCGGTGCTGAACATATACGACCAGGTGCCCGCGTCGGTGGTGCCGGTGACCATGAGCACGTCATAGTCGAATTGGGCGCTACCTGCAGCTTGGACGGCATCGGCGGTGGCCTTCTTGTCGGTGTTCGCCTGCCCGGCTGACGGAAACTCTACGTGCAGGCGCTCGGCATCTCCCTCGTGGTCGAAGTCCGGGTTGCTCTCGGACTCACGGTGGACATGAACCTCGTCGATGCTCTCGCGAAGGTAGTCACCGAGCGCGTCGGTGCTGTCGAAGTCACTGCTGGGCACCTCGGCACTCTGCCCCGGTTCGATGTCACCAGCATCAGGCTCGCCGGTGCTGCAGCCGCCGAGCGAAAGGGCCAGTGCCACGGTCAACGCCGAGCCGAGCTGAGGAACACACTTCATAGTTCCACCCTATCTACCTCGGGCCAGCACACTGCACCCCAGGTGCCCCTCACAGTCCGCGTTGCCGATCAGCTCGCACTGAGCAGAATCCTCGGGGCTTTCACAGCGGCCAGAGCTATAATAAGTCCAAGAGATCTGCGATGAAGCGGGGCGAATCATCATGAACGCAGAAGTGAAGAATTCACACAAATCCACCAATCGGTTCAGCCGCTGGGCCAAGCGATTCACAAGCGTGAACATCGGCCAGGGACAGAAAGTCGGGTACACCGAAGACAGCTCAGAAGCGCGGATGCAGTCTACTGCGATGCACGAAGGAGTGAAGCTCTATCGGAATCCAGACGGCTCACATGAGGCTATCGATGAGTCACAAGCGGGAAAGACATTCGACTGACCACTAGGAATGGTTTTCCGCACGGATCGAAGCCGGTCCAGCCGTCACCGTGGACGGGATCCGGCCCTCCTCAGACGAGTACTTCAATGAGCCGCGGCCCCGAATCGGCCAAGCCCGCACGGAAATCGCGATCAAGCTCTTCGATGGTCCCGACTCGTGTCGCTGGCACGCCCATCCCGTGGGAGAGGGAGACCCAGTCGATGGCCGGGTTGCCGATGTCGAGCAGCGACTCGGCCTTCGGTCCGAAGTCGGGAACGCCGACATTGGACATCTCATTGCGCAGAATCTGATATTTCCGGTTGGCGAAGATGAGGACGACGATGTCGAGCTGCTCCCGCGCGTAAGTCCACAGAGACTGTGGGTTGTACATACCCGAGCCGTCGGATTCTAAGACGATGATCTTCCTGTCGGGGCTCGAGATCGCAGCCCCAGCACCCACCGGCAGTGCCCAGCCGATGGACCCACCGGTGCCGCCGAGGTAGTCGTGGGGCTGTGACTGCGCCGTCTGAGCATAGAAGTCCCACCCTGTGGTGATGGATTCGTCGAGGACGATCGCATTCTCAGGAATGGCACCCGAGAGCCACGCGGCGAGCTTCGCCGAAGTGATAGTGCCGCTGGGAACAGGAGCCGGAGCCAACTCCGCGAGCAAGGACGAACGACCACGTGAACTGCCTACCGCCTCGGCGAGGTGGTTGCCTGCCGACCCTGCCCCGACCGCCTCGTCAAGGTCCTCAAGTGCCCGCAGCGAATCGGCGCCGATGGGACTGAGCGTGAAGAAGGTGGTGCCTGGTGCGGTGAGCACGCTCGGCTTGTCGGGGTAGGCGAAGAAGGCGACAGGTGGTTTCGCATCAACGAAGATGAGGGCGTCGAAGTTCTGCAGGAGCTCGACAGATGGTTCGACCGGATACGGGATCTTTGTCACCGAGGGCCGGCCAGCCCCTCGTTCGGTCCGTGCGGCAAACGTCTCCGCCAGCAACGTCGCACCGGTCGCCTCAGCAATTCGAGCGGCGGCCTCGAGCTGCGAGGTACGCAGGGCACGTCCGCCGAGGAGGATGGCAGTACGGGGACCGGAAACTCTCAGGCGTGCAGCGGCCGCGTCAACGTCGACCGGATTGATCGACACTGAACTGGGTACGACCGCGTTCGGTGGCTGGGTGTACTGATCCGCGTTGTTCCACGCGGTGTCGGCGGGGAGAATGAGCGAGCTGATCTGCCCTGAGAGGCTGTAGCCGATGGCATCCGCGGCGTCCTTGGCGATGGAGTTCGCCGATGGTGAGGTACGCACCCAGTTGCTGAAGGGCCGGAGTGCCCCCTCGATGTCAGAGGTCAGCGGTGCGTCGAGGCTCCGGTGGTAGCCGGCATGATCGCCGATGATGTTGACCATCGAGGTGCGAGCCCGCAGTGCGTTGTGGAGACTCGAGAGGCCGTTGGCGGCACCCGGTCCCAGGTGCAGCAGTGTGGCCGCAGGCTTGTCGAGCATCCGTGAGTAGCCGTCGGCGGCCCCGGTGACGACTCCTTCGAACAGGCCGAGGACGCCACGGACGTGGGGCTGCCGGTCAAGGGCCGCCACGAAGTGCATCTCCGAGGTGCCGGGGTTGGCGAAGCAGACCTCGATTCCGTTGTGACCAAGTGTCTCCAGCAGGCTCTGGGCACCATTCATGCCATCATCTCCTTTGACGTCGCCATGGTGGTCTCGGGCCACAATGGACAGCAGTTTCCTCTGTCGTATCACACCCCACGGATCTGCCGCTGGACTGTCTGGGTGGGTGGACGGGAATATTCCCCTTGCCCTCCCGGTGACGCCGCCAAACTGCCCGGCGTCGACCACAGCCGGGCGTCGACCTGTTCCACACCGCAATTCACCGCGCGGCTGAGGCAGATGCCTCCGGTCGCAGGTCCAGCCTGCGCAGCAGCTGGGCGTTGAGCGCAACCACAACCGTCGAGATCGACATAAGGATCGCGCCCACACTCATCGGCAGCACGAACCCGATAGGCGCTAGGACACCAGCGGCCAGCGGCACGGAGATGAGGTTGTAGCCGGCCGCCCACCACAGGTTCTGCTTCATCTTCCGGTATGTGGCTCGAGAGAGCTCGATGACCGAGAGCACGGAACGCGGGTCATCGGAGGCGAGGATCACTCCCGCCGAACCAATGGCCACATCGGTTCCAGCTCCGATGGCGATGCCGACATCTGCGGCAGCCAATGCGGGCGCGTCGTTGACTCCATCACCGACCATGGCGACCTTTCGGCCCTCCCCCTGCAGTTCGGCGACCTTCGCAGCCTTGTCAGCAGGATGGACTCCGGCGAAGACACGGTCGATGCCGAGTTCTGAGGCCACAGTCTGCGCAACCGCCTCGGCGTCACCGGTGATCATGACGACCTGCACCCCGCGCTGGTGCAGCGCATCGACTGCTCTACTGGACTCGGGACGGATCTCGTCTGCCAGCTTGAGCGCTCCGATGACATCTCCGTCGACGAGGACGTGAAGGATGATGGCGCCTTCCTCGCTCCACTGCTCAGCAATGGCAGCTTCGCCCACGTCATATTCGCTGAGCAGATTCGGCCCGCCCACGGCCACCTTGGCGCCGTCGACCTCGGCCTTGACTCCGACGGCCGGGGAGGACGAGAAGCCCTGGCCCCGCGCGATGTCGAGGCCACGGCCCTGGGCGGCGCGGACGATAGCTCGCGCCAGGGGGTGCTCGCTATCGGCCTCAGCAGCTGCGGCGAGCGCAAGGGTCTCATCCTCGGTGTAGTTCGTGGTCGTGACTTCGACCGCAGTGACTGTCGGTTCGCCCTTGGTCAGGGTGCCGGTCTTATCGAAAAGCACCGAGTCAACAGAGCGCATCGTCTCCAGCGCCAGCCGGTCCTTGATGAGGACGCCCGCGCGGGCGGCTCTCTCGGTGGCGATGGACACGACGAGCGGGATGGCCAGGCCCAGGGCGTGGGGACAGGCGATGACGAGGACGGTGATGGTGCGCACGACCGCCGAATCCGGCAACCCCACCAGAGACCACACGATCGCGGTGATCACGGCGGAACCGAGGGCGAACCAGAACAGCCATGCGGAGGCCCTGTCGGCGATGCGCTGTGCCCGCGATGTCGAGTTCTGAGCCTCGGCGACAAGCTTCTGAATGCCAGCGAGTGCAGTGTCATCGCCCGTGGCCGTGATTTCGAGGCGCAGGCCGGAATCTGTGGCGACAGTGCCTGCCACGACAGTGTCCCCCACCGAGCGGCGGACGGTCGTCGATTCGCCCGTGACCATGGACTCGTCCATGCTGGCCGAGCCGTCTATGACCCGACCGTCAGCAGGAACCGCAGAACCAGGACGGACCACGACAGTGTCGCCGAGGCTGAGGTCGGCCGGGTCGACCATCACAGCTTCTCCGTCGACGATCGTCTCCGCCTCATCGGGCAGGAGCGCCGCCAGGCTGTCGAGTGCCGACGAAGTCTGCGCCAGAGATCGCATCTCCAGCCAGTGCCCGGCCAGCATGATGACGACGAGCAGAGCCAGTTCCCACCAGAAGTCGAGTTCGGCATCGAGGATCCCCAGCGAGGACCCCCAGGAGGACAGGAAGGCGACCGTGATGGCCAGGGCGATGAGGAGCATCATGCCCGGGTTGCGGTCCTTCATCTCGCTCAGCCCGCCGGCCAAGAACGGCCTTCCGCCCCAGAAGTACATGACAGTACCGAGGATCGGCGAGAGCCACCGCAGCCAGCCGAGGATGCCGCTCTCCGGAACCTCATAACCAACGAGGTGGCCGAACATGGGACTGAAGACGATGACCGGAATCGCCATGACCAGCATGATCCAGAACAGGCGACGGAATTGAGCGGCATGGTCGCCATGGCCCGCGTGCCCGCCGTGGCCTTCGTGGTCTTCGTGGCCTTCGTGGCCTTCGTGGCCACTGTGCTCGGCGTGACCGTCGACGTCCACATGACCATTGCGGTGCTGATGTTCGTTCTGTGCTTCCATCTCAACAGGATATACCCCTATAGGGTATAAGCCAATAGCAATAGTCGTCGCAACGTCAGGCCGCGACGCATGTAGCTGCCTCGGCCACACATTGCATACTTGAGCATCTATGCGCAATACTTGCTCAAGCTGTTCAACTTCACATTCGGTTCACAGGGAACCGGATCGGCTCAACCCCGACTCCACGACTGAGTCGGCCTCACTGCGGAGGACCTCATGGACCTGCAACTCATCGTGGCGCTTGTCGCCGGGATCGCGACGATCGTCGTCATCGTCTTGGCGACCCGACTCGACGCCTTCATCGCACTTCTCCTGGCATCGGTCGTCACCGGCATCGTCGCCGGTCAGGACCTGCTTTCAATCGTCGACTCCATCACCACCGGCTTCGGCGACACCCTGGCCAGCATCGGCATCGTCATCGGACTGGGCGTTGGAATCGGCAAGATCCTCGAAGTCTCCGGCGCCGCCGACTCCCTGGCCCGAGCCTTTTTGAGCGCCTTCGGCAAGGGTCGCGAACCTTGGGCCATGGGCACCGTCGGTTCGCTTGTCTCCATTCCGGTCTTCTGCGACTCCGGCTACGTCATCATGAATCCTCTGGCCCGCTCCATAGCTCGCGTGAAGAGGGGCGGCTACGTCACACTTGCACTCGCCCTGGGCTGCGGCATGACGCTGACCCACCACATGGTGCCACCGACTCCAGGCCCACTGGCCGCGACCGGGATCCTCGGCGCCGACATCGGCTCCGTCATCCTCGCCGGCGTTGTCTTCACCATCTGCCTCCTGCCCGTCGTCGTCATCTACGCCCGCTGGATCGGGCCGAAGCTCGAACCCGTCCTCAACGCGGCCGTCAAGCACGATGTCTACGGTTCGGTGACAACTGCCTCCGCGGATGTGCACTCGACCAGCGGCAGCGTCGATACCCTCACCGGCGATGCCTCCACCGCAGACCAAAGCTCTGCGACCGACAACTCGCCCGCCGACGCAGCCGGCGTCGCTGCCGGAAACGACGGATCCACCTCAGCGAAGAAGCCGGGTGCCTTCCTCGGATTCCTTCCGCTCGTCGTCCCACTTCTGCTCATCGTTGCCAACACCGTGTCCACCGCGATCGACAAGAACGCTCAGGGCGAACTGTCCGGCGACGCCTATGAGCCCTCGGCCTGGGTCGCCCCGCTGGCGTTCCTCGGCAATCCGGTCATCGCCCTCATCATCGGTCTCGTCCTCGCCGTCTACACGCTTCTGCCCCGCGTGACCCCACGCAACAAGGTGCAGAACTGGCTGGCCGACGGCGCAGCCTCCGCCGGGCTCATCCTGCTCATCACCGGAGCCGGCGGCAGCTTCGGCCTGGTACTGCGCGAATCGGGCGTCGGCGATGCTCTCGCCGAGGCGATCGCATCGATCAGCCTCCCGGCCCTCCTTGTGCCGTTCCTCATCGCCTCGCTCGTGCGCCTGGCTCAGGGTTCGGGAACCGTCGCGATGATCACCGCGGCTTCGGTCACCGCACCATTGGTCGCGCCCCTGGGTCTGAGCCCGCTCGTGGCAGTCATGGCCTGCACTGCAGGCTCGATGGTCTTCTCCTACTTCAACGACTCGTACTTCTGGGTCGTCACCCGGTTCGCCGGCCTCGACGGCATCGGTGCGATCAAGGGCTGGTCGGGCATCACAACGGCCGTCTGGATCTGTTCCCTTCCGCTCCTGTTCGTGCTCGACTTGATCGTATGAGCCAGCAGAACTCGGCCGCAGACCCCGGCTTGCCTCAGTCCGGCCCACGGATCCTCATCCTTGCCGACGACCTCACCGGCGGCAATGCCTGCGGTGCCCTCTTCGCCGAGGCAGGCCTGCGCACGATGACGATCACCGGCACGGGCGGCAGTGACTCGGTCAGCCTCGATGGGATGCTCGACGACTATGACACCGTCGTCGTCAACGCGAACTCCCGGCACATGGATCCCGCCGAAGCCGCCAGCCTCACCGATGCCCTCGTCCGCATCGCGGGGCCCGTCGATCTCGTGTCGTGTCGGATCGACACGACCCTGCGTGGCAATGTCGGCCCCACCGCCGAGGCGGCCCTGCGCGCCCGTCAATCCCTGGCGTCCGAATCAGGGCCGAGCCGAGTGATGGGGCTGTGCCTTCCCGCCTTCCCATCCTCCGGTCGGGTCACGGTCGGCGGGCGGCAGCTGCTCAACGGTCAGCTGCTCGAACACACGGAACTGGCCCATGACGTCCGCTCGCCCATGACCACCTCGGTCGTCGAGGACATTCTGCGTCTCAACACCGATCTCAAGTGTCACACCATCGAGCTTTCGACAGTGCTGGATGGCAAACACGCGATCCGCGCCGACGTTGTCAGCGCCATCGCAGCCGGCGCCGAGGTCATCGTCGCCGACGCCATGACGAATGAGCACATCAACCTCATCGCGGCCACCGTCGTCGACCTCAGCCGTGAGGTCGCGTCAACTCCCGCCGGTGCTCCTGGTGAGAATGCTCGCCTGCATGCGAATCTGCGCCACGGTGAGCGCCTCGAATGGGTGTCCATCGATCCCGGCCCGGGCAGTCTGGCCCTGGCTCGGGCGCTCCTGCCGGCTCGCGAGACCGGGATCATCCTCGGGGTCTCCGGTTCGGCGACCGAGATCACTCGGGCGCAGCTGGCCAAACTCGACGACGATCCCACGATCACGGTGCTGCGAACCATCAACGATGCCGACGCCCTGCCCGATGTCGCCGCCACGGTCGAGCAGGTCCGCGCAGTCGCCTCGGCGCAGCTCGGATCGGTGCAGGCGATCATTCTCGCCACCGTCGTCGATGCCTCCGATCTCCTCGAGCTCACCGACGAGCAGTCCGAGATCATCCCACGCAGGCTGGCCCAGACCACCGCCGAGGTGATGGCTTCGCCCGTCCCCTCCGTCGCGGGCCTCTACACGACCGGCGGTGATGTCACGGCAGCGGTGCTGCGAGAGGTCGATGCCATCGGCATGGAGATCGAGGCCGAGATCATCCCCCTGGCAGTCGGCGGTCGCATCGTCGGCGGAACGGCAGCAGGCCTGCCGATCGTGACCAAGGGCGGGCTCATCGGGGACTCAGACACGACGGCACTGTGCTTGGACCACCTCCAAAAGGCCGCACGGAACGGGCGCTCATGAGGACGTGCACGAAGCCGGACCCCACCCAGATGTTCGCGTACATCGTGCGCGTGACCCCAGAAAACGCAATGTTGAGGAGACTGACATGACCGCACCCGTACTCGCCATGACCGTGGGCGACCCGGTGGGCATCGGCCCCGAGATCACCGCGACGGTGCTCGCCGAGTTCTCCGGTCGCGACGACCAGCACGGTGTCGCCGTGGCCGACTTGGCCGTGATGACGCGGGCCGTTGACGTACTCGGCCTTGACGTCGAGCTGCGGCCGATCACCGACTGGTCGACGCCGTCCGCCGGGCAGGGTGTCATCGACGTCTTCGACATCGGAGTGCTCGGCGACGATCTGCCCGACTGGGGTGTCGTCGATGCCCGCGCCGGCCAGGCCGCCGTGACCGCGATCGAGGTCGCCACCAAGGCCGCGATGGACCGTGAGATCGCCGGCATCGTCACCGGCCCCATCAACAAGGAAGCCGTCTGGAAGTCGGGGTCTGCTCACCTGGGCCACACGGAGATGCTCGGCGAACTCACCGGCGTGACCAAGCAGGACACGATGTTCGTCGTCGAGAACACGAAGGTCCCCGAGCACAAGCTCCAGATCTTCTTCGCCACTCGCCACATGTCGCTGCGCAAGGCCATCGACGCACTCACCGTCGACACTCAGGTCGATTCGATCGAACGCGCACACCGTGCCCTGCAGCTCTACGGTGTGGCCTCGCCGAGGTTGGCCGTCGCCGCGCTCAACCCACACGGCGGGGAGAACGGTGCCTTCGGCGACGAGGAGATCGAGATCCTGTCTCCCGCTGTGGAGCGCGTCGTCGACTCCGGTCTCGAGGTCGCCGGGCCGATCCCAGCCGACTCGGTGTTCCACCAGGGACTGTCCGGCCGCTTCGACGGGATCCTCTCCCAGTACCACGACCAGGGTCACATCGCCTCGAAGACCTTCGACTTCGATGGCACGATCTCCGTCACCGTCGGGCTGCCGATCCTGCGCACCTCGGTCGATCACGGAACCGCCTTCGACATCGCAGGCCAGGGCATTGCCGATGCCGGCACCATGCGCTCGGCCTATACCGCAGCCATCGGCTACGCACCATTCGTCGACGGCATCCGCGCGGAGTACCTGCCGAAGTAGGATTCTCACTATGGCAATCCGCACCCGAACGCAGAAGCGTCGTGATGACATCCAGTCGCTGCTGGCGACCGGTTCGTGGACCATCGGCCGCTTGGCAACCGAGCTGAACACCTCGGAGTCGACGATCCGACGGGACCTGCGCGAGATGTCGGTCACGGGCGAAGTCATCCGCACGATCGGCGGTGCCACCGCCGCCGGCTACATCGAACCTCCGCTGGGTCAGCGCATGGAGGCCAACGCCGAGGCCAAGGACACAATTGCCACGGCCGCGATGGACTACCTCGGCGATCAGAGCGTGCGCACCGTTTTCCTCGATGCCGGGTCGACCACGGTCCGGGTGGCCCAGCGCATCCGTGAACGACAGGATCTCACTGTCTACACGCGCGGACTCGAGGTCGCCCAGACGCTGGCCCATCCGACCGGTCCTGAAGTGATCATGGTCGGGGGCCGCGTCTCAGCCAAGTCCCATGGGACGACCGGGGCCTTCAGCGATCATGCTCTCAGCCGGATCCACGTCGATCTGGCCCTGTTGGGGGCTGACGCGGTGGATACGACGAGGGGTCTGGGCGAGCCGACCTTGGACGAGGCTCGGACCAAGGAGCTCATCTCCGACCATGCTCGCATGGTCGTCGTCCTCGCCGACAGCTCCAAGGCGGCCCGCCAGGTGGCTGCGTGGGCGCCGTTGCCCAACGGCTGGGTGTGGATCGATGAGCACGGACCCCACACACAGCGTTGAGCCTCAGCTCACAGTGCCGCTGACGATCAGACCAGGTTCTGTTCCTTGGCCATCTGCCTGACATAGACCGGCGCTGCGAACAGCGAGGGCAGCATGACGAAGCCCACCGGCACTGCGGTGATGACGATCGCGGACTGCAGTGCGTCGACCCCGCCATCTCCCAAACTGATGAGCACGGCAGCGGTGACACCGATGAGCAGAGCCCATGTGGCCCGCAGCTTCGGCGAGGGTTCACCGCTGGTCATGCACGACTGCGACATCGCGAACGACATGGAGTCCGTGGTCGTGGCTACGAAGGTCATGGTGAGAATCAGGAAACCGATGCTGATGATCAGCGACAACGGAAGATTGTCACTGATGGCCATGACAGCGGCCGGCAGTCCCCCATCCGACAGCGGTCCGGAGATGGATCCAGCGGATTTCTGTTCGAGGAAGATGCCGGTGCCACCGAGAACAGCGAACCAGAATGTCGTGGCGATGGGAGGCAGCACAGTGGTGCTGATGAGCAGGTCCCGCACGGTTCGTCCCTTCGAGATGCGGGCGACGAAGATCGCCATCAGCGGGGCATAGCCGAGGAACCAACCGAAGAAGAACACTGTCCAGCCCGAGAGCCATTCGGTGTCACCGCGGTAGAGCGTCATGCTGAAGAAGTCGGTCATGTACAAGGCGAAGCCGCTGAAGTAGCTCTTGATCACAAACCATGCCGAGCCCAGCGCGAGCACCGCGGCCATGAGCGCCAAGGCAATCCAGACGTTAGCGCTGCTGAGGAAGCGGATTCCTCGGCTGACACCGGAGAAGACGCTGACGCCGGCGATGGCGGTGAGCACTGCGATCACGACGAGCTGCACGCCATAGACATCAGGGATGCCGAACAGGGAGTGGAGTCCATAGGAGACCTGCATGCCGAGGAATCCGACCGGCCCGATCGTTCCCGCGGCCACCGAGATGACACACACGACGTCGACGATTGCGGCGATCGGTCCGGTGGCAGCGCGCTTGCCCAGCACCGGGTACAGGAGACTGCGTGGCCGCAGGGGCATGCCCTTCTCTGCCGCGCGCATCATCACGATGGCGCCGAGTGAGCCGAGGATCGCCCAAGCGAGGAAGCCCCAGTCGATGAAGCTCGTGGCCAGAGCGGCAGCCACCGCATCGACGGCGCTGCCTCCGTCGTCGGTGAAGTGCGGCGGAGTCGTCGCATAGTGATACATCGGCTCTGCCGCCGCCCAGAATACTCCTCCTGCAGCGAGCAGAGTCGTCATGATCATGGCGACCCAGCTGAAGCGCTTGAAGTCCGGGCGTGCCTGGTTGCCCAGCCGTGCCTTGGCCCATGGGGTGAAGATGAGGACGAGTGCGATGAGGAACGTGGCCAGCAGGAGAATCTGCCAGTACATGCCGAAGATGTTCGCGCAGGCGGTGAATGCGGTCCCGACCCACGAGGACATCGTGTCGGGAATGATGAGGGCGAGTGCGACGAAGGCGGCAAGGATGCCGACGCTGGTGCCAGCCACCGGCAGGTCGATGCGGTGACTCAATTTTGTTTCAGACGCCTCGCCCGACCTCGGTTCGGGGTCCCCGTCCGCGTCGACATCGGCGCTGCCCGTCATCGGCGGCGTCTCCTGTCTGACTGATCCTGATTGATCCCTGGTCTCGTCCATGTGTCTGCTGCCTTCCGGACTCCATCACATCGAATGCTCGAGGTGGAGCCACTTGTTGCCGTCGATCGTTCTGTCAGATTTCGCAGCGACCCACTTTAGTGCCTGAAGGCCTTGAACGGTACCTTGCCTACACGGAATACATCGTGATATCCCACTCATTGCCGAAGGGACGCGGTGCAGGTCTTCCGCAATCTGTTCACCGGGCACTGGAGGCAGCTCCTCCTCCTCGGTGGCGTGGTTGCCGCAGTCCGCGTCGTCAACTACACGCTGCTGTCCTGCATGTCCACCTATCTGCAGGGCCCGGCCGGCATGAACTCGAACGCCTCGCTGACGGTGATGTTCCTGGCCCAGGCGTTCACGATGATCCTCGTTCCGTTCGGTTGGATGCGCTCGACCAAAGACGCGGTCATCGCCGCCACGGGGAACACGATCGTGCCTGCCTATTTCGTGATGGGCGCCTGTATGGTCAGCTTGATCGCCATTCGGTTCATGAAGGAGACCAAGGGCGCATCGCCGCACGGTTCGGGCCTGCTGGATTTCCAGCGGGCCCGAGCTCTGTTCTTGGCCACGACAGCCAACAACTCAGTCAAGTTCTTTCACTGGTACTGCTCACCGTCGGCAGAACGGTCTCAGCAATTGCCAACACGGCAGACAAGGACGCACTTCCATGAGTCCGCAGATGTGCAAGGTACACCACCGACGCCTCGCCCACAACGTCGAGCGGAATTGTCACAGTGCCGGGTTCGCGCATGGATGTTGCAACCGAGTCAAAGGTGATCGTCAGTCCCATGCCCGCTGCGATCAGCGCAGAGATCGTCTGCGCGTCAGGAAGCTCCAGAATCACTCGAGGCGAAAAGCCTGCGTTATGGCACAGTCGGTTAGTCGTCTCGCGAAGCGTCGAGTTCGGGTTCGCCGGAAGGGAGAGCAGGTCCTCATTGGCCAGTTCGTCGACGCGAAGGAGTTTCCTCCGGGCAAGACGATGCGAGTCAGGCAGGGTGACGACGGGGTGTTCGATCAGCACAGCCCGTCCCGCAATCGTCGGCGGTTGCCGTGTCCACCTCACAAGAGCAAGATCGAGACTCCCATCAGCCAACCGGGTCAGTCCCTCGTCGGCGAAGACATTTGACTCGATGCCGAACGTGATGCCGGGATGGTCTTCATAGGCCGCCGCCACCAATGATGCAGCAATTCCACGCGACGACGAGCGGGCAAACCCAAAGTCCAATTGCCCAACTTCTCCAGCCGCCGCGCGCTTCACCGAATCGATCGCCACCCGCTGCAGACCGATCATCTGTCGAGCTGGCTCGAAAAGCGCCAACCCGGCCGGCGCAAGGCGCACGTTGCGAGTAGTCCGCTGGAACAGTGTGGCGCCGAGCTCATCTTCGAGTTGCCGAATCATCCGACTCAACAGCGACTGCCCCATTCCCAGACGTTGCGCAGCGCGGCCGAAATGCAGCTCCTCCGCGAGAGCCATGAACACGCGCGCCTGTTGAACTTCCACTCATCACCTTCCACACGGCTCATGCTCACTGGCTTGAGCAAGAGCATTCCCTCACAATGACGTCTGTTGCGTTGCGAAACGCAGGTTATCGCTGCAGCGATCAGTCTGGCATGCGGCTCGAAAGCTGTGGATCCGCACCTGGTTGGCTGGTGGTCTCACATTCTAGACCGTCTTCAGCCTCGCTTCCTACAGATCGGCCGAGCCCTTCCACGCGCTCCATTTCTCGGGAATGTCGTCCTTCTTCGGTTTGGTATCCATGAACTTATTCCATTCTGTGCGAAGCTGCTCACCTCGTTCGATCAGCTCGTCGTTGCGCTTCTGCGCCTCGTCCGTCCACTGACCATTCTCCTTGAGCCAAGCGATTGTGCCCGGGTGGAAGGGAATGACTCGAGGCATGGTCTCAACATCGTCGGGATTCCACCGCGGCGTATTGAGAGTTGACGATTCGAACTTCGGGAACGTCGATGCCATCGAGCTCACCAGCTTGTACACCTCGTCCTCAGAAGCATCTGCATACGTGGATATCGGCAACGTGTAGACGAAACCATGTGTGCTGGTGCCGTCTTCTTGCCCTGGGGCATCTTCGAACGGCAGGATATTGAGTTGTGGTGCCAGCTCGTGCACTCGCTCGATTCCCGCTTTGTCTTTGGGATCGAGTTCAATCCAGCTGACGTCGAACTTCGACTCGAGCTCGAAGAGCGATGACCCATAGACCTGCTGATAGAGAGCGTCGATCTGCCCGGACTCAAGCGCCGCCGGCTGCTCCGAATACGCAACGTCGACGAGTTCCACATCGTCCAAGGTCAGACCCGCATACGCGAGATAAGCCTCGATCTTCCCGTTCACCGAGGGGTTTGCCGTGACATTGGGGATCTTCCTGCCCTTGAGATCGGCGGGGGTCTTTATCTGGTCGGATTTTCGCGTCAGCAGCGAGTGCGGCGACAGCGGCGCCCAGACAACCCGAAGGTCCTGTGGCCCCCAGTTCTCGCTTGCGAACTCGTTCTGACCTTCAAAGCCGAAGATGTACTCATCACCGAGTCGACCCATCTGGGCGATTCCTGCTTTCATCGGTGCCAGTCGGCCGATAGCGGTGTCCGACGTGATGATGCGCAGTCGAGCCTCGGTATCGGTCGACACCGCATCAGTGACTGCAGCCAAGTCCGCATAGGTCGACGTTCCAGTGCCATAAGTGGCGAAGACCAACGGATCTCGAATCCCATTCACCGTCTTGGTCGGCGGTGTGCAGGCGCTCAGGGCCAGCGTAAGAGCGAGGAGACTTGCGAGTAATGCGCGAAACTTCATTGTTCGGCCTTCCACATCGGCATGGATCACGGTGTCGTTCTCAGTGGCACGAACGAAGCCGCAGAATTGCAGGCACGAACGTTCCGCTGACACGTATTGCAGAATATATGAACCTAGATTATTGTCATTTAGGTAATATATGCAACAAAGCACACTATCCGGCCGGGCACGTCCGCAACTTTCAAGGAAGAAGTGCAGACGTTCGCGCCGACGGACCAAAAACCACACCACGACACCGCCAGTGCACAGGCCGCGAATCAGCTGAGGAACGACAATGAACGTCCGAATCACCCCTTTCTGGAAAGCCACCGTCATCACGCTCACCGTGATCGGAGTGCTGATAGCGATGAATCAGGCGTTCTTCTGGAACCCGGGCGGAATCTCCCTGCTGAAGAACGCGTACATGTACGCAGTTCTCGCTTCGTTCCTCCCCATAGTCTTCATCGTCTTTCCGGCGAAGAAGACGCAGGATGAGCGACCAATTCCCATCTATGACATCGCGCTGATCGTGATCACCCTCGCCACGTGCGTCTACTTTTGCGTCAATGCAGAGAACATCGTGACCCTAGGGTGGGACTACGCCCCAGTGCCCACTGCCTCGGTGCTGTCATTCGTCTTCTGGTTCATCGTGCTCGAAGCCTTGCGCCGCACGGCGGGACTCGTGGTCACGATCATCGCCTTGGTCTTCTCCCTGTACCCGATCTTCACGGGATACATCCCGATCTCGTTCCTCCAGGGCATCCCCTTCGACATCAAGACCGCAGCTCAGATCCACGCCATGGGAGTCGATTCGATCCTCGGCCTACCGCTGCAGACCGGTGCCACGATCCTCATCGGCTTCCTGCTCTTCGGAGTCGCACTCCAGCATTCCGGTGGTGCGACATTCTTCTACGAGCTGGCAATGGGGCTCTTCGGTCGTTACCGCGGCGGCTCGGCCAAAGTCTCGGTCATCTCTTCGGCATTCATGGGAATGATGAGCGGATCTGCCGTCTCCAATGTGCTCACCACCGGTCCGATGACGATCCCGGCGATGAAGAAGGCAGGCTTCAGCGGACGTTACGCCGCGGGCATTGAGGCAACAGCTGCAACCGGCGGCACGATCATGCCGCCGATCATGGGCACTGCGGCCTTCCTCATGGTCTCCTTCGTCGGTGTCCCCTACGGACAGATCGCCCTCGCCGCTGTCATCCCGGCACTCCTCTACTACATCGGGATCTTCGTCCAGGCTGACGCCTATTCCGCGAAGTCAGGACTCAAGGGGGTCGCGAAGAACCTTCTTCCCAATGTCGGCAAAGTCATCGTTTTCGGGTGGGCCTATCTGGCAGCACTCCTCGGCCTGGTCCTTCTCTTGGTTGTGCAGAAGAATGAAAGCCAAGCGCCGTACTGGATTGTCGGGTTCCTCCTCGTCGTCGCGGTATTCTCCAAGAAGCACCGCATGCGGCTCAAAGGGTTCAGCGAATTCCTCTACAGCTCTGGCAAAACAATCGCAGAAATCCTCGGTATCATCGCCGGCGTCGGGCTCATCGTCGGCGGATTGTCGATGACCGGCGTGAGCCTGTCGCTGGCTCGTGAACTCGTCAATGCGTTCTCCGGTAACCTCATCCTGGTCCTGATCGCCGCTGCGATCACGTCGTTCGTCCTCGGCATGGGTATGACCGTGTCTGCGGTCTACGTCTTCCTGGCTATTGTCATGGCCCCGGCACTCGTGGACCTGGGTGTCAATCCAATCGCGGGCCATCTCTTCGTCATCTACTGGGCGACGGTCTCATACATCACTCCGCCGGTTGCTCTCGCGTCTTTCGCCGCAGCGAACATCGCCGGAACGCCACCGATGCAGGCCTCACTGACCGCTATGCGCCTGGGCGCCGTGAAGTACGTGGTCCCATTCGCCTTCGCACTCAATCCCGCGCTCGTAGCACAGGCTCCCCTGCCCGAAGTCCTCGCAACCTTTATCCTCGCAGTCATCGGAGTCTTCTTCCTCGGCTGCGCATTCGAAGGCTGGCTGGTCATCGTCGGACGGCGCCCAAACTGGGTGATGCGCGCACTCCTCGTCGTGGCCGGACTGCTCAGCTTTGCGCCAGAGCTCGTCTTCGCGCTCATCGGGGTCGTCCTCGGATCTGCTTGCTTCCTCATCTCCCGTTTTTGGAACCGTGGGGGCGAATATACTCCGCTCTCAATCAGCAAAGACGCTCAGTCAGAAGAGTCAGCATTTGCGGAGAGATAGCTTCGTCGTCGGTTAGTCTCGAGTCATGGTCACGTTGATCCCTCAGCACCCTGATTTCAATGGCTCCACCGCCGAGGCGACAGTGTGGAATGCCCTGTGTCAGCAGCTTCCCGACGAAACGACGATGATTCACGGCCAGCGACTGACCGGAGACGACAAGGACGTCGAGATCGACATCCTGGTGCTCTGGCCCGGCTTCGGCATTGCCGTCGTCGAGGTCAAAGGCGGTCGGGTCGGCGTCGAGGACGGCCGTTGGATCACGCAGGACTCTCAGGGCCATCGCAATCGGCTCAAGGTCTCCCCACTTGAGCAGGCGATGGTCGCCAAGCACACCCTCGTCGACTATCTTCATTCGCGGGTCTCCGCGACGCCTGGTCCTATCAGCCACCTCGCTGTCCTCCCCTACACGCAGCTGCCGACGGACTGGGACCAGCCCGACGCGCCGAGGCGGCAGCTCGTCGACTCCACTCAACTAGCCTCGATAGCAGCGGCGATCTCCACTCAGCTGCGCTTCGACTTCGACCCGGGTCGTGACAACCTCAATACGCCCCACGAATTCGTCCTCAAGAACCTGCACCGGACCAACCAAGCCGTGGAGAACGTCAGTCTCAAAGCAGCCGAGATCTCTGACCGTGCTGATGCGCTGAGCCGGGAGCAGGCGAAGCTCATCAGCGTTCTGCGCCACCAGAATCGTGCGGAGATCAGCGGCGGCGCGGGTTCGGGTAAGACCTACCTGGCACTGCTCAAAGCCAGGGCGCTGACGCGGGCGGGCAAGAAGGTCGCGCTCATGTGCTATTCACGTGGCCTGGGCCGACTCCTCCAGCTCTTCACCACCCAATGGCCAGAGGAAGATCGTCCCGCATATGTGGGACTGTTCCACGACCTGCCGATCTCCTGGGGAGCTGCTCCAGGCAGCGACGACGACTCCGACTACTGGGAGAACAGTCTTCCCTTGCAGCTCAAGGAGCTTGCTGATGGACGGCCGCGCAAAAGCCTCTTCGATGCGATCGTCATCGACGAGGGGCAGGATTTCAGTCTTCTGTGGTGGGAGGCGGTCCAGTCGTGTCTGCGCAATCAGGTCGAGGGGATCCTCTATGCCTTCACGGATGAGAGACAGCGAATCTTCGGCCGTGAGGGCGAATCACCGATCACGATGAATCCCATCCAGCTCGACGAAAATCTGCGCAACTCCGAACAGATCGTCGCCGGCTTTGCCGACCTCGCGTTCGAACCGCCCATCCCCCGCAACGGGCCAGGTGAGGACATCGAGTTCAGCGAGGTCGACATCGACGATGCCCTCGCCGAGGCGGATGCCCAGGTGGAATCGCTCATGGACTCCGGATGGAGCCCCGGAGACATCGCACTGCTGACAACAGGCAGCCGGCACCCTGTCCAGCGCGAGATCGTCGAGGCAGAAGGCACCTCGGCCTATTGGGATCAGTTCTTTGCCGCCGAGGACGTCTTCTACGGCCACGTGCTCGGATTCAAGGGCCTCGAACGTCCCGTCGTGGTGCTGTGCATCAACGGGTTCCGCGACCCCGACCGGGCATTGGACATGCTCTACGTCGGAATGTCGCGGGCAACGACGAAACTCGTCGTTGTCGGTGACCTCAGCATCTTCGACCAGGTCTACGACGCCTGAGAACGACACACGACTCGCCCGACCTGCCTTCGGACAGTCGATCGTTGACTTCCAGCACGCGCGCTTCGAACTCGCCGAGCGCCACCGCCAGAAGTGATCACTCGCCCTTGACCTCGAGCAGGACCTTTCCCTGCACGCTGCGAGAATCGAGTTCGCCGATCGCGGCTGCGGCCTGAGCAAGGGGGTAGGCGGCGTGGATTGCCGGATTGAGTTGGCCCGCGGCCACGTATTCGGCGATCGCGTCCCACTGTTCGGCGATGTAGCCGGGTCGCTCACGGGTCGCGGCACCCCAGGCCACCCCGTCGACCGAGATGTTCTTCAGCAGCAGACGATTGACCTTGATGGAAGGGATCTCACCGGCAGTGAATCCGAGGACCAAGAGACGGCCATAAGGGGCGAGGACTCGGGTCGAGTCCGTGAAGCGGTCCCCGCCGACCGGGTCGAAGACATAGTCGACTCCGTTCGGGTAGAGCTCTTTGACAGTGTCCTTGAAGCCATCAGCCATGACCACATGCGTCGCGCCGAGCTCGCGGACAGTCTGCGCCTTGGCCTCAGTCGACACCACCCCGATGACGTCGAGGCCGATGGCCAACGCCATCTGCACCGCAGCCGAGCCCAACCCACCCGCGGCCCCGTGGACGAGGATGGACTGCCCGGCTTTGGCGTGGGCCCGAATCCGAAGGGCGAAGTCAGCGGTGAGCAGGTTCATCGGCATTCCTGCTGCGTGAGCCAGGCTGATGCCATCGGGCACCGGCACCGTCTGCTCGTCGCTGACGACCATGAATTCGGCGAACGAGCCTGTGCCGGGAATTGCGGCAACACGGTCACCCACGGAGAACCGTGAACCAGCGCCGGCCTCGACGACGACTCCGGCGGCCTCGGAACCGAGAACGAAGGGAAGTTCGTGCTTCGTCTGGTACATGCCCCGGGTCTGGAGCAGTTCGGGGAACGTCACGCCGGCAAAGGCCACCTCGACGAGGACTTCACCGTGTCCCGGGCTGGGCCGGTCCACCTCGGCGAGCTCAACATCGTCTGGTCCGGTCAAGGTGGCAACGCGAATGGCTCTCATGGTTTCCTCACTGTGGATGAAAGATGCTTGGGATGACCCATTCATCACTATCACATTCGGTGGTGACCGGCATCACGATTTCAGCTTGACTCCCACGCCTGGTTTGAATACTGTGATTGAAACTGAACGATTGTTCACTCGGGAGGGTCGACGTTGACCACAGCACCTGCAGGATTCGATGTTTCAACCATTGGACGATGGATTGAGGACCGGTTCGGAGTCACGGACTTCGACGTCGAAGTCATGTCCATCGGACGTTCGAATCTCACCTTCACCATCACCGTGGACGGACTCCCGCGATGGGTGCTTCGACGTCCACCGCTGGGTCACTCCGGGGGAAGCGCCCACAACGTCTCACGCGAGGGTCGGATCATGGCCGCGCTGGCAGACAGCCCCGTTCCTGTCCCTCATGTCATTGACATCGTCGACGATCCTGAGGTCCTCGACGTACCGTTCGTCTTCATGGATCACTGCCCCGGGTTCGCCATGAATGAACCCGCCGATTGGGCACAGATTCCCGATGGTCCTGGCCCTGGCGACAAGCGGGCTTGCGCGTTCGGCATGGTCGACACTCTGGCGGCGATCCATCGCGTCGACATCGACGAGGTGGGGCTGGGGGATCTGCGCAGGAACGGCGGCCTCATCGAACGGCAGCTGCGACGCTGGCTCGGCCAGGTCGAAGAGATCTCGATGCGCGACATCCCCATCATCCGCGAGGTCCACGACGCCCTCGCCCAGAGAATGCCCGACCCGGCCGGCAGCCCTGTCGGCCTGGCCCACGGCGATTTCAAACCCAACAACATGATCTTCGCCCCCGATGGAGGGGTCAACGCGGTCGTCGACTGGGAGCTCACCGCCGTCGGCGAGGTACTGACCGATCTGGGCTACTTCGTCGCAATGCTCACGGTGCCAGAGGAATACACAAGCATCTGGGTGCCGACCCCCGAGCTCGGCTTCCCGGATTCCGCCGAGATCATCGATCGCTACCAAGAGGTCAGCGGGCACGAGGTCCACGACGTCGACTACTACGCGGCCTTCGCCATGTGGAAGCTCGCGTGCATCCGCGAAGGCGTCTACACCAGGCTGCTGACCGGGAAGATGGGCGACCTCGACCTTGATCCGGAAACCGCCGGCGCCGGAGTCGAAGACCTCGCCCGGCAGGCGATGACACTTCTGGAGAAGTCATGAGCACATCTGAGAACAACGCGACGATCACCACCGACAGCGTGAAAAGCCCCGTTGCCGACAAGCGCGTCATCGTCACCGGTGCTGCCGGCGGCATCGGCGCAGCACTTGCGACCGAGCTCATCGCACGAGGCGCCCGAGTGGTCCTCGCCGATCTCTCCCCCGCGGTCACCGACACGGCTGCGGCTCTCACCGCCTCTGCCCATGCCTGGGTCGGGGATGTGTCCTCGGTGGACGGGATCGCCGATCTCATCTCCTTCGCCGATGACCACCTCGGCGGGGTCGACATGTACTTCGCGAACGCCGGCATCATCGGACCCGCAGGACTCGGCGACTCCGACGGTGATTGGGATGCGATCATCGACGTCAACCTTCGCGCCCACATCCGCGCAGCTCAAGCCCTCATCCCCCGCTGGCAGAAGTCGGGCTCAGGATATTTCGTCGCGACCGCCTCGGCGGCGGGCCTGCTCACCCAGATCGGATCGGCTGCGTACTCGGTGACAAAGCACGCCTCGGTCGGATTCGCCGAGTGGCTATCTCTGACCTACCGCGACGACGGAATTCGGGCCTCGGTCATCGCTCCGATGGGCGTCGACACCGATCTGCTTCGCGCCAGTGACTCCGACGGGCCAGCACAGTCCGCGGTCACCGAAGCCGGCACGGTGCTCACACCCTCAGTGGTCGCAAACGTGGCCCTCGATGCCGTCGAGGTTGAGCAGTTCCTCATCCTCCCCCACCCCGAGGTGCTCGACATGTATCGCATGAAGGGCAGCGACTACGACCGCTGGCTCAAAGGAATGAGCCGCTACCAGAACCGACTCAACGAAGCGACCCGACTCAACGAGGAGACCACACATGCTGGAAACGACTGACCGCGGCCGCGAATACCAGGAGCGTCTGTCAAAGTTCATGGACGACTTCGTCTACCCCGCGGAGTCCGTCTATGCCGAGCAGATGGCGGCGGCACACAGCCCGCACATCCAGCCGCAGATCCTCGAAGACCTCAAGGCTGAGGCCAAGAGCCAGGGACTGTGGAACCTCTTCCACCCCGATCCCAAGTGGGGGCCGGGACTGACGAACCTCGAGTACGCTCCCCTGGCTGAAATCACCGGCCACAGCATCGAAATCGCACCCGAGTCGATCAACTGCAACGCCCCCGACACGGGCAACATGGAAGTCTTCACCCGCTTCGGCACCGATGAGCACAAGGAGAAATACCTGGGGCCACTGCTCGATGGCACTATCGCCTCGGCGTTCGCCATGACCGAACCCGCGGTCGCCAGCTCCGATGCCACAAACGTCGAGATGCGCATGGAACCCGCGGAGGACGGGTTCGTCCTCAACGGCCGCAAATGGTTCGCTTCGAATGGCATGCACCCCCACTGCCGTGTCCTCATCGTCATGGGCAAAACCTCCCCCGACGCCGAGGTGCACCGTCAGCAGTCGATGCTCGTCGTTCCGATCGATGCCCCCGGTGTCACCGTGGTGCGCAACCTGCCCGTCTTCGGCTACCACGATCGGGAGGGCCACGCGGAGATCACCTTCGAGGACGTCCATGTGCCCTCCAGCGATATCCTCAAGGGCGAAGGCGAGGGCTTCGCGATCAGTCAGGCCCGCCTGGGCCCGGGTCGCATCCACCATTGCATGCGTGCGATCGGGGCGGCCGAACGAGCGCTGGAACTCATGGTCAAACGCGCCGAGGAGCGCGTGACCTTCGGTGAGAAGCTGTCGTCTCGTGCCAACATCCAGGATTGGATCGCCGAGGCCCGGATCGAGATCGATCAGGCCAGGCTGCTGACGCTGCACGCGGCGGACATGATGGACAAGCACGGCAACAAGGTCGCCAAGAACGAGATCGCGGAGATCAAGGTCGTCGCTCCGGCCATGGCACTGAAGATCATCGATCGCGCTATCCAGGTCCATGGCGGCGCCGGCGTGACTGAGGACTTCCCATTGGCCAGCATGTGGGCGCACATGCGCACTCTGCGCCTGGCCGACGGGCCCGATGAGGTGCACAAGCGCAGCATCGCTCGGAATGAGATGAAGAAGTACCGGAAGTAGGCGACAGAACAGGCGACCTGGCTGACGAAGTCAATAGTCTTTTCGACACACCATTCAACGATGAAGGAAGTAAAGCGATGAGCACGTGGGCAGACACCCGTCCCTGGCTGAAGACCTGGGGAGATCTCGCGAACAAGCCGTACACACTGGAGAAGTCAACAACGCTGCAGGACCTGGCCACGACGGTTGCCACCCACGGTGATGAGGAGGCCATCAGCTACTACGGGTTCGGCCTGTCCTGGTCGGAGTTCGATCGGTACTCGACGGCCTTCGCCTCGTATCTGGCCGAATGCGGCATCGCTACGGGTGACCGCGTCGCGATCTATGACCAGAACACTCCTGCCTTCATGATCGCCACCTACGGAATCTGGAAGGCGGGTGCTGTCGTCGTTCCGCTCAATCCGATGTATCGCGGAGAGCTGGAGCACATCTTCGCCGACGCCGAGGTGAAGGGACTGATGGTCTCAAAGGCGGCATTCCTCGACCGGGTGGCTCCGTATGCGACTTCCATCCCGGTGGTCGTGCTCAGCGACGACCGCAGCTTCCAAGTCGACGGTCCCGAAGCGATCTTCTCGATGTTCGACGCGCTGCCCGGCACACCCGGTCAGAACCCCGAATCCACCGAGGTGCCCAACCTCCCCGATTTCCAGGCCGTCGTCGAGTCCCGACTGGACACCGATTTCACTCCCGCCATCCCCTCTCCCGAGGACGGCGCGATCGTTGTGTACACCTCCGGGACTTCAGGGAGGTCCAAGGGTGCCGCCGGCACCCACGGGTCCGTGTCGAGTAACTCCCGGTACTGCGTGCGGACACCGACGTTCGAACCCGGGGATGGATTCCTCACTCTGGCTCCGATCTTCCACATCACCGGGTTCGTCTGCCAGTTCATCGCCGGTGTGGCCGGTGGTGCGCGACTGATACTCAACTATCGCTTCGAACCAGGTTCCCTCCTAGATCTCTTCCTTCGCGAGAAGCCGACATATATGGCGGGTCCCGCCACGATCTATACCGCCATGTTGGCCCATCCCGCCGCGTCGGCGCAGCACTTCTCATCCTTCAAGCGGATCATGTCGGGAGGTGCTCCGCTGCCTGAGGGCTTGGTCAATAAGTTCGAAGACAAGACCGGTGTCTACATCGGGCAGGGCTACGGTCTGACCGAGACCTGCGCCCAAGTCGCCACGGTCCCGCCCGGACTGAAGGCCCCAGTCGATCCCGACAGCGGCAACCTTTCCTGCGGTCTGCCGCAGCCGGACACGATGATTCGCATCCTCGATGATTTCGGCGAACCCCTGGGCCCGAACGAGATCGGAGAGGTCGCCATCTCAGGCCCCGAAGTCGTCTCCGAGTACATCAACAATGAGAAGGCCACGGCCGAGCAGATCCCAGGTGGGGAGCTGCGCACTGGCGATGTCGGCTATATGGACGAGGACGGTTGGCTATTCATCATCGACCGCAAGAAGGACATGATCAACGCCTCTGGTTTCAAGGTCTGGCCGCGGGAGGTCGAAGACGTGCTGTACACCCATCCCGCGATCCAGGAGGCAGCGGTCGTCGGCATTCCCGATGAGTATCGGGGTGAGAGCGTTGCTGCGTTCGTGACTCTGCAGTCAGGGCCCGAAGCCGATGAGGTCACCGAGACCGCGATCATCGAGTACTGTCGCGAGAAGTTGGCCTCCTTCAAGGCTCCACGTCAGGTGACCATCATAGACGAGTTGCCGAAGACGAGCTCAGGCAAGATTCTGCGGCGCACTATTCGCGCCGATGCGGTTGCTGCCGCGCAGGAGGCGAAAGCCAGCGCGGTCGGCTCCGACTGATCTGGGCGTCACCGGCACGCTGCCAATGATGTCAGCCGGTCATGGCCGTCGCGTCTGCTCGACGCGGCGGCCGTTTCTGTTCATTGGGTCTGATTGTCTGAGGTGCGAGTGGTTACGTCAGGCTCACGGTCTTCGCTCCACCGAGGCGGGCAAAACGGTCGGGCTGGCAGGTGAGCACAATGACCTGAGCGCTCTTCCCGACTGTGCTCAGGATGACGTTGAGTGCATTGAGGCGCTGCGCATCGGCAAAGCCGAAGGCATCGTCGAGGACCACAGGTGCCCCAGAATCGCTGTCGACGAGTGTCGCCACTGCGAGTCTGCCGATGAGCGCAAGCTGCTCCTTCGTCCCTCCTGAGAGTGATTCGAAGGGCACGGTTCGTTCGTTCACGGTGCGTGAGACGATCTCGAGATCTTCAGAGACCTCAACCGAGAGCCCTTGGCCGAAGACCAGCCTGCCCAAACGCTCGATCTGTTCCTTGAAAGGAGCCACGTACTTCCGCTGGGATTCTTCCTTGTGCTTAAGGACAGTGGAGCGCAGCAGGTCGATTGCCCTCGCCTGACGGTCCAGTCGCGCCTGTTTCCTCTGAGCCGATTCCATAGTCTCTTCGGCGGCCGCGAGCTTTTCGTAGATGCCTTCGCTGGCACGATCGTCGATGAGAGCCGACAGGCGATCGACCTCCTGCCGCACTTCTTCTCGCTGGGCTTCCTTGCTGCCGACGAGTTGCCGCACGTTCTGCAGCTGCATCTCCAAGGTCTCGGGATCGGCTGCCTGATAGGCGGCTTTTGCCTTGTCGACATGCGAGTCCACATTCCTCGCTCGAGCCTCGGCAGTCTTCACTGCCTCATCCAGATCGGCGTCGGAGTCCGTCTTTCGTGCCGCAGCCAGACTGCTCGTCAGTCGCTCGTGCTGGGTTTCGGCTTCTTTCAGGCTGGTCTGGGCTCGTACCGTCTCCACGCGCGCGTCATCTCGGCTCGTGCGAATTCGTTCAAGTTCGACACGTGTGGCATCCAGTGCGGACTGCGCGTCGTCGGCGGTATTCTCGGACTCTGTGACTGCCGTTTCGAGCTCGCTGAGGCTCCTGTCACCAGTTTGGCTGCCCGCTTCGGTGCCGTCTCCAGCTTTTTCATCGGTGCCTGGGCCCGTTCCATCGGCTCCGAGGATCTGCTGTGCGCGGGCGAGCGCGGCTTCGAGCTGGTCTCGCTCGTCGTGGCCCAGAAGCACCTTGAGCGTCGAATCGGCCTCTGCCTTGACCGCTTCTGCATCAGCACGATCATTGGCTCTCGCCCGGGCCTGCACCACGGAGTCGACGTCGAGGCGTTTCAGCTCTGCTTCGAAGGCTTGTTTTGCCGAGGTCAATGCGTTGTCCAGCTCGACGGGAGATGCTCCTGGACGCACGGTGATGTCGGCGATGCCGTCGATCGTGATTCGCACGTCCTTGACCGCGGCGAATTCTCCGGTGACTCCGTCGCCGAGTTCACTTCCGTCGACGCTGATCGGCTGCGAACCGAGCTGTTTCGCAACTATCTGGGCCGCGGCGGAGGTTTTGGCGTTCTCTGCGATCCGCACCTCTGTCTCCAGCGAGCTCAGCGCCTCGACGTCCTTGGTCGTGACTGTGATCGATGCGATCGTCGCCTGGGCCCGGCTCTTCTTCTCATCATGGTCACGAATAGTGTCGAGCCGTCGCGTGAGTTCGGTGAGTTCAGTCTGTGCGCGTGCCTCAGTCACCTCTTTGGCTGCGGCTTTTGCCAGTGCACGTGCCTCGTCGAGTGCGTTCTGCTTCTCTGCGAGGGTCTTCTGCGCGCAGTCGAAGTCGGAGTCCTTATCACTCTGCGTCGTTTCGAGGTCAGTGACCGAGGTCCGAGCAGCCTTCACGGTCTCCTCGGCGGCGGCAACATCGTCAATGAGCTGTGTGCGTCGGTCCAGAGCTTCCCGGGCGATCTGGACGTCACGCTGCGCTGACTTCGCCTGTTCGACTGCCTGGTCGAGCATTGCCTTAAGTTCGGCTACCGCCTTTGCCGCCTGTTCGGCTTCGTCACGGTCAGTCAGTGCCTGTGCCAGCTGGACACGCACAGATTCCAGGCGAGTGGCGGCCCGGGCGTGGTTGTCGACGAGGTCGTCCATCCCGCGGCTGCGTTCACGCAGTTGATCAAACGCAGCTTCGGCACGAGGGACTTCAGCATTCGCGGCTTTGTAGTCACCGGTCACTTTGCCGGACCTGGTGAAGTACTTCGCGTATTCGGCCTCGATCCGGTCAAGGAAGTCGTCGTGGTCGGCGACCTCTACGCCCGATTCGTTGAGTGCACTGTGCAGAGCCTTGATCTGAGCCAGCGGTGCCTGCGCCAGACTCTCCCCCTGTGCCACCTCGAGGGCGACGAGGAGGTCGATGTCGATGGTGTCAGCGAGGATCGAAAGAAACCGGTCGTGCGCATCATCGCTGCTCAGCTGTTCCGGCCTGGGACTGATGACGCTGAGTTCGGTGAAGGGCTGTTTGATCCACCGCTTCCGGTACTTGAGTTCGTAGTCCCCGGTGCTCAGGTGCAGTTCGACTTCGGGTCCGGCATCAACACCGACCGGTTGGGTCTCTTTGACGCTGGCCTTGCGTGAACTCGCTTTGTCCTCGCGCAGATGGGTGATTGCCTCATGGATTGAGGACTTGCCGACCTCGTTGGGCCCTTCGACTACGGTGACGCCATCGCCGAATTCGACGCGAGAGTCGGCAATACCGCGGTAGTTGCGCAGGTGGATGGAATGGAATTTCATGATCCGCTCCTCGCAAATCTATACAGCAGCCCCAGCGCGTCCTGTGCTGCTGTGGCAGTCGAGTCCTCTGCTGCCGCCGATTCCGCCAACTCGTCGAGAGTCTCCTGCATGTATCCGCTCAAGCCGAGGCCGGCGAAGTCCTCGTCGGCAGCGACCACGGCAATGTCCGTGTGCCGTTCCCACAGGGAGACTAGGGCGAACAGGTCTGTCGCGTGGTCGAGGACTTCGTCGAGTCGTGACTTCGCTGCCGTGGACAGGGTTCCCCGGAGGATAAGCCAAACAGCGGTGCTGTCCTTGTTCGGGATATCTGTCAGTCGCTGTTCGAGGCGGCTGACGTCCTCATCCGAGTTCATGTCCTCCTCAACGACGAGGTAGGACCAGCGACCGATGTGCACCTTCTCCACCGAGCTCGCATGGGTCTGCAGATCGATATCGACGAGAAGAACATTGCCCGGATCGTCTTCTCGGCGTGAGGTCACCTCCGGGGCACCTGGATACCAGATGCGTTCGTCCACAGAATGGGTGGCGTGCCGGTCACCGAGTGCGATGAACTGGGCACGGTTTTCTCGCAGCACGGTCTTGAGGCTCTCGGTATCGATCGTGGCCAGAGACTCCCGATCCGGGTCCAGAGTGCTCACGGCGCCGTGACCGGCGATGATGCGCACCTTCCCCGGTGCCACCTCGGCGAGGTTCTGTGTTGTTTGGGCGACCAGGTCCCCTTGGGGACGCTTCGAGAACCACGGGGCACCGACGATCTCGACATCGGGGATGGGCTCGAACGGCTCGCTGTCGCGCAGGACGTGGACGTGGTCAGGCTGACGGGAGGTGAAGGCCGGGGAATCGTAGATGGAGGCGGCGTCGAGGGGATCGTGGTTGCCTGGCAGCAGAACAACGGGCACGGTGAAGGCGCTCAGTGCTTCGAAGGTGCGGGAGATGATGGCTCGGTCGAGTTGGTTGGACTCGAACACGTCACCGCAGACCACAACGAATTCGCAGGACTGTTCGGCAGCGATCTCACCGATGCGTTTGACGGCGTCGAGGCGGGCACGATGAAACCGCGGGCGGGCTTCAGCACTGAGATAGTGCGCCGTCATGCCCAACTGCCAGTCTCCGGTGGCGACGAATCTCATGGGTTCCTCCTTGGCTCTCCCCCATCCTATGTATGCACACCCACCCTACGGACAGGCACTGACATGGAATGTGAGCCAAGTCATCCACGCGTCGATTGACCACGACGTGAGCATGACCAGCCCCACGCTTCGGGCCTGCACCAGTGCTACCACCGCACACCCGTCGTCCACAGTGTCATTCCCGGTCAGTTCACGGCGCTCATCGGTTCCAACGGCTGCGGCAAGTCCATCGTCCTGCGGTCTCTGGCCCGCTTGCATCCGATCGCCTCGGCGATGTCAGCGTCGAATCCGTCGGCTCGACTATTCCCACAACTGCACTCTCTGTGCCGGTGCTGCATCGCCTCACTCACTGCCGGCGGCAGAGCTGCGATCGACAAGGCTCTCACGTTGGCAGGAACGCTCCCGTGCGGACTTCCTGCCGGTCTCATCGTCGCTATCCTCGGCGCCCCTACTTCGTGTACTTGCCTGCGCACTCACGAGCATGCGGGCTTCTGCGGGGTGTGGCGTTGCAAGGTGCGGCGACTGCTGGCGCGTCCACAGCGGTACCCATCATGATCGTTCGCCTGCACTCAGTCTTCCTCTCTCAACGGCATCGCGGCTGGAAGGACGCCAAGGTCAGGCCTCCCACCTGGCGGGACATTGGTGGAATGCCACACCATAAAACAGCCAGCGTTGTGGCATGGCTGATTGAACGGGGGTCGGTTGGGATTTAGTGTGAGCTACAACACCTACCGTAAGGAAGTTCACATGAAGGTCCGTCTCCCCCGCCGAGCGCTCGCGATCGGTTCAGCTCTCGCCCTCACCTTCGGTCTAGCCGCTTGCAGCGGAGGAGACAAAGGAGGAGGTGAGTCGGGCGATACGATCGTTGCCGAGACCGCCTTCAACCTCAAGACGATCGATCCTCACCGGCAGTTCGAGTTCACCGGTTCAACGATCGACAATGCGATCTACCAGACGGCTCTCAAATTCAAGGACGGCGACCTGACCAAGCCGACCGATGGCCTGTGCTCCTACGAGTTGTCTGACAACGACAAGAAGATGACGCTCACACTCAAGGAGAAGGACGCGAAGTTCTCCAACGGCGATCCCGTCACCGTCGACGACATCGTCTTCTCCTTCAAACGTCTGCAGGGACTCAAGGGCAACCCTTCGTTCTTCCTCGATGGTGTCACCGTGAAGAAGGTCGATGACGAATCTCTCGAGCTGATCAGCAAGAGCCCCAATCCGGCACTGCCCTACATTCTGCCCAACTCCTCGATCGGCATCGTGAACTCGAAGGTCGTGAAGGAAAACGACGGCTCCACGGATGCCGACGACGGCGCCGAGGCGTTCCTCAACGAAAACTCCCAAGGTTCAGGCCCCTACAAGGTCGACACCTACAACGCCGACAGCAAGGTCGTGCTGACCGCGAACGAGCACTACAACGGCCCGGAACCGAAGTTCAAGCGCGTTGTCCTGCGCAATGTTGCCGCAGAGACTCAGCTGACCGACATTCAGTCCGGTCAGGCCCAGGTCGCCTTCGACCTCAACGCCGACCAGGTCAAGTCGATCGATGAGTCCATGGGCGAGATTTCGAGTCTGCCGTCGACGCGCAGCCTCTACATCTTCAACAACACCGATGAGAAGATCGGTGGCCCCGCAGCCGACCCGAACTTCCGCAAGGCAGTCATGTCCGCCATCGACTATGACAAACTCATCGACCTTGCAGGCGAAGGGTCACAACGGATGGCCAGCCTCGTGCCCAACGAGTTCATCGGCGCCGTCGACAAGGACAAGGCTCCGGAACGCGACCTCGAGAAAACGAAGAAGCTGCTGAAGAAGGCCGGCTACAACGGCGAAAAGATTCCGTTCCACTACTCGAGTGACCAGGCTGTCAACGGCGTCGATCTGGCCCAGTTGGCCCAGACACTGCAGGCACAGCTGAAGGAAGCAGACATCAATCTCGCCCTCAAACCGGCACCGAGCTCAACCCAGCTCGACGGTTTCCGTTCCGCCAAGCAGCCCATGGGCATCGGCACCTGGGGCGCTGACTTCCCGGATCCGACGAACTACAACGTCTTCACCCCCGGCGGCAGCGTCGCCGAACGCGTCAACTGGGCCAAGGATGCTGACCCGAAGCTGGCGAAGCTGGCCAAGACTGCGGGGAAGGCCAAGGGTGAGGACCGCGACGCCGCCTACGCAAAGCTGTTCCAGGCGACCACGGACACCGGTGTCTGGATCCCGTTGGTCCAGCCGGTCAGCACCATCGCGGTGGGTTCGAGTATCAGCAAGTACGTCTCCAACGCTGACGTCTCATTCGACTTCGCGAAAGCTGAGTGAGAATGTCGGTCACCACTGCCGACAGCACTTCCGCCGATAGCCCGAGCAACGACGAGGCACAGCGCATCAAGCCTCCGCTGCTGCCCCCGCTGCTGCGCTACATCCTCATCCGGATCGGGATCAGCCTCCTCCTCATCTGGGGTGTCACCATTGTGACGTTCCTGCTGACCAACCTGGTCCCCACCGACCCGGTCGCCGCGATCCTCGGCGACCGGGCGGCTGCGGATCCGGAGATCGTCGCTCAGACCCGCGAGCGCCTCGGCTTGGACGAGCCCCTCATCGTGCAGTACTTCACGTACCTGAGCAACCTCCTCCAAGGGGATATGGGTGTATCGAACCAGACCCGGACACCGGTGCTCCAATCGATCGGGCAGGTATTCCCCGCCTCGATCGAGTTGGGCATCGGCGCCATCCTGATCTCGGTCATCATCGGTCTGATGCTAGGGCTGGCCAGCGCCCTCAATCAGAACCGGTTCCTCGACCATGCCATCCGCACACTGAGCCTCATCGGCATCTCCGCCCCGACGTTCTGGATCGCGGCTGTCGGCTACTACGTCTTCTTCTTCAAACTCCGTGTGGTTCCCGGTGCAGGGCGCCTCGACCCGTGGCTCCAGCCACCGCCCAGGGTCACTGGCCTATACACGGTCGATTCCCTTCTGGCGGGGCAGATGTCGACCTTCGTCAACGCCTTCGGGCATCTGATCCTGCCTTCCTGTGTGCTGGCACTGTTCACGATCGGCCTGCTCACAAGGTTCAGCCGCTCCAGTGTCCTCGACATCATCCGACTCGACTACGTCACGGCGGCCAAGGCGAAGGGGCTGCCTGCTCGCACCGTCATCTTCAAATACATCTTCCGCGGCGCCCTCGTCCCCATCATCACGGTGGTCGGCCTGGCCTTCGGCTCGCTCCTCTCGGGTGCGGTCCTCACTGAGACCGTGTTCGCCTGGAACGGGCTGGGCCAGTACGCATTCCGTGGCGCAACGACCCTCGACCTCCCGGTCATCATGGGAGTCGGTCTCGTCATCGGCGTCGTCTACATCCTCGTCAATTTCATCGTCGACCTGATCTACGGCTTCGTGGATCCGAGAGTGAGGGTGCGATGAGCATCAGTTCACCCAAACAGCCACCGACGAACACCGATTCCACCGACGCCGAGGGCCTCGATCGCAATCCTGTCGACCTCGGTGTCAAACGGTGGAAGCTGAGACTCCCGAAGGCGCTGCGCACACCGTTGGGATTCGTGGGAGCAGTCATCCTCGCCATCTGGCTGATCGTGGCGATCTTCGCTCCCCTCATTGCCCCGTTCAATCCGCTCGCGCAGGACTTCACCCGGCTCAGTTCTCCAGGAGGTGAGAACCTGTTGGGCACCGACACCTTGGGCCGTGACGTTCTGTCTCGACTCATCGTGTCTGCCCGCACCACACTGCCGGCAGCCGCCTTCGTCGTCGTCTGCTCTGCAGTGCTCGGATCCGTCCTCGGTGCGATCGCGGGCTACTTCGGACGAGCCGTGGATGAGATCATCATGCGCATCGCTGACCTCGTCTTCGCGTTCCCCACCATCATCCTTGCCATGGTCATCGCGGCGGCACTGGGACCGGGCCTGAAGAACGCCATCATTGCCATCCTCCTCGTCTCGTGGCCTTCCTACGCCCGTGTCACCAGATCTCTGGTGATGTCTGCACGCAACAGCGAATACGTCATCGCGGGCCGGCTGCTCGGCTTCAGCGCCGGCAAGTCCCTTATCCGGGAGATCTCACCGAATGTGCTCTCCCCGGTTGTGGTCCTTGCCACCCTCGATGTGGGCTCGGCGATTCTCACGATGGCCGGACTCTCGTTCCTGTCCCTGGGCGTCGTCCCACCGACACCGGACTGGGGCGCCATGATCAGCGAGGGAGTCTCGCAGTTCGCCGCCTGGTGGATCGCTTTCTTTCCCGGCCTGTGCATCCTCACGATCGTCATGGCCTTCAATTTCATCGGTGACAGTCTGCGCGATGCACTTGACCCGCACACCGCACAGGAAGTGGGAGAAACCAGCTCATGAGCATGATCAGCATCAAAGACCTCAGCCTGTCGGTGTCAACGGGCAAGGAGGAGAAACACATCCTCCGCAATGTCTCGTTCGATCTGGAGGCGGGCAAGATCACCGGCGTCGCCGGTGCCTCCGGTTCGGGCAAGACCCAGACGGGCCTGGCGATCATGGGCCTCTCCCCCGCCGGTGCCCAGCTGACTGGCAGCATCGACTTCGACGGCACAGAACTGGTGGGAATGCCTGCCAAGGTCCACAACCGGCTGCGCGGGGTCCAGCTGTCGATGGTGTTCCAAGATCCTGCCTCGGCGTTCCACCCCATGCTCACCGTCGGCGATCAGATCACCGACCACCTGCGCCATCACAAAAAAGTCTCGAAGAAGGCAGCCCGCGAACGCGCGGTCCACATCCTCGAACGTACCCGGGTGCCGCACCCTGAGGAAGCGATCGGAAAGTACCCGCACCAGTTCTCCGGTGGTCAGCTGCAGCGCATCGCCTTCGCCTCGGCGATCATCTGCGACCCGAACGTACTCATCGCAGATGAACCGACCACCGCCCTCGATGTCACCGTGCAGGCAGGAATCCTGCGGCTGCTGCGTGAACTCTGCGATGACCTCAACCTTGCTGTCCTGCTTGTGACTCACGACTTCGGCGTGCTGTCATCGGTGGCCGACACCATCGTCGTAATGCAGAACGGCTTGGTCGTCGAAACCGGCGATCGCGAACCTGTCATCACCGCACCCAAACACGAATACACCAGGTCGCTCATCGAATCACTGCCCGGAGCGGAGGTCTCACGCTGATGACAACCACGACAACGACCGCGAACACCCCTCGTGCATCCGAGGCGCCGCTGCTCGAACTCGACACCGTCTCCTGCGAATACAAGCTGGGTGGCGGCGGCCGGTTCCGGGCCGTCAGCGACGTCTCACTGCAACTGGGCCATTCGGAAGTGCTGGGACTCGTCGGCGAATCTGGTTGCGGGAAGTCCACACTGGCCAAACTCATCTGCGGACTCGAGAAGACCGCCGGCGGCACCATCACCTTCGAATCCCACCCGGTGAAACCCTTGGGCCTTGCTCGCCGGCCCAAGAACCTGCTGGGAGTCCAGATGGTCTTCCAAAACCCCTACGCATCATTGAACCCGCGCAGACGCATCAGAGACCAGCTCACCGACGCGCTCGCCCTCGACCCGAAGCACAACTGGACCGTCGAAACCCTCCTCGAGGCGGTCGATCTGCCGGCAGACGCCGCCCAGAGGTTCTCCCACTCCTTCTCGGGTGGTCAACGGCAGCGCATCGCCATCGCACGTGCGCTGGCGGCTGGACCCAAAGTGCTTGTCGGCGATGAGCCGATCGCCTCACTCGACGCATTCCTCCAGGCCAGAATCGCGCGGATGATGAGGGATTTGGCCATTGACTCCGGCGCATCGATGATCTTCATCAGCCACGATCTCGCAGTCGTGCGAGAGATCGCCGACAGGGTCGCTGTGATGGAGGCAGGTAAGATTGTCGAAGTCGGTTCGACAGAACAGATCTGGGATGCCCCCCAGCATCCCTATACGAAGAAGCTGCTCGCGGCCATCCCGAAGGTCGACGGCAAGGGGATCATTCCCGGATAACCCTCGCAAGGAGAAGACGAAACATGGTGACATTGCTGCGCGGAGCCGATATCTGCGCCCCGGAACGACTCGGGAAGCAGGACATCCTCATCGAGGGGCAGCAGATCACCTTCATCGGTGACCTACCCGCCGAGGCGTTCGATGGTCTTCCCAACTCCACCGTCATCGATGCCCAGGGGCTGACGGCCACTCCAGGCTTCATCGACCCGCATGTCCACATCGCTGGTGGCGGAGGCGAGGGCGGGTACGCCAACCGCACCCCCGAGATCCTCATCAGCGACATCGTGAGCGCCGGAGTCACCACCGTCGTCGGCTGTCTGGGAACCGACGGTGTGACCCGCAGTCACGCCGATCTCCTCGCCAAGGCCAGAGGGCTGGAGGCGGAGGGCATCTCCACCTATATCTATACCGGCAGCTACCAGGTCCCGGCACGGACGCTGACCGGTGCTGTCGTCGATGATGTCGTCCTCATCGACAAGGTCATCGGGGTCGGAGAGGTCGCGATCTCGGATCGGCGTTCGTTCCAACCCACCGTCGAGGCTCTGGCCGAGCTCGTCAGCCAGTCTCATGTCGGTGGGCTGCTCAGCGGCAAGGCCGGAATCACCCACTTCCACGTCGGTCCATACTCGACCCGCCTTGCCCCGCTGCACCGACTCCTCGACGAGTATCCGATCGCACCGCAGGCCATCTACGCCACCCACATCACCCGGTCCCCTGAGCTCTTGGCCGACGCGGTGGATCTGGCGGCCAAGGGCGCCATCGTCGATATGACGGCCGCGTCCACAACGACGGAATCCCTCAAACGCTACATCGACCTCGGCGGGGATCTCAGCCGTCTCACTCTCTCCTCCGATGCCAACGGCAGCCTGCCGCAGTTCGACTCGGACGGGCGGCTCATCGGCATGGATGTTGCCAAGCAGACGACTCTGTACGACCAGGTGTGGGCGTGTGCCGATATGCCTGGCATGGACCTGTCTCAGGCCATCTCCCTCGTCACATCCAATACGGCAGATGTACTCGGCCTCGAACGCAAGGGACGCCTCCGTGCCGGAGCGGATGCCGACATTCTCCTCACCGACGACAACCACACCATCCAGCTCGCCTTCGCCCAGGGGCGAGAGGTCGTGCGCAACGGCACACCGCAGATCCACGGAACCTTCGAATGAGCCACGAGCACGACACGACGACTCTCACCGACGATGTCAAGGATAAGCGTCCACCCTTGGGCTGGTCACTGGTCCCCCTGGCGGCGATGCTCGTACTGCTGGCGGTGGGCTACGGCGTTCTCGGGCTCGCACCCGAACCGCTGCTGATCCTCTCCGCGATCATCGCCGGCCTGGTGGCACTGCGAATGGGGCTGACCTGGGAGGAGATGCTCCTCGGCATCAGAGAGAAGCTCGACACCGCGATGCCGGCTCTGCTCGTGCTCATCTCGATCGGCATACTCATCGGCACATGGATGATCGCCGGAACCATTCCGATGATGATCTACTACGGCCTGGGACTCATCAGTGCACAGTTCATCGTTCTCATCGCCTTCGTCATCTCCGCAATCGTCTCAGTCATCACCGGAACATCATGGGGTTCGGCCGGAACCGTGGGGGTCGCTCTCATGGGAATCGCCGCCGGCCTCGACGCTCCGTTGGCCGCTACGGCCGGGGCTATCGTCGCCGGCGCATACTTCGGTGACAAACTCTCACCGCTGTCTGACACGACGAACCTGGCTCCCATCGCTGCCGGCACCACCTTGTGGGAACACATCCGGCACATGTTCTACACCACGATCCCGGCCACCGTTGTGGCGCTGGCGATCTACCTTTTCGTCGGCATCAATCAGCAGTCAGGCGGGACCGAGTCGGATCAGATCACTGCGGTCACGGGGACCTTGGACAGCCTCTTCTCCTTCAACGTCCTCTTGCTCCTGCCGATGCTCATCGTCCTCGGCGGAGCGGTTCTCAAACTGCCCACGCTTCCGACGGTCATCGGCTCCTCACTGGTGGCCGGGATCCTCGCGGCGATCTTCCAGAAGGTCAGCCTCGAATCGATCTTCGCCTCCACAGTCGACGGATTCACACCGGATATGCTCGAGGTCGGGTCTTCGACTCTCGAGAGCCTGGACCCCGACGTCGTCGAGTTGGTGTCACAGGGCGGGATGGCATCGATGACCGGTGTCATCCTCATCGCGTTCAGCGCCTTCGCCTTCGCCTGCATCATGTCCAAGTCCGGTGCTCTCGAGACCATCATCCGGTCACTGCTGAAGTTCGTGAAGCGCACAGGAGATCTCGTCCTCTCCACAGTGCTCTCCTGCATCACGATGGCCGTGGTGACCGGCAATTCCTACCTGTCGATCATCGTTCCGGGCGAACTGTTCAAGCAGGCCTACGCTGACCGGGGTCTGGACGCCAAGAACCTCTCACGCACGCTCGAGGACTCCGGCACCGTCGTCGTCCCACTCGTTCCCTGGTCCTCGGCAGGCGTGTACATGGCCGGCGTTCTGGGAGTCTCCGTCCTCGACTACGCGCCATGGGCGGTGTTCTGCTATGTCGGCTTCGCCTTCGCGATCATCCTCGGGTACACGGGAATCGGCATCGCCAAACGCCGCTGAATGATTGCGTCCCGAGTCTGCCCGGAACGACTCCGGCTGCACGACACTGGCTCAGAGTCGTAGCTGCGCCACGCTGATTCACTGCTGTGACCGGCTGCTCCGCTCGCGGGCGCTGAGGTATTCGGTCGGGGTGTATCCGGTGACACGGTGAAAATCCGCTGTGAAGTGCGATTGGTCGAACCAACCGAACAATGCCGCAAGCTCGACAAACGACCGATCCCACCCCTGATCGATCGTCGCTACAGCATCTGTGACACGGGCACGAGTGAGGATCTTCTTGACCCCGACACCGCAGTATTCCTGGAACATTCGCTGCAGCGACCGTTCGCTCATTGCACAGCGCGATGACAGTTCACCGAGGCTGATCACACTCGGGGCCTCGAGGCGATCCAGCACTTGTGCGAACCGGGCATATCCCTCGGTCATCGTCGGGCGCAGAGTGAGCAGCCAGGCCTGAAGCACCTCGGCGGCGGAGTGCAGATGCGCATCGCGAACCTGGTCGACGTCCAGTAGCTCACCGAGTCCCAGTTCCTCATCAATCCCCTGAAACCAGTCGCCGGCTGGCACTGTCGTGTCCCGAATCAGTGCAGGTGCCTCGTTCGCGAACGCCAGTGTTCCGCCGAGGTGGAAGTTGACCCCGATGACACCGCCACGACCGTAGAGACCGACGTCGAATCGACGAGTGGTCACCGGACCGGTCAGCCAGATGCCTGCGCCTGTCGTATTCGCCCGATGGATATCGCCGAACTCCACGGTGAGGTTGATCCCCGGTTCCGATACGGTCGCCGTCTGATAGCGCTCGCCCTCTGGCAGGTCCCAGGTCACCGACCATAAGCGCTTCAACCAGGGACGTAGCCCCTCGGCGACTGCGGCCGGCACTGAATACTGGGCGTGCTGAAGCATCTCCGCCGGTTTGAGCACACGTCCGTAGAAATGTTCGGGAGGAGAATTCCCCGGTGGCGGATTTTTCCTAGCGACGACATCGTCCATGGCACAAGAATGGCAGACATGACTGACACACAGATGAACGAAACCCTTGCCACTGCCTTCACCACCGATGCCACACCGGTCGCGAAATTGGCCATGATCACTCTTGACGCCTCGGATGCCGCCGCACTCGGCGACTTCTGGTCGAAGGTCCTGGGCTGGCCGGTGGCGTATTCAGACGAGAACTATGCCATGCTCACCGGCCCCAGCCATGCGCTGGGCATCGGCACCATCCCCGACTATCAGCGACCAGACTGGCCCGACGATGGTCACAAACAGTTCCACCTGGACCTCGCGGCCGAGGACATCGAGGCTGCTGCCACCCGCTGCGTCGAGCTTGGGGCCGAACGGGCCGATCCTCAGCCCGGCGAGACATGGGTGGTCCTCCTCGATCCAGCCGGCCACCCGTTCTGCATCACCGATGCTGAGAACTGGGGCTGAGGAGTACGCGTCTAGAGCTTCGCCACCCGCACAATGTAGTGGGAGGAGTCGAGACCATCGACGAGGATCGTAGCCGAGTACTTGTCATTGGCGCCGGTGACCACCCAATTGGGTTTGAGGATTCCGCGAGGCTCCCCTACTTCGTCGATGTTCACCCCCATACCCAGCTTCACCGTCTTGAGCACCTTCGTGCGCACCAGCGAGCGAGCCGTACGCCTGACCTCGGAGCTCTCGGGACGGACGCCTGCCTGATCCGAGGATTCGAACGCATCGAGCCACTCTTCGATGGGAACGGCGTGCCCCCGCGGTTCGAATTCGGCGATGAACCCCTTGCCCGAATAGGCATTGACCAGAACGTTCATCCGCTGCCCAGCCACCGGCCCCGCCGATCGCGAACCGGCTGTGGCTGATCCGGGTCGCATCGACGATTCTCTCCGCCGGAAGATGCTGCTCGTGCGCGCATTGAACACCGTCCACCAGAAAGGATGGAACCTGGATCGAACCTCGGCATCGGCACCGGGGAGCTTGCGCCGGAACACGGCGAGCGCCTCGGCGTCGGTGATGTTAGGTGCCATCCTCAGCGCCGTCTCGGGAACGAACGGACGGGGCTGGCTCTGCCCTTCAACCTGTCCGGTGAAGCCGGATTCCGGGTGCTCACGCATCCTTGGGCACCTGCCCGCCCAGGGCATCGTTCTGCCCGGTGAGCATGTGTGCTGGGATGGCACCGATCTTGTCGGTCTCCTTCAGCGCGGCGACGACGTGTGCCGGCACCGGGTGGGACTTCTGCGTGGCCAGAGACACGAGGATGAGTGCCAGGGTTGAGCAGACGATGCCGACTCCCATCGGATCGACACCGGTGACATCGACGAGGCCCGTCAGCTGCCACACGACCGAAGAGACTGTGCCCAGGACCATCGAGGAGAGCGCGCCGGGAACGTTGGCCTTCTTCCACCAGGCGGCGGCAACGTAGACGGGAACGAATGCGGCACCGAGCACGGTTGTGGAGAAGATGACGATCTCGGCCACGGCAGGAGGGTCGTTGACAGCCACGACGTAGCCGATGGCGGCGAGGATGAGGACCGTGAAACGCGAGACCCATACCGACTGGCTGTCGGACATGTCCTTCTTGATGAAGCGTTGGAACAGGTCCTGGCTGGCGATCGTGCCCGACTGCAGGAGCAGCGCATCGGCGGTCGACATGATGGCTGCCATGATCCCGGCCATGACGATGCCCACGGCGAAGTTCGGCAGCACGGTGTCCGCGACTTCGAAGACCGCGAGCTCGGGGTTGTCGAGGTTGGGCAGGATGATGAGCGCCATGATGCCCACGATGTAGGGCGCGGGGATGAACAGGAGGTTGAAGCCGGTGGCGTACATGCTCGCTGTGCGCGCGACCGAGGGCCGCTTCATCGCCATGTGGCTGACGTTAACGTGCGGCCAGCCCATGTAGCCGATGGAGAAGACGAGCACCGCTCCGATGATCACGCCCCATTGGACGGACCCGATGCCCTCGGGGCCCCACATGGTCAGCAGGTTCGGATTGATCTCTCCGACTGCGTCATTGCCGGCAGTCCAACCGCCCACGGCTTGCATGGTGCCGATGAGGATCCAGGTCATGCCGATGAGCATGATGATGGCCTGCACGAAGTCGGTGTAGGCCACGGCCAGGTATCCGCCGAGGAACGTGTAGAAGACGATGACGCCGACGGCGATGAGCAGAGCCCAGGCATAGGGCACGCCGGTGACCATCTCGAGGCCGCGTCCACCGGCGATGAACTGGCTCATGACGTAGAAGAAGATGCAGAACACGGCGACCGGGGCGGCGATCGCGCGGATCCACTTCGAGGGGTACCGGTGCTCGAGGTATTCGATCGAGGTCAGGGAGCCCAGTATCTGAGAGAGTTTGCGCATCCGTCTGCCCAGGATCGACAGGTTGAGGACCCCGCCGCCGATGTCGCCCATCGCATACCAGAGGGAGAAGTAGCCCTTGGTGAAGGCCAGGGAGCCGGCGCCGAGGAACATATAACCCGACATCGACGAGCTCTGCAGGCGCAGCGCGGTCACTGCCGGGCCCAGGCTGCGCCCGCCCAGCAGGAAGCCTTCGCTGCCTTTGGCTCCGATCTTGAGCGTCCACACGCCGATTCCGGCCATGGCGAGGAAGTAGATGATGAGGAACCAGGTTTCGAGATTCATGCCAGTCCTTCGTTCTCAGTCTCCGAACGATGGACGTTCGTCGGGGCGGATGGACCGGAAGGTGCTGTGGTGAGCTGGTCCTCAGCGATGTCCTCGGCCTTCCAACCGCGGGAGAGGTAGACGAAGACAAGCGTGTAGATCACCCATATTGCGGGGATGCCGAAGATGATGACGACTGTTGCCGTCGGAAGGCCGAACATGGAGACCACCTCATTGTGTCGCTGAACAGAACTGATGGGTGCGCCTGGGAGGCGCGACCCCGAGTTGCTTTGATAGCCGCTCGCAGTGTGCGAACGCCGGTGCCGCACTGAAGTGACCATACAACGTTTCCTCAGAGGGATCACAAGCTTCTCAGATTGAGCCATCATGCAGTCGAATTTCGGGCGCGCCCGGAGTCCGCCGTTCGCACCCCTACTCACCAGTGCATTCGTGACATCATTGAATCGACTCAGCGCGGTGCATCCGCTTCGCCTATCGCGACGACACCACCGCTGACGGCCGAGACGGACAGAGCAGCACCGAGACGGACAGAGGGAGCGATACATGGACAGGAACAAGCTCTGGGAACCCAGCGCAGAGAGAGTCAGGGACTCGGAGATCCGCCGGTACCAAGGCTGGTTGCAGGACACCCACGGTGTATCGACGAACTCCTACGACGAGCTCCACCGATGGAGCATCGAACACCTCGACGAATTCTGGGAATCGGTCTGGGAGTACTTCGCCGTCATCGGTCAGCGAGGAGACTCACCCGTGCGCACAGACGAGTCGATTTCGAGCACACGCTGGTTCCCGGGAGCCACGTTGAACTTCGCGGAGAATCTTCTCAGACAGGCCGATTCGACTCCCGACACCGAGGCGGTCGTCGGCCTCCATGAAAGCCGCCCGCGGGAGGCTCTGACCTGGGAGCAGCTGCGTAGGCAGGTCGCCGCGCTGAGCAAGCACCTGCGCAGCCTCGGCATCGGTCCCGGTGACACGGTCTGTGCTGTCCTGCCCAGCTTGGCACAGACCGTCGTCGCCCTCCTGGCCAGCGCCAGCCTCGGCGCGATCTGGTCGGTGGTGAACACCGACTTCGGAGTCGACGGCATCGCGGATCGGTTCGCTCAGATCGAACCCAAGGTCCTCATCACCGTCGATGCACACGAGTTCAACGGTCAAGTCATCGACCAGGTGCCACAGCTGCCGAAGATCCTCGCCGCACTGCCAACGGTGCGCCACCACATCCTCGTCGACTCAGGAGCCCTGGTCAGCTCAGGCGAGGGCTCCCCCATACCCGCGGCCGAGCTCGGCCTCGAAATACCCAGCGTCCGGTTCAGCAAGATCGTGTCTGACCCGGCCGAGCCGAAGTTCGAAATCCTGGACTTCTCCCATCCGCTGTGGGTGCTCTACTCCTCCGGCACGACAGGCAAGCCCAAGGGGATCGTCCATTCCCACGGCGGAATCGTGCTCGAGGCGCTCAAGGCGAATGCGTTCCAGTACGATGTTCGGCCCACCGATCGAGTGCACTTCGCAGTCTCGACGACCTGGGTGGTGTGGAACCTCATGGTTGATGCAATGATGCGCGGAGCCACCATCATCACCTATGACGGCGCCCCGACCTTCGAACGCCCCGACCGCCACCTGAAGATATGCAGTGACGAGGACGCTACCCTGTTCTGCACCGGGGCGGCAGTCCTGTCACTCGCAGCACGCTCGGGAGCATCGCCGAAGGAATCCTACTCGTTGACGAATCTGCGCACGATCATCTCGACAGGCTCACCCCTGCCAACGGCTACCTGGGCCTGGGTCTATAAGCACGTTAAGGCCGACATGCTCGTAGGCTCCGATTCCGGCGGCACCGACATCTCCTCGGGAATCCTGGGTTCGAACCCGCTCGATCCCGTCTACAGCGGAGAGCTTCAGGGCCCCTACCTCGGAGTGGATGCTCGCACCGTCGACGGCGCGGGCACCAGTGTTGAGGGCGAGGTGGGCGAACTAGTCATGGCACAGCCGCTTCCGTCGATGCCGGTGATGTTCTGGAATGATCCGAGCGGAGAGAAGTTCCGCAGTGCCTACTTCGACGACTTCCCGGAGCTTTGGCGGCAGGGCGACTGGGCGACGAAGGTGCCTGGAGGCGGCTTCATCATCCACGGGCGTTCGGACGCGACCATCAACCGGGGCGGCATCCGCATGGGATCGGCCGATATCTGCCAGGTCGTGGATTCGGTTCCGGGCGTACACGAATCGATGGTCCTCGGAGCCGAACTCGAGGACGGAGACTACTTCATGCCGCTGTTCATCGTCCCTGTGCCCGGCACGGAGGTTGACGATGCGCTCAAAACCGAAGTTGTGCAGGCGATCAGGTCACGCGTGTCCCCCCGATATGTTCCCGACGAGATATTTCCGGCCCCCGGTGTGCCCCGCACCCGCACCGGCAAGATCATGGAGGTCCCGATCAAGAGAGTCTTCCAAGGTGGAGATCCCGCTGCGGTGAATCGGACCACGGCCGCCGAGGCTGACATCGTCGAGTGGTTCGTCGACTTCGCCCACCGCTTCGCCGAGAACCGGGGCGCTCGCCCACGCTGAAACGCTCAGTCCACGACGAACTGGCGGTCGTGGAGGCCGGTGGCGCTGCCGGGAATCGCGGGTCGGCGTTCGGAGATCTGGACGTTGCCGTCGGCATCGACTGCTCTCACCGTCACAGTGTGGGTGCCGGGTTCAAGGTTGTTGAAGGGACACCGCCATTGCCGCCAGGTGTCGGTGGTCAGTTCCTTGCTCAGCTCCGCTGTGTGCCAATCGCCGTTGTCGATGCGGACTTGCACCTCGGCGATGCCGACGTGCTGAGCCCAGGCCATTCCCGCGGTGATGATCTGTCCGTCCTTGTTGGGGCTGGCATGGTCACCGGCACGGGGAACGTCAACGCGGGAGGCCACGAGTACGGGCCCGTGGGTGGCCCAGCCGCGTTTCGTCCAATAGGCCTCCTTATCAGTGAAGCGGGTGACTTCGAGTTCCGTCACCCATTTGGTCGCCGACACGAAGCCGTAGAGTCCGGGCACGACGAGCCGAGCGGGGAATCCGTGGTCGCGGGGCAACGGTTCACCGTTCATCCCGACGGCCAGCAGGGAGGCCCGATCATCGGTGAGGACCTCGAGGGGTGTTGAGGCGGTGAAGCCGTCGTCGGATGTCGACAGCACCATGTCTGCGTCCGCGCTCGGTTTGGCGCGTTTGAGCAGGTCTCGCACCGGGTAGCCCAGCCAGGTGGCGTTGCCGACGAGGTCACCGCCGACCTGGTTCGAGACGCAGGTCAGGCTCACTCGGTGCTCTTCCAGTGGCAGGTCGAGCAATTCGGCCATGGTGATCGTGACTTCGTCTTCGACCATTCCGTGAATGTGCAGCGACCAGGAGGATGCGTCGACCGACGGTGGGATGAGCGCGGTGTCGATGCGGTAGAAGTCGTCGTTGGGTGTCATGATCGGGGCGAGTCCGTCGATATCCAGGTCGGCTCCCGCTGGGATCTCCGGCGCCGAGGCGGCCGGTCGTGGCAGCACCAGCTTCGTCACCGCTCCTGCCGCGTTCCGGGCGAGGATCGAGGCCGACTGGCCTGCCGCAATCGCAGCGATGCCGACAGCGCTCAGGCCCGCGGCAAGACCGAAGAAGGCACGCCGGTCGGTGCCTGGCCGGCCGTCGAAGTCGGCACTCCGGTCTGTGCTGGCGGAGTCCTCCGAACGTAGTTCTCGGCCATCGCCGAGGCTGATCAGTCCCATGTATGCCGCGCAGCCCAGTGCCACTCCCCCCAGTGCCGGAATCGAATCGAGGAGCGCCCCGCCTGTGCTCAGCAACAGGAAGACGGGCAGGATGCCGAGACCGATGAGGAGCACGAATGACAGGGTTCGCCGACGTAAGCCGATTCGTCCGATCACACCCCCGACGGCTGCTCCGACGATGACGAGGGTGATGATGAGAGCGAGTTTGTCGTTTGTGCCGAACACGCTGATGGCGGCCTTGATCATGGCCGTAGGCGTGAGAGGAATGATCGCCTGCCCCAGGATCAGCAATGGGGCCGTCGTCGCGGAGAAGGCACCGGCAATGAATTCGGCAGCCCCGAAGTAGACAAGGGTAGCCACGCCACCGGCGAGGGTGAAGAGCAGTGGGCGGCGATCGGTCATCTGAATTTCGCACCTTCTCGGGGCAGCGGATGGCGCCCTCGATTATCCTCGTCTGCGACCGTCCGTGGGGGCGGAAGACCTTACAGAACAATGACGTCGGCTTCGTCTAGAGGGTTCGGAGGCATCAGGCCAGAATTCGTCAGTGGTTGCCGATGGTCTCAGGCAAGGCCCCGACGGAGTCGAACCGCGGCGTCCAGCATCAGCTCCAGACGCTCCAGTCGCTGTGTTTCCGGCAGGTTCGCAGCAGACTCTATTCCGTCGTCGATGAGCACCACGACCTGGTCAGCCAGGCTCTGATCTCCCAGTTCCGGGACCGCGCGGCCTTCGGAGCCGATAGACGAGAACTGCGCAAGCGCCTCGGTGATGGTGCCGCGACGTGACAATATGCCAGCCGTGCTGTCGGGGGAATTCGGACCTGTCTCAGCGAGCTGACGAGGGTTCAGGCCGATGATGCGGATACGCAGACGGCGGACCTCTGTTTCGAGGTCCGCCGTCACGTTGTTCATGGCTCAATCATAGACGTCGATCCCGGGACCACACAGCTGGTGTGTGAGGCCTGGGGCCGGGAGTGTCTAGTTCCTGAAGTAGGAGATGAGGCGCAGGATTTCGATGTAGAGCCACACGAGGGTGACCATGAGGGAGAATGCGCACATCCAGGAGTACTTCTCCGGAATCCGCTGCTTCACACCCTGTTCGATCATCTGGAAGTCCATGATCAAGGTCATGGCCGCGAGCACCGTGGCGACGATGCCGATGATGACACCCAGCGGCATGGTTATACCCATGATGTTGATCTCGACGCTGCGTGCGCCACCTGAGCCAGTCATCATCGCGATGCCGAAGTTGATGAGCGAGAAGATGGCATAACCACCGACGGCGATCAGCATGAACTTCTTCATCTTCGAGCCGTAGCGCACGCCCTTGAACTTGAACAGGGCGAGCATGACGCCGAAGACGCAGAGCGTGGCGAGAACCGCCTGGATGACGATGCCGGGGAACATGGTCTCGAACATAGAGGAGATGCCGCCGAGGAAGACACCTTCGAAGGCGGCATAGCCGATGATCAGGCCCTTGTTCGGCTCCTTCTTGAAGGCGTTGACAAGTCCGAGGACCAACGCGATGAGCATCGCGGGAAAGGCCAGGGGCGTGACGAACCAGCCGAGTACGGCGCCGGCGAGGAGAATGGTGAAGAGGACACCGGTCTTCATCATCACATCGTCGTAGGTCATTGCCCGTTCGGCGGTCTGCGGACCGGCATTGCGGGTCTGCGCGGCAGGCTTGTCGAACAGGTTGTTGAGCTCCTGGTCGGACATGACCGGTTCGTTGCGTCCGGCCTGAACTCCCTGGTTGAGAGCCCGGTTCATCATGGGGTTACTCACGGTCGAGATCCTTTCGATCTGAGCAGGTTGCTCGCACAGACGAAATGCCGCACGAGAGTTGAATCATGGTCTGAGTCTAGTCACTTGAGCTGAACACACACTGAAGATCTAGTGCTCGAGAAGACGAGCGTTGCACGATCGTAACGCTCATCCACTGCCCGACTATTCCCGCAGCCACAGGTGTCGCTGCGACCCTCCCACATCGAACGCAGAGCCGAACGTCGAGAGCAGGCTGCAGGAGTCTGCTCTCGACGGTGCAGCTTGCTTTCGCCGGTGCGAGACAGTGCGGCCTCAGCCCATGTGGTAGCTCGTGGCCGAGCCCGGTCCCCAGGGGATTCCGGTGGACCACCAGATGAAGAACAGCAGTCCCCAGAAGACGAACATTGCGAACGACAACGGGATCGTGAACGAGAGCAGGGTGCCGATTCCCGCGTCCTTCTTGTAGCGCTGGATGAAGCCGAGGACAACGACGAAGTAGGGGCTCATGGGCGAGATGATGTTCGTCGTCGAGTCACCGATGCGGTACAGGGCCTGCGTGGTCTCTGGGGCGATGGACAGGAGCATGAACATTGGCACGAGCACCGGGGCCATCAGTGTCCACAAACCCGATCCCGAAGTCAGGAACAGCGCGCCCAGGGCCACGAGCACCCATCCGCCCATCAGGATGACGAACGTCCCGGTGTTGAGCGAGCCGAAGAACTCCGCTCCCCGGATCGCGAGGATCTCGCCGAGGCTGGACATCTTGAACAGGGCCAGGAACTGGCTGGCGGCGAAGAACAGGACGATGACGGGCACGAATGGAAGGAGCCCCTTGCCCATCATGTCGGGGATATCGGAGGTCTTCTTGATCGTACCGGTGGCGTAGCCGTAGACGATGCCGACGATGAAGAAGCCGAAGCCGATGATGGCGGCGATGCCCGACATCAGTCCTGATTCGGGGCCGAATGCCCCGGCCTCGTCGCGGAGGAACGAATCCTGGGGCCAGGCGAGGAGGAACAGGATCGCTGCGCAGGCGACGATGGACAGCACGGCAAGGACCATGCCCCGCTTCTCGTTGGAGTCCAACGCCATCTTGACGTCGAAGTTGTCCGGATCGTTCTCGTCAGGTGCGTCGAGTTCCATCTGATCGGCACGTTTGGTCAGCAGGAGTTCGGTGACCAGGGTGATGGCACCTGCCACGACGAACATCGAGATGAAGTTGAAGTAGAAGTTCGCGAGCGGGCTGACGACGTAGTCCGGGTCGATGATCTGAGCCGCCGAGGTGGAGAGTCCACCGAGGATTGTGTCCATGGAGTTGACCATTGGCGCCGCAGAATACCCGCCCGAGGTGGCAGCGTAGGCGACGACGCAGCCCAGCAGAGGGTTGCGCCCCACCGCTTTGAACGCAAGTCCGCCGAGGGGAATCATGATCATGTACGAGGCATCCGAGGCGATCGATGCGGCGGTGCCGGCGAGTGCGACGATGAAGGTGATCCACTTCGGTGAGGCACCAGCGATCGTTCCACGCAGCATCGCCGGAATCAGTCCGGACTGCTCAGCCACGGCGACGCCGATGAGGACGATGAGGACCAGACCCAGTGGTGGGAACGTGACGAAGTTGTTCGTGGCTCCGGCGACGATCGCACGCAGGGACTCAGTACTGAAGAGGTTGGTGACCGTCACCGTCTCATCGGTGGCCGGATTGACGGCCTGCAGGCCGGTGGCGGAGAAGATCGCCGAGAGCGCCATGACCACGACGGCCAGCGACAGGAACAGCCAGAATGGGTGGGGAAGTTTGTTTCCGGCCTTCTCGATGATGACCAGCAGGCGCATGAGCCAGTTGAGATCGGCCGGCCTTTTCGTTTTGGTGTCGGTGACAGCGGCGGTGCGCGACATCGATGCTCCTCAGTGATTCGTACAGGGTATGTGCAGATGAGCCGGTCGGTGCCCCTCATACAGTGGTCGAGACACGACTGATCTGTGGCAGGGGACACTGTGTGCACCGCCCAGTGTTATAGAGATCACTGATTGCGGCGAGACGATCTCATATCCTGGATCGACTGCGACATCCGCTGCGCTGGTGCAAGAGCATGTGCACGCCTGCGGACAAAGAGAAAGCCGACCGCACGAAGGTGCGATCGGCAATCTCAGGCTGCTGGGGCGTTCATCTCAGCGTTCGAGGTTTCCTTGGATGAAGGCTTCGACTGCGTCGTGAGCAGAATCGTCGCCCGTCTGTTCCGGAGGCGACTTCATGAAGTACGACGATGCCGAGATGAGGGCTCCGCCGATTCCGCGGTCGAGTCCGATCTTTGCCGCACGGACGGCGTCGATGATGACTCCGGCGGAGTTCGGCGAGTCCCAGACTTCGAGCTTGTATTCCAGCGACACCGGAGCATCACCGAAGTTACGGCCCTCGAGACGGACGAAGGCCCATTTGCGATCGTCGAGCCACTCGATGTAGTCGCTGGGTCCGATGTGGACGTTGCGGGGAGCGAGCTCGGCCGAGGTGTTCGAGGTCACGGCCTGAGTCTTCGAGATCTTCTTCGACTCGAGGCGCTTTCGCTCGAGCATGTTCTTGAAGTCCATGTTTCCGCCCACATTGAGCTGGTACGTGCGGTCGAGGACGACGCCGCGGTCTTCGAACAGTTTGGCCATCACCCGGTGAGTGATGGTCGCACCGATCTGACTCTTGATGTCGTCACCGACGATCGGCACACCAGCGGCACGGAACTTCTCGTCCCACTCCTTGGTCCCGGCGATGAAGACAGGCAGGGCATTGACGAATGCGACCTTCGCGTCGATGGCGGCCTGTGCGTAGTACTCGACGGCCTCCTGCGAACCTACGGGCAGGTAGCAGACGAGAACATCGGCTTTCGCGTCGCGCAGCGCCTGTGCGGCGTCGACAGGTTCGATATCGGATTCGACGATGGTCTCGCGGTAGTACTCGCCGAGCCCGTCCAGGGTCGGTCCGCGTTGAACCTCGACTCCGGTCGCTGGCACGTCGGCGATCTTTATCGTGTTGTTCTCACTGGCCGTGATGGCCTCAGCAATATCGGTGCCGACTTTCTTGCCGTCGACATCAAATGCGGCAACGAATTCGATATCACCGACGTGATAATCGCCGAATTCAACGTGCATGAGGCCCGGTACTTTACTTCCTGGGGCCGTATCCCTGTAATACTCAACACCTTGGATCAGGGAAGAGGCGCAGTTGCCCAATCCGGCAATCGCGACTCGAATCGATTTCGTTCCCACGTCTGTGATCTCTCCTTTGTCATTCCGGGTCTCCCCGAGCGTCAGGTCTCCCCAACTGGGGCCACCTTGAAATGACCCCGACTATTCATCTTAATGTCCTCGTCAAAACGGCGAGACGTCTTCGTCGAAACTGCGAGACGTCTTCGTCGAAACGGCGAGACGTGTGATCGGCTGAGGGTTTGGCCTCCGCCGATCGCGGTGTGTGGGCTCAGCTGACGACGAGCGGTTCCAAGACCAGATCCGGGTGATTCTTCTGCACACCTTGGAGACGCCACCTATCCGAGAACAGGGCGAGCAGCTCACCGTCAGACCGGTGCAGAACCTCAACTGATCGTTCCCTTGCCAGAGTCGGCACGCATTCCGGTGTGGTGCGCCGAGCCAAGGAGAAGTTGAGGCGCTCCAGCGCACAGGGTGCGTGGAATTCGTTGTTCATCCGGTCCTCGGCAACCTCGAACTGCATCGGCCCGACAGCTCCGAGGACAGGGGCCTGGTCACCGCGCAGGTCAGAGCGCAGCACCTGAATGACGCCTTCGTGGTCGAGCTGTTCGATACCGCGGCGGAACTGCTTGTACTTCGAGGAGTCCTTGGCCTTGATGACCATGAAGTGCTCTGGAGAGAACGTCGGAATGCCGGGGAATTCGACCTTCTTGTCCAAGTAGAGCGAATCGCCCACGCGCAGAGCACTGGCGTTGACAAGGCCGACGACGTCTCCTGGAAATGCTTCGTCTACGACGTCACGGTCACGGCCGAAGACCTGCTGCGCGTACTTAGTGGCGAAGGGTTTGCCGGTCGCAGCGTGGGTGAGCACGGAGCCGCGTTCGAAGACACCGGAACAGACCCGAATGTAGGCCAGCCGGTCGCGGTGGTTGGAGTCCATGCCGGCCTGGACCTTGAAGACGAACCCGGAGAACGGGTCGGCCACGTCGCGGGGCACATCGTTCTTGTCCAGACGGGCCTCTGCGGCAGGCGCCAGGTCGACGAGCATGTCGAGGAGTTTGTGGATGCCGAAGTTGAGCACCGCCGAGGCGAACATCACCGGAGTCGATTTGCCGGCCAGGAACATCTCTTGATCGTGGTTCTGATCTTCCATGTCGAGGAGATCGGATTCGTCGACGGCGGCTTGCCAGGCATCACCTTCGAGCTCGATGGCCTTGTCTGCTGCGTAGGTCTCTTCGCCGGCGATGGTGGCGCCGGCATTGGTGCGGTCGTACTTCGTGTAGTCACCGGTGAGACGGTCAAGAACACCCCTGAAGTCACCGGACTGTCCGACGGGCCAGGTCAGCGGGGTGGGCAGGAGACCGGTGCGTTCCTGGACCTCATCCATGAGCTCCAGAGCGTCGAGACCGGCACGGTCCCATTTGTTGATCACGGTGATGATGGGAATATTGCGGTGGGCACAGACTTCGAAGAGCTTCATGGTCTGCGCTTCGAGCCCCTTTGCCGCATCGATGAGCATCACTGCGCAGTCGACGGCGGAGAGCACACGGTAGGTGTCCTCGGAGAAGTCCGCGTGGCCCGGGGTGTCGACGAGGTTGAAGACCGCATCCCGGTACTCGAACTGCAGCGCGGCCGAGGAGATCGAGATGCCGCGGTCCTGCTCCATCTTCATCCAGTCGGAGACAGTGGCGCGGCGACCGGCCTTGCCATGGGTCGCGCCGGCCTTGCCGATGGCTCGCGCGTGCAGGGCGAGCGCCTCGGTGGTCGTCGATTTACCCGCGTCGGGGTGCGAAATGACAGCGAACGTCCGACGGCGAGCCGCCTGGGTTCGAATGTCCTTGTCAGAATACTGGCCAGAAGTCACCAAAATATCTTATCTCTCTTCTGTCCCTGAACGTGTGTCCGGTCAGTCACAGTTGTGTTCGGTGTGCGTATGCGGTTCCGCGGAGGCATCCAGCGTCCTGTCGGATTCTGCGTTTATGCTGGGTGGCGATGAATGAGGAATTTGTTGAATACGCCGGACGCTCCGAACCGAAGGAACGACTGCTCAAGGCCCTGCCGCTGATTCTCGCGGCGATCCTCGGCGTCCCCTTCCTGGTGTTGGCGATCAAGTTCTCACTTTCGATCGCGCAGGTCACGAAGTACATCTTCGACATCGGGACCTCCGGGTGGGAAGCCTTCAGCATGGTGATGCTCAGCCTCTCCGGTGCATTCTGCCTCGTCTTCTACCTCGCGTTCCTGTTCATCGGCACCCGCAGACGCACCTGGAAGTGGCGTATCTGGTGGTCCGCCGCCGCCTTCCTGGCTGCGGCCATCCTCCCGATATGGTGGCTGTTCGCCGGCTACTTCACCAACGCCTCCGCATAGCCGCGGCTTCCGGTGCCAAGTCCTGCACATAGCGACGTTACCTACCCGCAGTGTCACTTCCTCCCGTGAGTTTCGCACCCCACACCCGCAGCACCTAAACCTCTCGTTGCAAAGGTACATTGAGAGACTAACGGCGCGGGGTGCGTGCCCGCCCCAGCCACAGGCACCGCCCCAGCCACAGGCACGGCCACAGCCGCGGCTCATCACAACTGCGCGAGGGCTTTCGCGATCCTCTTCTCCGACACCGGGTGGGCAGTACCCAGTGAGTTCGCGTAGAGGCTGACGCGCAGCTCTTCGAGCATGATGATCGTCTCCCGCCACTGGCTGGGCACCGAGACCACAGTCTGTGACCAGTCCGCCTTGACCAGATCGGGGAACCTGTTTCCGACCTTCTTCGTCACCGCTTCTGCGCTGCCACTGAGGCGGTCCATGAGCTGTTTGTCACGCATCGGCGAGTTCTGCATTCCTTCGATACGCACCACCTCCGCCTGCACCCATCGCGGCAGATCGCGAACCATCTGCCCGGTCATCGCGGCCACAGACTCTCCCGTGACTCGCGAACCGCGCCATGCCTGGACATCGGCGAGGTTTGACAGGATCGCCAGGGACGAGGCCTTCGACACAAGCCGGTCGAGCTCGGTCGCCGACCGCAGCGCCTTCATCAGATGAGGCAGCAGGCTCGAGCACATCTCGGTCAGCGTCGCCTGCATGGCGGTTTCAAGCCGCCCGAATTCGTCGGCATCTGCCACCCAAGCGGTCTCTGCTGGTCCCAGTTCGGCCTCGACGACATTGCGGATCCCAGCCCTGATGAGTGCGTGGAGCAACTCGTCCGAGGATTTCTGGTGACCGGCGAGGACGAGTTTCTCATCGGTTGTCAGTCCGTCTCGCAGGTATTTCAGTGCCTCGTTCGTGCGCAGGCTCAGCAAGGTGATCAGTGCCTCGCGTGAGGCCAGACGCGCCTGGGCGGCGGTGTCGAAGGCGATGAGGTCGACACTGGTGCCACGGTCGACCAGACCCGGCACAGCACCGACTTCCGCCTCGTCCGGGCTGGTCAGCGCGCCGAACGACCACGAGGTCAGCCCGGTTTCGGCAGTGAACGAAACTTGCTTCGCCCGAGCCTTGCGCACCTGGGGTTTGGCCGTTGCCGTCAGCGTGGTCAGGTCCTCGCCGATACCCACTGTGGTGGTCCCGTCGATGACGCGGAAGCGGATCCGCAGGTGCGGTGGGATCCGATCCCGGTCGAAGTCCTCGGCGCTCACGGTGATGGGCACGAGGTCATTCAGGCCTCCCCCGCCTGCACGTTCGCTCAGATGAGCGGCAAGCACCTCGGGCAGCGCCCCGCGATAGGGAGTGAGCACGGGCAGGATGTCGCGGGCGACGTCCGGTGCGGGCACGAAGTAGCGGCGTTTGTTCTTCGGCAGTGACCGAATGTAGGCGGCGACGAGTTCCTCACGCAGCCCCGGGACCTGCCAGGAGAATTCATCGGAATCCACCAGGGGCACGGCGGCTGCGGGCAACTCAACGGTCACCCCGTCCTCGGTGCTGCCCGGTTCGAAGGAGTACCGCAGCTTCGCCATCGAACCGTCGACCAGTTCCCATTCCATCGGGAAATCATCGGCCACCGAGGCGGTCAGTTCCTCGCTGTCGTCACTGAGCAGGATCGACGTGGTCAGATCCAGCAGGTGCGAGTCGCGACGCTTCTGCTTCTTCCACCAGGCCCGGAAGTCCGCCGCCGAGGTGGTCGTTGTCGGAATCCGTTCATCGTAGAACTCGAAGAGCGCATCGTCCTGGTCGAGGACCCGTCGGTTGCGTGTGCGTGAGGCCAGCGCTTCTGCCTCATCGATGACGAGTGCATTGTGGTCGAGGAATCCGAAGTGTTCGTGCCAGTCACCTTCGATGAGGCCCTTGCGAATGAACATGTCACGTGCGGCCTCCTGGTCGAAGGTGCCGTATCCGACGCGGCGGTCGGTCACAAGGGTGACGCCGTAGAGCGAGATCTTCTCATAGACCATCGAGCCGCCGGCTTTCTTCGACCAGTGCGGGTCCGAGTACTGCCTGGTCACCAGGTCACCGGCTGCTTCGACGACCCAGTCGGGTTCGATCGCTGAGACGGTGCGCGCCCATAGCCTGGACGTTTCGACGAGTTCGGCGGCCATGACGAAGTCGGGCTTGTTCTTGAACAGGCCCGAACCGGGGAAGATCGCGAAGCGGGTGCCTCGGGTTCCCTGATAGTCCTTGTTCCGCTCTGACCTGACTCCGATCATCGACAGCAGCCCGGACAGCAGCGCACGGTGAATGGCCGCGGCATGCGGGTCGAGCCTCGCACTGGCGGCACTCTGCCCGGAGCCCTTCTCAGCGTCCTGCCCGCTGTTCTTCTTCGCGCTGCGTTTCTGTGCACTGAGTTCGGCGAACCCGACCTTGCCATTGGCGCTCTTCGGCCCTGTCGTCGCTGCGGCAGCGTTCGACGCGGTCGCTTTCGCACCGGTCGCCTTCGATCCCTTCGCAGTCGAGGCAGATCCAGAACCCGCCTCGCTACGGCCCTGAATCCCGGAGGTCGATCCGGAGGATCCCGCATTGTCGACAGCAGACGCGTCGACCGGGCGCCACACGGACTTGTTGACGCGGATGCCGGCGGACCCGAGCAGGGAGCGCAGCTGGCCGACGAGGTCCTGCCATTCGCGTATGCGCACGAAGTTGAGGAACTCGGCCTTGCACTGGCGGCGGAACTTCGAGCTCGTCAGGGCCGACTGCTGATCGTCCAGGTAATTCCACAGATTGAGATAGGAGAGGAAGTCGCTGCCCGGGTGGGTGAAGCGGGCGTGCTTCTCATCGGCGGCCGCGCGCACCTCGGTGGGGCGTTCGCGGGGGTCCTGGATGGACAGTGCGGCCACGATGATGGTGACCTCTCCCCCACATCCCGCCTCGGCGCCGGCGATGACCATACGCGCCAGTCTCGGGTCGATCGGGAGCAGCGACAGCTGCCGACCGGTCGGTGTGACCGTGATCGTTCCGGCCTTATCGCTGGTCAAGGCTCCCAGTTCGGAAAGCATGGTGCGCCCGTCACGGACGGCCTTGGCTTCTGGCGGCGTGAGGAACGGGAATTCGAGGATCTCTTTGTCACTCGACGCGAACCCGAGGTCAGCCATCTGCAGGATGACGCTGGCTAAGTTTGTGCGCAGAATCTCGGGATCGGTGAACTCGGGTCGCGAATCGAAGTCGTCTTGCGAATACAGACGAATGCAGATGCCGTCGCTGGTCCGACCGGACCGGCCCTTGCGCTGATTCGCACTCGCCTGGGAGATGCGCTCGATCGGCAGACGTTGGACGCGGGTGCGGTTGGAGTACCGGGAGATTCGGGCGGTGCCGACGTCGATGACGTATTTGATGCCGGGTACGGTCAGTGAGGTTTCAGCGACGTTCGTGGCCAGCACGAGGCGAGGCCTGGAATGGGGTTTGAAGACCTTCTGCTGTTCGCCGGCGGAGAGGCGGGCGAAGAGCGGCACGACTTCCCAATTGCTCAGGCGTGGACGCCCCCGCAGGTGAGCCTCGAGGGCATCGGCGGTGTCGCGGATCTCGCGTTCCCCGGAGAGGAATACGAGGATGTCCCCGGGATCTTCGGTACTGAGTTCGTCGAAGGCTGCGATGATGCCTTCGGTCTGTTCCTCGGGCCCCGTTTCGTAGCTGCCCGACTCTCCTGGTCCATCGACGTCGTCGTCTTCCTCGTCGTCGATCAGCGGACGGTAGCGCACCTCGACCGGATAGGTTCGGCCTTCGACCTCGATGATCGGAGCATCGTCGAAATGCGCGGCGAAGGACTCCGGATCGATTGTCGCCGAGGTGATGATGACCTTGAGCTCGGGCCGCTTCCCCATCACTTCCTTGAGATAGCCGAGCAGGAAATCGATGTTGAGACTGCGCTCGTGCGCCTCGTCGATGATGATGACTTCATAGTCGCGCAGCAGTTTGTCCCGAGACAGCTCTGCGAGCAGGATGCCGTCGGTCATGACCTTCACCCGGGTCGATTCGGCAACCTGCGCGGTGAACCGCACTTGGTAGCCGATGGTCCCACCGAGATCCTCACCAAGCTCGTCGGCGATGCGATCGGCCACGGTCCTGGCAGCGATTCGCCGAGGCTGTGTGTGCCCGATCAGCCCGTTGACTCCCAGCCCCAGCTCGAGGCAGATCTTGGGCAGCTGGGTGGTCTTGCCCGACCCCGTCTCACCGGCGACGATGACGACCTGGTTGTCGCGGATGGCCGCGGCGATCTCGTCCTTCGCAGCGGAGACCGGCAGGTTCGCCGGGTAGGTGACGTCGACGGACTGTGACTGGCGGGCAGCTGCCAGCCGGGCCCGGCGATCGCGATGACCGGCGCCGGTGTTCTTGTGCCGCTGGTTCTTCCGCCGAGGCGAGCGCTTCGCAGATTGCCCGTCCTTGTCGGATTTCGCGACTCTGCGGGGGGACTGCGCTTCGGTCTGCGGGGAGCGCGTTTCGCCGCGCGGGGACGATCCGTCGGTGCGCGGGGGTGACGATGCTGAGTTCTCATGTGCCATTTCAGTTCCCAGCTTAACGTCTGCCCCCAGCGGTACGGGCGCACTCAACTGCGTGACGTTCACGAGCGTTGCCTGTCGGTGTCCGCGATCCGGTGATGCAGGCATCCCAGTGTTGATCCTCGGGGGTAGCCGGAGCGGCGAAGAAGCACGCATTCGCGGCGCCGAGTCCGACCCGGACGTCGAGGCTCTCGCAGAGGAACGGCGGCTGAAATCGTCGCACAGTGGCTGGCTTTTCGACCACAGCGGCTATCCTCGATATGTGACCTCCGATGACTCACGCGGCAGGATCGCCAGACGGATGTTTCCCGACGGCGAGGATCCCGATCCGCGTTTCACCCTCGCCAACGAACGTACCTTTCTGTCGTGGATCCGCACAGCACTGGCGTTTATCGGTGGTGGTATTGCGGTCGAAGCCTTCACCTCGGCGATATTCACCTCCGGGCTGCGGGCGACCCTGTCGATCGTGCTCATGACCATCGGCTTCATCCTGGCCGGCGGTGCCGCCTTCAGATGGCACCGCATCGAAACGGCCATGCGGCACAAGACCTCGCTGCCGCTGCCCCTCATCATTCCCATCGTCAGCCTCGCGTCCGCACTGGGTGCGGGCCTCCTCGTCCTGGTCTTCGCCGGAGTCCTGTGAACACGCCGCGTCCCAGGCGGCCCCAGCCCCATACCGATCCGGGTCTGCAGCCCGAGAGGACGACACAGTCTTGGCTTCGCACCAGTCTGACGATGACGGTTGTCAGTCTGCTCTTCATCCGCTGGATCAATGTGTTCGAAGGCCTGTCCGTCGTGGTCTTCGTCGTCTGCATCACGTTGGCGATTGCCGCGATCGCCATGCAGGTCAGGCGCTACCGCCTCGGAGCAGTGTCCATTCGTGCCGAACGAGGCCGCCCGACTCCTTGGGCGGTCATCTTCCTCACATGTTCGGTTTGCCTCATCGCAGCTCTCGGGATCGCCTCGGTCCTCAAGATCACCGTCGGTTGACCGTCCTCGTTGTGAGACCGCTGTCCGGGTGCCGACCGACGTTGCCTAAACTGGGCTGTATGAAGGACGCACGTGAAGTTTCGACCGCCCCACTTGTTGCCGTTGGCCTGGTCGGCGGATTTCTGACCGCTCGCGAGACCGGGATCCGTCCCCTTGGTGGGGTCGTGCTCGCAGCGGCCGGCGCCTACGCCGCCCGCACCTGGTTCACCAAGCAGGGCTGGCCCATCGGCACGGCGCTGACCCTAGGCTACCTCGGTGGGTTCGGAGCCTCGCACCCCCTGGCGAAGAAGATCGGTGCGTGGCCCGCAGTACTCAGCGTCGCCGCCGCCAATGCTGCGGTCGCCTACATGGCCGTCGACTCTGCCGAAACCAACTGAACCGGCTACCACTCCCCCGCCTCGGCCGCGGCTTCCTGACCTGTCACAAGAGTCTGCCTCGGCCTCAGCCGACTGATCCCGAAAGCGAGGACCACAGGTAGCTCATGCTGGCTGTCTTCGAAGGCTTCGCCGTCATCGCAGGTGTCATCCTGGTCGGATTCATGCTGGGACGATCCGAGGTCCTCGGGCCCACTGGCCAGCAGGTCATCGCAAAACTCGTCTTCTACGCCGGCACCCCAGCACTTCTCTACGTCACTGTTGCCGATACCGACCTGGGCCTGATCTTCAATACAGCGCTCCTGGCCACAGGCGGGTCCGCGGTGATCGTGGGCCTGCTGCTCTTCGTCCTCACCCGCTACATCCGCAGACGCAGCACCGGCGAGGCGATGTTCTCCGCCTGGGCTGTCAGCTACGTCAACATCGGCAATCTCGGCATCCCGATTGCAGCCTACGTGCTCCACGACATCGGATATGTCGCACCCGTCCTGTTGTTCCAGCTGCTCATCCTCGCGCCCATCGGCATGGCCGTTCTCGACGCCGCTGGCAAGAAGAAACACGATCAGCGTTGGTACTCGGGCGTGCTCCCCGTCCTCCGGAACCCTATTGTCCTCGGTGCTGCAGCAGGTGTGGCCGCCTCGGCGACGGGATTCGAACTTCCGCGCTTCATCTTCGAGCCCATAGACATGATCGGCGCCACGGCAGTTCCCGGAGCACTGCTGGCCTTCGGCATCTCACTCAAGGACGGGTGGGCGCTGCCCGCACCGGGGACTAGGAAGCAGCTGACGTACATCACGATCGCCAAGCAGGTCATCCAACCGGTGCTGGCCTGGGTCATCGGTGGCCCTCTGCTGGGTTATTCCGGCATCGCACTCTTCGCCATCGTCGTCACTTCGGCGCTGCCGACGGCACAGAACGTCTACATCTACTCCATGCAGTACAGACAGTCCGAGGCCCTCATGCGCGATGCGGTCTTCATCACAACCGTGCTGGCTGTGCCGACTCTCGTCATCATCGCAGCCCTGCTGGGCTGACCATCCAGGCGGACTGCGGGGCAGAATTCAAAGACGGCGAGCCACCTCGGCGATCCCGGTCGCCTCGGTGATCTGGCGGTCTGTGGCGTGTCGGAGCCCGCTTGCCCGTCCGGGTCAATGACAATGGGAACGTGGCTGGAGACGAGAAGAACGAGACCGAAGACCTCCTGAGCAGACGGATGAGTTCAGGATCGGGTAGTGATGCCGAAAAGCAGACGGAACATCCTCTGGAGGCCGCGAACGATCCTTCGACCGACACCGAGGCGTTCGACCCGATCCGGGAGCCGATCGCCAAGGACGAGCCCAAGCCTTCGACCGGGCCGGTGCGCGTTGCGCCCGCCCATTCTTCGAATCCTGCCGAGACCGCCAGAACCCGGGAGGTCCCGGCCAATTCCCGGACCGCGGTGATGAGCGAAGCGGACTGGGCCGCCGTGACACAGGCCGCGACGTCGACCGAGACCCGAGACCCCGATGTGCCCGAGCGGCGCCGCAGTGTCCTCGATATCATCGGCACCATCTGGATCACATTGGCGACGCCATTCATTCTGCTGGCCCTGGCGGTACGCTTCGTGGCCTCGGGGGTGTTCCTCAAGTTCGAGTACTTCCGCCCCGGCTTCCCGGCTGACCAGTTCGGCTTCGGCAGCGCCGACCGCGAACATTACGGCACATACGTCATCGACTACCTGGCGAACCTCGACTCTCGGCGCTACCTCGCCGATGTGATCATGCCCAACGGCGAGCCCATCTTCATCTCCGAAGAATTGGGTCACATGGCCGACGTCAAGGGCCTCATCTCACTGCTGTACCTGATTGCGCTGATCGGCCTCATCGGTGCGGTTCTCTTCGGCCTCTACATGTCACGCAGGCACGGCACGGGCTTCCACGTCGGACTGCGTTTGGGCGCCATCATCAGCATCATCGCCATGGCGGGCGCGGCCACGCTCGCGTTCCTCGGCTGGGACACCTTCTTCCGCGGCTTCCACAAGATCTTCTTCTCCGACGGGACCTGGGAGTTCTACAGCGACGATTCCCTCATCCGACTGTTCCCACCCCAGTTCTGGGTCGACGCGGGCATCGCCGGAGGCGGACTCTTCGTCCTTCTGGCCATCGTCCTCTTCTGGCTCAGCTTCGCCGGCCACAAGAAGCGCCGCGCACTGAAGAAGGCTCGGCGGGAAGCCTGAGCAAGGCGGGCGTCGCGCCCCAGTGAACGCTGCGGACTCTGCCCGCTCCACAAATGTCGGCCGGGTGGTCTTTCCCCTTCCACCCGGCCGCAGTCCATTCACCCCCGCAGCTGGCTCACCGGCCGCCGGTCCAGCTCACCCGTTGGCGGCTGCTCAGTCGTCGACAGCGTCGCGACCGCGGCGGACGATGATCGGATCGGGTGCATAGACAACCGAGGGATCCTTGCCCTCGTAATCGAATTGGTTGAGGAAATAGCGCATGGCGTTGAGCCGTGCGCGTTTCTTGTCGTTGCTCTTGACGGTGATCCAGGGGGCGTGATCGGTGTCTGTACGACGGAACATCTCTTCCTTGGCCGCGGTGTAATCGTCCCATCGGCCCAGGGATTCCAGATCCATCGGCGAGAGCTTCCATTGTCGCACCGGGTCGATCTGACGGATCGCGAAACGAGTCCGCTGCTCACGCTGCGTGACGGAGAACCAGAATTTCGTGACGTGGATGCCCGAGTCGATGAGCATCTTCTCGAACACCGGCGCCTGCCCCATGAACGTTTCATACTCCTCGTCACTGCAGAAGTTCATCACCCGCTCGACGTTGGCCCGGTTGTACCAGGACCGGTCGAACATGACGAACTCTCCGCTGGTCGGCAGGTGGCTGATGTAGCGCTGGAAGTACCACTGCCCCACTTCCTTGTCCGAGGGCTTATTCAGGGCCACGACTCGCGCCGCTCGCGGGTTGAGGTGCTCGGTGAACCGTTTGATCGTCCCGCCCTTGCCAGCCGCGTCACGGCCCTCGAATACGATGACGTGTCTGCTGTCGGTGTCCTGCCCCCAGTATTGGAATTTCAGCAGCTCCACCTGCAGCTGATACTTCTCGAGCTCGTATTCCTCACGATCCATGAGCTCCGCGTACGGGTAACCTTCGCGCCAGGTTTCGACCGCTCGCCCCATCGGGTCGATGAGGTGCGGGTCCGTGGTGTGGGAGTCCTCGACCGTATAGCCTTCTACCCGGAGTTTGTCGATGTATTCGCGCAGATTCTCATTGAGCAGGTGGTTCACAAGCGCTCCTCATCATCGGCCGCCTCGGTCGTATCGGGTGGATCGGTCTCGTGATCTCGGGATCGTCACCAGTCTTCAAGCACAGTACTGAGGGAAGTTGAACATCAGGTTATCCGATCGACGTCCTGCTTCGGAATGAACCCCAGACTGAGCAGGGGCGCAGCCGCCACGATCGCGAAGGACAACGGATAGCCGAATACGGTGATGAGAGCACCGAATCCTGGGCCGAGGATCGCCGACATGGCGAACTGGCCGGTGTTCTGCGTTCCCATCGCCTTGCCGGACCATCGGGGGCCCGCCGCCTCTGCGACCGAGGCGAAGGCCAGCCCGTTGTCAGCAACCGAGACCGCGGATGCCAGGATGAACACCACAGACGCGATGATCGGCTTCGGGCTCAATGAGAGCAGCGCAATCGCCGCGACGAAGACCACTGCGGCGATCGCGACGACCCGCAGCAGCCCCACCCGAGAGCCGAGCCGATCGGAGAGCCCACCGACGACCATTCGACCGAGAGCTCCCACGATCTGAGAGGCGGCGACGATGCCGCCAGCGATTCCAGCGCTGATGTGCTGATTGGCGATGAGCCAGATGAGACCGTAGGTGGCGAACGCGAACTGGGGGATGACGAGCAGCGCGGAGACACCATGGATTCGCCACAAGAAGGAATCCATCCGGTACGGATTCGTCATCTTCGCTGGTTCCACCCGAGGTTCTGACTCAGGGGCGGGGGCCAGTCGTGCATCGTCCCCAGAGGTTCTTGCGACGGCAGCCTCCGCCCCCGCACCGGGAGGGTTCCGAACGAAGGCAAAGCAGACGAGGGTCATGGCACCGGTCAGGGCAGCGACGAACCAGAGGTAGCCTGTGAGTCCGTGGGCCGCGGCGATGGGCGGAATTGCCAATGCGGCCACACTGGTGCCCAAGGGCGGAGACATCTGTCGGATTCCCATGGCGAGCCCGCGGCGATGCCGGGGGAACCAGCCCATGACGACTCGACCGCTGGCAGAGTTCACCGAGGCGGCTGCAGCACCGGATGCGGCGATGCCGATGACGGTCCACACCGGTGAGTCGACAACGAGCACTGTCAGCGCGCACGCCACCGCCGTCAGACCGATGCCAAGGGTCATCGCCAGTCGTTCGCCGAACCTGTCGGCGAAGGCGCCCCAGGCGATGAGAGTCACGATGAGGCCGAAGCTGGGGGCCGCGGCCACGGTACCGGCCTGGGTGAGCGTGTAGTCGAGTTCCGTGTGCATATACGGAATGAGGAAGGCCGGCCCGGTGATCGCGACAGTGGCCGCCATCTGTGACAGCACTCCGATGACGAGGATCACCCAGGCCTGTCTGCTGGGCGGATTCTCTGTCATGAGTTTGAGACTAGCCGTCTCACGTAGGGCCCGTTGTCGTGTCTCAGATCGCGGCGGACGCCGCACTGCCGTGTCTCGGATCGCGGCAGACCTCGTTACGCTATAAAGTGAGTGCTGGCGTTGCGATCGCAGTGCACGCACATCCCCCTATAGCCCAATCGGCAGAGGCAGTCGACTTAAAATCGATCAAGTGTGGGTTCGAGTCCCACTGGGGGGACATTTTTCTGCCCGCCACTCTCTTCACCCCTGTGCACAATCTGATCATTCGCCGAAGGCAAGCACAGGAGATTCACCATCATGGCCGCGACCTAGCCGGCTCGGCGTCCTCGGCGGTAGTCTTCGTCTACCCTGGCGACCAGCATCTCTTCACCGACTCATCTCTGGATTCTTTCGACGCGGTCGCGAGTGCGCTGCTGCTGAAACGGGCTCGTGGGTTCCTCGCCGCCATCTGAGCGTCGCACGCACGGAACGTGGGCAAGCGGGGAGGTTCGCATCCGGTTGCTCGCCCAGGCAAGATGGTGACATGACGAATGTTCTGCTCACCCCGCAGGGTCCGCCTCTGACAGTCGGCGGCATGGGAGATCCCAGCGTCGCCACCACACCGGGACCTGCCGTTCTCTTCGCGACTCCAGCGACTTCGGGAGATGTCGGCCGAGGCGCAGCGCCTGAGACGCCGGAGGCAGAAAGCACCGTAGCTACTGCGTCCAACCGCCCTCTCGCTTACCGCGAAGCAGGTGCCGATTGGCACCAGCTCGGCTATGAGGCGGCCGACCACTGGGAGGGCCTCTCCCCCGAATTGCGTCAGCGACTGATCGCCGACAGGACGGCGCAGCTCAGCCGTGAGGAGTACTCGACCACGACCGATGGCGCGAGTGCGTCGATGATCACGAGCAACTGGACCTACTTCGGTTCGACTCGCATGTACCGCGTCGCGGGTGAGCTGCGCGAGCTCGCCGAGGTGCTCGCGGAGATCACCAGTGATTGACACTTGAGTCGAGTCCCGGTTCTCGGCTGTGGACTCGATGGCATCGTTGACGGCATTGCAGAGCTCGTCCTCACCCTGGGCAGCTCAGTTCCGCAGTGGTCTTCGGAAAACGGCGAACCACCATCGAAGTACGTGCGTCGGCCGGACGGTCTGGGCGCAGTCCACTGGTGGAGGAACCTGGACTCGAACCTCAGATTCTCCGGGCCGATCCCTCAGACCTTCTGAGCCCACCTCGCGAGGCAGGGAATGACAAGAACCGCCGGGAGTGCGACAGTTGCACTCCCGGCGTTCTTCAGACCTCATCAGGGTTCACATCACGATGACGACCAGACGCGAATCCTGTACTCAGATCTCAGGCTTTGGCGGTTTCCTTCTTGGGAGCCGGCTTCGAGTTGGCAGCCTCGACGAAGTTCCTCCGAGGAACATCGAGATCGGCAAGCGGCATCGAATCGCGGCCGACGATTGCATTGAGGATCCAGTTGCCGAAGACCTTGACCTTGCGGTCCATCGTCGGAATCGCGTAGCCGTGGTAGGCACGGTGCATCAGCCAAGCGAGGACGCCACGGGCTTCGAAGTCGCCCATCTGCGAAACGCCCTTGTACAGGCCGAGGCCAGCCACGGAGCCGATGGTCTTGTGGAAGTACTGTTTGAACTCGGTCTCTCCGCGCAGCGCGGCGAGAACGTTGGCAGCCAGCACTGGCGCCTGGCGCACGGCGTGCTGAGCGTTGGGCACGCAGTAGCCACCCACGCCGCCACCGGAGAGGTCAGGCACGGCAGCGTTGTCACCGGCGGCCCATGCGCCTTCGACCACACCGTTGTCGCCCTCGATGCGCAGATCGGCGCGCACGGTCACACGACCGCGCTCATCGAGCGGAAGGTCTGAGTCGACGAGGATCGGGTTGGCTTTGACGCCGGCCGACCACACGATGGTGTCGGCGTCGAATTCTTCCCCGCTGGAGAGCTTGACGTGCTTGTCGGTGCAGTCCTGGAGGAAGGTCTCGAGGTACACGTCGATGCCGCGTTCGCGCATGTGCTCGACGACCCAGCGAGCCTGAGCTTCGCCGACTTCGGGCATGACACGGTCGAGTGCTTCGACGAGGACGAAGCGGACATCGGCTTCGGTCAGCGTCTCGTACTGAGCCACCGCGGACCGAACGACGTCTTCGAGCTCGGCGAGGAGTTCGATGCCGGCGAATCCGCCGCCGACGAAGACGAAGGTCAGCGCCTTGCGACGCTCCTCATCGTCTTCCATCAGCGAGGCGTCGGCCAAGCGGCTGAGGAGGTGATCGCGCAGTGCGACGGCTTCCTCGATGCGCTTGAGCGCAATGGCGTTCTCCTTGAGGCCGGGGATCGGCAGAGCACGCGCCACCGAACCGGCGGCCATGATGATGTGGTCGTAGTCGAGCTCGAACGCTTCATCGTTCTCCGGCTCGACGGTGACGAACTTATCGCCGTGGTTGATCGAGGTGACCTTCGCGGTGATGACCTCAGCACCGGAGAGGTTGCGACGCAGCGGCACGACGGCGTGACGCGGTTCGATGGACCCGGCTGCCACCTCGGGGAGGAACGGCAGATAGGTCATGTAGGGGTTGGGATCGACCACGGTCACTGTGGCTTCGCCACGACCGAGGTTCTTCAACAGATTCTGAGCGGTAACGAGACCAAGGTAGCCGCCACCAACGACGAGGATTCGAGGACGCAATTTTGAGTTTCTGATGAGTGCCATATTCCCATCCTAGGCCCTTGTGAAAACTTTCACGAATTGCATCTCGACGCTCCAGATCAGAGGTTCAGCGCTGGGTTCGATCACCGGCGGCGTCGGATGAAAACCACTGCGGAGAGCACGAAGAGGATCACCGCGATAAGTCCTCCGGCACCCAGCACCGAGAAGCCCAACTTGGGTGTCGACTGCGATGAGACAACGTCCTTGGGCGCGACCGCTTTCGGGCTGTCGTCATGCGCTGGGGTGGCATTCTCAGTCTCAGCCGGGTCGGACTTCGCCCGCCTGTGCATCTTCACCCAGTCGGCGAGAGCCTTCGCTGCGCTGGGCACCGTCTTCGGAACGTCCGCCTTCATCGCGGCTTTCGGATCGAGGCGACCCCAGCCGACGGTCGGATCCGGCTTATCCTTTTTGGTCTGCCCCTTGTGTCCGGGGACGGGCTTGGCCGTCGAGGTCAGTTTGGCGGTGACCTCGTCGGCGCTGAGGTCGGGGTCGTCAGCCCGGATCAGCGCTGCCACTCCGGAGACTATGGGTGAGGCGAAAGAACATCCTTGTCCCACTGCGTAGCCGCCTGAGTAGTAAGGGATCGGGATGTCTGCCGCTGGTCCCATGAGATCCACAGCTGTTCCAGGAGCGGTCGACTCGGATTGTACACGGTCGTTCCTGCCCAGTCCGCCGACGCCGATGACTCCGGGCACCGTCGATGGCGACCACGCCTGAGTCGCCCCCTGAGATGCGTTGCCGACACAGGCGACGATGACAACATCCTTCTCATAGGCGTAGGCGAAGGATTCGTCCCAGCTGGCGGGCCAGGCAGGATCGTCCCAGCCCAGCGACATGTTGATGACCTTGGCTCCGGAATCCACGGCCCATCGGATTGCCCTGTCAGCCTGCTCGCGAGTGGAGCCTGATTCCTTCGGGCGGTCGGGCCCCAACCACATCGAGGCAGACAGGATGTCGACGTCGGGGGCGACTCCCGTCGGCCCGGCGCCCTTGCCCTGTCCGGCGATGACACCGGCTACGGCTGTACCGTGGTGGATCGTGGTCTTGCCGCCGATCGGCGTTTTGCCGTCTTTGTCGAGTCCGCTGAAGTCCTTGGACTTGCTCACCACACCGCGAAGGTCTTCGTGCTTGGCGTTGACTCCGGAGTCGATGACAGCGACCTTCACCCCTTTGCCCGTGGACTTCTTCCACAGATCGTCGATGCCGTAGTCCTTGATGAACCACTGACCCGGGCCAGGCTCCGGCGCGGCCATGGCAGGTTGAGTCGTGCCCATGACCAGTCCCAGCACAAGAGAGCCGACGACGGCGAATTTCGCGGTGCGCTGTCCAGCGCGTGGACGTTTGGATGCTGTCGGTATCCGCGCAGCGGCGGGCCTCACGACTGCCGGCGCGCGAGATCGAGCGCGGTGCCGTCGAGGATGTCCGTCTCCGAGACCATGATGTCGAGTTCGGCTCCCACACCTTTGACTGCGGTGTCGATGCGGGCCGCGATTCGCGCGAACAGCAGTCCCCCCGCCGCGATGACGTCGACGCGTCCGGGGTGCATGTATGGCAGTGCCGCACGGGCCTCACGCCCCATGCCCAACAGTTCGTTGGCTTCGCCGTCGATGTCTGCAACGCGCAGATGGGTGCCGTGGATGCGCTCGCGCTGGTAGCTGTCGAGGTCGAGGATTCCCGCGGTCAGTGTGGTGACGGTGCCTGCGACTCCGATCATCGTCCGCGGAGCAGCGAGATCGACGATCTCTGCCGCCTTGTCGAGGTTGGCATCGATGTCGTCGATGGCCGCCTGGATCTGCGCCTGATCAGGGATGTCGACGGACATGTGACGTTCAGTCAGGCGCACGGACCCGATGTCCATGCTGACCGCCGAGGTGACGCTTTCGGTGCCAAGCACCAGTTCGGTAGACCCCCCGCCAAGATCCATGACAAGGAACGGGCCGCTCTTAGCGTCGTGTCCGACGGTGGCGCCGAGGAACGACAAGTGGGCCTCTTCGTCACCGGTGATGACGTCGGGCACGACGCCCAGGATGCCGAAGATGCCTGCGGAGAATTCGTCACGATTCTTCACATCACGGCTGGCGGAGGTGGCGACGAATCTCAGCTTCTCCGGTGAGAACTCGGTGGCCACCTCGGCGAATTCCCGGGCTGCGGTGAATGTGCGTTCGAGCGCTTCGGGGGCGAACTCACCCGTCGCGTCCACTCCCTGGCCGAGGCGCACGATCCGGGTCTCGCGACGAAGCTCGGTCATCTGCCCCTGCGCATCGACGTCGGCGATGAGCAGACGCAGGGAGTTGGTCCCACAGTCGAAGGCGGCAACTCGCATGAGTCTCTCCTATTCGCTTGTTTCGGCCGACGGGTTCTCTGCGCCCGCCGGGGTGGGGACGTCGGTCATGAAGGAGATTGCGCGGTCGCCGATCGGGTTGAGACCGGGCCCGACTGCCAGGGAATGTCCGACCAGAGCGTGCAGGCATTTCACTCGGTTGGGCATGCCACCGGCGGAGTAGTCCTTGATCTCGGTCACCTCAGCGATGCCGGCTGCCTCACCGATCTCGGAGCGTGTCGCGAGGTAGGCGGAGTGGGCCTTGGCGTAGGCAGCTGTGAGCTCTTCGTCCTCGGCGAGCTCAGCGGTCCACTCGGCCATGATTCCCGAGGCCTCGAGGCGCGAGCATTCGGCGACGAAGGCGGGATGTGTGAGGTAGAAGGTAGTGGGGAACGGCGAGCCGTCCTCGAGTCTGGGAGCAGTGGCGACAACCAGAGGCTCACCCGATGTGCTGCGGGCGGCAACCCCGACGACGCCGCGCGGAATCCGCCCGAGCTGGTCCTTCAGGATGGCGAAGTCCGCCTCGGTGCACTCTGTGATCATCAGCCCTTCTCCACGGTATTGCCGACCTCTTGAATCGACTCCAGCAACTCAAGGTACCAGGCTTGTTTGCGTTGCGGGCGGTCCGTATCCGAATCGTCACCGTCGATCGCCTCTTGGTTGGTGACGATGACCGCGTTCTTGCCCTCTTCCACGTAGTACTGGTCCTTACGCGCCTTGCGTTTGATGTACGCCGGGTCCTTGAGATTCTCGTTCCGCTCCTCCAGACCCTGGACTTCGGACTTCGTCGATTCGATCTCGCTGTTGAGCGCGGCTATCTGCTGTGCCTGCTTGAGGGCTGAGTTGATCGAGGGCAGGAAGGTGACGAGCACGATGGCGATGACGAGGAGGAAGACGCCAGTCTGCCAGGACAGCTTCCGTTTGCGAGTGTCTTCGGTGGGCTGAGCCTCGACGACCGGTGTGGGGCGTCGACGGGGAGCGGCTCTGCCCTGAGCCGATTTGGGGGCGCTGTTTCTAGGCTTGCTCGGAACCATGTCTCTTTCCTCTGCGACCGGGGATGGGGAAGGCAGTCGCAACACGTCTAAGTCTGCCGTGTCAGCATCCGGACTGCGAGGATTTGGGTGTCGTGGCGTGTTCTATTTTTCGAAAGCTGGCATCCACCGGGCGGCTTCGGTCGCGTCACATGCCCGCTTCGGTCGCTTGCGGCGTGTCCGCCTCCGCCTCGATCGCCCGTGGCGTGCCCGCCTCCGCCTCGGGGCCACGCCCTACCTGTATCTCTACGTCATACAAGTAATTCGGCTACCAGTCCCGCTGACTCTAAAACCTCCCGCTGCTCATGGGTGATTTGAAAGTCACGGTACGGGGTGCGAAATCTGCGGCCCCCTTCTGCACCCCCGCCGCATGCTCGAATGCCCGCCAGCACTGCGGAATTCGCTGGTCCCTCTCTCCGCGTCCACCACAAGCAACACCTATCCACAGACTTATGCACAGGTTGAATATTCATCATTGCACTTGCTTATCTTTTGATGCCGTTTAATATCATGTACAAGATTATGACCACACAACAGATCATCCGACTCGGTTTCACTCACGCAGACATCCGGCGTATCCGAAGCTGCTGCGTTCGTCGCCTGTCGCGCGGCGTCTATTCGGTCAGACATGTCTGCGCCGTGGAAGACCACCGGCGGTTGTGGGCGAGCATTGATGAAGGAACGCATTCGGAGTTCACAGAGCACGGAGACATCCGTGATGAGATCGCAGAGCTCGACGCCGCAGTCATGGCGCGATGCGAAGTCAGATTCCAAATACAGGGGCAACAGGAACGTCGGGCAGAATCTGACGCCGCCGCAGGGTCAACCGCATCAATCCGAACGTCGTCTGCTTCACCCCCACCCGAGGTGTTCTCGCACATCACCGCTGCTCTCATCCACGGCCTGCCTATTGCTTATCCTGTCACCCACCAGGTGGAGGTAGTGCGCCCCGGAGTCAACCGCAGGTTCAAGAGCATCCATGTCAGGGGCGTGACAATACCGAAGCATCACCGGCAGGAAGCTCGCGGGACCGAGGTGACAACGCTCGAACGCACGCTCATTGATGTGGCTCGCACATACAACCCCGATATCTCGATTTCCATGCTCGACAACGCTTTGCGCCGCGGCCTGACGACGCGGGAGAAGATCCTCGCGACGCTGGCACAATGTCTGGAGACGAGGAACACCAAGAGAGTTCGTCTCGCTCTCGACCTGGCCGATGCCCGTCGCGAATCCCCCGCCGAATCGATCGCCGCGGTCAGATTCTTCCAACACGGATTCGTCGGCTTCGTCCCTCAAGTCGAGTTCGACGCTACCTCACTGCGGGCAAAGGTTCGCGTCGACTTCTGCCACCGAGCAACTCGGCTGATCGTTGAAATCGACGGAATCGGGAAGCTGTATCTCGGCTCGGGAGTGCCACGTGAGGAACTCGAACGCGAAAGGCGCAGAGAGCAATGGCTGCGTGATCAAGGATGGCGAGTCATCAGAATCAGCTGGAAAGAGCTGTTCAAAGAGTCAAAGTTCGAGGAGATCAGGCGAGTTCTCGTGGGAACCAAATGATTGTCCGAAGATGCTCTCAGAGATCGCAACTGCTGCAACAGCCGCAATGGCCACCCCTCCCCTGCAGCTTCGTGAACAACCTCTGCAGCAGTATAAATTGCGCGGGACAGGTGGACTTGGGTGACTCCCGGGGTGTTCTGCGAGTCCCGGGAGGTTTTGTGGCCGCCGGGACGCTGTGCTTCCTCCGGAGAATTTTGGCGATGAATAGCGCCGAGGCGGGGGTCCGGTGACCATTGATGATCACCTGACCCCCGCCTCGGGGACGAAGCCATTCAGCCGTCGAAGCGTGGGAAGGCTCCTCGGCCGGCGTAGCGGGCGGCGTCGCCGAGCTGCTCTTCGATACGCAACAGCTGGTTGTACTTGGCCACGCGCTCGGACCGTGCCGGAGCGCCGGCCTTGATCTGGCCTGCGTTCGTGGCAACGGCCAGGTCGGCGATCGTCGTGTCCTCGGTTTCACCCGAACGGTGAGAGATCATCGTCGTGTAGCCGTTGGTCTGCGCCAGCGACACTGCATCGAGGGTTTCCGTCAGCGTGCCGATCTGGTTGACCTTGACCAGCAGCGAGTTGGCGGTGCTGTTGTCGATGCCGCGCTGGAGGCGCTCGGGGTTCGTCACGAACAGGTCGTCGCCGACGAGCTGAACCTTTGAGCCGATGGACTCGGTCAGGGTGGCCCAACCTTCCCAATCGTTCTCGTCGAGTGGATCTTCGATCGACACCAGCGGGTATTTGGCAAGCAGGCCCTCATAGTAGGCAGCCATGTCCTGAGCCGACTTCTTATCGCCTTCGAATTCGTAGGCTCCATCGGAGTAGAACTCAGAAGATGCCACATCAAGTGCCACCGCGATGTCGCGGCCCGGACGGTGCCCAGCGAGTTCGATGGCCTCGAGGATGAGGTCGAGTGCCGCGGCATTGGAGTCGAGGTTCGGTGCAAACCCGCCCTCATCGCCGAGTCCGGTGGACAGGCCGCGCTCCTTGAGCACGCCCTTGAGCGCGTGATAGACCTCGACGCTCCACTGCAGACCCTCTTGGAAGCTGGCCGCTCCGATCGGGGCGATCATGAATTCCTGGATGTCGACGTTGGAATCAGCGTGCGACCCACCGTTGAGGATGTTCATCATCGGAACGGGCATGACGTGGGCATTCGGTCCGCCCAGGTAGCGGTAGAGCGGCAGGTCCGCGGACACGGCTGCTGCACGAGCAACTGCCAGCGAGGTGCCTAGGATGGCATTGGCACCCAGGCGGGATTTGTTCTCGGTTCCATCGAGGTCGATCAGGGCCTGGTCGACCAAACGCTGATCATCACTTTCGAGACCGACGATAGCTTCATGGATCTCATCGACGACTGCGTCAACAGCACTGGTGACGCCTTTGCCCAGGTAACGTTCCGGGTCTCCGTCGCGCAGCTCCACAGCTTCGAACTCACCGGTGGAGGCACCGGATGGGACACCAGCACGACCGACAGATTCGTCGGCCAACAGCACTTCCACCTCTACGGTGGGATTTCCCCGGGAATCCAGGATTTCACGGGCGTTTGCGGCAACAATCTCAGCCACTGATTACTCCTTCGCAATTGGTTTCACATGGGGAACATGTGCCTGCAGGACAGCTTAGTGCACCGAAGGACCGAGCTCATTTTCAGTCCCGGACGGTTTGTTCTCTGTCCGCAGGCGTCAACAGCTGCCCGCGCAGTCTATCCGGGCTCGCCGGGTCCATTCCATGCTCGAGCAGATAGGATTCGACTCCGCTCTTGGCGTACTGCGCGTCGATGGAGTCGAGGATCTTCGCCATGAGTTCCGGCGGTGCCGCTGTTGCAGTCTCGGCGAGGTTCCCGGAGATGCCGGCGTCGGAGAAGTTCCTGATGATGTTCTCGAGGAATCCTCCTGACAGGTGCTGCGAGGTGATCGCATACTCCTCGAGGATCTCGTGACGCCCGACGCCCAGAAGGGTGAGGATGAAGGCGGCGACGACACCGGTCCGGTCTTTGCCGGCAGAGCAGTGGAAGACCACTCCGCCTTCGCAACGCTGTGCAACGACGTCGACTGCCTTGGCCAGACGGGGTCCGAAATGACCGATCATGAGGTCATAGATCTTGCTCAGCGAGCGATCGGAGAGGTCCATCCCAGTTGCCTCGGCGACCTTCGCCATCTCCTCGCGGCTGAGCTGTTTCGCGGGGAAGAAGTGATCGTCGAAGATGGGCAGCTCGATGTGTTCCACCTCGAGTCCTTCGAGCGCATCGGGCAACTTGGAGCGTTCCCCGACGTCACGCAGATCCACGACGGTTCTGATCCCGAGTGCTCTGATGTCGACTCGCGACCTGTCGGTGAGTTGAGCGAGACCGTCGGAGCGGTAGACCTTCCCCGTTCCGACTCTCAACTCCCCCGCCGAGGTGGGAGATCCTCCGATGTCACGGAAGTTGAATGTGCCTTCGATGTCGATCCGGTCCAAGCTCACTGATTCGTGTCTTTCTGCTGTTTCTCTTCGGTCTTGATCCGGCGGTACTCCCGCTCGACGTCCTCGAGGGATGCCATCTGCTCATCGCTGGCGTCCTCACCGAATGCCAGGGGATGGCGGCGGATGAGTTTTGCTTCCAGCCCTTCGACGATCATCCCCAAGGTGTGCCCGTAGGGAGCGGAGCCACTCTCGTCCAGCAGAGCGGAGTGGAAGAGCACCTGGTAGAAGACGTCGCCGAGCTCCTCGACGACGGCGGCGCGGTGGTCCGGGTTCGGATCGGCTCGGTAGTCTGCAAGCGCTTCGATGAGCTCTTCGGTCTCTTCACGCGCATACTTCTCGAGGCTGCTGTGGTCCTGCCGGCTCGACCAGGGGCACCGGCGCCGCAATGTCGCCATTGCCTCGATTGCTCCCTGCGTCCGAGCACCGATGACGCCCGCTGTCTCTGGCTGCTCCACTGTTGTGACACCTTCCGATTCCTGCGCCGCTGCGAGGGCTCGACGCGCTATCAGGGTCGAACAATAAGAATGACCCCCACCGCAAGCGCGATGGGGGTCGAGTTCTGCATTACTTGCTGAACTTATCCTTGACGTCGTTTCCGAGGTCCTTGACCTTCTCGCCGACCTGCTTTGTCTTGCCCTTGAGCTGGTCTGCGGAGCCCTCTGCCTTGAGCTCATCATCGCCGGTGGCCTCACCGACGGTTTCCTTGGCCTTGCCAGAGAATTCTTCGGCCTTGTTGTCGAACTTGTCGTCAAAACCCATGGTGGCTCTCCTTAAGTCTCACGGTACTTCTGTACCCGTATTCTCACTCTACGCCAGGAAAGGCGGATGAATGTGAGTTTTCAGAATACGCGCAGATTCCTATCGAGTCGATCATCGTGGTTCAATCGTCGCGGCCTTTTGGCATTCAGACTCCAGCCTCGACGACCTCGGAGACGATGACGGGGACGATCGCGTCGAGGAACTGGTGGGCCCAACGCAGGATGTCGGAATCCGTCATCTCCTTCGCATCGAAGCCGCTTCCGGACATCGGCTTGGGCACGAGCACCGACCGGATCGCCGGCTTGAGCAGCGACTTCGGGTACAGGCGTTTGAGGCGCACGACCTGCGAATCCTCGAGCTCGAGCGGGCCGAAGCGGACGAAGTTGCCTTGGACGACGATGTCGTTGATGCCCGAGGCTTTGGCTCTGATCCGCAGCCGGGCGACATCGGCGAGCACTCCCACGGCTTCTGGGTAGGGACCATACCGATCGACGAGTTCGTCGAGGACTTCCTGCAGCTGGTTCTCGTTGGCCGCTGCCGCGAGTTTCCGATAGGCCTCGAGTCGCAGACGTTCGTGGGCAACGTATTCGGCCGGCAGGTGCGCGTCGACAGGAAGTTCGATCCGCATGTCGGCCTCGGGTTCCGTGTCCTCGCCACGGAAGTTCGCAACGGCCTCTCCCACGAGGCGCACGTAGAGGTCGAATCCGACCCCTTCGATCTGCCCGGACTGCTGTCCGCCGAGGAGGTTGCCGGCGCCGCGGATCTCGAGGTCTTTCATGGCCACCTGCATGCCAGCGCCGAGTTCGGTGTGGGCGGCCAGCGTCGTCAGCCGATCGTGGGCAGTCTCCGTGAGCTGGGTGTCAGCCGGGTAGAGGAAGTAGGCGTAGGCACGTTCTCTGCCGCGTCCGACTCGACCCCGCAGCTGGTGCAGCTGGGACAGCCCGAACCGATCAGCATGGTCGATGATGAGTGTGTTGGCGTTGGAGATGTCGATGCCGGTCTCGACGATGGTCGTGCACACGAGCACGTCGAACTTCTTCTCCCAGAAGTCGACGATGACCTGCTCCAGTCGCTGTTCGTTCATCTTTCCGTGGGCAATCGCGATCCGGGCCTCGGGGACGAGTTCGGCGATGTGACCGGCCACGGATTCGATGTCCTTGACGCGGTTGTGGATATAGAAGACCTGGCCCTCGCGCATCAGTTCACGACGGATCGCGGCCTTGATCTGTTTGTCCTCTTTCTTGCCCACATAGGTCAGCACCGGATGGCGTTCCTCGGGCGGGGTGGCTAGGGTCGACATCTCGCGGATGCCGGTCACTGCCATCTCCAGGGTCCGCGGGATCGGAGTCGCGGACATCGCGAGCACGTCGACGTTCGTGCGCATCGCCTTGAGCGTCTCCTTGTGCTCGACGCCGAAGCGCTGCTCCTCGTCGATGATGACCAGTCCCAGGCTCTTGAATCTCACCTCGCCGCTGAGCAGGCGGTGCGTGCCGATGACCAGATCGAGTTTGCCCGCGGCCAGATCCTCGACGACTTTGTCCGACTCCTTCTTAGTCTGGAAGCGCGAGAGCGCACCGACGGTGACGGGGAACCCCGAGTAGCGTTCGGCGAAGGTCTCGAAGTGCTGCTGGACAAGCAGTGTCGTAGGGACGAGCACAGCAACCTGCTTACCGTCCTGGATCGCCTTGAACGCGGCTCGAACCGCGATCTCGGTCTTACCGTAGCCGACATCGCCGCAGATCAGACGATCCATCGGCACCGCCTTCTCCATATCCCCCTTGACCTCGTCGATGGTCGTCAGCTGGTCGGCTGTCTCCACGTAGTGGAAGGCATCCTCCAATTCACGCTGCCACGGGGTATCGGGCCCGTAGGTGTGACCGACGGTGGCCTGACGCGCGGAGTAGAGGCGAACGAGTTCTCCCGCGATCTCCTTGACCGCTTTCCTGGCCTTGGCCTTTGTCGTCGACCAGTCGGCGCCGCCCATCTTGTTCAGGCTCGGGCTCTCCCCGCCGACGTAGCGACTGACCTGGTCGAGCGCGTCGCTGGGCACATACAGGCGGTCGCCGGGCTGACCGCGTTTGGCTGGGGCGTATTCGACGATGAGGTATTCGCGGGTGTGCTTGTTCGGGCCCTTGCCGGTCGTTCGCTGCGTCATCTCAACGAACTTGCCGACACCGTGCTGGTCGTGGACGACGTAGTCCCCGGGTGCCAGGTTGAGCGGGTCCACCTGATTGCGTTTTCGTCGGGTGGGCAGGCGACGCATGTCCCTCGTCGAGGTGGCTGCGGCGCGACCGAGCACTTCGGCTTCTGTGAGCACAGCCAGTTTGAGGTCATCGAAGACGAATCCGCCGAAGGGCGCGGCCGTGGTCACGGTCACCAGAGCTTCTGCAATGTCTGTCGGGTCATCGACGAATGTCGCCGGCACGCCAGCCTCCGAGAACACCTCGACCATGCGCTGGCCCGGCCCCTGTCCTTCAGTGAGCACGAGGATGCGCCACCTGTTGTGGATGAGTCCCTTGACGTCGGTGAGAATCGCCTCGACGTCACCGGCATATCCTCGAGGCGCGCGAGCCGGAACGGAGAACAGATTCTCCGCGGGTGAGACGAGTTCTTCGTCGGTGGCGAATCCGCCGAGCTCCCACCAGGCCAAGCCGATGAGGCGAGCGCCGGCTTCCATCTCTTCCATTGTCCGGAACGTCGCAGCAGACAGATCGATCGGGGATTCGCCGCCGGCTGCGGCCCCTGACCATGCTGCTTCGAGGAATTCGTTCGTCGTCACGACGAGGTCGGCGGCCCTGGCCTGCACCCGTTCGGGTTCGGTGATGATGATCTTCGTGGATTCGGGCAGCAGAGCGATGATCGGCTCCATGCCATCGGCCAGCACCGCCGACAGTGATTCCATGCCTTCGACGGCGACACCTCCGGCGATCTTGTCGAGCATGTCCGATGCTGCCGGCAGCGTCTGTGACAGTGCGGCCGCACGCTCCCGGATGGAGTCGGTGAGCAGGAGTTCCCGGCAGGGTGGAGCCGACAGCTTCAGTGGCACAGCGTCCGCCTCGGCGCGGATGGATCTCTGGTCGCTGACGGAGAACTCGCGGATCTCGTCGATCTCGTCACCGAAGAACTCGATGCGCAGGGCATGATCCTCGGTCGGCGGGAAGATGTCGACGATGCCGCCGCGAACCGCGAACTCTCCTCGGCGGGAGACCATGTCCACGCGTGAGTAAGCAAGTTCGGTGAGGCGGTGGGAAAGCTGGTCGATCTCGTATTCGTCGCCGACGGCCAATTCCACCGGCTCGATGTCGCCGAGCCCCTTGACCAACGGCTGCAGGAAAGCGCGCACGGGGGCGATGATGAAGGTCAGAGGCCTGTCCGGGCTCGGGTGGGCCAGGCGGTGCAGAATCTGCAGACGCGCTCCGACGGTGTCAGACCGAGGTGAGAGCTTTTCGTGTGGGAGGGTCTCCCAGCTGGGGAAGATCGCGATCGAATCCTCGGCAACCCAGTCCGCCAGCGACCGGGCCAGGTCTTCCGCTTCACGCGTGGTGGCCGTGACGATGAGCTGCGGCGCCGAGGTGGACGGATCACTATCAGCCGACACCAGCGTTCGGCGCAGGATCGATGGCCACAGACCTCTGATCGCATCAATCGTTCCACCTGCTGTCTCCTGGTCGTTGAACGCTGAGACGAGGTCAGTGATGGTGGAGTTCTGGCGTGTGAGATCGAGTCCGTTGAGCACCATGCAATTCTAGGCCACCGGCCTGACACGAGAAATTGCGGCGACCAGACTCCAACCACTCTTCGTGGAAACGTGTGAAGATGATGACATGTCTAACCGGACCCTGTTCGCATCTGTGGCGGCCGCGGCGCTGCTCCTGTCAGGATGCGCCGCCGAAGAAGAAGTCCCACAACCCGAACACTGGGACTTCCAGACCAGGCCCGACCTGGACCCGCCGAAGTTCGACATCGACGTCAACTCTCAGCCGCCCGAAGAAGAGAATGATCTCAAGACGTTCCTCGCCCCCAAGGGCCAAACTGGCGATGACGAGGAGTCCTGGGTCGGCGGACTCATCCTCGACTCGGCCGGAGAGCCGGTCTGGATCCGGCAGGGTTCAGGCCAGATGTGGGACCTGCGGGTCCAGGAGTACAAGGACGAACCCGTTCTCACCTGGTGGGAGGGGTTGGCCGAGACTCCCCACACCGCCGGTGAGGTTGTCATGCTCGACGACAGCTACAACGAGATCGCACGTGTTGGCATGGGCGGGGATATAGCCCACAAGACCGTCGATCTGCACGACACGACGATCACCGACGACGGAACGATGCTCCTTCTCTCCTACATCAAGACCCAAACGGATCTCAGCTCCGTCGGCGGCCCGAAGGACGGCTGGGCCTGGGAGGGAGTGGTCCAGGAGGTCGACATCGACTCCGGAGATCCCGTTGTCGAATGGCGATCGCTCGACGACGTTCCCATCGACCAGACACAGTCGAAACTCAAAGACGGCGAAGGCACAGAGGAAGAGCCCTTCGACTACATCCATGTGAATTCGGTGTCCGAAGACGACGGTGATTCCCTGCTCGTCTCCGCCCGCAACACCCATGCGATCTACCAGCTCGACCGGAAGACAACCGACCTGAACTGGGTGCTGGGCGGATCTGCCAGCGACTTCGAGATGGGCGAGGGTGCGACCTTCGCCTGGCAGCACGACGCCATCCGCCGCGACGACGGCACGATCACCCTCTTCGACAACCATGCCGCGCCCCGCCTCGGCGAGACACGAGGGCTGCGCCTCGACGTCGATGAGGACACGAAGAAGGCCACTGTCGACACCGAGTACCCAGCCCCCGACGATCGCTCATCGGGAAGCCAAGGCAATCTGCAGGAACTCGACAACGGCAATGTGTTCATCGGCTGGGGCTCCGAACCCTACTTCTCGGAATTCACCAACGATGGCAAGCTGCTCTACGATGCCACTTTCACGGGCGGCTCGAATTATCGGGCCTACCGCCTCGCCTGGCAGGCGACCCCGTCAGCACCGCCCACGGCGACGAAGTCCGAACCGGGTGAGGGCATCACTCGGGTGCACATGAGCTGGAACGGAGCGAGCAGCGTCGCGGCCTGGCGCATCCTCAGCGGCGACAGCGAGGAGCAGCTTGAGGAGACCGCAGTCGTGGATCGCACGGGCTTCGAAACCGCGGCTGACATCACGCCCGCCGGCTCCCGGATCGTCGTCGAAGCCGTGGACGAGAACAACGAGCGACTCGGCAGCACTGCGGTGGACTGAGGCACCGGAGATCTCAAGACCGTAACGGGACTAACGGATCGGAAACGATTGTCCGCAGGTCCCGGTTCTTCGGCGTTCTCCAAGCTTCATCACCGACAATTGAAGCATGAGCCCCGACCAGTCCCCTCGCTTCACCGCTGAAGAATCCCAGTTCATCTTCGGCAAAGAATCAACTGCCCCCGATTCACCCAGGTCAGGCGGTCACCCACACTCAGGACAACCTAAGATCGCCAACTTGCGGACCACCGTCAGTCGCGATCACCGCTTCTCGCGATTCGTCCCTGTTCTCGTCCTGCTGGCGATCATGTGGGTCATTGAGATCGTCGACACCATCCTGCCCGCTGATCTCGACATGTTCAGCCTGGCGTCCTGGAACCCGCTGTCCCTCTACGGGGTGATCACGTCTCCCCTCCTGCACTCGGGATACGGGCACCTCACGGCCAACACGTTCCCCTTCCTCATTCTCGGCCTGTGCATCGCCATCGAGGGGGCACGGCGATTCTGGCTCGTCACCGTCATCACGGCCGTGGTGTCCGGGCTCGGAGCCTGGCTGACGACGCTGCCGGTTGGTCAGCACATCGTCGGAGCCTCTGGCATCGTCTTCGGCTTCTTCGGCTACTTGGCCGTGCGCACCTGGTTCACCGACGACGTGCTCCGCAAGATCGTCTACTTCACCATCGGCTTCTTCGTCTTCATCACCTACGGCGCGTCCATGGTGTTCGGGATGATGCCGCAGGCCAATGGGATCTCCTGGCAGGGGCATCTGTTCGGCTTCGCCGGAGGCATCTTCGCAGCCTGGTTCATCCACCGCAGGCGTCCGAGTCGCCCGTCTGAGAAGCGACCGGCGTCTGAGCGATGATGACACTGTCATTTCGAGTGGTATTCGAGCTGCACTTTCTCCAACCCCTCGACGATGTACATCTCGACGGCATCTGCGATATCCGAGATGAACATCGGCAGTGTTGCGCGTTCGTCCTTGGAGAAGGGTTTGAGAACGTAGTCTGCAGTGTCCTGACGCCCCATGGGACGTCCGACGCCGGCACGGATGCGGGGATAGTTCTTCGTCCCCAGCGCCGATGTCATCGACCGCAGTCCGTTGTGTCCGCCCTCTCCCCCGCCCACCTTGGCCTTGATCGAGTCGAAGGCAATGTCCACGTCGTCGTGGACGGCGATGATCCGGTCGGTGTCGATCGAATAGAAATCGGCCAGTTGCCTGACCGGGCCGCCGGATTCGTTCATATAGCCCGTCGACGTTGCGAGCACCACTCGTGGCCCCGGAACCCCGGGAACTGAGCCTGAAGGCAGTCGGGACGTGCCGACGTTGGAACGCAGTTTGGTTCGCGTCAGATTGACGCCGATACGGTGTGCGAGTTCGGCAATGACCATCTGTCCGATGTTGTGTCGGGTCGATTCGTATCTGGGGCCAGGATTGCCCAGGCCGAAGACCAGCCATGCCTCATTCGTCATCGTCGTCCTTCGCTCGTTCTTTCTCGCTGCTCATCGAGGTTGTCCGGTCAGCCAGGATGCCCCACACCTTGCGTGTTCACAGAACGAATTCGGTGGGCCGCTTCTGCAACGACCCACCGAATTCGTGCCTCAGGCTGTGCCCAGATGCTGGGCGCAGACGGAAGAAGTCGAGGTCACTCGTCCTCGGACTTCTCCGCTGCTGAGTCCTCGGCCGACTCCTCGGTCGACTCTTCGTCGGTCTCGTCTGCATCCGACTCGGTGTCCATCTCGGCTTCTTCCGAAACGTTGACGACGAGAAGTTCGGGATCGGCAGCGAGTTCGACACCCGAAGCCAGCTCGACCTGTCCGGCCAGAACGTGCTCGCCGGCGGCGCGACCATCGACGGTGACCTCGATGTACTCAGGCAGCTTGGTGGCGTCGGCCTTGATGAGGATCGTCGACTCTTCCTGCTGCACCATGGTGCCCGGAACGGATTCGCCGATGATGTGGACTGGAACGTCGACCTCGACCTTTTCGCCGCGCTTGACGATGATCAGGTCAAGGTGCTCGATCTGGCGAGTGACCGGATCAGTCTGCACGTCGCGAGCGATTGCGAGAACGTTCTTGGCACCGTCGGTGCTTTCGATCTCGAAGAGGGCGTTGGCGTGCTTGAGTGCCATCATGGTGGCGTGGCCATCAATCGAGATGTGCACAGGATCTCCACCGTGTCCGTAGACGACTGCGGGGATGCGTCCAGCGCGGCGAGTCCGGCGGGCAGCGCCCTTGCCGAATTCATTGCGGGGTTCGGCGATGAGTTTGAAGTCAGCCATTTTCTCTCCTTCGTGGTGTACTTATCTTGCAAGCACCACGGCGAAACAGCCTTCAACCACACTGCACTGACTCAAATCGGCTCCGAAGGGCCGGTCAGCGTTGTGGGTCAGGACCGCGTCGATCACGGAAACAAGTGTTTCCCTCGCCGAGGCAACCCTATGATTCTAGGCCACCTTCATCGGTGGCGCCAAGTCGGGCGGTCACAGCCTCAGCGCAGGCATCGATGCCTGTCTCCGTGAGCAGGATGTCGTAATGATTCGTGCCGGGCACCTCAATGACTGTCAGGTCCTCCCACCGTTGCCGGTAGGAGGCCACCAGTTCCGGTGGGTAGAGACCGGGCTCGGACGCGACGAGGTCACGTTCGGCGAAGAGGAAGGTCACTTCGGACTGGCGCCGCTGGCTGCTCATGATCTGGTCCAATGCGTTCTGGTAGGCGCCGCCGGAGTACATGTCCGCCGCGTCGGCCTGCATCGCCTCGATGGATGTCGAAGGTTGGAAACTGTGATCGTCTTTGGCCGCGAGATCGTAGACGAAGCTCTCAGTGGCCACAGTGTCGAGGCCATCGACGAAGGCCGGATGTGCGGCGAAGAACGCGAGGTACTCTTCGACCGAGGCAAATGACATCGACAGTCGTTCGGCGGCGGGCCCGAGCACCGCGGCGATGAGGTCATCGGTTTCGAGATCATGGTCGTTGAGATCGTCGGGGGCTTCTGTGGCTTCGTCTCCCCCGGCCGGTGGCACTGGCAAGGGCAGCCCTCCGTCGATGAGGACGGGGCCATGGAAACGGTCGGCCACCTCGGTGTCGGAACCGACACCGGCGCCCATACCGGCCACTGTCATGGCGACGAACCCGCCCATGGAATGTCCGGCCAGTGTGACCGGCCCAGGATCGGCGAAGGTGTCGATGGCGACGAGGACGTCTTCGGCATGGGCCTTCATCCCAAACGGTCCACCCAGCAGACGAGAGTCTGCACGTCCGCGCAGGTCGGGACCGATGATGCGCACCCCGGGCAGCGCCGAGGCGAGACCGGCGAAGAACAGATGGTTCGAGGTGATGCCGTGGATGACGCACACGGTGGGAACGCGACCGGGCCCGTAGGCCACAGGTTCCCAGACGCCGACGGACAGTTCACCGCCGAAGACGCTCACCCGGTACCGGTTGTAATCGTGGGACGACATCGTCACGGTTCCCTTCACTCAGTTGTCTCCAGTGTAGATCGAACTCCACACCACAGAACAAACCCCGAGCCGAAAGATCGGCTCGGGGTTCGAATCAGCTGGAATGCCGGGAAAGGTAGCTCAGACCTCGAAGAGGCTGGTGACCGATCCGTCCTCGAAGACCTCGTGCACGGCGCGGGCGATCAGCGGAGCGATCGACAGCACGGTGAGCTTGTCGAACATCTTGTCCTCGGTCAGCGGCAGCGTGTTCGTCACGATGACCTCCTGCGCAACGGAGTTCGACAGACGCTCGACGGCCGGGCCGGAGAACACCGCGTGCGTCGAGACCACAATGACTCCGGTGGCTCCGGCTGCCATGCAGGCGTCGGCGGCCTGGACGATCGTGCCGCCCGTGTCGATCATGTCATCGACGAGGACACAGGTGCGGCCCTCGACCTCACCGACGACGCGGTTGGCCTTGGTCTCATTCGGGCGCGTGATGTCACGAGTCTTATGGATGAAGGCCAGCGGCACTCCGCCCAGGGAGTTCGACCAGTTCTCCGCGACCTTGATACGGCCGGCGTCCGGTGAGACCACGGCCAGATCGGTCGGATACTTGTCCTTGACGTAGCCGGCGAGGATCGGCATCGCGATGAGGTGATCGACCGGCCCGTCGAAGTAGCCCTGGATCTGCGCGGTGTGCAGGTCCACGGCGATGATGCGGTCGGCACCGGCTGTCTTGTAGAGATCGGCCACGAGGCGAGCCGAAATGGGCTCCCGTCCACGGTGCTTCTTGTCCTGCCGGGCGTAGGGGAAGAACGGTGCGATGACCGTGATCCTCTTGGCCGATGCACGCTTGAGCGCGTCGACCATGATGAGCTGCTCCATCAGCCATTCGTTGATGGGTGCACAGTGCGACTGGAGGACGAAGACGTCACAGCCGCGGACCGATTCGGAGAACCGGACGTAGATCTCTCCATTGGCAAAGTTGTAAATGTCAGTGGGGAGAAGTTCTGTCCCCAGGTTCTCAGCGACTTGCTCAGCAAGCTCATTGTTCGCGCGCCCGCTGACCAGGACGAGCTTCTTTTCGCCCGCCGTCGTAATTTCATTCACTTGCCGGTTCCCCTTCAGATGCGGCCTCGGCTGCCTGCGCTGCAGGTGTGCCGGGGCGGTTGCTGACGACCCAGCCCTCCAGGTTACGCTGTGGCGCCACGGTCATGGCAAGCGCTCCCACAGGGACATCTTTGCGCACCGTTGTGCTCGCACCGGAGTAGGCGCCGTCGCCTACCGTGACAGGGGCAACGTACATGTTGTCTGCGCCCATGCGTGCGTGCTTTCCGACGACGGTGCGGTGCTTGTTGACACCGTCGTAGTTGACGAAGACCGATGCGGCACCGATGTTGGAACCCTCGCCGATCTCGGCATCGCCGACGTAGGACAGGTGCGGCACCTTCGCCCCGCGTCCGATGTCGGCGTTCTTCGTCTCCACGAAGGTGCCGATCTTTCCATCCTCGCCGAGGTTGGTCCCAGGCCGCAGGTAGGCGAACGGTCCGACCTTGGCATGGGGCCCGACAACGGCGAGTTCCGAATGTGTGCGTATGACCTGTGCGCCAGCACCCACCTCGGTGTCCTTGAGGGTTGAATCGGGACCGACGACGGCGCCGGTGCCGATGTCGGTGGCACCGAGGAGCTGAACCCCGGGGAGGATCGTGACGTCCTCACCCAGGGACACGTCCATGTCGATCCAGGTGGTGTCAGGGTCAATGATGCTCACGCCTGCGCGCATCCACTGTTCGCAGACGCGGCGGTTGAGCTCCTTGCCGAGGTTGGCCAGCTGCACACGGTCGTTGGCACCCTCGACCTGCCACAGGTCCTGGGTGGCGGTGGCGGCGACGGACTGACCGGCGTCGCGAGAGAATCCGATCACGTCGGTGAGGTATTTCTCACCCTGAGCATTGTCAGTGGTCAGTGAGCCCAGACCCTCTTTCAGCGCCGAGGCGTCAAAGGCGTAGATGCCGGAGTTGATCTCCCTGATGCTGCGCTGATCATCGCTGGCGTCCTTCTGCTCGACGATGCGCAGCAGGGCTCCGGAAGCGTCACGGACGATGCGCCCGTACCCGGAGGGATCGTCCACCTCGGCGGACAGGACGGTGACGGCGTTGTGTGAGGATTCGTGGACCTCGACGAGGCTGTTGATCGTGTCAGCAGTCAGCAAGGGCACATCGCCGTAGGTCACGACCACGGTGCCGGACAGGTCCTCGGGCAGTTGGGTGAGCGCGCATTCCGTGGCGCGGCCGGTGCCGGGAACCTCGTCCTGATCGGCGATGAGCACCGTCTGCGTGGAATTGATCGGAAGAGATTCGAGATGAGAGACGAGCTGGTCGCGTTCGTGTCTGACGACGACGACGAGGTGCTCGGGAGCGGCGCCGGCGGCTGCCGCGATCGAGTGGTGGAGCAGGGAACGGCCACCGATCGGGTGCAGGACCTTCGGCAGGGTCGACTTCATACGGGTGCCCTGGCCTGCGGCCAGAACGATGACGGCGATGGGTCTGGTCTGCGACATCTGTTGAATCCTTCGCAAGTCGGATTGGGCCAGCTCCGCCCATAGGATTCGAACCTATACCACACGGCTCCAAAGGCCGGCGTGCTGCCATTACACCAGGGCGGAACAGCGTGCACCAGTTGAGGGCCCGCGCTCACGAGACACCATCATGCCACTACGATGAACCGTATGGAAATTCTTCGCGAGATTTTACTTGCCCTCCACCTCATCGGAATGGCCATCATCGTGGGAGGATATTTTACTCTCATCCGCTCTCCCAAAGTTGCTCCCGGCATGCTGCACGGCGCCTACCTTCAGCTGATCACCGGCCTTCTCCTGCTCACGATCGCCGAGATGGGTGACGGCAACGTCAACCACATGAAGATCGGCATCAAACTCCTGATTGCGATTCTCGTCACCGTCTTCGCATTCATCGGCAACAAGAAGCAGAAGGCCTTCGCTGCGGGCTCGGCTGCGAATGTCGCACCTGCTGGAGGCGGCACCGATGGAGCCGTCGCGACAGCGGTGAAGAACCCCTCGGCGACGATGGCGCACCTGGTCTTCGCCGGAGCGATCATCAATGTGCTGGTGGCCGTTTTCGTCCACTGAAGTTCTCGTCCCAACTTTCCCGCAGTCCTTTGGCCACCTTCCGGGCGCTGGGCAACCTCTAACTGGGTTTGCGCAGCACCCGGAAGGTGGCTGAGTCGGCTCTGCCGTTCTCCCGGCCCTTTTCTCTGCGTCAGTCCCGGACGGTATCGTTGATCGGGACATGACTGCTGCAGCTGAAAACATCGAAGAAGCCACTCCGGGAGCCGACTCACGTGCGGCCGAACTCCTCACCGGACTCAACCCGCGACAACGCGAGGCCGTTGCCCATACGGGTTCACCACTCCTCATCGTGGCGGGTGCCGGTTCGGGTAAGACAACCGTTCTGACCAGACGCATCGCCTATGCTCTGGCCACCGGCCGAGCGCATCCCGGTGAGGTCCTGGCGATCACGTTCACGAACAAGGCGGCCAAGGAGATGGCTGAGCGTGTGCGCTCCATCGTCGGTCCGGCTTCGCGAGCGATGTGGGTCTCGACCTTCCACTCCTCATGTGTGCGGATCCTCCGTCGTGAGGCGAAGGTGCTGGGCATGAAGACCAACTTCACGATCTACGATGCCCAGGACGCTCAGCGGCTCGTGTCCCAGATCCTTAAGGAACTCGGAATCGACACGAAAAAGTACACGCCGCGATCGATGCTGCACCGGATCTCCAATCTCAAGAACGACCTGCAGACACCCGATGACTTCATGCCCCGGCCGAACAACCCCGCGGATGAGGTCCTTGCCGACGTGTTCAAGCGCTACACCTCCCGCCTGCGTCTGGCCAACGCCTTCGACTTCGATGACCTTATCGCTGAGACTGTTCATCTCTTCGGTGCCTTCCCCGAGGTGGCCGACTTCTACCGCCGACGGTTCCGGCACATCCTCGTCGATGAGTACCAGGACACGAACCCAGCCCAATATGCCCTCATCAAGACTCTGGCTGGCGACGGCGCCGGTGGTGCCACCGGTGCTGAGCTGACAGTCGTCGGTGACGCTGACCAGTCGATCTATGCCTTCCGCGGGGCGACCGTGCGCAACATCGTGGAGTTTGAGAAGGACTTCCCCGATGCGGAGACGATTCTATTGGAGCAGAACTATCGCTCCACACAGAACATCCTCGATGCCGCGAATGCTGTGATCGCAAACAATCAGGACCGCAAGGACAAGAAACTGTGGACGTCAGAAGGCACAGGCGAATCCATCGTCGGCTGGGTAGCGGAGAACGAGCAGTCGGAGGCCCGTTTCATCGTCGACCGGGTCGATGAACTCATCGACAATGAGAAGTACACCTATGGTGACTTCGCCGTCTTCTATCGCACCAATGCTCAATCCCGCGCCATAGAGGATGCACTGGTCCGCTCGGGCATCCCCTACAAAGTCGTCGGGGGCACACGATTCTACGAGCGCAAGGAGATCAAGGACGCACTCGCGTATCTGCGCGTGGTCGCCAATCCGGACGACGATGTGAATCTGCGCCGCATCCTCAACGTCCCCAAGCGGGCCATCGGTGACCGCACCGAGGGCATCGTCGCAGACTTCGCCGATCGTGAGGGCATCAGCTTCTACACGGCACTGGGACGTCTTGATGAGATCGTCCATCTGTCCGCCCGGGCGAAGACCTCCGTGTCGAAGTTCTACGATCTCATGCGTGACCTGGCGGCCACTGCCGAGGCGGCTCCGCTTTCGCGGGTCATCGAGGCGATTCTCGAGCAGAGCGGCTACCTTGAGTCGCTGCAGAAGAGCACAGACCCGCAGGACGAGTCACGTGTCGACAACCTCGCCGAGCTCGTGGCCGTGGCCGAAGACTTCGTCGCCACTCAGGCCCTGGCCGGCACCGGCGATGAAGACGATGAGGACGATGCCGATGCCGAAACCGCGGTGAGCAAGATCGCCGAGAGTGATGCTGCGGTTGCTGACGAAGGTGATGCAGGTGCGCATATTCCTGAGTCTTCTGCGGCAGGAAGTTCGTCGATCGAGGCCTTCCTCGAGCAGGTGGCGTTGGCCTCCGACACGGACCAGATCCCCGATGCCGAACTTGGACAGGTCACGCTCATGACCCTGCACACAGCGAAGGGTCTGGAGTTCCCGGTCGTCTTCCTCACCGGCCTCGAGGACGGCGGCTTCCCCCACGCCCGTTCCTTTGAGAACCCCAACGAACTCTCAGAAGAACGTCGCCTGGCCTATGTGGGTCTGACCCGGGCCCGGCAGCGCCTGATCGTCACTCGTGCGGAGACACGCAGTATGTGGGGACAACCGCAGTACAACCCGCCAAGCCGGTTCCTCGCCGAGATTCCCGAGAACCTGATCGAATGGGAGAACACCGGCACCTTCTCATCGAGCCTCGGCGGCTTCTCTTCCGGCGGCTATGGCGGGGGCAGCCAGGGCTACAGTGGCTCGCGCAGCGGCGGGTTCGGTTCCGCCCGGGAATCGGGCAGTTCGTCTCGCTCGCGCTCAGGTTCCGCAAGCTCTTCCTCTCCTGTGGCCGGTTTCCCGAATCGGATCCGGCCCAACCGAGAGGTCATCACCGTGTCGGTGGGCGAGAAGGTCTCACACGAGTCTTTCGGACTCGGAACAGTGACAGAGGTCAACGGTGTCGGCGACAAGACAGTGGCTGTCGTCGACTTCGGCTCCCTGGGCACGAAGCGCCTCCTGCTGCGCTACGCCCCTATCGAAAAGCTCGGCTGAGAACCACCACCAGGAGAATCTCTCCCGCTCCCTCATCCAGTTGCCGCCCACCGGTTCACCGCCCCACCAACGTGCAGACATAAAAGAAGCGCCGAGGTGAAATGCATTCACCTCGGCGCCTTCCCATGCCGGACGCGGCTATGGGTTAAAGATCATTCGTTGCCAAGCTTGTCATCGGCGCCGTCGCGACCCTTGTCGATCTGGTCTTCGAACTTACCGCCGGTCTTGTCATTGGCGAAGTCAGTAGCCTTATCCAGACCCTGATCGCTGAACTCTTCACCCTTGTCGCTATTCATGGCGTCCTTGGCTTTGTTTGTAAGATCGTCGAGTCCCATACTGTCTCCCTTCAATGGAAAAGGTTCTTGCGAACCTCCTTACATCTCTTACCCTGTCATTTATTCTGCTCTGGTGTAACCAAACCTTCCCATTTCTCAGGAAATGCATAAAGTGACTGCAGTTCGGCTGCCGGTAGCTTCAGCGTGATTCCGGAACAACGAACGCCAAAGCCACGAGAACCAGAGCGAAAAACAGGCCCGTCGCCACGTCGACGCTCTTCGACCGATTGGCCCAGACCTCAGCCCAAGGATCGGGCATCGCACGCATCATCGCCAACCCGGCCGGCACAACGGCCAAAACGATCGCGCCGAGACGGAAGTCGATGATGGTGCATGCGGCCGCAATCAAGATGCCCAGCAGACAGGCCAAGAGAGCCCAGTCGCGGAGTACGGGGTTCGAGTAGCGCCGTTTCCAATAGATCCAGCGCTTGGCGATCGGGCCCCGCCCACGCCTGGCATGGCGTGGGTGGGGCTTCGTCTTCTCAGTGGAAGAAATGGCGGCTCCCGGTCAGGTACATGGTGATCCCTGCCTTCTCGGCCGCTTCGACGACCTCATCATCACGGATGGAGCCACCTGGCTGCACAACCGCGCTGATGCCGGCATCGATGAGGATTTGAAGTCCGTCTGCGAAGGGGAAGAAGGCATCCGAGGCAGCCACGGCACCGGTTGCCCTCTCCTCACCGGCCCGCTCGACGGCCAACTTCGCTGAGTCGACCCGGTTGACCTGGCCCATGCCCACGCCCACGGACGCACCGTCCTTGGCCACGAGAATTGCGTTGGACTTCACTGCACGGCAGGCCTTCCACGCGAATTCAAGATCGGCCAGCACCTGGGCGGAAGCGGGTGTGCCCGCGGCCAGGGTCCAGTTCTTCGGCGTATCGCCGTCGGCCTGGAACGCATCGCGGTCTTGCACGAGGAACCCGCCGGTGATCGGCTTGATCTCCGAGGGTGCGAAATCGACGTCACCGAGTTCGAGCAGGCGCAGGTTCTTCTTGCCTGACAGCAGCTCCAGTGCTTCGGCAGAGAACGAGGGTGCGGCCAGACACTCGGTGAAGATCGGCTTGATCGAGGCAGCCAGCTCGGCGTCGACCTCACGGTTGGTCGCGATGACCCCACCGTAGGCGGACAGGGAGTCGCAAGCATGTGCTGCCTTGTGAGCTGCGGCCGCAGTGTCTGCCACGGCGATCCCGCAGGGGTTGGCGTGCTTGATGATTGCCACAGCCGCGCGGTCGAAGTCGAAGGCCGCACGAATCGCGGCATCGGTGTCCGTGTAGTTGTTGTACGACATCGCCTTGCCGCCCAGCAGTTTCGCACCGGCGATGCCACGTGTTCCGTCGGAATACACGGCCGCGGCCTGGTGGGGGTTCTCGCCGTAGCGCAGGTCGGTCAGCTTCTCCCCCGTGACTCCTGCGAAGGCAGGCTTGCCAGCCGCCGAGGCTGAATCGCCGGCTCCTGCTTTCTCTGCACCGGAAGCGACTTCGGCGGCGAACCAGGAGGCCACGGCGGTGTCATAGGCTGCGGTGTGGGCGAAGGCCCGGGCGGCGAAGCCTCGCCGGGCGTCGAGATCGAAGCCCTGTCCTTGTGCCGCTTCGATGACGGCGGTGTAATCGCTGGGGTCGGTGATGACGGAGACGGTCGAGTGGTTCTTCGCCGCTGCCCGGACCATGGAGGGTCCACCGATGTCGATCTGCTCCACACAGTCGTCGAAGCCGGCTCCGCTGGCCACGGTTTCGGCGAATGGGTAGAGGTTGACGATGACAAGGTCGAAGGGTTCGATCTCGAGCTCTTCGAGCTGCCTCATGTGATCCGGCTTGCGCGAATCGGCGAGGATGCCGGCGTGGACCCGCGGGTGCAGGGTCTTCACTCGGCCTTCGAGACATTCGGGGAACCCTGTCAGGTCTTCGACTTTCGTGACTGCAGCGCCCGCCTCGGCGATCTTCGCTGCTGTGGAACCGGTGGACACGATCTGCACACCGGCGGCTTGCAGTCCGCGGGCCAGATCCTCCAATCCCGATTTGTCGTAGACGCTGACGAGCGCTCTTTTGATCGCGCGGGTTCCTGTCACAAGTCCTCCTTGAAGGCTCGGTTGCCGTTTCGTGCGGTTGGTGAGTGGGTCAGGCAGGGAATGCCGAGGGGGCATATCCGCTGACATGCCGTCCATCGATGACGAGGTTGTGATGTGCGAGGTGGGTCAGGAGGCGGACGAGCTCCGACCTCTCCTGGGTCTTGATGCGTTCGTGCACCGTGTCTTCTGTGTCCTCGTCGCTGATGGGAACCGCAAATTGAGTGATGATCGGGCCCGTGTCAACCCCAGAGTCAACCAGGTGGATGGTGCCACCGGTGATGCGCACACCGTGGGCTAGCGCATCGCGGACACCGTGTGCGCCGGGGAACGCCGGCAGCAGAGCCGGGTGGGTGTTGATGATGCGGTTGTGAAAGGCCGCGATGAATGCGGGGCCGAGGATCCGCATGAATCCGGCCGAGATCACCCAATCTGGTGACAGGTCTGCTACGGCGTCACGCAGGTGGAGATTCCAATCCTCACGGCTCGCACAGTCCCTGGGTCGCACGACGAAGGTGGGGATCGAGTGGGCTTTCGCCCGGTCGAGAACACCCGCCGTCTGCGAGTCGGATCCGACCCCGACGATCTCGACCCCGCGATGCGATTCGGCGAATGCGTCGATGACTGCCTGTGTGAGGGTACCCGAGCCGGATGCCAGAAGAACGATGCGCACAGACCCATTCTAACGTTTGAATCACCTGCTGTCGGTCGCGGGCTGGAAGACTGCGGACTCTGACTTCCGTCAAGGCATTTGTCAGTGGACTGTGACAAACTATTGCTGTGACGTCACCAAACAATACTGAAGAGAAAAGCGCGCCCACTCCCGAAGAGGAGAAGCAGGCCGCGCCCGCTCGACATGGCCTGGTCCTGATCCTGCTGATCCTCGCCTCGGTCCTGACGTTCACGTACCCGCTGCCGTTCAAGGTCGCGGCAATCGCATTCGCCATTGCCGCCGTCGTATGGTCGATCCGCTACATCATCGCCGTGGTCAGGACGAAGCAGAAGCGCAACATGTCTCTGGGCATTTTGGGAGGACTGCTCAGCATCTACCTCATCTTCTCGACGCTGTCGTCCGTTGTCCTCTGGCCAGTCCAGTCGAAGTATGAGGAGTGCGTGCGCGATGCCATCACTCAGCAGGCCCAGCTCTCCTGCACGTCGGAATATCAGACCGGCCTTGGCGATTGGTTCAAGCAGCTGACCGGCCAGGACCTGCCCGGCACGAACTGAGACATCCCCGGTCCACAGCACCGGTCTTTGCCGCTCAGTCCTTGTAACTTCGCCTTCGTCCGCCCTCGCGGCCCGGCCCAGCCATCGTCGTCATCATCCGATCAGTCATCGTCTGAATAGTCGGCGCTTCGTTCATCTCCAATGCGACCGAAGGGCTCGTCGTCTTCGTCGGAACCCTCCTTGTCCTCGGAGGCCTGGAGTCCGGCCTGCATATCGGAGAGTCTGGTCAGGAGCAGCCCCCCAGCCATTCCCACCGCCAGCCACGCGGTGATAACCAGCGCAGATGTCAGTGCCGAGGGCCCGAATGCCGAAAGACCCAACGGCCCCATGGCCCCTCTCGCGAAGATCGCAAGGACCTGGAGCACGACGAAGAGTTTGACTGCCGCAGTGGCCAGCCCGGGCCACGAAGCCATCATCACCAGGCGGGCATGGCCCCGCCCGACGATGACGCTGAGCACTCCGACCAGCACGAGCAGCACCGGCGCCGCATTCGTCCACGCCGGGTAGTCACCGACGAGCAACTGCAGCACCGGAACATGTGGAACTGGTCCCGCAGCGGTCTGGAACACCGAGCTCACCGCCCCGTCTCCCACACTCACACCGGTGCCTGCGATCCAGGACAGGGAGGCGAACAGGATTCCCGGAGCGAAGAGAATCTGAATCATCAGCAGGCCCACGCCGGCCGACAGGGGTGAGCTGTAGCCCTGCAGTGACTGGGCCAGTTCGTCCCACCTCAGCACGATGCCGGTGGCGAGGACGAGGACCGAGAGGAACGCCGCTGCCCAGAGGAGCCTCTTGACCAGGTATGCGCCGGCATCCCAAACTTCGCTGTCGAGATTCTGCAGTCGCGGGATGTCGTCGACACCGCGCACCCAAAGGAACCCGGCCGCCGAGGCGGACAGCAGCATGAGTGCAAGTCGGAGAAAGCCCAATGGTGTCAGCGTCCCCTCCCCTACCAAGAGGGTCAATACGATCAGAGGGACGGCATAGGCAATGACGTAGGTCGCCACCGCGACGAGGACCGGCTTCCACCAGGAAGCTTCCATACTTTCGGTGTCATCGAGGCCTGCTTCTGTGAAGCCGGCGACCAGCCGTTTGGCGCCTGCGGCGAAGAAGAACCACACGCCCAGTGTGATCAGGCTCGGAGCCAGCGAGAACTCGAAGCCCATCGTCGACACACTCAGGCCGTGGACGACGCCCCACAGGGCGAATGCCCACTCCGGGATAATCGAATACGGCAGCTGTGAACCGAGTCCGATGATCCAGAAGACGGTGGCGATGACGAAGGCCGCGGGGACGGCGATGAGGTCGATTCGCAGTGCCTCCAGCAGTCCCAGCAGGACTGGATGGCGGTGGGTTCGAGAGTGCGGAGAAGTGTGCATCTCTTCCATTTTCGCTGACTCGGCACCTGCTTCCTGGTATTGACCACGCGATTCTCTTTCGTGGGAAGTACAATTGCGCCAGGACACGCTTGAAGACACGAAGGATGCATCCAACGATGAGCAACGGGAACGACGAACCGAATTTCCCGCCGCCTCCTAAGAACCCTCCCGAGAACAACAGAACGGGATCCGGTGCGGAGACGTCGGCGGACAACACTACTGATGATTCGGTGGATACCAGCAGCTCCGGTCCGCAGGCGCCAGCCGGTGGACCCGAACAGGCTCCGTCCTACCGCGACGATCAGGCCCCTCCGTTCACGGCGAACGATCAGACCAAGAGCAATCAGCCATCCCAGCCGAACCAACCCGGGCAGTACCAGCCGCCGCGCCCCGAAGTGCAGCAGGCAACCTCGAATCAGGCCCCGAACTACAACGGCGGTCAGCAGAATGGTGGTCAGCAGCAACCCGGTCACCACCAAGGTGGCCAGTATCAGGGTGGCGCACCTTATCCGGGCGGTCCGCACCAGCCGGGCTCAGCACAGGATTCGTCCTATCAGCCGGCGTCCGGTCAGCCCAGTCATTACCAGACAGGTCATCCTGGCCAGTACCAGACCGGTTCAGGTCCCGCTGCCCCTCGGACGGGTTCGGGTCCGGGCCAGTCCCAGGCGATCCCACAGCCGGCGCCGGCTCCCGGGTTCGCCGGCCCTGCAGCCACCGCGACGCGCGCCGATGTTCGCCCCAAGAAGAAGAGCAGGATGCCTCTCTTCATTGCTCTGGGTTCGGTGGCCCTCGTCATCGTTCTCGTCCTTGTCGGGTTCCTCGTCGTCAACACGGTCAATAAGAACAACTACGGCCCCGATAAAGTTGCCGAAGACTACGTGTCATCGTTGAGCAAGGGCGACTTCGCTGCTGCTGAGAAGATCGCGCCCTCGCCTCGTCCGGAGGGAACGAATCTGGACCTCCTGTCCAGGAAGTTCACCGACGCGTCCTCGGCGAAGGTCGAGAATGCAAAGGTCGAGTCCTCGAAAGTCGACGGTGACAAGGGCACAGTCATCGTCTCCTACGATCTCGACGGCTCCAAGTACAACGTCGAGCTGAAGGCGAAGAACGATGGCAAGCAGGATCTGTTCTTCGACAAATGGTCACTGACCGGACCTGCGCTCAACGTCATCGCGCTCGACATCCCTGCATCTGATGGCCTCAGCGTCAACGGCAAGGATTACACGGCTCAGGCTGGCACCACGTCCTTCGCTGTGTATCCGGGCAACTATGACTTTACGATCCCCAAGAACAAATGGGTCGGTGAAGCCAAGGACACGGCAGCGGTGAACTTCCCACAGGCCTTCGCCCCAGGTGAAAAACCGACCTACGATGAGGTGTCGCCTATCACGCTCAATCTTGATCTCGCCCCGACGAGCGCCTTCCAGAAGGAAGTTCAGAAACAGGTCGAGAAGGAGCTCAAGAAGTGCTTCGACAACAAGGACATCAAGCCGAAGTGCAAATTCATCAAGTTCGATCCGACTGAGATCCCTGTCGGCGGCACCGACAAGAAGCTGGCCGATCTGGCCAAGAAGAACTCCGCCAAGTGGGACATGAAGGACATGCCCAAGGTGGAAGCGAGCTTCGGTTCGGGTGACACGACCACCGGTTCGTTCTTCACCAAGAAGCCGGGCAAGTTCGACTTCACTGTCCAGGGCACGAAGGCCGGTTCGTCGTACTTCTCCAACGGCAACACGCTGTCGGTGTCCGGAAGCGTGAAGATCGACGGAGACAAGCTCTCGGTCGAGTTCTTCGACTTCTGATTCGAGTCAACGACGACGTGCGGCGCTGCCCTCGCCGAGGTGGTCGCGCCTGAGTGGGAAAACGTAATTGAGGAGGGCCTGGGTTCTGCAGAACCCAGGCCCTCCTCACGTCCTCGCCTTCAGCTCATCGCAGCACGCACGGGTGCTGGCACATCCGCTGCCTGTTCGAACCAGGACCCGGCCGCCATCACGAGCTCGTCGGCGAAGCGACGACCCGAGATCTGAGCGCCTATGGTCCGACCGTCATTCGTGTAGCCGGCCAAGACGGTGCCTGCTGGCTGCTCTGACATGTTGTAGGGCATGGTGAAGCCGATGTGTCCCATCGGTTCGTGGACCCTCGGGTAGGGCATGGGCTGTTCGGCTGGGAATGCTGCGTCGGGTGAGACCGGCGAGATGACCAGGTCGTAGGCCGCTGTGGCTGCCACACTGCGACGTCTGATCTCCTGCACGCTGTGGTAGCACTCCATGAGCCGCAGTCCCGTGACGTCAGCCCCGCCCTGGGCCCATTGCTGGATGTAGGGCAGGATGAGCGCCTGTTCCTCCACCGGCAGGGCGCGTAAGTCACTCCATGAGCGGACTCGCCAGAACAGGTCCATGTCTCTCAGCAGCCCATCATCGATGAAGGGGTCGACTGTGTCGACGACGGCTCCGGCTCGTGCGAAACGTTCGGCAGCCTCGGCGATGGCAGACGCAATTTCCGGGTTGACGGGTTCTCCACATCCGGCATCGAGCTGGAGCCCGATCTTCAGCCCCTTCGGGTCGAAGCCGGGACGGCTGGGAGTCTCAAAAACTGGCTGAGGCAGGCGGGAGTAGTCACGGTCGTCGGGGGCGGAGATAATGTCCATCGCGGCCTTGACGTCGGGCATCGTCCTGGCCAGTGGCCCGGCGCATCGTCCCATGTACGGGGCATCGAGCGGGACCCTGCCGAAGCTGGGTTTGAGGCCGGCCAGTCCCAACCAGGTGCAGGGCAGACGGATCGATCCGCCGATGTCAGAGCCGATGTGGATGGGGCCGTAGCCGGCAGCGGCGGCGGCACCTGCACCTGCGCTCGATCCACCGGTGGTGAGGCTCGGGTCCAGGGGCGAACGGGTGATGCCGTGCAGTGAGGAGACACCGGAGGAGAGCATGCCCCAGTCGGGCATCGTCGTCGATCCGAGGATGAGCGCACCGGCTTCTTCGAGGCGCTGCGTGATCGGAGCGTCGTGCGTCGACACCGGAACCTCGGCCCAGGCGTGACCGCTGGGCATCGGCACTCCCCTTCGTGCGACGTTCTCTTTGATCGTGACCGGCACCCCGTCCAGGGCACCCCGGGACCGGCCCTCGCGCCAACGCTGAGCGCTGGCTTCTGCCGCGGCGAGTGAGCGTTCGTCGTCCCGATGGTGGAGTGCGTTGACAACGGGTTCGCACTCGTTCATTCTCTCCACGACTGCGGCGAGAACCTCGAGGGGAGTGAAGTCTCCCGAGGTGTAGCCGCTGGTCATGGCGTCCGCTGTGTGGTCGGCAAGCGTGTTCTGACTCAAGTGCCGTCCTTTCTTCTATTGCCTCTGCTGAGGAAGTGGCGCAGAGTCGGATTCAGGTGGCTGAGGCGAGCGCTCCGGCCAGACTCGGGGTGGCCGCGATGAGCTTGCGGGTGTAGTCCTCGCGCGGGTTGGCATAGATGTCTTCGGTCGCTCCGGATTCCACGATGCGCCCGTCCTTCATGACGATGACGTCGGAGCACAAGTGTTTGACCACACCCAAATCGTGGGAGACGAAGAGCAGGGTCAGCGCGTAGTCATCGACGAGGTCGGTGAGCAGGTTGAGGACCTGGGAGCGCACGGAGACGTCGAGAGCAGAGACGGGCTCATCGGCGACAAGGATCTGCGGCCGAGTCACCAGCGCCCGGGCGATCGAGATCCTCTGCCGCTGTCCACCGGAGAATTGGTGCGGGTAGCGTCGCATGGCCTTCGTATCGAGATCGACGGCCAGCAGCATCTCTTCCACCCTGGCCAGGCGTTCTTCCCGTGCCATACCGCGAGCGATGAGGGGTTCGGAGACGATGTCTTCGACGCGCATACGAGGATCAAGGGAGGCAAAGGGGTCTTGGAAGACGATCTGCAGATCCTCGCGCAGCGACCTCAGCGCCGATGCGCTCGCTGACTCCACCCGGATGTCGCCGACCCTCACCTGGCCGGAGGTCGGTCGGTCCAATCCGGAGAGGATGGTCAGTAGGGTCGATTTGCCCGACCCCGACTCCCCCACGATTCCCAGGCGCTGGCCGGAAGTGACGCTGAAGCTGATGTCATCGAGTGCGTGAACCGGGGACCGTCGTCGCAGCAGTCCTCGCGAGCGGAAGTGCTTCGAGACTCCGCTGACGTCGATCAGCGGCGCGGATTCGTCTGCTGTGCCAATCTCCCTCGCCGAGGCGGACGCGGGGTCTCGCACATCGGCTGGCACGCCGGCAGCAGTCGAATCTGCTTCGACCGGCTCTGCCTCGTTGGCAGGCTCTGCCTCGTTGGTATGCCCAGGCATCTCGCCCGACCCGGCGCCATCGACCGGTCCGGTGTATGACAGCGCGGTTTTGAGAGTGAAGAGTTTCCCATGCGTGTCGGTGGCTTCGAGGTCGGAGGAGGCAAGCAGCCCACGGGTATATTCGTGCTGGGGATCGGTGAAGATCTGGTGGACGGTGCCGGTCTCGACGATACGACCGGCGTACATGACGATCACCCGATCACAGACTCCGGCAACGACGGCCAGGTCGTGGGTGATGAACAGCAGTCCTGCCTGCACTGCTGCGACGCGTTCGGCGATGAGATCGAGCATGTGCTTCTGCACCGTCACGTCGAGTGCGGTGGTCGGTTCGTCACAGATGAGCAGCCGTGGCGAGTTCGCCAGGGCGATTGCCAGCATCACGCGCTGTCGTTGGCCCCCTGACATCTGGTGCGGGTAGGCGTAGCGGGCACTGTCCGGATCGGGCATGCGCACGCTTGTCAGCAGGTCGAGGACTCGTCCGGGAATGTCACCGCGCGCCACCTCACCGTGGATGCGCAGCACCTCGGCAATCTGGTCGCCGATGCGCATCAGCGGGTTGAGTGCGCTCATCGGCTCCTGGAACACCATGGAGACGATGTCCGAACGCATCTTGGCGAGGGTCTTCTCCTTCGCTTCAAGAACGTTTCCAGCAAAGCCCTGCAGAGACACAGCGCCTTGGGCCCGCAGCTCTTCGGGCAGCAGTCCCATCACAGACTGCGCGGTCAGTGACTTCCCCGATCCTGATTCGCCGATGAGTCCGACTCTCTCACCGGGTGCCAGACTCAGCGACACATCGTGGAGAACAGGCGCCTCGGCGCCCGCAGGGGTGATGGTGAGGTCACGGACCTCGAGCAGGTTCTCAGCCATTGCCGCGGGCCTCCATCTTCGGGTCGAATCGGTCGCGGAGCCCGTCGCCCAGAAGGTTGAACCCGAGCACGGCGAGTGCGATGAACAGCCCTGGCCACAGCGCAAGTTCGGGCTGGGTGGACAGGAACTGCTGGGACTCCTGCAACATCCGGCCCCAGGAGGGCACGGGAGCCTGTGTGCCCAGTCCCAGGAAGGACAGGCCCGCCTCGGCGAGGACGGAGATCGCGAACGCCACGGAGGCCTGCACGATGACCATACCGGCGATGTTGGGCAGGACGTGGACGATGGCGATCGCCGGGGCACTCCGGTTCGAAGCCTTGGCCGCCCGGACATATTCGGAGCCGAGCACCTGCATCGTGCCCGAACGGGCGACCCGGGCGAACCCGGGGATCGCAGCGATTCCCACGGCCACCATGGCCGGCCCGGTGCCGGGTTGGTAGACGGCGGCGAAGACGATCGCCAGCAGCAGCGCAGGAAAGGCGAGGAGGATGTCGTTGGCGCGCATGATCACCGCGCTCAGCCACACGCCCCACGGATACTGCGCGAAGACCGCGGCGATGATGCCGATGGGAGTGCCGATGAGCACGGCGATGCCGACGGCCACGATGCCGACCATGAGGGTGATCCGGGCCCCATACATGATCCAGGTCAGAGTGTCGCGGCCGAATTTGTCCGTGCCGAACAGGTGCTCGGGACTTGCTGACTGCAGCCGTGCGACCGGGTCGACGGCGCTGGGATCGTAGGGGGTCCACACAAAGGACACAAGAGCAAGCGCGACGATGACGAAGATGAGGACGGCACCGATGACCATTGAAGCATTGAGCCTCAGTTTCGTACGTCTGCGACGATCCTTTAAGGCCTCCCCCGCCGAGGTGGTGCTCGAATTCTCGCTCATGACGCGTTCCTGATCCGGGGATCGACGATCGGGTACAGCACGTCGACGATGAGGTTGATGATGAGCACGAGGAAGACGAGGACCATGACGATGCCCTGGACCGTGACGAGGTCGCGGTTGGCGACTGCGCGAACGAGTTCGGAGCCGATGCCGGGGATGACGAAGATCTGTTCGATGATGACGGCTCCGACGAGGAGTGTTGCCAGCTGAACCCCGGCCACGGTGATGACGGGGATGGCGGCGTTGCGCAGACCATGGACGAACAGCGCCTTGGTTCGAGTCAGGCCTTTGGCTCGGGCGGTGCGAATGTAGTCCTCGCGCATGACGTCGAGGACCGCCGATCTCACGTACCGGGTGAGGATCGCGGCCTGAACGAGTGCCAGGGACACGACAGGCAGCACCAGGCGGATGAGGAACCCGCCCAGTCCTTCGACCGGGGCCATCCACCCTTGGGAGGGGAACCAGCCAAGCGTCAGGGAGAAGACGATGACGAGGATGATGGCCGCGAGGAAGTTCGGCACGGCGATGCCGATCTGGCTCAGCGCGGAGATAGTGACTCCGATCCAGTTGCGCTGTTCAAGTGCCGCAAAGGTGCCCAAAGGAACGGCGATGACGATCGCCAGAAAGATCGCGGCGATGACGAGGATGCCGGTGACTTGGACGCTGCCGACGATGACCGGGGTGATCGCTGCCCCGGTCACATATGAGGTTCCGAAGTCGCCGGTGAGCATGCCCATGACCCAATTGAAGTAGCGGATGAGCGGCGGCTGGTCGAGTCCGTACTGGGCCTCCAGCGCCGCCACCGCATCAGGTGTGGCGTTCGTGCCCAATGCGACCTGCGCGGCGTTGCCGGGCAGGATGCTCATGAGCGCGAAGACCACCACGGAGGCGACGATCAGCGCCAGAAGGAACTGTATCGCACGGTTGGCCACATAGATGATCATGGGTGAGGGTACTTCAGTTCCAGCTCAGATCCGCGATCCTGAATGCGTCGGAGACCCTGTTGGCCGGGATTCCGGCGACGTCGGATTTCGCGATGACGAGGTTCGGAAACAGGAACAGGAAGTCAGAGGCTGCGTCTTCGGTGATCGTCTTCGCGATCTCCTTCATCCCTGAGACGTATTCCTCTTCCGTACCGGTGTCGGCCTTCTCCGCGATCTTCTTGATCTTGGAGTCGTCATAGCCGATGTAGTAGTCGTTGGAGAAGACGGTGAGGATGTCACGGGGTTCGGCATGATTGATCACTGACATGTCGAACTTATGCTCGGTGAAGGTCTTGTCCAGCCAGACTGCCGGGAATTCCTGCGTCTCGATATCGGCTTTGAGCCCGACCTCTTTGAGCTGAGCGGACACGATTTCGGAGATCGCCTTCGCATACGGCAGGTTCGGCACGGTGAAGGCGAACGTCTCCCCCTCGATACCGGCTTCTCTGACGAGATCTTTGGCCTTCTGCGGATCGTAGTCCCAGACTCCCGTCAGATCCTCGTAGTACGGGTCCGTCGGCGGGACCATTGAGCCGATGAGCTCTCCGTAGCCGGCCCATGCGGTGTCAAGGACTGCCTTGCGGTCGATGGCATGCATGACCGCCTCGCGCGCCTTTTGGTCTTTGAAGATGCCCTTCGCGTTGTTCATAGAGAGCACGACCTCACCGTTCGTGGTGCCCGAGATGATCTGGTAGTCGCTGCTCTGGAATTCTCCGGCCAGTTCGGGGGCCTGGAGGTTGGAGACGACGTCGATCTCACCGGACTTCAGGGCGTTCGAGGCAGAGACCGCGTCTTGGAAGTATTTGAATTGGACGTTCTTGACCCCGGGTGTCTCACCCCAGTAGTCATCCCGCGCTGTGAAGTCGATCGACTGTCCGCGGGTGAACTTCTCGATGGCGAAGGGCCCGGTTCCGATGGCTTTGTTGGCCAGGTCGTCGGTGCCCTCGGTGTCGAAGACAGCTCCGACGAGGCTGGTGAGGTTGAACAGCCACGTATTGGACGGCTTCTTGAGCGAGATCTCGACGGTGAGATCGTCGGGAGCCTTGATCGAATCGACGATGTCCATCTTGGACTTCAGTGCGTTCTTCCAATCATTCTGCACTCGCTCATAGGAGAACTTCACATCCTCGCTCGTGAGGTCGGCACCATTGGAGAACTTCACACCCTTCTGCAGATGGAAGGTGTAGGTCTTGCGGTCCTCGGACACGTCCCAGTCCTGGGCCAGGCCCGGCTGGATCTCGCCCTCACCGTCGACGCGGACGAGCGATTCATAGACATTCTCCATCAGTGCCTCGGGAATGGCGATCCCCGAGGTGGAGGTGAAGTCGAGGTTGACCGGTTCAGCGGTGAACGCGATCGTCATCGAATCCTTCTTCGCCTGCCCCTCGGAGTCCGAGGCTCCTGCCGAACAGCCGGCCATGAACAGGCTCGAGGCAACCATTGCTGCCATCCACGTTCTGATGCCCGAAGTCTTCATCGCTCTCCCAAATTCACGAACCCACGCTGGCTCATTCGTCTTCTCCGGCCGGTCCTGCGCTGTCGCACACCAGCCTCGCCAGCTTAGCGGAAGTTCTCACCATTCGAAGCATCCGTGTTCATATCGTGGCGCAGCTGGAGAAACGGCGATACGGCACAGGCAGGTCTCACAGTCCTGCCTGTGCCGCGAGGACTGCGGCGAGCTTGTCGAAGGCGACTCTTCGATGTGACCGGGAATTTTTCTCCTCCGGTGTCATCTGCGCCGCGCTGATGTCACCGCCGTCGGGGATGAAGATCGGGTCATAGCCGAACCCGTGCTCTCCCGATGGGCTTGTGGCCAGGCGCCCTGGCATGATTCCCTCGGCTGAGAATTCGCGGCCGTCCGGCGTCACTGCTGCGGCAGCGCAGCGAAACTGTGCCCCGCGATGTTCGCTCGAAATGTCCGACAACTGGGCGAGGAGAAGCTCGAGGTTGGCCCGATCGTCTCCGTGTCGGCCTGCCCATCTGGCGGAGAAGATTCCCGGCGCCCCACCCAGGACGTCCACAGCGATCCCAGAATCATCGGCGATGGAGGTCCGGCCAGTGGCCTGCGCTGCGGCTCGGGCTTTGATCAGGGCGTTCTCTGTGAACGTGACCCCGGTTTCCGGGATGTCGCCCAGGCCCGCCTCGGCGGCGGTCATGACGTGGGTGTCCTCCCCCAAGGCGGGGAGTAGAATCGCGAGGAGTTCGCGTCTCTTCCCCTCGTTGTGGGTGGCCAGCACGAACGTGGTCATCTGCCCAGCACCTCGGCCTGGATACCGGTGAGGTCGGTGCAGCCCTTAGCAGCGAGGTCGAGCAGACGGCCCAGTTCCTCACGGTCGAAGGGTGCGCCTTCGGCAGTGCCCTGGACCTCGACGAACTGTCCGCTGCCGGTCATGACGACGTTCATATCGGTATCGGCACGCGAGTCCTCGACGTAGGGCAGGTCGAGGACGGGTTCTCCGTCGATGATGCCGACGCTGATCGCAGCGATCGAGTCCTTGATCGGGTTGTTCGCAGCGGGGATGATGCCCGTTGAACGACCCCTGTCGATCGCATCGGCGAGTGCCACGTAGGCGCCGGTGATCGAGGCGGTTCGAGTGCCGCCGTCTGCTTGGAGGACGTCGCAGTCGAGAACGAGGGTGTTCTCGCCGAGCTTCTCGAGGTCGATGACAGCCCGCAGGCTGCGGCCGATGAGGCGCGAGATCTCATGTGTGCGACCACCCAGCTTGCCCTTGACCGACTCGCGGGTGTTGCGGGAGTCCGTGGCGCGCGGCAGCATCGCGTATTCGGCGGTGACCCAGCCACGGCCCTGCCCCTTGAGCCAGCGCGGCACGCCCGCGGTCAATGAGGCCGCAACCAGGACGCGGGTGTTGCCGAATTCCACCAGGGCGGATCCTTCGGCAGTGTTGATCCAATTGCGGGTGATGGTCACTTCGCGGAGTTCATCGGCGAGTCGTCCGTCTGCGCGCACTGTGTGCCTCTTTCATTGTCGGTGCTGTTCTGTTCTGGTCGGTGCCTCACACGGTCCAGCTGTTGCCCGGTTTGGCCAGTTCGATGGGTCCCCAGTATTCGCGGGCGGCTTCACCGCGGACGATGGAGCAGTCCGTCCAGGAAGGAATATGGGTAAGGACGAGGGACTTGGCGTCGGCCGCCTGAGCCACGCGTCCCGCACGTTTGCCGGTGAGGTGAATGCCGCGAGTGCTGTCGCGGTCTTCCTGGAAGGCAGCTTCGCAGAGGAACAGGTCTGCTCCGCGGGCGGCCTCGACGAGGTTGTCGCATTCGTCGCTGTCACCGGAGTAGGTGATCACTGCGCCGTTGGCGTCTGTGATCCGCAGGGCATAGGCCTCAACCGGGTGGTCAACGAGGAAGGATTCGATCTGCAGGCTTCCCACCTGATGGCTGGTCCCGTGGTCGAGGTCGGCGAAGTCGAAGGCATGGCTGAGGTCGGTATCATGTCCGCTGTCGGCGACTGGGGACTTCCCGGGGTCCGTGTAGTAGGCCCGGGTCAGTCGTTCTTGTGCGCCGGCCGGGGCGAGGACGCTTGTCCTGGTGCGGATCGATCCGGTGTCGGAGATGTTGCCGTTGAAGAACTTCGGATCGTAGCAGTGCTTGACGTACAGGCCGGTCATGTCCATGCAGTGGTCTGGGTGCAGATGACTGAGTACGACCGCGGTCAGCCCATCCGTGTTGACGGCACGCTGCAACGGGCTCAGCGCCCCGGACCCGAGGTCGAGCACGATGCGCGTCGGCGATTCCTCGTCGGTTTCGATGAGATAGCAGCTGGCTGCGGAGTTGGGGCCGGGGAAGGAACCGGCGGTGCCGATGGCAGTGAGCTTCATGTGTCGTCGTCCCCCGGCAGATCGCTGAGCAAGGTGGTGGTGAGTCGATCCTGAATCCAGGTCAGGAAGTCATACAGGGTCAGTGTGAGATCTTCGGACTCGTCGAGGTCGTCCCGGTGAGCATATTTCTCCTCTTGGGCTTCCTCCGTGTCGATGCCCATGCGAACGGCAAGCACCAGGCGTAGGTCGTTGAGCCCCTTCATCCATGCCAGAACCTCATCGTGGCTCAAAACAATCGAGGAGCCTTTGGCCAGACCGTTGAGGACGATTCGAACGTTGTGGGCCTTCGCCTGCTGGAGGTCGAACTCGGTGAGACGCCGAAACTCCTGTGAGCGCTCCTCGTCGAGCGGGTCGACGTCGGGGAAGAGTCGCAGCAGCGCCGGGTCCTGGGGGCGCGGCCGTTCGACCAGTCCGAGGCGTGCTTCCCAGTTCTCCGAGTCGGGACGACCGTCTTCGTTGTCGTCTTCTGCCAGGAGTGCTGCCAGATCGGTGAAGACGGTGAGCATGAGGGATCGTTCGTTGTCCTCGAGCTTGAGGACGACGTCGTCCCCACGAGCGTCAATTGCTGCCATATGTCAGTCGGATCCTGTTTCAGGTTGGCACGCGGCCCACAAACCGTATTCGTGCATGGCTTGGGTGTCCCTCTCCATGGCTTCGCGTCCGCCTGTGGCAACGACACAGCGACCGTTCTCATGGACTTCAAGCATCAGCGACTGAGCCTTCTCGGCCGAATATCCGAAGTAGGCCTGGAAGACGTAGCTGACGTAGCTCATGAGGTTGACGGGGTCGTTGAAGACGACGGTCTTCCATGGCTTCGCCTGTTCTGTCGCCGGTCGAATGTCGACCTCCGGCTCCAGAACTGGAGTCGTTGGATTGCTCACGTTTCCACCTTACGGCAGAACACTGACGCTGTCGTGACGTAGTATCGCGCCTATGAGTGATCTCACACGGACCGCTTCGACGGCTTTTTACACCGATCAGTACGAATTGACGATGGTCCAGGCAGCACTGGAATCAGGCGCCGCTCACCGTAGGAGCCTGTTCGAAGTCTTCGGTCGCAGCCTGCCTGCCGGCCGGCGCTACGGAGTCGTTGCCGGCACTGGCCGCATCCTGGAGATGCTCCGGGATTTCCGCTTCGGCGACGAGGAGCTCTCGTTTCTCAGCCGCGAGCAGATCGTCGATTCGAGAACCATCGACTGGTTGGCTGACTACTCCTTCTCCGGCAACATACGTGGGTATGCGGAGGGTGAGATCTACTTCCCAGGCTCCCCGCTGATGACGATCGAAGCCACCTTCGCAGAAGGGGTCATCCTCGAGACGCTCATCCTCTCAGCGATGAACTATGACTGTGCGGTCGCCTCGGCGGCCTCGCGCATGGCTCAGGCTGCAGGAGATCGACCCTGCGCGGAGATGGGCGGTCGCCGCACCAACGAACATGCCGCGGTCGCCGCTGCCCGCGCGGCCGTCATCGGCGGTTTCGCGTCGACGTCGAATCTCGCCGCCGGGCTCCGGTACGGTCTGCGCACGATCGGCACGTCTGCCCACTCCTTCACGCTGCTCCACGATTCGGAGCAGGAGGCCTTCGCCGCTCAGCTCAAATCCTTGGGCACAGACACGACTCTGCTCCTGGACACCTATGACGTCGAGGAGGCGCTGGCGACGGCGGTCCGCCTGGCAGGTGAGAATCTGGGTGGGGTGCGCATCGACTCGGGCGACCTTGTCGAACAGGCCAGTGAAGTCCGTGCGGGCCTCGACCGTCTCGGCGCTCATGATACGACGATCACGGTCACCAGTGATCTCGACGAATATGCGATCGCTGCTCTCGCTGCCTCCCCCGTAGATTCCTACGGTGTCGGAACACGAGTGGTCACAGGCTCGGGCGCTCCGGCCGCCGGGCTCGTCTACAAGCTCGTGGCCCGCGCCGACGAGTCGGGGGCATGGACCTCGGTGGCGAAGAACTCCACCGGCAAACCCTCACGTGGAGGGCACAAGGACGCTTTGCGCCTCATCGATGGTGCGATCGCGGTCGAAGAAGCCGTCGGCATCCCGACGCTGCCAGACGACCTCGGCGATGGCAGGTCATTGACCGTTGATCTCGTCGTCGACGGTGAGGTCAATGAGACCTATATCGGCGCCGCCGGGGTCACGAAGGCCTGCGCTCGGCATGACGAGTCCTTGGCCGAGCTGCCGCGTTCGGCCAGGCGTATGCAGGACGGCGAACCGGCGATCCCCACAGTGTTCTATCCCAAATGATCGGGACCGAGTCAGTTGAGCTGAGGTCGGTCCGTCTGCCTGCATAGACGCAGTGGACGTCATTTCTTGCCGACGAACCAGCCTTGGAGCTTTGCGATCCGCGCCTGTATCTGCTCCCGGGTCGCCTGTGCCACGGCCGGTCCCCCGCAGGCCTTGCGCAGTTCGACGTGGACGGTCTTGTGGGGTGAACCGGTTCGCCGAGACCAAGCGCCGACGAGGCTCTGAAGCTGATTGCGCTCTTCCTTCATCGCCCGGTGATCGAGCTCGCTGGGCTCGGTTTCTGGTGCCGGTGGTGCCGCAGCAGTCTTGCGTTTCGCCTGACGCGCCTGTTGTGTCCGCAGCAGTTCGTGGACTTGGTCTGGTTCGAGCAGCCCGGGAATGCCTATGAAGTCGAGTTCGTCCTCAGAGCCGACTGCTCCGCCCGTGCCGAACTCGCCACCGTCGAAGAGCACCCTGTCGAAGAGCGCCTCGGCGCCCAATGCCTCGAAGGAACCCAGCTGGTCAGAGGCGCCCTCTTCACGGTTCGCCTGCTCCATGGCCTGGTCGTCGAAGACGACGACATCGTTCTCATCCTCGTTCTTCGGTCGGTCGAGGGCGTGGTCGCGTTCGACCTCCATCGTGTTGGCCAGCGCCAGGAGAATCGGGACGGAGGGCAGGAACACGGAAGCGGTTTCACCGCGTTTGCGCGCACGCACGAAACGTCCGATGGCCTGAGCGAAGAACAGTGGAGTCGCTGAGGAGGTCGCGTAGACCCCGACGCACAGGCGCGGCACGTCGACACCTTCGGAAACCATGCGAACCGCGACCATCCACCGATCAGTGGAATTCTGGAACTTCTCGATCCGTGCCGAAGCTCCTGCTTCGTCGGAGAGGACGACAGTAGGTGCCTCGCCGGTGAGCTCGCGCAGCACCTTGGCATAGGCACGGGCGTTGTCCTGGTCTGTGGCAATGACGAGGCCCCCGGCGTCGTGCACGGTCCGTCTCACCTCTGTCAGACGCCGGTCGGCGGCCTTGAGCACGGCCGGTATCCAGTCGCCGCCCGGGTCGAGAGCAGTCCTCCACGCCTGAGAGTTGATGTCCTTCGTCGTCTCTTCGCCGAGTACGTGGGACATCTCATCACCGGCTCTGGTCCGCCAGGACATGGCACCGGCATAGGCGAGGAACAGGACGGGGCGGACCACGGAGTCCTTGAGTGCCCGACCGTAGCCGTAGGAATAGTCTGCCACCGAGGTTCGGATACCGTTTTCGTCCGGGGCATAGGTGACGAATGGGATCGGTGAGGTATCCGATCGGAAGGGGGTGCCGGTCAGGGAGAGTCTGCGCACTGCCGGACCGAACGCCTCCCGAACTGCATCACCCCAGGACAGTGCGTCACCTCCGTGGTGGACCTCATCGAGGATGACGAGAGTGCGGCCCGCCGCGGTGCGGTTGTGGTGCAGCACGGGCTTGGCAGCCACCTGCGCGTAGGTGATGGCCACACCGTGATAGCCGGGGGCATGTTTGCCTTGGGCGTTCTTGAAGTGCGGGTCGAGTTTGATGCCGACGCGTGAGGCGGAATCGGCCCACTGCACCTTGAGGTGTTCTGTGGGTGCCACGACGGTGACTCTATTGACGACGCGTTGCGCCAACAGCTCGGCAGCGACCCGCAGAGCGAATGTCGTCTTGCCTGCGCCCGGTGTCGCGACTGCGAGAAAGTCCTTCGGCTGATCCCGAAAATACTGTTCCAGGGCCTCAGCCTGCCAGGCGCGCAACTTTCCGGCCGTTCCCCAAGCAGCGCGCTCGGGAAAGGCCGGTGGCAGTTGTTCGGCGGCGGAGGTCCCGGGGAGACGTTCCGCGGCCATTTACTCCTTGGGTCCTTCAGACATTGTTGAGTAGATTTCCTTGCATCGCGGGCATACAGGGAACCGCTCGGGGTCTCGGGTCGGCACCCACACCTTTCCGCACAGGGCAATCAGCGGTGTGCCCGTGACCATGGATTCCATGATCTTGTCTTTAGGTGCGTAGTGGCTGAAACGTTCGTGGTCTCCGGGTTCAACACGCTGCTCGGACTGCTCACGCTCGATTGTTGCTGAACCACCTGATGCTGGATAGGTCATGGCTCCATTGTAGTTCCCTAGAATGAGTGCCATGGACAGAACTCACGAGGACTCCCTCACAGAACGCTATCGCGAACTCAGCGACGATATTGCTGCCGCAGTGGCTGTGGTCTCGGCCAAGCGGGGCAACGCCTTGCACGCGATCACCGTCGACTCATTCCTCGACGTGTCCTATGATCCGCCGACGATGGCAGTCAGCGTCTACGGCGGATCACGGATGATGGAGACCTTGGAGATGAGTGAGCACTACGCCATCTCCCTGCTCAACTCATCCCAACGCGACATCTCCGAGCGGCTGGGTGCGTCCGGCCAGCCTCTCTACGGTTCGCTGAAAGGCATCGATACGTTTCCCGCTCCGCACTCGGGGCAGCCTGTGCTCACGGACGCGATCGCCTGGTTCGAACTGCGGACCACGCAGATGCTCGAAGTGGCAACGCACAGCCTCGTCGTCGGAGAGGTCGTATCGGTGGGGGCTGGCGCGCACAGCAGCAAGGACAAACCACTGCTGAGGTGGCGCAAGGCCTACGGAACGATGGGACCTCGCTGACCCGGGCCTTCGGGTGAAAGCCAGCGGCCCTCCGAACTCTCATTAGCTCCGTGTGAAGCTGACTGAGAATCGGAGGGCCGCTGTGCGCCGATCAGTCCCGGCTGGCGTCTGTGCCTTGTCTGTCTGCGACTTGTCGCTGAGGTCAGACGACGCCCTGTGCAAGCATCGCTTCGGAGACACGGATGAAGCCTGCAATGTTGGCGCCGGCAACGTAATCGCCTGGTGAGCCGAACTCTGCGGCTGCAGCAGCGCAACTGTCGTGGACGTCGCCCATGATCTCTGCCAGCCGGGCTTCGGTGAAGTCGAAGTCCCAGGTATCGCGACTGGCGTTCTGCTGCATTTCCAGTGCACTGGTGGCCACACCGCCGGCATTGGCCGCCTTGCCCGGGGCGAAGAGAACGCCGGCATCGGAGAAGGTCTTCACGGCCTCGGGCGTACACGGCATGTTCGCTCCCTCGGCAAGGGCGATGACTCCGTTGCGGACGAGAGTTCGGGCTGAGTCGGCATCGAGCTCGTTCTGAGTGGCGCAGGGCAGTGCGACGTCGACCTCGATTTCCCAGACATTTCCGCCCTCATGGTAGGTGGCACGTCCTCCACGTTCGTCGACGTAATCGGAGATGCGACCGCGTTCTTCGAACTTGATCCGCTTGACGATGTCCGTGTCGATGCCGTCCGGGTCATGGATGAACCCGCTCGAGTCTGACATGGTGATGACGGTACCGCCGAAGGCTGTGGCCTTCTCGGCGGCGAACACAGCCACGTTTCCCGATCCGGAGATCGAGACGGTGCGTCCGTCGATGTTCTTCTTCGCAGCGGCGAGCATGTCCTTGAGAAAGTACACAACACCGAACCCGGTGGCTTCCGTGCGGACCATGGATCCGCCGTATGAGAGGCCCTTACCGGTCAGGACTCCAGCTTCGTACTCGTTCCTCATGCGTTTGTACTGACCGAACAGATAGCCGATCTCGCGCCCGCCGACACCGATGTCGCCGGCCGGAACGTCTCGGTATTCCCCGATATGTCGAGAGAGCTCAGTCATGAATGACTGGCAGAAGCGCATGACCTCGAGGTCGCTGCGGCCCTTCGGGTCGAAATCAGAGCCGCCTTTGCCACCGCCGATGGGCAGTCCGGTGATCGCGTTTTTGAAGATCTGCTCGAAGCCGAGGAATTTGACGATTCCCAGATTCACCGAGGGGTGGAAGCGCAGCCCACCCTTGTATGGGCCGAGAGCAGAGTTGAATTGCACGCGGAATGCTCGGTTGATCTGGACAACGCCCTGGTCGTCGATCCACGGCACCCGGAAGATGATCTGCCGTTCTGGTTCGCAGAGACGCTCGAAAGTGGAGAGTTCGAGGTATTCAGGGTGTTTGTCAACGACAGGGCCCAGGGAATGGAGAACTTCCTGTACCGCTTGATGAAACTCCGACTCTCCGGGATTGCGGTGGAGCACCGTGTCGAAGATTGGCTGCAGTGATGGATGTAAGCTCATGGGGCCAATTTACCGTGACCTGCATAACATGAGCTGATGCGCCCGAATAATGGACAGTACGGTGTTGGAAAGCACGATTGGTATAATGCGGGCGTCGGTGAGGAAAGATGCGTCACGGCCTCCGCCGCTAGACTCATCGTATGGATTTAGAAGAAGTCTGGCCACCGTTTGCCTTGAGAATCCGGTGCGGCGATATGCAGTTGTCGCCGGTGCGTGAGTCCGACTATCCGGAATTGGCCGTCATCGCAGACGGCGGCGTGCGCCGCCACGACCGACCAGCCTTTCTCGTCAATTGGGATTCGGGTACTCGGACGGATATCGCTCGGTCCATCGCACAGTATCAGTGGAGTACGAGGGCGAATTTCCGAGCCGAAGACTGGACCATCGAGCTCACCGTCAGGGTTGACGGGCGTGTTGTCGGCGTACAGGGATTGAGTGCCAAGGACTTCGTGCGTACCCGATCGGTATCAACAGGCTCCTGGCTGTCCCTGCACGAGCAGGGCAGAGGGTACGGCACCGAGATGAGGAGGGCTGCGGTGACAGCGTTTGCCGACTGTTTCGATGCCGCAGTCTTCCACTCCGAATATCTTGAGGGCAATGACGCCAGCCGCAGGGTCTCAGAGAAGCTCGGCTACTCCCCCAACGGGGTGAAGTCCATCGTCGCGCAAGACGGGCTGGCTCACACCGAACACCAGATGATTATGGCAGCTTCGGACATTGTCCGCGGTGCGAAGCCGGTGGAGGTTGCCGGGACAGAGGTGGTTCGCCGGTTCCTGGGACTCGACCCTCCTTGAAGGTGTAGCCAATAACCTGAGGCGCAGCCGATGACCTGCGAGGCAGGGGTTCATCGATGGTGATTCCCTGCCCGCGATAGTGGTTCTGTGCCGCCGACTCGCCTGTGAATGGTCGAAGGGGAGGAATGCTCCCACCCGCCGCCACGGCCAACAGGAACGAAACTCCCCCACCACATACAAGAAGAGGCCACCCCCAAAAAGGGGATGGCCTCAACTCTCAAAGAATATTGCGGCAGTCACTTACTCTCCCACAACCACCAAGTTGCAGTACCATCAGCGCGAATGGGCTTAGCTACCGGGATCGGAACGGTTAACCGGGCGTTTCCCCACCACTATCACCACCGCAAAACCAACAAACCAACTACCACCCCAAGAACACACAGTCCTCAAAGAGTCAGTAGCGGTCCAAGAACCGTACAGCGAACGCGAACACCACACATAACGTGACTCGTTAAAAACGTCTCGTGAAACCCTACAAATGTTACTCACACACACCAACCACAATAAAGGATTGTATGAGTGATCGGCGTATTAGTACCAGTCAACTCCACACCTCACGATGCTTCCATACCCGGCCTATCAAACCCATAATCTATAGGACACCTCACCCCCAACAAGTGGGGTTGGAAATCTCATCTCGAAGCAGGCTTCCCGCTTAGATGCTTTCAGCGGTTATCCTTCCCGAACGTAGCCAACCAGCCATGCACCTGGCGGTACAACTGGCACACCAGAGGTTCGTCCGTCCCGGTCCTCTCGTACTAAGGACAGGCCTCCACAAATTTCCTACGCACGCAGCGGATAGGGACCGAACTGTCTCACGACGTTCTAAACCCAGCTCGCGTACCGCTTTAATGGGCGAACAGCCCAACCCTTGGGACCGACTACAGCCCCAGGATGCGACGAGCCGACATCGAGGTGCCAAACCATGCCGTCGATATGGACTCTTGGGCAAGATCAGCCTGTTATCCCCGAGGTACCTTTTATCCGTTGAGCGACCACGCTTCCACAAGCCATGGCCGGGTCACTAGTCCCAGCTTTCGCTCCTGCTCGACACGTCCGTCTCACAGTCAAGCTCCCTTGTGCACTTACACTCGACACCTGATTGCCAACCAGGCTGAGGGAACCTTTGGGCGCCTCCGTTACTCTTTAGGAGGCAACCGCCCCAGTTAAACTACCCATCAGGCACTGTCCCTGAACCCGATCAGGGTCCGAAGTTAAGAAATCCAGTATAGTCAGAGTGGTATTTCACTTGACGACTCCACCCCCACTAGCGTGAAGGTCTCACAGTCTCCCACCTATCCTACACAAACCACACCGAATCCCAATACCAAACTATAGTGAAGGTCTCGGGGTCTTTCCGTCCTGCTGCGCGTAACGAGCATCTTTACTCGTAATGCAATTTCGCCGAGTTCGTGGTTGAGACAGCAGAGAAGTCGTTACGCCATTCGTGCAGGTCGGAACTTACCCGACAAGGAATTTCGCTACCTTAGGATGGTTATAGTTACCACCGCCGTTTACTGGGGCTTAAATTCTCCGCTTCACCCCCCTCAAGGGGTTAACGAGTCCTCTTAACCTTCCAGCACCGGGCAGGCGTCAGTCCGTATACATCGACTTACATCTTCGCACGGACCTGTGTTTTTAATAAACAGTCGCTTCTCTCTGGCCTCTGCGACCACCACCAGCACATCACCAAGCAAGTTGGCTTCACCGGGATGGTCCCCCTTCTCCCGAAGTTACGGGGGCATTTTGCCGAGTTCCTTAACCACGATTCTCTCGATCACCTTAGTATTCTCTACCTGACCACCTGTGTCGGTTATAGGGTACGGGCAACACACAACCTCACGCCGATGCTTTTCTCGGCAGCATAGGATCACCAGATCACCCCACCAAAATGGGGCGCCCATCAGCTCTCACACTCAATGTGGGGACGGATTTACCTACCCCCACGTGCTACGACCTTAGACCACGACTACCATCGCGTGGCCTGGCTACCTTCCTGCGTCACACCTCGCGCTTACCGACTCCACACTCAGGTCCCACACCACACACCAACCAGACATCCGAAGACATCACGGGCATGTGACATGGTTAGTATCACGTGTTTTGGTATTGACGGTTATGCGTCGGTACCAGAATATCAACTGGTTGTCCATCGACTACGCCTGTCGGCCTCGCCTTAGGTCCCGACTTACCCAGGGCGGATTAGCCTAGCCCTGGAACCCTTGGTCATCCGGTGGACGGGTTTCTCACCCGTCTTTCGCTACTCATGCCTGCATTCTCACTCGTACCGGCTCCACCACTCGTTCACACGGCGACTTCACTGCCAGCACGACGCTCCCCTACCCAACACCCCACCATTACGGCTTATTAGGATGCTGCCACAACTTCGGCGGTGTACTTAGCCCCGCTACATTATCGGCGCTCAATCACTTGACCAGTGAGCTATTACGCACTCTTTTAAGGATGGCTGCTTCTAAGCCAACCTCCTGGTTGTCTTCGCAACTGAACATCCTTTCCCACTTAGCACACGCTTAGGGGCCTTAGTTGATGGTCTGGGCTGTTTCCCTCTCGACAATGAAGCTTATCCCCCACTGTCTCACTGCCACGCTGAACCTTACCGGCATTCGGAGTTTAGTTGACGTCAGTAACCCGGTGGGGCCCATCAGCCATCCAGTAGCTCTACCTCCGGCAAGAACCACGCAACGCTGCACCTAAATGCATTTCGGGGAGAACCAGCTATCACAGAGTTTGATTGGCCTTTCACCCCTAACCACAGGTCATCCCCTCCATTTTCAACTGAAGTGGGTGCGGGCCTCCACGCGCTCTTACACACGCTTCACCCTGCCCATGGCTAGATCACTCCGCTTCGGGTCTAGGACACGCGACTGAAACGCCCTATTCGGACTCGCTTTCGCTACGACTACCCCACAACGGGTTAACCTCGCCACGCACCGCTAACTCGCAGGCTCATTCTTCAAAAGGCACGCCATCACCCCAACAAGGAGGCTCTGACGGATTGTAAGCACATGGTTTCAGGTACTATTTCACTCCCCTCCCGGGGTACTTTTCACCATTCCCTCACGGTACTATCCGCTATCGGTCATCAGGAAGTATTTAGCCTTACCAGGTGGTCCTGGCAGATTCACACGACATTCCACGAGTACCGTGCTACTCGGGTATATGCACAACGTTGGGGCCACATGTTTCGTCTACGGGACTCTCACCCACTCCGGTACTGTTTCCCACCAGCTTCGACTACACGCAGCACACATCAACGTTCCGGTCATGCTGGACCGAACACGCATACCCCACAACACCAAGCCAGCAACACCAGCACGTTTGACACTGACAAGGTTTAGGCTCTTCCAGTTTCGCTCGCCACTACTCCCGGAATCATATTTTATTTTCTCTTCCTACGGGTACTGAGATGTTTCACTTCCCCGCGTTCCCCCCACACACCCTATATATTCAGATGCGGGTCACCACACTCTCATGTGGCGGGGTTTCCCCATTCGGACACCCTCGGATCACAGCCCGTTTATCGGCTCCCCGAGGCTTATCGCAGATTTCCACGTCCTTCATCGGCTCCTGATGCCAAGGCATCCACCATGCGCTCTTACACACTCATACCAACCACAATGAAGTCAGTCGATAATTGTGTGCGCGAAAAAAACACTTTCGGATTTCACAAGAAAAATCACATTACATAAACAACACACACAAGTGTGTTGTTGATGCTCGCGTCCACTATACGATTCTCAAACCACTACCAAACACCACCCACACCCACACTGCTACAGCAGTATGACCATGACCTGGGTCGGTCCGTTAGATTGAAACCACCACACCACAACCACCACACCCTCAAAAGAGTGCGCATCGTTGCGGGGCCTGTGATTCCAGGACCCAATAACGTACTTGTTCTAGCCCACCACACAACCCCCGCGAACACGGAACATACCGTGACCACGCAGGTCGGATGAGCGAAAATAGCAATGTTCCACCCTTGAGCTGCCCAACCAGACACACAATCGGTGTCTGTTGTCGGGGTTCTTATGTGTGCTCCTTAGAAAGGAGGTGATCCAGCCGCACCTTCCGGTACGGCTACCTTGTTACGACTTAGTCCCAATTGCCAGTCCCACCTTAGACGGCCCCCTCCACAAGGGTTGGGCCACCGGCTTCGGGTGTTACCGACTTTCGTGACTTGACGGGCGGTGTGTACAAGGCCCGGGAACGTATTCACCGCAGCGTTGCTGATCTGCGATTACTAGCGACTCCGACTTCACGTAGTCGAATTGCAGACTACGATCCGAACTGAGACTGGCTTTAAGGGATTCGCTAAAACCTCGCGGTCTCGCATCTCTCTGTACCAGCCATTGTAGCATGCGTGAAGCCCAAGACATAAAGGGCATGATGATTTGACGTCATCCCCACCTTCCTCCGAGTTGACCCCGGCAGTCTCCTATGAGTTCCCACCATTACGTGCTGGCAACATAGAACGAGGGTTGCGCTCGTTGCGGGACTTAACCCAACATCTCACGACACGAGCTGACGACAACCATGCACCACCTGTACACCAACCTCAAAGAGGAAAACCTGTTTCCAGGCCGGTCTGGTGTATGTCAAGCCTTGGTAAGGTTCTTCGCGTTGCATCGAATTAATCCGCATGCTCCGCCGCTTGTGCGGGCCCCCGTCAATTCCTTTGAGTTTTAGCCTTGCGACCGTACTCCCCAGGCGGGGCACTTAATGCGTTAGCTACGGCGCGGAGAACGTGGAATGTCCCCCACACCTAGTGCCCAACGTTTACGGCATGGACTACCAGGGTATCTAATCCTGTTCGCTCCCCATGCTTTCGCTCCTCAGTGTCAGTTACAGCCCAGAGTCCCGCCTTCGCCACCGGTGTTCCTCCTGATATCTGCGCATTTCACCGCTACACCAGGAATTCCAGACTCCCCTACTGCACTCTAGTCAGCCCGTACCCACTGCACGCGCAACGTTAAGCGTTGCGTTTCCACAGCAGACGTGACCAACCACCTACGAGCTCTTTACGCCCAATAATTCCGGACAACGCTTGTACCCTACGTATTACCGCGGCTGCTGGCACGTAGTTAGCCGGTACTTCTTCTGCAGGTACCGTCACCACCCGAAGGTGGCTTCTTCCCTGCTGAAAGCGGTTTACAACCCGAAGGCCGTCATCCCGCACGCTGCGTCGCTGCATCAGGGTTTCCCCCATTGTGCAATATTCCCCACTGCTGCCTCCCGTAGGAGTCTGGGCCGTGTCTCAGTCCCAGTGTGGCCGGTCGCCCTCTCAGGCCGGCTACCCGTCGTCGTCTTGGTGAGCCATTACCTCACCAACAAACTGATAGGCCGCGAGCCCATCCCCAACCGAAAAAACTTTCCACTCCAACTCATGCGAGTCGGAGTCATATTCGGTATTAGACCCAGTTTCCCGGGCTTATCCCGAAGTCGGGGGCAGGTTACTCACGTGTTACTCACCCGTTCGCCACTCATCCACCCCAGCAAGCTGGGGCTTCAGCGTTCGACTTGCATGTGTTAAGCACGCAGCCAGCGTTCGTCCTGAGCCAGGATCAAACTCTCCATAAAAAAATTATGTTGCGTTAATAACCCCGGCAAGACAGTCAAGCAACGATCACGGGGTGATCGCAGTTGACCTAAAAATTTCATACCCACACACAACAAAGTGCCCATTCCCGGCGAGGGGAACGAACACTGGTGTCTGGACATGTGATTGTCTTACCAGAAAAAATGTTTCTGGCATCACTATCTGTTCAAACAAATACGCTATTGGATTCTCAAACCACACACACTCACCCGTCACCACAAACCATAAATGGCCGTGTTCACCAGGGGTGTCAGTTTCAATTGTATACTTTTTGCCTTTCGGCCCGCCGTACCAGCGAATATCCACTCTACAGTGTTGTTTCGACCTTCGCAACTTGAAGTTCATCTTCAGTTTGCTGGGACCAAACCTGATCAGAGTGACCGTTGCCTTTCCTTGCGGGCTGGCAACTCGGTACACACTACACACATCCAGCGGCCGGCGCAAAACCGGCTGGTTCTGGCCCGTTCGACTCAGGCTAAACAGTGCCTGGGACATCGAGTGGTCCACTGTGCCGGCTGATGCCTCGCCGGGCATCGTCTGCTGTTTCGCATGACCGTGTAGAAGCCGGTCAGCCCACGGGCGTGGTGAGTTCTGGGCCGTCGTTGCGAACATTGCCCACACTCTTGCCCACTTTATGTCGAGTCACACTCGCCGGGTCGACCTGCGCGAGGGTCGACGCCAACAGTGGAGGTACGTCGGCACTCGATACCGCTGGGTCGATCCATCCATCGACGGCGCCTTGGCCGAGGAAGACCGGCATCCGGTGGTGGACATCGCGCAGATGCCCTGCCGCTTCCATCGTCAGGATCGTCGTCGACACCAACCAGGACTGGTCCGGCTGCTTCCAGAACTCGAACAGGCCGGCCATGAACAGCGGGTCATCACCTGCCGCTGACATCATCCATGGCTGCTTGCCGTCCTCCGTAGCCTCCCACTCGTAGTAGCCAGGTATCGGAAGAGCGCAGCGCCGCCTCCTGATGGGCTGCCTGAACATTGGCTTCTCAAGGACAGTCTCCGAACGCGCGTTGAATGCTTTGAAACCGATCTTTGCGTCCTTCGCCCACCCGGGGACCAACCCCCACGAAGCGGTCTCCAGTCGACGTATCAGCTGTCCTTCATCGTCCAGTCGTTCGACGACGATCGGCACGAAAGAACCCGGGGGTACGTTGTACCTGGGCGTGTAGTCGTAGGAGATGACGTCAAGGCGGAGCTCATCGGCGAGATCTGCCGGATCGAGAGACATATTGAGTCGACCGCACATGCGCTTATCTTCTCACTTCACTACACTGTCGACAATGGCGGCGGAAAAGACAGCAGCGAGCAGACTCGACCCGATCGAGGAGTCCAGGAAACAGTGGCTCGCCCACGGCTGGAATGATTCGACCGATGGCATGACGACCGTGATCTCGGTGATGAGAGTCCATCAACTGTTTCTCGCCAAGGTCGACGCCGCGCTCAAGCCATTTGCGCTGACCTTCTCACGATACGAAGTCCTCACTCTCCTGTCGTTCACCAAGTCGGGGACGTTGCCGATGTCGAAGATCTCGGCCCGACTCCAAGTCCACGCCACCTCGACGACGAATTCGGTCGATCGACTTGAGAAGGCCGGCCTCGTGAAGAGGCGCAGCCACCCCGATGACCGTCGCACCACGCTCGTCGAACTCAGCGAGATCGGCCGTGAGCTGTCGTCACGCGCGACTGCCGCCCTCAATGACGAGGTCTTCAGCTCACCTGCGCTGGCCGAGGCCAATCTGAGCGGGCTCCTACCCCATCTCGAATCACTGCGGTCCGAGCTCGAAGACCACGCCTGAGGCTGCTGCCCTTGCGCTGACCAACACCTCGACGAACCAACTGCCTCCAATTAGTTGGACGTCCAAGTAATTTCTCCGTATCGTAGTGAATGTCATCACGTATGCGAGAAGCCTCAATCGTGAATAGCCCCAACCGTGGAGGAACAATGTCCCGCAGCACAGCAGCTGCCCTGCCGTTCGGTCTCACCGAAGAACAACAGACAATCTCCGGCATGGTGCGCGAATTCGCCGACTCCGAAATCGCTCCGCATGCTCTGGAGTGGGACGCCGATCACCACTTCCCCGTCGACGTCATCAAGAGGTCCGCGGACCTGGGCATGGGCGGAATCTACGTCAGCGAAGAAGCCGGGGGCACGGGCATGGGGCGCATGGACGCCGCCCTCATCTTCGAGGCGATGTCGACAGCCTGTCCCTCGGTCGCCGCCTACATCTCCATCCACAACATGGTGGCGTGGATGATCGACAAGTACGGAGATGCTCCGCAGAAGGAGAAGTACCTCGCTCCCCTGGTCTCAATGGAGCACCTCGGCAGCTACTGCCTCACTGAGCCCAACGCCGGTTCCGATGCTGCCGCTCTGCGTACCTCGGCGCGAGAGGACGGTGACTCTTATGTCCTCAACGGTGTCAAACAGTTCATCTCTGGCGCCGGCACCTCCGACACGTACCTGGTGATGGCACGCTCCGGTCAGGACGGATCGCGTGGAATCTCCGCGTTCATCCTCGAAAACGGCATGGAGGGGCTCTCTTTCGGCCCCAACGAACAGAAGATGGGATGGCGGGCGCAGCCGACCCGCCAGGTCATCATGGAAAACGTGCGTGTGCCGAAGGAGAACCTCCTCGGCGAACCGGGTCAGGGCTTCAAGATCGCCATGTCCGGTCTCGACGGAGGCCGGCTCAATATCGGAGCTTGCTCGCTGGGTGGCGGGCAGTCGGCGTTGGAGAAGGCCATCGACTACATGGGCGAACGACAGGCCTTCGGCACTGAGCTCTCCGCATTCCAGGCCCTGCGATTCGAAGTCGCAGAGATGCAGACAAAGCTCGAGGCCGCTCGCTCCCTCCTGTGGCGCGCTGCCAGCGCCTACGACGCGGGCGATCCGAACACCTCGCTGCTCTCAGCGATGGCGAAGCTGACAGCCACGGATTCGGGCTTCGACGTCGCCAACAGGGCACTCCAGTTGCACGGCGGCTATGGCTATCTGACAGAGTATGGAATTGAGAAGCTGGTGCGTGACCTGCGCGTCCACCAGATTCTGGAAGGCACCAACGAAATCATGCGCGTGATCATTTCGCGCAAGAGCACAGGAGTGGGCTGATATGACGACTGAAGCTGCGGCATCGCCTAGCGAACCCTCCGTCATCACCTCGAGTCACAACGGGGTGGGGCGGATTGAACTCAACAAACCGAAACTGATCAACGCACTGAGCCAGGAAATGGTGGGTGCCATCGATGACGCGCTGAAGAGCTGGCGCAATGACGACACAATCAAAACGGTCCTGGTCACCGGACGCGGCGAACGCGGGCTGTGCGCCGGAGGCGACATCAAGGCCGTGTACAACGACATTGTGGCCGGCACCGATGAGAACGCCCGGTTCTGGAATCGCGAATACAAGATGAACCATGAGATCTCCGAATTCCCCAAGCCCTATGTTGTCATCATGAATGGCATCACGATGGGCGGCGGCGTCGGAATCTCGGGCCACGGCTCGCACCGCATCGTCACCGATTCCACGAAGATCGGGATGCCAGAGACTGGGATCGGCCTGTTCCCCGACGTCGGCGGCACACATCTGCTGGCCAATGCGCCGGGCGAACTCGGCACCCATCTGGCACTGACCGGACTGCCGGTCGGAGCAGGAGCAGCGCTGGCCATGGGACTGGCCGACTACTACGTTCCCGACGCAGATGTGCCAGGGCTCATCGCCGAGCTCGAAGCAGGCGGCGACGTTGAGACGGTGATCGGGCGCTACGCCACCGATGCTCCGGAGAACGAACTCGCCGAGTCCACGAGCTGGATCGACGAATGCTATACAGGAGACCGGGCGGAGGACATCGTCGCAGCGCTGGCCGCGCATGCGGATCCTGATGCCAATGCTGCAGGGAAACTGATCGGGACCAAGGCTCCCACTTCGGTGAAGGTGACTCTGGCCGCGCTCCGCGCTGCCGGAAACATGTCCTTGGCCGAGGTCCTCGAACAGGACTACCGCGTCGCCGTCGCGCTGACGCATCGCCCGGACCTCAAGGAGGGCATCCGCGCTCAGGTCATCGACAAGGACCGCAATCCGCAGTGGTCACCGGCCGCATTCGACGAGGTCAGCGACGAAACAGTCCACGACATCCTCACCACCGATCACAAAGAGAAGGTGTTCTCATGAGCGACTACGAAACCATCCTCACGGCCGTCGACCAAGGCGTCGCCACCATCACGATCGACCGCCCGAAGGCTCTCAACGCGCTGAACATGCAGGTGCTCACCGATGTCACAGATGCGGCCACCGGATTCGATGCCGATGATGAGGTCAAGGCGATCATCATCACCGGCGCCGGCAAGGCCTTCGCCGCGGGCGCCGACATCAAGGAGATGTCCGATCTCGACTTCGCCACCGCGTTCAAGGCCGACTGGTTCGCCGGCTGGACCCGTCTGACCAACGTGCGCAAACCGGTCATCACCGCTGTCAACGGCTTCGCCCTGGGCGGCGGCTGCGAGCTGGCGATGATGGGCGATATCCTCATCGCGTCGACTAAGGCGAAGTTCGGCCAGCCCGAGATCAACCTCGGCGTCCTCCCCGGTATGGGCGGTTCCCAGCGTCTGACTCGTGCCATCGGCAAGGCCAAGTCCATGGACATGTGCCTGACCGGACGCATGATGGACGCCGAGGAGGCCGAACGTTCAGGCCTCGTCGCACGTGTCGTCGAACCCGAGGAACTGCTGACAACGGCCAACGAGATCGCGCACACGATCGCGTCCAAGTCCCGCATCGCCTCGGCGATGGTGAAAGAAGCGGTCAACACCGCATTCGAAACGACCCTCGAACAGGGACTGCGTTACGAACGTCGCCTCTTCCACTCCACTCTGGCCACAAACGACCAGTCCGAGGGAATGGCCGCATTCGTCGAGAAGCGGGACCCGAACTTCACGGATTCCTGACCCACCGCACGACGCCGCAGAGCACACGCGGCTGCAACGATGGCGCAGACGAATCGAACTCGTCTGCGCCATCGGCGTCTCTGCCCCCATGATCACTTTTAACAATCGTTCGGTTAGAGTGGAAATGTTCATCCACCCAAAGGAGGCACAATGAATTCTTTCGCCAATCTTCTCCCCCAGCTGCGACTTCCAGTGTTCGGCTCCCCCATGTTCATCGCATCCGGGCCTGACCTGGTCAAGGCCCAGTGCCAAGCCGGCATCATCGGCTCCTTCCCCACGCTCAACGCCCGTCCTGCCTCGATGCTCACCGACTGGCTGGACGAGATCCGTGAATCCAACGCCGCGTTCACCACAGCGAACCCCGATCGTCCGGCGGCACCGTTCGCGGTGAACCTCATCGTTCACCGCTCAAACAACCGTTTGGAGGCAGACCTCGCCGAGGTGGTACGCCATCAGGTGCCCATCGTGATCACTTCCTTGGGTGCACGTGAAGAGGTCAATGAGGCCGTGCATTCCTACGGCGGCATTGTCCTCCACGACGTCATCAACAACAAATTCGCGCACAAAGCCGTGGAGAAGGGCGCCGACGGTGTCATCGCCGTGGCCGCCGGCGCCGGTGGACATGCCGGAGCACTCTCACCGTTCGCCCTGGTCCAGGAGATCCGGACCTGGTTCGACGGTCCGCTGCTGCTCTCCGGAGCCATCGCACACGGTCGTTCGGTCCTTGCCGCGCTGGCCTCGGGCGCTGACTGTGCCTATGTAGGCTCGGCCTTCCTGTCGACGGCAGAGGCCAACGTCGCCGAAGACTACAAGCAGATGGTCGTCGACTCCGCCGCCGAAGACGTCGTCTACTCCAGCTACTTCACCGGAGTCAAGGGCAACTACCTGCGCGGTTCGATCACAGCTTCGGGCCTCGACCCCGACAATCTTCCCGACGCCGACCCGACGAAGATGGACTTCGGCACGAAGGAGGGCTCGGACTCGAAGGCGTGGAAGGATATCTGGGGCTCGGGCCAGGGCATCGGCGTCCTCGGCGCCAAGCGCACCACCGCAGAACTCGTCGAGAGCCTGGCCGCCGAGTTCGAAGCCGCGAAGAAAGACCTCGCCGCTCGCAACTGAGCCGATCTCAGATCGTGGAGATGATGCCCCGTTCGGTCAGGCGTGAGGACAGTCCTGCACCGTCCGGGGCATAAATCCACGGCACGCCCTGACCGCGACCGTGGCGCTTCGAACGACCACCAGCCCAAACCGCTTCGCCCACAGTGAGCTGGCGGATTGCGACCGCGGCGACATTGTCGGGATGGTTGTCCACGAACTCTCCGTAGACTTCCTCGTCCTTCTGACCGTCGTCGCCGATGAGCAGCCATTTCATCCACGGGAACTCACGCGATAACCGCTCAAGAGAGTTGCGTTTGTGCTCCTTGCCCGAACGGAAGACTCGAGTTGTCGTCGGTCCCCAGTCAGTGAGCAGCAGGGGCCCCATCGGGTAGAGGTTGCGGGAGAGGAACCGTTTGATCGTCAGGGCCGAATTCCACGCGCCCGTTGACAGATAGACCATCGGTGAGTTTGGGCGCATATAGGTTATTCGGTCGTAGAGAACAGCCATTCCCGCTACCGGTGACCTGGCATGCTCGCTGAGGACGAAAGTGTTCCACGCGGCCAGAAACGGTCGGGGCAGTGAGGTGACCATGACGGTGTCGTCGATGTCGGAGATGATGCCGAACGTCGAGTCCTCGCCGATGATCCGCACCGCAGCGGAATCGACGAGCGACCCATCGGTCCACAGTTCGATCTCCGTCTCACCGGGCTGAAAGTCACCGGGAATGACCGTGTCGATGATGCCGCCCCGGTCAGCAGTGACCATGTGCTCTTCGTCATTGACGCGCACCCATGCAGTGTCGTTGGGCAGAGGCACACTGACAAAGGACTTCCACCCTCGGATGCTCGCCTGCAGATCCGCGGCAGGCTGACCGGTCGGGGTCAGGACCAAGCGGCCGAGCACTCTCACCCACCCGGTGCCGCCGTACGTGTCATAGGCCATGACCGTGCGTTGATAGGTGTGGTCGGTGGCGCGGTTCTGCAGCCAACCGTTGAAACGGTCTTCCATCCGTGCCGCGGTGTGCAGCATGTCTGGAGTGAGGTTCAGCGGTCCTTCTTCGGGTTTCTTCTTCGCCACGGTTCTTCCTTCACACTCATCGCACGTCAGGTCGGATCGGGGTGCAGCCAGCTCAGACGAAGCCGACCCTGTCGTAGACGTCTCGCAGGGTCACCTCGGCGATCTCATTGGCCTTCGCCGCACCCGCATCGAGGATGGCCTGGAGCTGCGCTCGGTCCTGCAGGAGCTCATTGGTGCGCTCACGTACAGGCGTGAGGGCTTCAACGGCGATCTCGGCGAGGTCGACCTTGAGGTGGCCATACATCTTTCCCTCGTACTCGGCGACGATGTCGTCGAGCGACCGCGAAGTCAGGGAGGAGTAGATCGTGAGCAGGTTCGACACTCCGGGCTTGGCCTCCGGGTCGTAGGCGATCTCCTTTCCGTCGTCGGTGACGGCGGACTTGATCTTCTTCGTCAGCGACTTCGCGTCGTCGAGGATGTCAATGCGACCCAGGGGACTGGGCAGGGATTTCGACATCTTCGAGGCGGGGTTCTGCAGGTCGTAGATCTTCGCGGTGGCCTTGAGGATCTGTGCTTCGGGTACGACGAAGGTCTCACCGAACCGGTAGTTGAAGCGTTCGGCTAGGTTTCTGGTCAGCTCGAGATGCTGGCGCTGGTCCTCGCCGACGGGCACCATCTGCGGGTTATAGAGGAGGATGTCGGCGGCCATCAGCGCGGGGTAGGTGAGCAGGCCCAGGGACACATGCTCCTGCTTGGCCGATTTGTCCTTGAACTGTGTCATCCGACTGGCCTCGCCCATCGATGTGGTGCATTCGAGGATCCATGACAGCTGGGGGTGAGCCGGGACCTGCGACTGGACGAAGATCGTCGACTTCTCCGGGTCGATACCCGCCGCAATGAACTGCGCAGCTGTGCGCAGGGTTCGCTCGCGCAGATCGCTCGGGTCCTGCTCGACGGTGATCGCGTGCATGTTCGCAATGAAGTAGAAGGCATCGTGTGACTCCTGATGCGCCACGAACTGCTGCAGAGCTCCGATGTAGTTACCCAGGTGCAGTGAGTCAGAGGTGGCCTGAATGCCTGAAACGGTGCGTGGCAGAGAAGAAGTCGTCATGTGACTATGATGCCACTTCACCGGGAAGTCTTTGCAGTCCGCCCCGTGCGAGCCGAGGACTCGGGCGAGACGGTCGCTGCTGCGGTGACGAGATCGTCTCGGCCGTGACGTCAGTGTCGGGGCTCAGCAGCTGAATCAACGAAGCAGACTCGCTTGACGGCTCTGGCGGCACCCCTCACGGAGACCGTGAGTTTCGCTCCTGCAGGTCTCAACGCGCAGAAATCAGAACGAGAGGTCATCAAGACGAGAGGTCAAGACCCACTGGGACGAGCATTCCCCACTCAAACGAGAGTGGCCGTGTTCCCTGTGCTGTGACAGCGGCGTCGAGAGGAGAGATACCAGAACCAGCGCAAGCACACATCGCCTCGAGCGGCTCGTGAAGGGCCCACGAGGTCGGCTTCGCCAAGGTGCTGGCCCCCGTCTCTTGACCGGCGATTTCCCTGCCGCATGGCGATGCTCGATAATTATCATGTGAGCAAATGGCTATTTCTGATGGGCGCCATCATCGCCGAGGTGACTGGCACTCTGGCGCTGAAGGCAGCCCTTGACTCCCCCACCCTCTACATCATCGTCGGTCTCGGCTATGCCGCAGCGTTCGTCTTCCTCAGCCTTACCCTCCGCGTCGGTATGCCGCTGGGCATCGCCTACGGAATCTGGGGTGCGGCGGGAGTCGCGCTCACCGCGGTCCTCTCTCTCGTCCTCTTCGCTGAACCGCTCACACCCGTCATGATCACCGGAATCGTCTTCATCATGGCCGGCGTCATCCTCGTCGAGGTCGGCAACCGCGAAGACGACACGCACCAGACCGTATTGGACGCACCACAGCGCGATCCAGGAGACGAGTCATGATCATCGGCTGGGTTCTGCTCGCCATCGCGATCATTCTCGAGGTCGCGGCCACGATCTGTCTGCGCATGGCATCGGTCGGCGGCAGCAAATGGTGGTATGTCGGAGTCGTTGCCGGCTACCTCGTCTCGTTCAGCCTGCTCAGTCTGACTCTGCGCACCGGTATCCCCTTGGGAGTGGCCTACGGGATCTGGGCCGCCACCGGGGTGGCGCTGACTGCTCTGGCCGGCCGTGCATTATTCAAGGAGAAGCTGACGCGGAAGATGCTCGTCGGCATCGGTCTCATCCTCATCGGCGTCCTGCTCATCGAACTCGGCTCCTCACATGCCTGAACGATCAGCCAGCCGGAACACAGCAACCCCTCGGGCGACTGAGCAACCTTTAGCGGGGTTGCCCAGCGCCCGAAGGGTCGTTGAGACGGTCTATCCGTCAGGCTCGGCAGGCCTAGTCCCTACTTCGGGGCTGGAACCTCGTAGTCGATCACGAGGGGGGCATGATCGGACCAACGCTCGGCCCAGCTGTCGGCCTTGTCGACCGTGGCCTTGACAGCCGCCTGGGCAAGTTCCGGTGTCGCCATCTGATAGTCGATGCGCCACCCTGCATTGTTGTCGAAGGCCTGACCACGCATGGACCACCACGTGTAGGGACCGTCGACATCACCGCTGAGCTCCCGGTGCACGTCGACGAAACCCACGTCACCGAAGAAGCCGTCGAAGTACCCGCGCTCCTCGGGCAGGAAGCCGGCCTTCTTGCGGTTGGCCTTCCAATTCTTCAAGTCCCGTTCTGTGTGGCAGACGTTGAGGTCACCGGTGATCAGCACGTGATCAGCGGTCTCCGCGAGTTCAGGAAGGCGCACGGTCATTCGGTCGAGGAAACGGTACTTGTCCTCCTGCTTGGGAGTGTCCACCTCACCGGAATGGACGTAGGCCGACACGAGTGTCAGCAACGACCCGTCGCCGAGGCGATAGTCGGTTTCCAGCCACCGACCGGCCCGATCGAAGTACCCGTCCGTGCCGAGACCTTCGCGGACCTCGACCGGCTGAGTCCGAGCCATGACGGCCACCCCGGCACGTCCCTTCGCCTCGGCGTCGTGGCTGATCGTGGTGTACCCGGTGCCCTCGAGCACTGTGAGGGCAATGTCGTTTGCGGCCCGGACTTCCTGCAGCGTGATGAAGTCAGGTTTGGCACTGTCTACCCAGGTGGGCATCCCCTTTCTCCATGCCGCTCGAACTCCGTTGACGTTGACTGATGCAATCCGAATCATGTGTTCTATCATGGCATGAGCGCACTACTCATCCGGGCCTGGGCGTTATACAGTGATGGAAAGAAGTATATTTCAGGAGGCGTAATGGCTGTAGACGAGACTTTCGATTCTGAGCAGCTGAACATCAGCCCGCTCGACGAAGTAGACGCCCGTGAGATGCGAGAGTTCCTGCTCAGTGCGCAGGAGAAATTCTGGGGAGACCGGGACCTGAGCGGCGATCACAATGCCTATTGGTTCCACCAGTTCGTGGCCTCGGGACTGGTCGCCAGGTACCGTTCGGAGATTGTCGGCTATCTGCTCGGCGCCATCCCCCATGACGGTCCTGCTTACATCCACCTGGTTGCCTCCCGATCGGATTTCCGCCATCGGGGAATCGGGCGACACCTGTACCAGCACTTCATCGAACACTCGCGAAAGTTGGGTGTCTCATCGGTGCAGGCCACAACCATGCCGGATTCGTCCGCAGCGATCTCGTTCCATTCCTCACTCGGGTTCACCGGTGAACTCATCGAAGGCTACGCAGGCACCGGAGATCCGCGCGTGTTCTTCGAGCTCAAGCTCCTCGAGGAATGAACCGAATGGTTTGACCAACAGCACAGAGACCGACGGCCTCCCACACAGATGTGTGGGAGGCCGTCGGTCTGAGACCATGAACCGTTCAGGCGGCTGCGGCACTCCGCTGAGCGACGTCAACGACATTCTTCAAAAGCAGTGCCCGAGTCATGGGCCCGACTCCGCCGGGATTCGGTGACACCCAAGCCGCTACCTCGGCGACGCCAGGTTCCACATCTCCCACGATCTTCGACTTCCCAGTCTCTGGATCCTCTTCGCGCGAGACTCCGACGTCGAGGACGACCGCACCGGGTTTGACCGCGTCGGCGGTCACTATCCGGGCCGAACCCGCGGCGGCGACGATGATGTCGGCCTGAGCCAGCAGCTCCGGCAGATTCGTCGTTCCAGTGTGCGTCAGCGTCACCGTGGAGTTGTACTCACGCCGAGTCAGCAGCGCGCCGATCGACCGACCGACGGTGACACCGCGACCGACGACCACAACGTGCTTGCCAGCCAATTCGATCCCGTTGCGCTGCATCAGTTCGATGACTCCGCGTGGGGTGCACGGCAGCGGAGTCGTGATCTCCCTGCTGACATTGAGCATGAGCCGACCGAGGTTGGTCGGGTGCAGTCCATCCGCGTCCTTGGCCGGGTCGATGCGTTCGAGGACTGTGTCCGTATCAATGTGTGACGGCAGCGGCAGCTGCACGATATAGCCGGTGCATTCGTCATCGGCGTTGAGCTCGTCAATGACCGACAGGAGCTCATCCTGGCTCACCGACTCCGGAAGATCGCGGCGGATGGAATGGATGCCCACCTCAGCGCAGTCACGGTGCTTGCCCGCCACATACCATCTCGATCCCGGATCCTCACCGACGAGGACCGTGGCCAAGCCGGGAACGATACCCCGTTCGGCCAGGTTCGCGACGGTGGTCCGCAGCTCTTCCTTGATCTCCTTCGCACAGGCCCTGCCGTCAAGGATCTGTGCTGCCATCAGTACTGCTCCAGATCTTCGTAGAGAGGGAAGTTGTCGCTGAGCTTCTTGACCCGAGCGCTGAGTGCGTCGACATTCGCACTGGGCTTGAGCGCCTCGGCGATGACATCGGCAACCTCGGTGAACTCGGCATCGCCGAACCCACGGGTGGCCAGAGCAGGGGTGCCGATGCGCAGACCGGAGGTCACCATAGGCGGCCGGGGGTCGAACGGGACGGCGTTGCGGTTCACCGTGATGCCGACCTCATGCAGGAGGTCTTCTGCCTGCTGTCCGTCCAGGGCTGAGTTGCGCAGGTCAACGAGGACCAGGTGGACGTCGGTTCCGCCGGTCAGGACCGTGGCTCCGGCGCTGGCAACGTCATCGGCCATGAGACGCTCGGCCAGGATCTGGGCTCCGCGCACTGTCCGTTCCTGACGGGCTTTGAACTCTTCGGAGGCGGCGAGTTTGAAGGCCACGGCTTTGGCCGCGATCACGTGCATCAGTGGCCCTCCCTGCTGGCCTGGGAAGACCGCGGAGTTCAGCTTCTTCGCATATTCCTCTTTGCCGAGGATGAAGCCCGAACGGGGACCGCCGATTGTCTTGTGGACAGTTGATGACACGACATCGGCGAAGGGCACCGGATTGGGGTGCAGGCCGGCAGCGACGAGGCCGGCGAAGTGCGCCATGTCGACCCAGAGCTTCGCTCCGACCTCGTCAGCGATGTCGCGGAAGGCCTGGAAGTCGAGCTGACGCGGATAGGCGGACCAGCCGGCGACGATGACCTCGGGGCGATGCTCGAGTGCCCGCTCCCGCACCTTGTCCATGTCAATGCGGTATGTGTCGGGATCGACTTCGTAGGACGCAACGTCGTAGAGCCGTCCCGAGAAGTTGATCTTCATGCCGTGGGTGAGGTGTCCGCCATGGGCCAGTGAGAGGCCGAGCATCTTGTCACCGTGGCGGGCGAGTGCGTGCATCACGGCGGCGTTGGCGGAGGCACCGGAGTGCGACTGCACGTTCGCGTATTCGGCACCGAAGAGGCTCTTGGCACGGTCAATGGCGAGAGTTTCAGCAACATCGACGTATTCGCAGCCGCCGTAGTAGCGCTTGCCGGGATAGCCTTCGGCATACTTGTTCGTCAGCACGGACCCCTGCGCCTGGAGCACTGCGCGCGGCACGAAGTTCTCCGAGGCGATCATTTCGAGAGTCGAACGCTGGCGGCCCAATTCCTGGTCGAGGACTTCCGCGATCTGTGGATCGATGTCTGCAAGCGAGGCCTGCATCGAATTATCAGTCATGTGTACACTCCTGTGGCATCCAAAGTGATGAGTGGGAAAGCGCGATCGGCTCCGCGAGCACCCGAAATCAATGCTAACAGCGAACCAGATCACACAGCCGGACCGCTCATCATCCGGATGATGAGCCGGTTTCGGGGCACACCGGGCCTGACCATTAGAATCGAGCGCATGAGTCGAGAATGGATCCTGCGAGTCACCTGCCCGGACGCGACCGGAATCGTCCATGCCGTGACCGGGGTCCTGGCCTCGCTCGGTGCCAACATCACCGAATCCCAGCAGTTCTCCTCCCCCGACTCCCTCCAGTTCTTCCTGCGGGTCCAGTTCGTCATGATCAACGATTCCGATGCCGAAACTCTGGAGTCTTCCCTCGCCGAGGCAGCTCACCGTTTCGATATGACAGTCAGCCTCCAGCCAGCGAAGAAGAAGACGAGAACCCTCGTACTCGTATCCAAGGCCGCACACTGCCTCAACACTCTGCTGTTCCAGCAGAGCTCGGACCAACTGCCCATCGACATCGTCGGTGTGGCCGGCAACCATGACTGCCTGCGGTCACTGACAGAATTCCACGGCCACGACTTCCACCACATTCCGATCACTCGAGAAACCAAAGACGCCGCCGAGGCGCGACTGAGCAGACTCGTTGATGAGCTTGACGTCGAGCTCATCGTCCTCGCCCGGTACATGCAGATCCTCTCCCCCGATCTCTGTGCTCGGCTCGAGGGCCGGGTCATCAACATCCACCACTCATTCCTGCCCAGCTTCAAGGGCGCCAAACCGTATCACCAGGCGCATGCCCGCGGGGTGAAGATCATCGGTGCCACGGCCCACTACGTCACCCCCGACCTCGACGAGGGGCCGATCATCGAACAAGACGTAGCCCGCGTCGATCACAACCGCAATATCGCCGACTTCGTCCAGCGCGGACAGGACGTCGAGGCGGCCGTGCTGGCACGAGCCGTGGCCTGGCACGCCGAGGGACGGGTCCTCATGGACGGCCAACGCACGGTCGTCTTCAACTGATCCGAGCACCTCGGCGACATGTGCGCACCGGGGTAGATGCATTCAACGTTGACCGAGATGCTCTGCCGACGGACATCTTCTGGAGCACCTGCACCACGCAGATATCGGGTGATACTCGACCGATTCGCTGTCTCCCTCGACGCGGTACTACCAGGCTTTTACGACCTCGAGTTCACCTTTGGGGTTCTCCTAGGCAATTCACAACAGTTGCGCAAGCTGCTGTAGAGTCGCTCCGGCTTACAAAAGGAGACGACTTTAATGACGGAAACCACTTTCCGCACAATTGCAATCGTCCTGTATTTTGCAGGAATGCTGGCCATCGGCTGGTTCGCGTACAGCAAGACCAAGAACAGCCTCGACGAATACATGCTCGCAGGACGTGGTCTGCGCCCCAGCGTTGCCGCCCTGAGCGCCGGAGCCTCGGACATGTCGGGCTGGCTGCTCATGGGACTCCCCGGAGCGATCTACCTATCGGGACTGGTCGAAGCCTGGATCGCAGTGGGTCTGACGGTCGGTGCCTGGGTGAACTGGAAGTTCGTGGCCCCTCGTCTGCGCGCATTCACGGAGAAGGCCGGTGACTCGATCACCATTCCCAGTTTCTTCGAACACCGCCTCAACGACAACACTCGACTGCTGCGCATCGTCTGCGGTGTCATCATCCTGGTGTTCTTCACCTTCTACGTGTCGTCGGGCATGGTCGCCGCCGGCAAGTTCTTCGAATCGAGCTTCGGCCTGAACTATTTGTCCGGAATGCTCATCGTCGCGGCCATCACCATGGTCTACACCCTGTTCGGAGGGTTCCTCGGAGCCACTCTGACCGACGTCGCACAGGGTCTGCTGATGTTCGCAGCACTCATCGCCGTGCCGGTCGTCGCCGTGTTCAACGCCGGTGGTCCGGCAACCGTGATCTCCAACGTCAAGGAGATCGATCCCAGCCTGCTCAGCCTCGCCGGCAGCGGGCCCTTCTGGGCCGGCGGCACGTATCTTGCAGTGATCTCCGGACTGGCCTGGGGCCTCGGCTACTTCGGTCAACCACACATCATCGTCCGGTTCATGGCGCTCCGGACTCCCGCCGATGCCACTGTGGCTCGCCGGATCGGTGTCGGCTGGATGGGAATCTCGGCCCTCGGCGCCATTGCCACCGCAATCGTAGGAATCTCGTACTTCTCCGACCACGCGGATATGAAACCCACCGACCCGGAGACCGTGTTCCTGGATCTCACTCAGATCCTCTTCCACCCGTTCATCGCGGGCCTGGTCTTGGCAGCGGTGCTGGCCGCGATCATGTCGACGATCTCCTCCCAGCTCGTCGTCACGTCCTCAGCGCTCATCGAGGATCTGTACAAGATCGTGGCTCTGCGCAGCGGATCGAAGCGAACCCTGCAGGACAAGACCTACGTTCTGCTCGGGCGCCTCGGCATCCTCGTCGTCGCGGTCATCGCCGTCCTGTTGGCAATCTCGCCGTCGAGCAGCATTCTCGACCTGGTGGCGTTCGCATGGGCTGGCTTCGGCGCCTCCTTCGGGCCGATCGTCCTGCTCACGCTGTTCTGGAAGAAGCTCAGCAACTGGGGCGCACTGTTCGGACTCATTTCCGGTGCTGCCGTGGCCTTTATCTGGGGACAGGTCAGCACTCCGCTGACCGATTCGATCTACGAGATCATTCCCGGGTTCGTCGTGAACCTCATTGTGGCGATCGTCGTCAGCAAGTTCACGTTCAAGCACAATGCCGAGACCGACCGCGAATTCGACGAGTCGGTCGAGTACTCACGAGCGAAGTGACGAGCCAGCAGCGCCTCTGACGGCCACACGTCGTTGGGCGAGCTTTGGCCCGCCACCATGCTTACGTCCTACACTGAGCGGCTATTCCTCCACCAGCACAGGGAGGAATAGCCGCTCACTGGTTCCTGCCCGACCCAGGATCCGCAACGCTGCCACCAGCAGGGTGCGCAACACTGCCACGGTAGGGGTGTGCAACCCTGCGCCACGTATAGAGGCGACGAACTGCGGCGGGCCGGTTATTATTATCCACTTCCACTCCCCCATCGCCTCGCGGCGCATCCCAGTCTCGCTCCTTTAGCCCCCAGATGCGGAGATCACAGCGTCTACTCCCACGTGAATACACGGCTGTGAATACACATCAGGCGGGCACCCATCGGGTGCCCGCCTGAGATGTTGCGGCAAAGAATCCTTACTTGGTCTCTTCAGCGCTTTCGTCGGTTGCTTCTTCCGCGACTTCGTCGGTCGCGGCCGAATCGGCTGCTTCCTCCGTGGTGTTGGCAGGAGCCTCTTCGACAACCTCTTCGGTCGTGCTCTTGGTCGCAGCGGTCTCGGTGGCCTGCTCGGCTTCCTTCACAGTTGCCTGCTTGGGCGAGTAGGGCTCGAGGACCAGTTCGATGACGGCCATCGGCGCGTTGTCACCGGGACGAGGACCAATCTTGGTGATACGGGTGTATCCGCCGGGACGCTCGGCCATGGTTTCGGCGATCGAGGTGAACAGCTCGTGCACGATCGACTTGTCGCCGATCTTTCCGAGCACGCGACGACGGGCGGCGAGGTCGCCCTTCTTGGCGTGGGTGATCATACGTTCCGCCACCGGACGCAGGCGCTTGGCCTTGGTCACGGTCGTGGTGATCTTCTTGTGCTCGAACAGGGCAGCAGCCATGTTGTTGAGCATCATGCGCTCGTGTGTTGGGGAGCCTCCGAGACGAGGACCCTTGGTTGGGGTTGGCATAGTGTCTTACTCCTAGGTCTTAATCAGTACTGTTCGTCTTCGACGTAGGACTGGTCCTCATCAACGAGACCGGCTTCGAACCCGGCGGGACTGTCCTTGAGGCTCAGGCCCAGCTCATTGAGCTTGGCCTTCACTTCGTCGATCGATTTCGAACCGAAGTTGCGGATATCCATGAGATCGGCCTCGCTGCGAGCAACGAGTTCGCCGACCGTGTGGATGCCTTCGCGCTTGAGGCAGTTGTAGGAGCGCACGGTCAGATCGAGATCTTCGATGGCCAGTGCCAGATCGGCAGCCAGAGCTGCGTCAACCGGCGAGGGCCCGATCTCGATGCCTTCGGCTTCGACGTTGAGTTCCCGAGCCAGGCCGAAGAGCTCGACCAGTGTCTTACCCGCAGATGCGATCGCATCGCGTGGGGTCATCGACGGCTTGGTCTCAATGTCGAGCACCAGGCGATCAAAGTCGGTACGCTGCTCAACACGAGTAGCCTCGACCTTGTAGGTGACCTTGAGAACCGGAGAGTAGATCGAGTCAACGGGGACCCGACCGATCTCTGCATCCGCATTCTTGTTCTGAGCGCTCGAAACGTAACCGCGTCCACGTTCGATGGTCAGCTCCATGTCCAGACGGCCTTCACCATTCAACGTGGCGATATGCAGGTCCGGGTTATGGATCTCGACTCCGGCAGGAGCAGAGACATCGGCGGCAGTCACGGTGCCGGGGCCCTGCTTGCGCAGGTAGGCAACGACCGGTTCGTCGAATTCCGACGACACGACCAGGGACTTCAGGTTGAGGATGAATTCGGTGACATCCTCCTTGACTCCTGGAACGGTGCTGAATTCGTGGAGCACTCCGTCAATCCGGATGGATGTGACGGCGGCACCTGGAATCGACGACAGCAGGGTACGACGAAGCGAGTTGCCGAGGGTGTAGCCGAATCCTGGCTCGAGTGGTTCGATGGCGAACCGTGAGCGATTCTCGGAGACGACTTCTTCCGTGAGCGTTGGGCGCTGTGCAATGAGCACGTGGGCTTCCTTTCAGCGAACATCCGCTATATGACGTTCGCACTGCACGTCATGGCCGTAGCCATGAAGAACGGTTCGGTTTATCTTGGAATCCGTTCTGCGACTGACAACGGGGCAAGGCCCGTCATCGGTTGCAGATCCACGGAAGGATCAGCCGCGGCGGCGCTTGGTGGGACGGCAGCCGTTGAACGGAACTGGAGTGACATCCTGAATGGTGCCCAGTTCCAGACCGGCGGCCTGCAGCGAACGGATCGCGGTTTCGCGTCCCGAACCTGGTCCCTTGACGAATACGTCGACCTTCTTGAGGCCGTGCTCCTGTGCGCGACGGGCAGCGGATTCCGCGGCCATCTGTGCGGCATAGGGGGTCGACTTGCGCGAACCCTTGAAGCCGACCTCACCTGAAGAGGCCCAGGAGATGACTGCACCGGTCGGATCAGTGATCGACACGATGGTGTTGTTGAACGTTGACTTGATGTGTGCCTGGCCGGCAACAATATTCTTCTTGAGCTTGCGGCGAGGCTTGCGCACTGTAGCGGCGCGTGACTTGGGAGGCATGTGTTTTACTCCTGATCGAGGTGGCTGATGCTGGTCAACCGGGTGAGCATGTTACTTCTTCTTACCGGCCACGGTGCGCTTCGGTCCCTTGCGGGTACGCGCATTCGTCTTGGTCCGCTGTCCGCGAACCGGCAGACCGCGGCGGTGACGCAGGCCTTCATAGCTTCCGATCTCCACCTTGCGGCGAATATCGGCAGCAACCTCACGTCGGAGGTCACCCTCAACCTGGAATGTGCCCTCAATAAAGTCACGCAGCTGGACGAGCTCGGCATCGCTCAAGTCCTTCACACGGGTATCAGGGCTGATTCCCGTCTCTGTCAGGGTCTGGCGCGCACGGGTGCGGCCCACACCATAGATGTAAGTCAAGGCGACCTCCACGCGCTTTTCACGCGGGATGTCGACTCCGGCAAGTCGTGCCATAGGTACTATCTCCTGTTGTAGTTCCGGAGGTGCTGATGCAGACCTGTCCTTGGTTTCCCAAGGTCCTCGGCCCCCGACCGAAGGTATCGTCCTGCCACTGCCCTAACGGCAGTGCAGATGGCGAGGTCTGCGTGGGTGTGGTGCTGCTGAAGCCCCTTGCGGGTGCCTCTGTCTGCTCGAAGAGCTGCTCAACCCTGGCGCTGTTTGTGACGCGGGTTGGAGCAGATGACGATGACCCGGCCGTGACGGCGGGTAATCTGGCAATTCTCGCAGATCTTCTTGACGCTTGGCTTAACCTTCATGGTTTTTCCTTCTTCCGACCTTTACCCCTGCGCAGGGGCGGGTACGAATGATCGAAGATCCTTACTTGTAGCGGTAAACGATTCGCCCACGCGAAAGATCGTATGGAGACAGCTCCACGATGACCCGGTCCTCGGGGAGAATTCGAATGTAGTGCTGTCGCATTTTTCCTGAGATATGCGCAAGCACCCTATGCCCATTGCTCAGCTCGACCCGGAACGATGCGTTCGGGAGAGCTTCGACAACGGCGCCTTCGATCTCAATGACCCCTTCTTTTTTGGCCATATCGTTCGCTAACCTCGTATTCCCGCGAAAACTTCGCGTTCGACGTAATCGTGTATCGTCGATTTACCCCGACGACCCCATAGCCTGTCGTTCACCTCACCCCATGAAAAGTTGCGGATGGCAAATGCCGCCCACAACAGAAAAAGGGTGAGTTAAGTGAGAACAGACCAATCAACAACCCTACACTATGGCCGAAGATTCTTCCAGGCGGTGCTGGCATCCCGAGGCGGACTGCCCTACAATCTTTTTCCACATTCGCCGAGGCGGGCCCAGGTTCAGGCTCCGTGCCGTGCTCCGTATCTCGCCCGGATGCTCGCGATGACGGCGATCGCGAGCACGACGAAGCCCATCACGGTGATCGAAGCAAAGCCGCCGAAGGCCAGCAACGGCCCGGACAGAGCCGCCAACGCGGCGGCGCCGAAGTTCATTCCCGCGTCGGAGAGTCCCTGCACCGACATGCGATGCGCGGGATCGATCTCTTTGGTCAGCAGTGTGGACCCAGCGATGAGGCATGCGCTCCAGCCCAAGCCCAAGACGAACAACGCCAATGACAGACGGATGAACGACGACTCGCCGAGAGCATCAACGAGCCCGAGGACGAGCGACACGGCGAACAGCCCGTGGCCGAAGAGAATCACCCGACCTGCGGAGTATTTGTCGGTGAGGTAGCCAAAGACCGGTGATAGTCCGTACATACCGAGGATATGGCCGCCGATCGTGATTCCGATCAGTTCGAGGCCGAGCCCATGATGGTCCATGTGCAGAGGAGTCATCACCATGGTTGCCACCATGATCATGTGTCCGGTGACCACAGAGAGCAGCCCCATGAGCGCGCTCGGGGAACGTCGGATGGCCTGCCAGGTGCCACCTCTGCGAGGGGATCTCGTGGACGGATCTCTTGAGGCGGGTGTGAGCCGGCGTAGGAACAGCACGCTGAGCAAGGCAAGCGCGAAGCCGGCGATCGCGATGATGAACGGCCCGGAGAGCGGGTCGAGGCTCAGAACTCGGCCGAGGCCGGCACCGGGTCCAGACAGGTTGGGTCCGATGACGGAACCGACTGTCGTGGCCCAGACGACGACGGACATCGCAGAACCCTTGAGATGGTCGGGAGCCGCATCCGTGGCCGCATAACGGCCTTGCAGCCCCGCGGCTGTAGCCGCCCCGAAGCAGCCCATGCCGATGAAGAAGGCGATGTCGATGCCGAACAGGATCGCCAGCACGATGAGGATGGCACCGCAGAGCGCGATCACATAGGCGATGGCCAATGCCAACCGGCGGCTTCGGCGTTCGGCCAGCCTCGCCAATGGAACAGCGAGAAGCCCGGCCCCGAGGATTGACGCTGTCTGCGCAAATCCGGCGAGCTCCGTGCGTCCGGTCAGACGCTCAGCGAGGATCCCACCGACGGCGAACCCTGTGGCGATGCCGATGCCGGAGAACAGCTGCGCCAGGCTCAGCGCCCATTGATTCCGGCGGAAGACCGACTGCGGGTGTGCAGACATCACGACTTCCACCTCTCAACGGTCGGAACGAATGGCTGGCGGCTCCTGCTGACGGTTCCACCTTAGTGGGTGATTTTGCCAACGGCGCGCCTGAGAGTATCAATGCGTTCGCAGGGCCGTGACCGAGCGTGTCACAACGGAGGGTGCACACGACAGTTCCCCTGCTAGCGTGAAACAGGACATTCTCGCAACGGCCAACGAAGGAGCATCACGTGCAGGACCTGGATTCGATCACAGAAGACTCACTCATCGCCAAAGGCGGCCGTAAGTGGTCAAGCTTTCCGGGCAGCCTCGGTGCGTTCATCGCAGAGATGGACTTCGGTGTCGCTCCTGGCGTGCGCCAGGCGCTGCGTGACGTCGACGAGCGTGATCTCTTCGGCTATGCACCGCAGTCGATCATCACCGACCTCAAATCGGCCACCTCGAGGTTCTGCGCTGAGCGCTACGGTTGGCAGTTCCCGGAAGACCACGTCGAACTCGCCAGCGATGTCATCGCAAGCTTCCTGGGCATCCTGACCCACCTGACTCCGGCTGGCACCCCGATCGTCCTTCCGACCCCCGCCTACATGCCGTTCTTCGATGTCGCCAAGGTCACGGGGCGAGAACTCATCGAGGTGCCGATGCTCCGCTCGGAAACAGGCTGGGCCGTCGACCTCGAAGCGGTCGATGCCGCGCTGGTGCCAGGTTCCACCCTGGTCTTGTGCAATCCCCATAATCCGATCGGGAAGGTGTACACGGAGAGTGAACTGCTGGAGCTCGCCGAGGTTGTCCAGCGCAATGATGCACGTGTGTTCTCCGATGAGATTCACGCACCCCTCGTCTACGAACCGGCACGCCACATTCCCTATGCGAGCCTCAACGACACGACTGCGTCCCATACGGCGACAGCGACAGCCGCATCAAAGGCGTTCAACATCCCCGGTCTCAAATGCGCGCAGCTCATTTTCAGCAGTGCCGATGACCGCGCGACCTGGGCGAAGAAAGGCACCTTCATCTCGGGCGCCGCTTCGAACCCGGGCATACTCGCCACCACAGCGGCGTACACCCAGTCGGGCGAATGGCTGGCCGAGATCACCGCTTACCTCAAGGGCAATCGCGAGCTCCTGAGCGATCTCGTGGCCACCCATCTGCCCCACGCCACGTTCCTCCAGCCCGAGGGAACATACCTGGCCTGGTTGGACCTACGACGATATGGGCTCGAGGCTGGACTCTCCGAGCATTTCAATGCCCAGGCCCGCGTCGCGATCACCGAGGGTCGTCTGTGTGGTGAGGTCGGTGCTGGTCACATTCGTCTCAACTTCGCACTCCCGCGCCCCCTGCTCACTGAAGCGATCGAGCGCATCGCTTCCGTGCTCTGAGCCGACAGCGCCGCTCTGATCGGGCACGGTCGTCTCAGCTGACAGGCAGCCACTCGATGAGATCAAAGGCCGAATCAGAGCCGACGCATTCCAGGATCTGCTGGTCGAATCTCAGGTAGTACTCCAGGTTGCAGCGGTCCATGAGGTCGCGGAACCGCAGGGCAGGCTGGTGGGATCCGACCAGCTCGGGCGGAAGAATCGGATGCGTCATGACCTCTCGCGCGACCTGGAAGTAGATGTCGAAGAACTTCACCAGCGACATCTCGGGCAGTCCGCCACCTGGTTGACTGCCATCAAGGCTCAGTGCGGCAAGCGCACTCTCAAGCGGAGGCAGCTCAAGCGACGCAGCTTCTAAGTCGAAGGCACGCGAGGTCATTCGTCTGGCGGTCGCGATGTCCTCGGGTTCGATCGTCGCGAATTCGCACCAGCCCGGTTCCACGACTGCAGGCAGCTGCGCCGACAGATCATGTGAGAGATCGACGAAGGACAGAAGAAGGCCAGGGCGCAGTTGACGGTACCCGAGCATCCTAGCCACATACTGGAACCGGTCGCGCAGCATCCGCGCGGACTCGGGAATCGAGTACAACGCGGAGTGGAACCGGCCCTCGAACGTCGGTGCCGACCGGTCACCCGAGATGTCCATGAAGCCGGAGAGTATGCGCGCACTCAAACGGTAGATCGAGACTCGTCCGAGCCTCTCGCTGGACAGAATATTGCGCTCGACCATCCGCACCAGTTGAATGTGCACGCTCGAGGAGGAGTAGCCGTGTTCGGCGAGGACTCCGACGATGACAGGCCCGGGAAGACCCTGGGCGCGCAGGCAGCCGAAGGCGGAGATGACATCGAAGGCGATGCGAGTCAGACGATACAGATCGCCCACATCTGCCCGACGTTTCGTGTGATCGTGGACACTCGTCATGACCAGATCCTAACGTGAGAGCACAAGGATCCTGTCGATACGGCCGGTGACGACGGCCACGAGTACGAGGAGCAGCGTCATGGACGACTTGAGGCACGAAAGGAATCTGCGGGTCTATCAGATCGCACGCACCGCCGCAGTGCTGACCGGAGCGATCACGGCCTTCATCACATTCGCAGCATTTATGATCGCAGGTTTCAAGATTCAGGAGACTGCGGCGTGGATGTTCGCGCTGAGTCTCATGGCAGCCTCGGCGCTGTTCGTCGTCATGTAAATCGTCACAACGAATAACCTCAAACGACAACAGCCAACGCCACGAACCTGAATCGTCGAGTTGCCTCAGGCACCGGCCGGGGGCACCGGTGTGATCCCGAAGGGTGCCAGGCCAGCCGCTCCCCCATCTTCAGCAGTGAGCACCCAGACACCCCCATCATGCACGGCCACACTGTGCTCCCAATGGCTGGCACGCGATCCGTCATCAGTCACGACTGTCCAGTCGTCGGCTAAGGTGATGGTCTCGCTGCTGCCGGCGGTGAGCATGGGTTCGATCGCGAGGCACATGCCCGATCTGATCTTCGGCCCGTTGGAACGGGCCCGATAGTTCAGAACCTCGGGCGGCATATGCATGGCCGTACCGATGCCGTGACCGGTGAATTCCTCCACAAGTCCCAGTTCGGGGGCTTCGCGTGAGACATGATCGTCGATCGCGTCCCCGATGTCGCTGACCTTGTTCCCTGCGGCGAACGCTGCAATGCCCACCCACAGAGCCTTCTCTGTGGCTTGCGACAGAGCGATGTCAGCCTTCGACCCAGCGGCGTCTCCGCCGACGATCATTGTGAACGCGGAATCACCGTGGAAGCCATCGATGATGGCTCCACCGTCGATGGAGACGAGATCCCCTGACTCGAGGATCCGCTCGCCAGGTATGCCGTGCACGATCTCCTCGTTCACAGAGATGCACACAACGGCGGGGAATCCCTGATAGCCCTTGAAGTTGGACTGGGCTCCTGCCTCGGTGATGACGGCCTCGGCAGCCGCATTCACCTCGGCGGTGGTGGCACCCGGGACTGCTGCCTTGCGGGCGGCCTTCAGAACTGCATGGGTGAGCAGTCCGGCCCGGGCCATCGTGACCAGCTGTTCAGGGGACTTCAGCTCGATCCGGGGACCAAAGATCATCGAATGGAGTCGAGGATTCGGTCAGTGATCTCAGCAACTTCACCGAGTCCGTCGACCTGACGCAGCAGGCCGCGTTCGCGGTAGATGTCGGTCAGCGGCTGTGTCTGCTCGGCATAGACGTCGAGACGGTGACGGATAACGTCTTCACTGTCATCACTGCGACCTTCAGTCTGTGCACGCGCCAGCAGACGGGCGACGACCTCGTCGATGTCAGCAGTGAGCTCGACGACCTGCTCGATCTCGTGGCCCTGGGCGTCGAGGATCCGGTCGAGTTCATCCACCTGCGCACTGGTGCGCGGGTAACCGTCGAGGAGGAACCCCTCAGCGGCGTCCTCCTGGCCCAGACGATCGGCGACCATCGAATTGGTCACCTCATCGGGGACGTACTCTCCAGCGTCCATATACCGTTTGGCAAGTTTGCCGAGTTCGGTCTCGCCCTTGACGTTCGCACGGAAGATGTCGCCGGTCGAGATCGCCGGAATGTTCAGCGCTTCGGACAGCCGTGCGGCCTGGGTGCCTTTGCCGGCACCGGGTGGGCCGATCAGGATGATGCGTGAGCTCATAAGGTATGTCCTTCCAATGGATTTCCGCGGTCGGGGTCGGTCAGCGCAGCAGACCTTCGTAATGGCGCTGCTGCATCTGTGCATCGATCTGCTTGACCGTCTCGAGACCGACTCCCACCACGATCAACAGCGAGGTGCCGCCGAACGGGAAGTTCTGGTTCGCGTTGATGAGAACCAACGCAATCAGCGGAATCAGTGCGATGAAGGCCAGGTAGAGCGAGCCCGGGAAGTTGATGCGGCTGAGCACGAAGCTCAGGTAATCGGCTGTGGGCCGTCCGGCACGGATACCGGGGACGAAGCCGCCATACTTCTTCATGTTGTCAGCGACTTCCTCCGGGTTGAAGGTGATCGCGACGTAGAAGTAGGCGAAGAAGATCGTCAGCAGTGCATAGGTAGCGATGTAGACCGGGTGGTCACCACGTGTGAAGTAGGTGTTGATCCACTCCACCCACTTGCTCTCTGGGTCGAAGAACTGCGAGATCAGGCTGGGGAGGTAGAGAACCGAGGAAGCGAAGATTACGGGGATCACACCGGCCATGTTGACCTTGATCGGAATGTAGGTCGATGTGCCACCGAACATCCGTCGACCAACCATGCGCTTGGCGTACTGCACCGGAATGCGGCGCTGTGACTGCTCCACGAAGACGACGAGTGCCACGAGCACCAGACCGACCGCGATGACGATGAGGAAGATGTCGACACCCTGTTCGCGGAGGATCGCGCCCAGCGACGAGGGGAAGGCCGAAGCGACCGAGGTGAAGATGAGCAGCGACATTCCGTTGCCGACTCCGTGTTCGGTGATCTGCTCGCCGAGCCACATGATCAGGCCGGTGCCGGCCACCAAAGTGACGACGAGCACGGAGATGCCCCACCAGGAGTCATTGGTGATCAGGTCGTTGCAGCCTTCGATGCCGCCGAAGAGGGCACCCGAACGTACGGTGGCCACGAGGGTCGTTGCATTGAGCACGGCCAGCCCGATAGTCAGGTAGCGGGTGTACTGAGTCAGTTTCGCCTGTCCTGAGGCGCCCTCTTTGTGCAGCGACTCGAAGCGCGGAATGACCACGCGCAGGAGTTGGACGATGATGCTGGCGGTGATGTAGGGCATGATGCCCAGAGCGAAGATAGACAGCTGGAGCAGTGCGCCACCGCTGAACAGGTTGATCATTGCGAACCCGCCCTCATTCAGCTGCGGGGACGCCACGCATTGTTGAACCTGGGTGTAATCGATTCCCGGCGAGGGAATGAACGAACCGAGGCGGAAGATGACAAGAATGCCCAGGGTGAAGAGGAGTTTGTTCCTCAGGTCGGGCGTTCTGAAGGCCCTCCGAATTGCGCCGATCAAGCGTCCTCCTCATTGGGGGATGAAAAAGTCAGGGTCGCAGACACGACCTGGCGAATGAGACAAATACCTGCAAAAGACTACCAGGGTATGACCCTCAGGCTGAAACCGAGAGACCGCTTGGATCCACGTCAGGCCCATCCTCGCTGAGACTGTGTCGCTACGGACTCCGCAGAGTCTTGGCGCAGGTCATAGGCTTGAGAGACCGGAGACGACGAAGGGGCGGTCACATAGTGACCGCCCCTTCCCGAGAAACCTCAGACCCGCTGTGCGGGTGCTGCTCAGGCTTCGCTGACGCTTCCGCCTGCAGCCATGATCTTCTCGAGTGCTGAACCCGAGACCTTGTCTGCAGTGATGTTCAGAGCAACGGTGATCTCACCGGTGCCCAGAACCTTCACGGGCTGCTTTGGACGCACGGCGCCCTTGGCCACCAGATCGGCGACAGTGACGTCGCCGCCTTCTGGGTACAAGGCCGACAGCTTGTCAAGGTTGACAACCTGGAACGTCACCTTTGCGGGGTTCTTGAACCCGCGCAGTTTAGGCAGACGCATGTGCATCGGAGTCTGTCCACCCTCGAAGCCGTGAGGAACCTGGTAGCGGGCACGTGTGCCCTTGGTTCCGCGTCCGGCTGTCTTGCCCTTCGAAGCTTCACCACGACCGACACGGGTCTTGGCGGTTTTTGCTCCTGGAGCAGGACGGAGATCGTGGAGCTTGAGTGAGTCATCGTTCGACATATCAATCCACCTCTTCCACAGTCACGAGGTGACGCACGACATTGATCATTCCGCGAATTTCCGGACGATCTTCGCACACCACCACATCGTCGATCCGCTTCAGTCCAAGCGAACGCAGCGAGTCACGCTGGTTCGGCTTGCCACCGATTTCGGATTTGCGCTGGGTTACCTTGAGTTTTGCCATCAGGATTTCCCCTCGCCTTCAGCAGCCGCCCGCAGCAATGCGTGAGGGGCGACCTCGTCCACCGGCAAGCCGCGGCGTGCCGCGACCTGCTCTGGGCGTTCGAGGCTTTGGAGGGCCTTGATCGCCGCCCGAACGATATTGATTGCGTTGGCCGACCCCAGCGACTTGGACAGGATGTCCTGAACGCCAGCAGCATCGAGTACCGCACGGACCGGGCCACCGGCGATGACGCCGGTACCGGGAGCGGCAGGACGCAGCATGACGACACCGGCAGCGGTTTCACCCTGGATCGGGTGCGGAATGGTCTTCTGGATGCGTGGGACGCGGAAGAAGCTCTTCTTCGCCTCCTCGACACCCTTGGCAATGGCTGCAGGAACTTCCTTAGCCTTGCCGTATCCCATGCCGACCATGCCGTCTCCGTCACCGACGACGACGAGTGCGGTGAAGGAGAAACGACGTCCACCCTTGACCACCTTCGACACGCGGTTGATCGTGACGACGTGCTCGATGAACTGGCTCTTCTCTTCGCGGTCACCGCGACCGCCGCGTCCACGGCCTTCGCCGCGTCCACGACCCTGGCCGCCCTGACCACCCTGACCGGCCTGACCGCGACCACGTGAGGAGCGATCACTGTTGCCATCGGTACGGGTTTCAGCAGCTGGCTGCTGTTCCTTGTTCTCTTCAGTGCTCATAGGGCCAATCCTCCTTCACGTGCACCTTCGGCGATTGCCTGCACACGGCCGTGGTAGGCATTGCCGCCACGGTCGAATACGACGGCTTCGATACCGGCTTCTTTGGCGCGCTGGGCTACCAGCTCACCGACCTTGTGGGCCTTGCCGGTCTTGTCACCATCGAATGTGCGCAGGTCGGCTTCCATGGTGGAGGCCGATGCCAAGGTATTACCGACGGTGTCGTCGATCACCTGGACAAAGACGTGGCGCGTGGAGCGAGTCACTGACAGGCGAGGACGTTCCGGCGTACCGCTGACATGCTTGCGCAGACGAGCGTGACGACGTTTGCGGGCCGCAGCCCTGCCCTTGCCGTAGCTTTCCTTTTTGCCAAAGGCCATCTCTACTTACCAGCCTTTCCGACCTTGCGACGGACATTTTCTCCGACATAGCGGACACCCTTACCCTTGTAGGGTTCAGGCTTGCGCAACTTCCGGATGTTGGCAGCGGTCTCTCCGACCAGCTGCTTGTCGATGCCGTGAACTGCCAGTTTGGTCTGTCCGTCGACCGTGAAGGAGATTCCCTCAGGGGGTTCGACGGTGATCGAGTGGCTGTAGCCCAGAGCGAACTCGAGGTTCGATCCCTTGGCCTGCACGCGGTAACCGGTGCCGACGATTTCGAGAGCCTTTGAGTAGCCCTCGGTCACACCGACGATCATGTTGTTGATCATCGTGCGGGACAGTCCGTGCAACGAACGCGATTCGCGCTCCTCATTCGGACGGGCCACTGTCACGACGCCTTCGTCGAGCGATACGGTGATCGGCTCGGCGATGGAGACGGACAGATCGCCCTTCGGTCCCTTGACGGCGACATCCTGGCCATCGATTTTGACCTCTACGCCATTCGGGACGGAGATCGGGTTCTTGCCAATACGTGACATATTCTTCTCTCCTTCCTTACCAGACGTAGGCGAGGACTTCCCCACCCACACCCTTCTTGGCGGCCTGACGATCGGTCAGGAGGCCTGACGAGGTCGACAGAATGGCGATGCCGAGTCCACCGAGGACCTTAGGCAAGTTGGTCGACTTCGCGTAAACGCGCAGCCCGGGCTTCGACACACGGCGCAGGCCGGCGATCGAGCGCTCCCGGTTGGGACCGAACTTGAGGTCCATAAGCAGGGTCTTACCGACCTGAGCGTCTTCGACGCTCCAACCGGTGATGTAGCCCTCGCTCTTGAGGATCTCAGCGATGTTGGATTTCAGCTTCGAGAACGGCATGCTGACGTCCTCGTGATAAGCCGAGTTGGCGTTCCGCAGACGTGTCAACATGTCTGCGACTGGATCAGTCATTGTCATTTGGGCTCTAGCCCTTCCTCGTTACGGTTTCCGCCCACACACTGTGTGCTTGGACCTGCAACGTAGCGATTATTTGGTCTTGAACGGGAACCCGAGGTGGCGCAGAAGTGCACGTCCCTCGTCGTCGGTGTTCGCTGTAGTCACAACTGTGATATCCATACCTCGGACGCGGTCGATCCGGTCCTGATCGATCTCGTGGAACATCGACTGCTCCGTGAGACCGAAGGTGTAGTTACCGTTCCCGTCGAACTGACGATCCGAGAGGCCGCGGAAGTCGCGGATTCGCGGAAGAGCCAGAGAGATGACACGGTCGACGAATTCCCACATACGGGTTCCACGCATGGTGACGTGGGCTCCAATGGGCTGACCTTCGCGCAACTTGAACTGGGCGATAGACTTCCTCGCCCGAGTCACGATCGGCTTCTGACCGGTGATCAGAGTCAAATCGTTGATTGCGCCTTCGATCAGCTTCGAATCGCGTGCTGCGTCACCCACACCCATGTTCACGACGACCTTGGTCAGACCGGGAACCTGCATGGGGTTGGCGTAGTTGAACTCGTCCTGCAGCTTGGCCACGATGTCATCGCGGTAAACCTGCTTGAGGCGTGGCGCTGGACGGCTCGTTGTTGTTTCCGTCATCAGATCTCCTCCCCGGTGCGACGCGAGACGCGGACACGAACGGTCTTATCGCGACCATCGCGCTCCACAGTTTCCTCGCGGTATCCGACGCGGGTGGGCTTGTTGTCCTTAGGATCAACGAGCGCCACGTTGGACACGTGGATTGGGGCTTCGTGAGTCTCACGGCCACCGGCAGTGCCGCCGGCCTGAGTCTGCGTTGCCTTCTTGTGCTTGATCACGCGGTTGATGCCCTCAACGAGGACGCGGTTGCGTTCCGGGTACACGGCAAGAACCTTGCCCTGCTTCCCACGATCGCCACCCCGTGACTGACGGGCGCCTGCAATCACCTGGACGAGGTCGCCCTTCTTGATCTTGAGCTTGTTCGCCATGCTCACAACACCTCCGGTGCCAGGGAGACGATCTTCATGAACTTCTTGTCGCGCAATTCGCGTCCCACGGGTCCGAAGATACGGGTTCCGCGTGGTTCGCCATCAGTCTTGAGAATGACTGCTGCATTCTCGTCGAACTTGATGTACGAACCATCGGGACGACGGCGTTCCTTGGCGGTGCGAACGATGACAGCCTTGACGACGTCACCCTTCTTCACGTTTCCACCAGGAATTGCGTCTTTGACGGTTGCCACGATGGTGTCACCGATCGAGGCATAACGCCGACCGGAACCACCCAGAATCCTGATTGCCAGGATCTGCTTGGCACCAGTGTTGTCGGCGACCTTGAGTCGCGACTCTTGCTGAATCACTATTTTCTCCTGTCGTCGCGCCGGTTCTCACACGATTGGATGAGCCTTGCGGAACGGATTAATGACATTTCACCCCGTTCCCGGTAGCCGCCCACGATCTGCTGGAGATCGTGGGCGGGACCGGGTGGGAGGGGTGGCGTCAGCTTACTTGGCGCGTTCGATGATCTCGACGAGCCGCCAACGCTTCGCGGACGAAACCGGCCGCGTTTCGGACACGAGGACGAGGTCGCCCACACCAGCGGCGTTCTCCTCATCGTGAACCTTGTACTTCACCGACTGGCGAAGAACTTTACCGTAGAGGCGGTGCGTCTTGCGCTCCTCCACCTCGACGACAATGGTCTTCTCCATTTTATCGGAAACAACGTAACCACGCGCGGTCTTGCGGGAGTTACGGTCCGCAGGCGTTGCCTCGGGCTTGGTGGTCTCCGCCATCACTTGTCCTCTTCCTTAGCGTCAGCGGGGTTCGGACGAATGTCCAATTCCCGCTCATTGAGCACGGTGTAGATACGAGCGATGTCGCGACGCACGGCTTTGAGCCGACCGTGGCTCTCCAGCTGGCCAGTGGCCGACTGGAAGCGCAGGTTGAACAGCTCGGCCTTGGCCTTCTTGAGCTCCTCGAGCAGACGCTCGTTGTCATAACCGTCAAGTGCGTCCATGGAAAGGTTCTTCGAACCGATTGCCATACTCACTCACCACCTTCGCGGGCCACAATACGGGCCTTGAGCGGAAGCTTGTGGATCGCGAGACGCAGCGCCTCGCGAGCAACTTCCTCGGACACACCGGCGAGTTCAAACATGACCCGACCCGGCTTGACATTGGCGACCCACCACTCAGGCGAACCCTTACCGGAACCCATCCGGGTCTCGGCAGGCTTCTTCGTCAGCGGTCGATCTGGGTAGATGTTGATCCACACCTTGCCACCACGCTTGATGTAGCGCGTCATGGCAATACGTGCGGCTTCGATCTGCCGGTTGGTGATGTAGGCGGGCTCTGTGGCCTGGATGCCGTAGTCACCGAAAGACACCTTGGTGCCGCCCTTTGCTGCGCCGCCCCGCTTGGGGTGGTGCTGCTTGCGGTATTTCACCCGACGAGGGATCAGCATGTGTCAGCCCTCCGATCCGGCCTCAGCCGCAGGGGCTTCGGCGTTGTTCTCGGTCTTCGGCGCTGCGTCGTTCCGGCGCGGTGCTGCTGCGCCTTCCTGACCACGACCACGGCCGCCACGGCCGCGCCCACGGCCCTTGGGGCCACGAGCTGCAGGAGCCTTTGCCTGCTCGGCAGCAAGCTCCTTGTCGGTCATATCGCCCTTGTAGATCCACACCTTGACGCCGATGCGCCCGAATGTGGTGTGCGCTTCGTGGAAGCCGTAATCGATGTTCGCACGCAGGGTGTGCAGAGGCACACGACCTTCGCGGTAGAACTCGGAACGGCTCATTTCAGCACCGCCGAGGCGGCCGGAGCACTGCACGCGGATGCCCTTGGCACCTGCACGCTGAGCACTCTGGATCGACTTGCGCATCGCGCGGCGGAAGGCCACGCGGCTTGCAAGCTGCTCGGCAACACCCTGAGCAACGAGCTGCGCGTCGATCTCAGCGTTCTTCACCTCAAGGATGTTGAGCTGAATCTGCTTGCCGGTGAGCTTTTCGAGCTGACCGCGAATGCGATCGGCTTCGGCTCCGCGACGCCCAATGACAATGCCCGGGCGGGCAGTATGGATGTCGACTCGGACACGATCACGTGTGCGTTCGATGTTCACCTTGGAGATGCCAGCGCGCTCAAGGCCCTTGGTCATCATCTGTCGGATTTTCACATCTTCGAGCACGTAGTCGCTGTAGCGCTGTCCCGGCTTAGTCGAGTCAGCAAACCACTTTGACTTGTGATCCGTGGTAATTCCGAGTCGGAATCCGTTCGGATTGATTTTCTGGCCCATTAACGGTTCCCCTTCCGGCTCTTGCGCTGAGGCAGGTCGTCACCGCTGGCCAGGACCACTGAAATGTGGCTTGTGCGCTTTTCAATGCGAAAAGCGCGACCCTGAGCTCGCGGGCGGAACCGCTTCATGGTTGGTCCCTCGTCCACGAATGCTTCGGAGATGACCAGTTCGTTCTCGTCGAACGCAATGCCCTCCTCGTCGGCCCGGACACGCGCGTTGGCGATACCGGAGGCAACGAGCTTGTAAATCGGATCTGATGCCGACTGTTCTGCAAACTTCAACACTGCAAGTGCTTCGGTCGCCTGCTGACCACGAATGAGGTCGATGACGCGCCGAGCCTTGCGAGGCGTGACGCGCAGGTAACGCGCCTTAGCCTTGGCTTCCATCGCTTCCTTCTCTCTTGTCTAGGATCGTAAGAGTGCCCCGCGTCAGCGGCGGCGACCCTTGCGATCGTCCTTTTCGTGGCCACGGAACGTCCGTGTCTGTGCGAACTCGCCAAGCTTATGTCCGACCATGGCTTCAGTGATGAAGACTGGAACATGCTTGCGTCCATCATGTACTGCGATGGTGTGTCCCAGGAAGTCCGGGATGATCATCGAGCGACGAGACCATGTCTTGATTACGTTTTTAGAGTTCTTCTCGTTCTGACGAGCCACCTTCTGGTACAGGTGTTCATCGACGAAAGGACCCTTTTTGAGGCTACGAGGCATAAGTCAGTACTCCAATCAGCGCTTCTTGCCGGTCCGGCGACGGCGCACGATGTACTTGTCGCTCTCTTTGTTTGGCCGGCGTGTGCGGCCTTCTGACTGACCCCACGGGCTGACTGGGTGACGACCACCCGAAGTACGGCCCTCGCCACCACCATGTGGGTGATCGATCGGGTTCATGACGACACCACGGACGGATGGGCGCTTGCCCTTCCAACGCATGCGGCCTGCTTTACCCCAGCTGATGTTCGACTGCTCGGCATTGCCGACCTCGCCGATCGTCGCACGGCAGCGCGCATCAACATTGCGGATTTCGCCCGAAGGCATCCGCAGCTGAGCGAACCGGCCGTACTTCGCTACGAGCTGCACGGACGAGCCGGCAGAGCGAGCGATCTTGGCACCGCCGCCTGGACGCATTTCAACTGCGTGCAGAACGGTACCGACTGGGATGTTGCGCAGGGCAAGGTTGTTGCCCGGCTTGATGTCTGCACCCAGACCGGCTTCAACCTGTGCGCCCTGCTTAAGGTTCTGCGGGGCGAGGATGTAGCGCTTCTCGCCATCTGCATAATGCAGAAGAGCGATCCGCGCAGTGCGGTTCGGGTCATATTCGATGTGTGCGACCTTCGCCGGTACGCCATCTTTATCATGGCGGCGGAAGTCGATGACACGGTACTGACGCTTGTGGCCGCCGCCCTGATGGCGAGTGGTCACGCGTCCCTGGCTGTTGCGGCCACCGCGCTTAGGCAGTGGGCGCAGAAGTGACTTCTCCGGTGTAGACCGGGTCACTTCGACGAAGTCGGCGACCGATGAGCCACGGCGGCCCGGGGTCGTCGGCTTGTGCTTACGGATTCCCATGAGTCTTGTCCTTCTTTTACGAAGGATCGCTTAGAGCGATCCACCGAAGATGTCGATCGATCCGTCCTTGAGGGCGACAATGGCACGCTTGGTGTCCTTGCGCTTACCCCAACCGGTGCGAGTGCGGCGGCGCTTGCCCTGACGATTCAGGGTGTTGACCTTGGCAACCTGCACATTGAAGATCGATTCAATGGCGTTCTTGATCTCAGTCTTGTTCGACCCCTGATCGACGATGAAGGTGTACTTTCCCTCGTCCATCAGGCTGTAGGTCTTTTCCGAGACGACCGGAGCGACGATGACGTCGCGAGGGTCCTTGAAGTTCAGACTCATGATGCGTCCTCCGATTTGCGGTATCCGCCCAGGAACGTCTCCAGCGCTGCCTCGGTGAACACGACGTCATCGGCGATCAGCACATCGTATGTGTTGAGCTGATCGGAGCTGAGCACGTGAACGTGAGGCAGGTTGCGAACGCTGCGCTCGGTGAGCTCATCGTCACGGTCGAGCACCACGAGGGTGTTCTTGCGATCGGAGAGGCCGGCCAGAGCGAGCTTCGCCTGCTTGGTCGACGGTGCTTCGCCGGTAATCAGGTTCTTCACAACGAAGACCTGATCGAGACGTGCACGATCCGAGAGAGCGCCACGCAGAGCAGCAGCCTTCATCTTCTTGGGGGTCCGCTGCGAGTAATCGCGGGGAACCGGCCCGTGCACGACTCCACCACCGTTGTACTGAGGAGCACGGATCGAACCCTGACGGGCGTTACCGGTACCCTTCTGGCGGTAGGGCTTGCGACCGCCACCGCGTACTTCGGAGCGGGTCTTTGTCTTGTGTGTACCCTGACGGGCTGCTGCCAGCTGTGCGACAACAACCTGGTGAATCAACGGCACATTGGTCTGCACGCCGAAGATCTCGGCTGGCAGGTCAACGGATCCGGTCTTCGCACCAGCGGCATCGACAACGTCGACTGTCTTGACATCAGTCATTACGTTCAGGCCTCCTTCGCGGCCGAGCGAACGAGAACGACTGCACCCTTGGGACCAGGTACGGCACCCTTGATGAGCAGGAAGTTGTTCTCGGTGTCCACGGCGTGGATCGTGAGGTTCTGGGTGGTGTGCTTGACTGCACCCATACGGCCGGCCATGCGCATACCCTTGAACACGCGACCTGGGGTCGCGGCTCCGCCGATTGAACCCGGCTTGCGGTGGTTGCGGTGCTGTCCGTGGGAGGCGCCGACGCCGTGGAAGCCATGACGCTTCATGACACCGGCGGTACCCTTACCCTTGGTCTTTGCGGTCACGTCGACCTTGATCCCGGCGTCGAACGTATCGACTCCGAGTTCCTGACCCAGTGCGTAGTCAGCAGCATCTGCGGTGCGCAGCTCGACAAGGTGGCGGCGTGGAGTCACACCGGCCTTCTCGAAGTGGCCTGCAGTGGGCTTGTTGACCTTGCGAGGATCGATCTCGCCGAACGCGATCTGCAGTGCGGGGTAACCGTCGGTTTCCTCGTTGCGGATCTGCGTCACGACGTTGCTGCCGGCGGCCACTACGGTCACCGGAACGAGATTGTTCTGCTCATCCCAAACCTGAGTCATGCCCAGCTTGGTTCCCAGAAGGCCCTTGACCTTACGGGTGGTAGGGAGAGCTGATGAACGATTGTTCGCCATGTTTGCCTCCCTTAGAGCTTGATCTCGATATTGACGTCGTCAGCGAGGTCGAGACGCATCAGCGAATCGACTGCCTTCGGCGTCGGATCGACGATGTCGATCAGACGCTTGTGCGTGCGCATTTCGAAATGCTCACGGCTGTCCTTGTACTTGTGTGGCGAACGGATGACGCAGTACACGTTCTTTTCCGTTGGCAACGGCACGGGGCCCACAACAGTCGCACCTGCGCGAGTGACGGTGTCCACGATCTTTCGTGCAGCACTGTCAATCACAGCATGGTCGTACGACTTGAGCCGAATGCGGATCTTCTGTCCCGCCATGGCGTCGTCTCTTTCTTTAGTTACTTCCGGCCATCAACCATCAGTCGATCGGAATCAACTGTGGTCTGTGCCGGCTGACCATGACCGACCCCCGAGGTCGGGCGTGTCGGCTAATCCTGGCGGAGAATTTTCTATTCCCTTTGAGGGCCGACGGCGCTTCTACTCATTGGCTGCTCGGTCCGAACCCGCTTTCACGCAGATTCATCGATCCGATAGTGTTTCGGACTGTTCGCGGTATCTCTACCGCAGTGCAGGGGTCAACGTCCAAAACGCAACTTCACCATCTTGTCACATAGCACTTCATCCGCGCAATTCCGGGCATCTGTCTTGTGAGGCATTTCATGTCGACTCAATCGACGACGGCGCACGGTTCCCGGACGTGAATACACAGAACCCCGGCCCTAAGGGACCGGGGTTCTGTATCGATCGATCAAGGCCGAAGCCTCGATTTCAAGGCATCAGCCTCGAAGACCGATGGTATATCAGGCGGTGATCTTGGTGACTCGACCAGCGCCGACGGTGCGTCCACCCTCGCGGATAGCGAAGCGGAGGCCCTCTTCCATAGCGATCGGCTGGATCAGCTCGACCGACATGTCGGTGTTGTCACCGGGCATGACCATCTCGGTGCCCTCAGGCAGCGTGATGACGCCGGTGACGTCCGTGGTGCGGAAGTAGAACTGAGGACGGTAGTTCGAGTAGAACGGGTTGTGACGTCCACCCTCGTCCTTGCTCAGGATGTAGACCTGGCCCTCGAAGTTGGTGTGAGGTGTGATCGATCCTGGCTTGCAGATGACCTGTCCGCGCTCCACATCTTCGCGCTTCGTTCCACGCAGGAGCAGTCCGACGTTCTCGCCTGCACGTGCGTCAGGCAGAGTCTTGCGGAACATCTCGATTGCGGTGACGGTCGTCTTGGACGACTTCTCCTTGATGCCAACGATTTCAATGTCATCGTTAGGCAGCAGGACGCCGCGCTCCACACGACCGGTGACGACGGTTCCACGACCGGTGATCGTGAAGACGTCTTCCACTGGCATGAGGAAGGGCTTGTCGATGTCGCGCTCCGGCTCGGGAACGTTGTCATCGACGGCCTGCATGAGGTCTTCGACGCTCTTGACCCACTTCTCGTCGCCTTCCAGCGCCTTGAGAGCGGACACAGGAATGACGGGAGCATTGTCGCCGTCGAAGTCCTGGCTCGAGAGCAGATCGCGCACCTCGAAGTCGACGAGCTCAATGAGCTCCTCGTCATCGACCATGTCGGACTTGTTCAGCGCGACGACGATGTAAGGCACACCAACCTGACGCGCGAGCAGAACGTGCTCACGAGTCTGCGGCATCGGACCGTCGGTGGCGGCAACCACGAGGATTGCGCCGTCCATCTGAGCAGCACCGGTAATCATGTTCTTGATGTAGTCGGCGTGACCAGGGGCATCGACGTGAGCGTAGTGACGCTTCTCGGTCTGGTACTCAACGTGCGAGACGTTGATGGTGATGCCGCGCTCCTTCTCCTCAGGTGCGTTATCCACCTGGTCGAAGGCGCGAGCCTCATTGAGATCTGGGTACTTGTCCGCCAACACCTTGGTGATTGCGGCGGTCAAGGTGGTCTTTCCGTGGTCAACGTGGCCGATGGTGCCAATGTTGACGTGCGGCTTAGTCCTATCGAAACTAGCCTTTGCCACTGGGTTCCTCCTCGTGGTTGGCAAAAGATATGCGGTTCATATCTTAGACCTTTGTTGGTTATCTTTCATTTCGGTGAACATGTTCTTGCTCACCGTGGCGACCGGGGACCGGAGATTACTCTCCGCCACGCATCTTCTGGACGATCTCCTCGGCGACTGCCTTGGGGACCTCCGCATAGCTGGAGAAAGTCATCGAGTACACCGCACGGCCCTGGGTCTTCGACCGCAGATCACCGATGTAACCGAACATCTCCGACAACGGGACCACAGCCTTGACGACCTTCACACCGGAAGCATCGTCCATCGACTGGATCTGGCCACGTCGGGAATTGATATCGCCGATGACGTCACCCATGTATTCCTCAGGGGTGCGCACCTCGACGTCCATGACCGGTTCCAGCAGAACCGGCTTCGCCTTCTGAACGGCCTCCTTGAAGACCATCGATCCGGCGATCTTGAATGCCATCTCCGAAGAGTCGACATCGTGGTAGGCGCCGTCGATCAGTGTGGCCTTGACGCCGACCATCGGGTAACCGGCGAGGACACCAAGCTGCATGGCGTCCTGGATGCCGGCGTCCACGCTCGGGATGTACTCACGCGGAATTCGTCCGCCCGTGACAGCATTCTCGAACTCGTAGATCGTATCGCCTTCAACCTCGAGAGGTTCAAAGGTGACCTGGACCTTCGCGAACTGACCCGATCCACCCGTCTGCTTCTTGTGGGTGTAATCGTATTTCTCGACAGTGCGACGAATGGTCTCCCGGTAGGCGACCTGCGGCTTGCCGACGTTCGCCTCGACCTTGAACTCGCGACGCATGCGGTCAACGAGGATGTCGAGGTGAAGCTCGCCCATCCCGCGGATGACAGTCTGACCCGTCTCCACGTCCAGTTCGACCCGGTATGTCGGGTCTTCCCTGACGAACTTCTGAATGGCGGCCGACAGCTTCTCCTGGTCGCTCTTGGTCTTGGGCTCAATAGCCACAGAGATGACCGGCTCAGGGAAGGTCATCGACTCAAGAGCGATCGGATGGCTGGAGTCACACAGCGTGTCACCGGTGGTTGTCTCTTTGAGTCCGATGAAGGCATAGATGTGCCCGGCGATAGCCTCTTCGACAGGGTTCTCCTTGTTGGAGTGCATCTGGAAGAGCTTTCCTACTCGCTCTTTCTTGCCACTCGTGGAGTTGAGAACCTGTTCGCCCGACTTCACCTTTCCGGAATACACGCGAACGTATGTCAACGTGCCGAAGAACGCGTGAGTAGCCACCTTGAAGGCGAGAGCCGAGAAGGGCTCATCGACGGAAGGCTTGCGGGTCAGCTTCTCGTCCTCGTCACGAGGGTTCTCTCCGACCATGGGAGGAACCTCGAGAGGCGAGGGGAGGTAGTCGATGACGGCATTGAGCATGGGCTGGACGCCCTTGTTCTTGTATGCCGAACCGCACATGACCGGGAACGCAGTGGAGTTGACGACGAGAGAGCGGATGCCGCCCTTGATCTCATCGATGGAGATCTCTTCGCCCTCAAGGTACTTCTCCATGAGCTCATCACTGGCTTCAGCAACATCCTCGACGAGCTTGGCACGGTATTCCACGGCCTTGTCCTGAAGATCGGCAGGGATTTCGATCTCGGTCATGTCCTGACCCTTCTTGGACTCATCAGGCCAGATGAAGGCCTTCATCTCAAGAAGGTCGACGACGCCCGCGAAGTCGGACTCCGAACCGATCGGCAGCTGAATGACCAGCGGCTTGGCTCCGAGACGTTCCCTGATGGTGTCGACAGTGAAGTAGAAATCAGCACCGAGCTTGTCCATCTTGTTGACGAAGCACACGCGCGGCACGTCGTACTTGTCAGCCTGACGCCACACGGTCTCGGACTGCGGTTCAACGCCCTCCTTGCCGTCGAAGACGGCGACGGCGCCGTCGAGGACGCGCAGCGAGCGCTCAACCTCGACGGTGAAGTCGACGTGACCCGGGGTGTCGATGATGTTGATCTGGTTGTCGTGCCAGTAGCAGGTGGTGGCAGCCGACGTGATCGTGATGCCGCGTTCCTGCTCCTGATCCATCCAGTCCATCGTCGAGGCACCGTCGTGGGTCTCGCCGATCTTGTAGTTCACGCCGGTGTAGTAGAGGATGCGTTCGGTCGTGGTTGTCTTACCAGCATCGATGTGGGCCATGATGCCGATGTTGCGGACCTTGTTCAGGTCGGTGAGCACGTCAAGTGCCACGGTGTCTCTCTCTCACTCGATGATGTGATCGACTCCCCCGCTGCCTGGTCGGCACGCGCCGCATGACGCCTGCCGAGCAGGGTTCCGGGGAGGAACGATTACCAGCGGTAGTGGGCGAAGGCCTTGTTGGACTCGGCCATCTTGTGGGTGTCTTCGCGACGCTTGACAGCAGCACCGAGGCCGTTGCTCGCGTCGAGAATCTCATTCATGAGGCGTTCGGTCATCGTCTTCTCACGACGCTGGCGGGAATAAGCCACGAGCCAGCGCAGTGCCAGAGTCGTCGACCGAACCGGACGAACATCGACCGGAACCTGGTAGGTTGCGCCACCGACACGGCGAGAGCGAACCTCGAGGGATGGGCGGATGTTGTCGAGAGCCTTCTTCAGGTTGACAACTGGGTCGTTGCCGTTCTTCTCACGGGTACCTTCGAGAGCACCGTAGACGATGCGCTCAGCCGTCGAACGCTTTCCGTCGAGCAGGATCTTGTTGATCAGCTGCGTGACGATCGGCGAACTGAAGACCGGGTCAATGACGATCGGTCGCTTGGGTGCAGGACCTTTACGTGGCATTACTTCTTCTCCCTCTTCGCACCGTACTTGCTGCGTGCCTGCTGGCGGCCCTTGACACCCTGGGTGTCAAGCGAACCGCGAACGATTCGGTAGCGCACGCCTGGCAGGTCCTTGACACGACCACCGCGCACAAGCACGATCGAGTGCTCCTGCAGGTTGTGTCCTTCGCCTGGAATGTAGGCAGTCACTTCAATCTGGCTCGAAAGCTTGACACGAGCGACCTTGCGAAGAGCCGAGTTCGGCTTCTTGGGTGTAGTGGTGTACACACGGGTGCACACTCCACGACGCTGCGGGCTGCTCTTCAGAGCAGGAGCGTCGGATCCTGCGGATTTGACATGTCGTCCCTTGCGGACGAGCTGCTGGATTGTCGGCACTAAGCGTTCTCCATTTGCTTCTCGATAAACCTAATTCCCAACATTGGCCATGGCATCAGCCATGTTTGTGAACCGTGGGACATATCCGACTGGACACCGGGTGAAGCTTCACGCCCGATGCCAGTATTCGCGCGACGCAGTGAACCCTGCACTCGGGCGTGTCGCAATGACACGGAACCTATGCAGAATGACACGTCTGCGGCCTGCCTCTGACGAACTCTCACAATGAACCCGGATCTCACAAAACATCCGGTATGGTCGTTCGCCGACGCAGATAACACAATCAGTCACATCCTAGAATATCGCGGCCCCGTGCATCTGGTCAAAACCAGCGCCTGTGCGCTTGGCGACATACCCGCCACTCCCCCGTCAGAGTTGCTCATCTGCCGCTCCTCGCCTACCGCTTCCTCAAAACAACTCTTCGACACGCTTCCTTGACTGATTCAAGAAAAGGCGGCAAGCTGAAGCCGTGGCTGAGAAGAAGCATGGACACGAATCGGAGCCGACCGCAGCACTGCGGAACAGTTCCCTTCGTGTGACGAAACAGAGAGTCGCGGTACTCGAAGCTGTGTGTGAACATCAGCATGCAGACACCGATACCGTCATTCGCGCCGTCCGTGAGCAGCTCCCCGAGGTGTCGCATCAGGCCGTCTACGACTCACTGCACACCCTCACCGAGGTTGGGCTCGTGCGGTGCATTCAGCCGTCCGGGTCCGTGGCACGCTACGAACGGCGCATCGGGGACAACCATCATCACCTCGTGTGCCGATCATGCAATCTCATCGTCGATGTCGACTGCACGGTCGGGCAGGCTCCATGCCTGACACCTTCGCACGACGCGGGATTCGTCATCGAACAGGCCGAGGTGACCTTCTGGGGACTGTGCCCCGACTGCAACGCATCGCCGTCGGGATCAGCATCTCCTGCTGGAGCCTCCGGGGCCACCTCGGCGGCCTAAGCCGATCCATCCTTCGACAAAGCCTCACCCCTTTTGTCTTCAACCGAGCCCGACGGGGCTCGACCGTGAAAGGTACACAATGACCGAAAGCTCCACAGGCGGCTGCCCAGTCGCACACACCACCTCGGGGACGCCTGCGCCTGAGGCCGAGTCGCTGGCCGCTCCCAGCCAGGGCGACGCGAACTCGCACTGGTGGCCCAACCGTCTCAATCTCAAGATCTTGGCCAAGAACCAGCCTGCACGCGACCCCATGGACGAGGGCTTCGACTACGATGCCGAATTCGCCAGCCTCGACTACTTCGCGCTCAAGGCCGATATCGAAGAGCTCCAGAAGACGAACGCCGACTGGTGGTCTGCCGACTTCGGGCACTACGGCCCATTCATGATCCGCATGGCCTGGCACTCAGCCGGCACCTACCGTGTCCAGGACGGACGCGGCGGTGGCGGCGAGGGACAGCAGCGCTTCGCCCCACTCAACTCCTGGCCAGACAACGTGGGTCTCGACAAAGCTCGTCGCCTGCTCTGGCCGGTCAAGAAGAAGTACGGCAAAAAGATCTCCTGGGCCGACCTGTTCATCCTCGCCGGCAACGTCGGACTGGAGTCGATGGGCTTCAAGACCTTCGGCTACGCAGGCGGACGTAAGGACGTGTGGGAGCCCGACAACGACGTCTACTGGGGCTCAGAGACCGAATGGCTGGGCACCGATAAGCGCTATGTGGGCAACCGCGAACTGCAGAAGCCCCTGGCCGCAACCACCATGGGTCTCATCTACGTCAACCCGGAAGGCCCGGAAGGCAAGCCCGATCCGCTGGCCGCCGCGCTCGACATCCGCGAAACCTTCGCTCGCATGGCCATGGACGATGAGGAGACAGTCGCCCTCATCGCCGGCGGTCACACGTTCGGCAAGACCCACGGCGCAGCCCCGGAGTCACACAAGGGCGGCGACCCCGAAGCGGCACCGATCGAAGAGCAGGGACTGGGCTGGAAGTCCGATTTCGGCACCGGACAGGGCAACGACACCGTCGGCAGCGGCATCGAGGTCACCTGGACCTATCACCCGACCCGCTGGGACAACGAGTTCTTCCACATCCTCTTCGCCTATGAATGGGAAGTCTTCGAAAACGAAGGCGGACACCTGCAGTGGCGTCCGGTCGACGGCGGCGGCGATGACATGGTGCCGATGGCACAGGGCGACGGCCGTCGTGAGCCCCGCATGCTCACGACCGACCTGTCTCTGCGCTTCGATCCCATCTACGAGAAGATCTCGCGTCGCTTCAAGGACGATCAGAAGGCGTTCGAAGATGCCTTCGCTCGTGCCTGGTTCAAGCTCACTCACCGTGACATGGGCCCGGCCACCCGTTACCTCGGACCCGAGGTGCCCAGCGAAGAGCTGATCTGGCAGGACCCGGTCCCAGAAGGCACCCCGCTTGATGAGGCTGGCCTCGAGGCAGTCAAGGCCGCCATTCGCAACTCAGGCCTGACCGTCTCCCAGCTGGTGTCCACCACTTGGGCCGCAGCGTCCACGCACCGCCGCTCGGACTTCCGCGGCGGCGTCAACGGCGGACGTCTGCGCCTCGAGCCGCAGAAGAGCTGGGACGTCAACGAGCCGGCGAAGCTGGAACAGGTCGTCAGCGTCCTCGAGGGCATCGCAGCCGACAACGGCGCCTCCTTCGCCGATGTTCTGGCTATCGCCGGTGCCGTCGGCATCGAGACCGCAGCGAAGGCAGCTGGTCATGATGTCAGCGTCCCGGTGACCACGGGCCGCGGAGACGCCACCCAGGAGCAGACCGACGTCAACTCGTTCTCCTTCCTGGAGCCGACTCACGACGGATTCCGCAACTACCTGACAGAGGGCCTTCCGCTCTCGGCCGAGCATCTTCTCCTCGACAGGGCCAGCCTCCTCGGCCTGACCCCGTCGGAGCTGACCGTGCTCATCGGCGGACTGCGCGTCCTCGGCGCGAACTACGAAGACTCCGAGCTCGGTGTGTTCACCGATCGCCCGGGCGAGCTGACGAACGACTTCTTCGTCAATCTGCTCGAGCTCGGCAATGTCTGGAAGCCGGTCGGCCCGTCCGAGTCCGCCAACGTCTACGAGTGCTTCTCCCCCGGGGGAGAGAAGCTGTGGACCGGAAGCCGCATCGACCTGCTCTTCGGCGCCAACTCAGAGCTGCGTGCCCTCGCCGAGGTCTACGCCTCCGATGATGCCAAGGAGAAGTTCGTCAACGACTTCGTCAAGGCCTGGAGCAAGCTCGTCGAGGCAGACCGTTTCGATCTGCACCGCTGACGGAGGCCTCCTCCGCAGAGTGTTCTGAGCGCTCATGACTGTGCCCCCACCGCAATCGGTGGGGGCACAGTTGTTTCCGAAACAGAATAGGACTCCGTCGCGGCAGAGAGAATCAGGGCTCTCGGTTGAGGACCGCCGCTTCCTGCGACACCGAGCTCAGCCCCGTCAGGGCAACGTTCTCTTCGCTACTGTCGTCCACCGCCGAGGTGTCATCGGCCGTCTGGTCATCCGAATTTTGGGACGACTGTCCGTCCGAACCTTGATTGTTCGAGTCTTGGCCATCCGAGTCCTGGCCGTTCGAGTCTTGGCTGTTCGAACCCTGTCCATCTCCGGCTTGGCCGCCCGGCGCCATTCCTCCGCCTGGTCCTGCACCACCTTGTTGGCCGCCACCCTGCTGACCGCCTCCCGGCTGGCCGCCAGGACCACCCGTACCCTGGCTTGTGCCGCTGTCATTCGACATCAGCACTGTCGAGGCGCCCACCGCTCCTCCGGCGAGTCCACCGACGATGAACAGGGCCGCACCTGCAAGGATGGCGGGGATCAGCGGAACGCGCCGCTTCTTCTTCCGATCGTTCGAATCCATGGTGCCAGCAGGGCTGGGCTGGGCGGATATGTCGGATCGGGCGGCAGCGTCGGCAGGGTTCTGATTCTGGTTCTCAGTCATGAAGTCTCCTTGGTTGTCAGTGATTCCACTGTCGTGTGCCGTGCTGTCGCCAATCCCAGTCGAGGCTGTGTCCAGCCTGTGCAGTTGAGCGCGGGTGCGACCAGAGACCCTCAGGCAGCTCGGAACCGGAGTTCGAACACGGTGCCGCCCTCCGAGGTCGTCATCGACACCTCGCCGTGCATGAGTTCGACGAGTCCGGCTGCGATGGACAGACCCAGACCAGATGAGCCTCCGCGCACTCCCTCAGTTCTGGTTCGTGCCGCGTCACCGCGAACAAACCTGTCGAAGACTGTGTCGCGAATGTCTTCGGGGATACCCGGCCCGTCATCGCTGATGCGAACGGCCACCATCTGCTGGGCCCCAGCCTCCTCAATGTGTTCGGCCTCAACGTGGACTCGCGTGCCCGTTGGCGTGTGCACGCACGCATTGGTGAGTATGACTGCGACCGCCTGGCGCACCTGATCGGCGGCGCCGCGGATCTCCAAGGCATCCGGGGGCAGATCCAGGTGGATCTCATGGTCCGGGCTGAGCACGTGCGCATCTTCGACGAGTTCCAAAAGCAGTGCAGACACATCCACGGTGTCTTCCTTGGTCGGCTGTCGGCCGGCTTCCAATCTGGCGAGGAGGAGCAGGTCATCGACGAGCGAGGACATCCTCATCGCCCCCGAGTCGATCCTGCCCAGCGATGTCTGCACCTGGACAGGAAGCTCGTCCCGATACGGCCGGGTGAGGTCTGCCCATCCTCTGATCGTGGCGATCGGGGTCCGCAGCTCGTGTGAGGCGTCAGCGACGAATCTTCTCATCTGCTCTGTCCCGCGATATCGTTCGTCAAGAGCGGAGCCGACGTGGTCGAGCATCCGATTCACCGACGCGCCGACGTCACCGACCTCGGTGCCGGGCACCGCGAGTTCTGAGGGCACTCGCAGCGCCAGTTCGGGCTCCCCCTCCCCCAGCTCGAGGTCGGTCACTTCTCTGGCTGTGCGTGCAACATCTCTGAGATCGCGCAGCTGCCTGTGGATGATGACGGCCATGAGCAGTGCCGTGGCGAGCACGCCGATGAGCACCGCGAGTGCCGTAGTGTAAGCCGTTCTTTCAAGCGCCGAATCGACGCTGTTCTGCGGCACCCCGTAGACAGTCGTCGTTCCTTCGTCGTCAAAGGCCGCGACACGATAGGTGCCGAAGCCGGGAACGTCGACAGAACGATGCCCCGTGGATGCGCCGCCCTCCCCCGGACCAGCCGCTTCACCGCTGCGATCCCCGTCCGGCTCCTCACCACCGGTGGCTGCGTCGACGTTGAGGAGAGCATCCACCGCATCTGTGGGAAGCGTCTGCGGCTGCTCGCGCCCCGCCTCGGCGATCAGGCCTTCGGCAGAGTCATCGGTGCCGACGACCACGAGAGCACCGTCGCCGACTCCCGGTTGGAAGAGGTAGCGCAATGCCTGGTCAACAGAGGTGGAGGAATCAGTCTCATCCGAGGCTGGAGGGTTCCCCGGTTTCTGTCCGGGCCCGGGATCGACTCGGGCATGATGGGTCATCCCGGCCAACTGACTGTCGAGATCAGACATCAGGGAGGTCCGCACGCTCCACCATGAGGCGGCCCCGATCCCGGCTCCCACCAGGATCAGGACGAGGCTGGCGAGGACGATCAGCCGTGTCTGCAACCGCCACCGGCGCACAGGAGGAATGGCCTTCACTGATCGGCCCGAAGGATGTAGCCCGCTCCGCGCTTGGTGTGGAAGAGGTTCGGCAGATCCTCGAACGGTGCGTCGATCTTCCTCCGCAGATACGACACGTACAACTCCACGATGTTGCCGTTGCCGCCGAAGTCGTAGTCCCACACGCGGTCGAGGATCTGCGCCTTCGACAGCACGGCCCGCGGGTTGCGCATGAACAGCAGCAGCACCTCGAACTCCCGTGCCGTGAGATCGATCGGGTGACCGGCCCTGCTCACCTCGTGTGAGCGGGCATCGAGCTCCAGGTCGCCCACCCGCAGCAGATCTTCATCACCGCTGGGGATAACCGGTGCGCTGCGCCGGAGCCTGGCTTCGACCCGGGCGATGACCTCGTCGAGGTTGAATGGCTTCGTCACATAGTCATCCCCGCCCAGGCGCAGCCCGGTGAGCCGGTCATCGACCTCGTCGCGAGCGGAGAGGAACACCACGGGAGTGTCGATGCCCTCGCCGCGCACCTTCTCGATGACGGCGAACCCGTCGAGATCAGGCAGCATGACGTCAAGGACGATCGCATCGAAATGCTCATTCCTGGCCCGCGCCACCGCATCCCTGCCGGTGCCCACGCTCACGGCCTCCCAGCCTTTGACCTGGCAGGCCATGACCAGGAGCTCGGCCAGGTTGGCTTCGTCATCGACGATGAGCACACGTGCCGGTGCTGCGTCGGCGCCTGTGAGAGTCGCGTTCATGATTCGATTATCCCCCTCATCCGGCGCTCAGATCGTAGAGCGAAACGGAATCGACGGTCGTTGCCTCGAAATTCGCCTCTACCCATGCGGAGATCTCCGCCGAGGTGGATGACCCGTCCCCGCCTCCGCCGGGTCCTCCGCTCTGACCGTCCGATCCGGAGCCGATGTACCAGTGGATCTGCCCCTCGGCGACAAGCTGCTTGAATTCTGAGAGAGTCGGCGAGGGATCGGTGCCGTTGAATCCTCCGATGACCATCACGGGTTCCTCCACAGCCAGCTGGTAGCCGGCGGCCTGGTTGGCGCCGGTCGCTGCCGCCGCCCACGTGAAGTCGGACGCGTCCTCGCCGAGGAGTTCGGTGAGTTCGTCTGAGGGGGTGGCTCCGCTGAGCAGACCGCCCATCCCGCCGCCTCCGACGCCACCATCCTCGCCGTCACGGCCACCGTCGTCGCCTGCGGGACCGCCCCCACCGGCAGGGCTTCCGCCCCCACCCGCAGGGCCTCCGCCTCCGCCACCCGGGCCGCCCATGCCCGAGTTCGTTCCGGCGATCGTGACGATCGACCCTTCGGTCGAGGCTGCGATCGTGCGCACACTCAGCTGCGTTGGGATCACCAGGCTGGCGATGAGGGCCACCGATGCCACTGCCGACATCAGAGCGCGGTTCCGCCTGAGGCTGTCTCGGCCCGCTCGGAACCTGAGGCCGGTGCCGATCAGGAACAGTGCGCCCAGGATGGAGACCATGAGCACGCCCCAGCGCAGCCAGCCGGGGATTCCGCTCATCGAGGCCGTGAGGATGAACTGCCACGCCCCTGTCAGTGCCCAGGCCAGGGCCAGCAGGAGCACGGCGCCGTAGCTTGCCCGGGTGAGAAGCAGCGCGACTCCGAGGGCGAGGATCACAGCGATCGCCGGCACCAGAGCCACCGTGTAGTACTCGTGGACGATGCCGTTCATGTTGCTGAGCACCAGCCATGTCACCACCAGCCATGCGCCCCACATCATCACGGCAGCCTCCAGACTGCCCGATGTCCGCGCAACCGGCAGGTTTGTGCTGCGGTCACGGCGACGTCGGGCCACCTCGGCGCGGATGAGAAGAACGACGATCACGGCGAGCAGGAGCAGAGCGGTCGGCAGGAGCCAGGCGATCTGGGCGCCGAAGCTGCCGGTGAGCAGTCGGGCGATGCCGGTCTCTCCCCAACCGCCACCGCCCTGGCCGCCTCCACCACCTCCGACGGAACCGGCCTCGTTGCCCGTCAGCCTTCCGAAGCCGTTGTAGCCGAAGGTCAGTTCGAGGAAGGAATTGTTCTGTGATCCACCCACATAGGGTCGATCGGCTGCGGGAGTGAGCTCGACGAGGGCGATCCACCAGCCGGCGCTGATGACCATTGATGCGATCGGAACCAGGAGCAGAAGGCACCGGTGCAGCCATGAACGGCGGGCGAAGAGCACCCAGGCCACGGCCAGTCCCGGCACGATGAGCAGCACTTGGAACTGTTTGGTGAGGAAGCCGAAGCCGAGGCAGATGCCGGCGAAGCCAAGCCACAGAATGGCATCACGCGTCGCAGTCCTAGGTGTGCTGCCCACGGCTTTCAGCCCATGCTGGGTCGCCACGACAGCTGCCGCCATGAGGGTGAACAGGAGAGCGTCCGGGTTGTTGAACCGAAACATCAGCGCCGTGATCGGTGAGAGCGCGAGCACGAGGCCTGCGCCCAGCGCGGCGAGCCGCTCGAGTGTGGCACTCGTGTGTCCGTGCAGGGCCAACCTCGTCGAATGGGCCACCAGCAGCACACTCGCTCCGGCCAGCAGCACCTGCGGCAGGAGCATCGAGAACGAGGAGAACCCGAAGACGCGCGCGCTCAGCGCCATCACCCACAGGGACGCCGGAGGCTTGTCGACGGTGATGGCGTTCGCGGAGTCCAGGGAGCCGAAGAGGAAGGCCTCCCAGTTCTGTGATCCTGCCTGCACGGCAGCCGCATAGAAGGAATTCGCCCACCCGTTGGCGCTGAGATTGGTGAGGAACCCCGCAATCGTGACCAAGGTCAGCAGGGTCAGGGCCGCCGGGTACCAGAACCGGCGCAGCTGCCTGTCCCCGGTGTTCGCAGAAGGGTTCTCATCCATGGTGTGCACTCCTCGAGTTATGGTGTGCGCCGATGGCGAACACCCAGGTCCGCAGCAGCACGAAGCGCACGATCGTGGCCAACAGATTCGCCGACGTCAGCACCGCCAGAGTCCCGACCGACGCCAAGGGCCCGGTGAAGTTCGCAGAAATGGCCAGCCCCGCCGAGGTGAACCCGAGACACAGCGCGAACGACGCCAAACCCTTGATCTGAGCCGCGAGACCATGGTGGGGCGAGCGGACTCCGAAGGTATGTCGCCGGTTGAGGCCGGTATTGGCCACAGTTGAGATGAGAAGCGCGCCGAGGTTGGCCACAGCGGGTGAGAACATCTGCACTCCGAAGAGGAAGAGGACCGCATACAGCAGGGTGCTGACGATGCCGACATCGATGAAGTGCAGGATCTGGGCTCCGGTGTTCGGAGCGGGAACGTCGTCGATGCCCAGCGTTTGTCCCCCGGAACGGCGGGTCGCTCTCCGCAGCCGGTGAATGCCCTTCACATCGGCCCATGCGGTGGCGAGGACGTCGACCGAGGAATCGGGGTCATCGACCCAGTCTGTGCCGAATTCGTGGATGCGCAGCCCGGCCCATTCGGCTCTGGTGAGCAGTTCGGTGTCGAAGAACCATGCCGTGTCTTCGACCAGCGGCAGCAGCTTCTTCGCGGCCTCCGCGGACATCGCTTTGAACCCACACTGAGCGTCGCTGTAGCCGACTCCCAGGCTGAATCTCAGGAGGCGGTTGTAGCAGCGTGAGATGACCTCTCGTTTCACCCCGCGGCTGATGTCGAGGCCCGGCAGCAGCCGACTGGCGATGGCGACATCGGCGATACCGGACCGGATGACCTCGACCATCGGATCCAGCGCGCGAATGTCGGTGGCCAGATCCACATCGGTGTATGCCACGACGTCAGCGTCAGAGGCCGACCACACCTTCGACAGGGCGCGGCCGCGGCCCTTCTGCTCCAGGCGCACATACCGCACGTCGGGATGCTTCTCAGCGAGCGCCTCGGCGATGGTGGGGGTGGAGTCGGTGCTGGCATTGTCAGCGATGATGATCGTGACGTGGCTGTCCCCTTCGCTCGTGGCCCTCAGAAGCGTTGCGACGGATGTCGCCAGGCTGGCCTCCTCGTTGTAGACGGGAACGACGAGATCGACGTTCGTGGACGTTGGGGCGTCGTGAGTCGCGGTGAACGGGTGGGCGTGGGGACCTGCCTGGTCCCAAGGGATGCTGTGCTGTCTCATGAGGACAACAGTTCCGCTCGGTCTTAGGCCCAGCATTGGTCGAAGCTGTGGCCAGCCTGTGGGAATCGGAGAGTCCCTATCGCTGTCGCATAGCCTTTATCGCTCCTGCCGAAGTGTGGTCCCAGCTACACTGGGCGTCATGGCCAAAGAAGATCCCCCGCACTCGCCCGCGCCCCGCATTCGAGCTTCTGACAAGGACCGCGACGCCGTTCTCGGAGTCATCACCGACGCTGTCAGCAACGGTCGGCTCGACCCGGAGGAGACCGCCGAACGTCAGGATGAGGCGATTTCTGCGAAGTACCTAGACGAGCTGCTGCCGCTCATCGTCGATCTGCCCGAAGGACACGAGCTCTACCGCACCCTGCAGCGCCAGACCGGTGGTGGAACGACAGCGGGGACATCACTGGCCCGCAGCGCCGGACCCGCCTCACTGGCTCCTATGGCCGAACCGGGCTCAGCGAAGCCGATGAACTCGGTGGCCATCATGTCGGGGCGCGAACTCGATGTGCCCGCCGGCACGGCCGAGGTGACGACCTACTCGCTCATGGGCGGCGACAACATCGACCTGTGCGACGTGATGGGACCGGGAGTCACAGTGTCACTGACCTCGTATTCGATGATGGCCGGCCACGACATCTACGTTCCCCCGGGTGTGCGTGTCCGCGACGACACGATCAACATCATGGCCGGCAATGAGATCCGCGGCTCCGCCAAAGGAGACGGTTCGAACGGGACCCTCGTCCTCAAGGGCGTGTCCTTCATGGCTGGTCATGACGTGCATTTGGCCAAAGGTTACCGAGCAAAGGATCAGGGGCAATTGGAATGAAGATAGGTGTACTGACCTCCGGCGGTGACTGCCCCGGACTCAACGCGGTCATCCGCGGAATCGTCCGCAAGGGCATTCGCTCCCACGAGGATACGTTCGTCGGAATCCGCGACGGGTGGCGCGGCCTGCTCGAAGACGATGTGTTCGACATGTCGATGCTCGACGTTCGTGGACTCTCCGGCCGCGGCGGCACCATCCTCGGCACTTCGCGCACCCACCCCTATGAGGGCGGCGGGCCGGAGCGGATGCGTGAGGTGATGAGCGCCCACGGCATCGACGCGATCGTTGCGATCGGCGGCGAGGGAACTCTGGCCGGTGCCGCCCGACTCGTGCACGAAGAGGGTCTGAACATCATCGGCGTCCCGAAGACCATCGACAACGATCTCAGCGGCACCGACTACACCTTCGGCTTCGACTCGGCCCATGCCATCGCGACCGAGTCCATCGACCGGCTCCGCACAACGGCGGAGTCCCACCACCGGTGCATGGTCATCGAGGTCATGGGCCGCAACGTCGGGTGGATCGCACTGCATGCGGGAATGGCCGGTGGCGCCCACGCGATCCTCATGCCCGAGTTTCCCGTCTCCTTCGACCAGATCGAAGAGTGGGTGACCTCGGCCAGGGACCGTGGTCGTGCCCCGATTGTCGTCGTGGCCGAAGGCTTCATTCCCGAGGGTCTCGACGAACAGGTCGCCGACCGCGGTGTCGACAACAAGGGCCGGACCCGCCTCGGCGGTATTGCGGACTTCCTGGCGCCAAAGATCGAGGAGATCACGGGAATCGAATCCCGTGCCACCATCCTCGGACACCTGCAGCGAGGCGGCTCCCCCACGGCCTATGACCGGGTCCTGTCCACGCGCCTGGGGATGGCTGCGGCAGATCTCGCGCACAACGGCGACTGGGGCAAGATGGCCAGTCTCAAGGGCACCGACATCGTCTCGGTCGACATGGCCTCGGCCGTCGATCGCCTCAAATCAGTTCCGCTCCAGCGCTGGGAAGAGGCTCAGGTCCTCTTCGGCTAGCGGACGCAGGCTCCGTGTGAATAAGCGAAGAGGGGCACCCACCAGTTGGTGGGTGCCCCTCTTGCTGTGCCTGTCGGCTCAGTCCGGAGACTCAGCGACAGGAACGCGACTCAGATGAGGCGCTTCAGCTGAAAGCGCCGTAGTCGTAGTCCTCCAGCGGGATGGCGGATCCGGAATCGGAGCCGATACCTGCATAGAAGTCACCGTAGCTGTTCGTGAACATTTCGGCCTTCGCCTCTTCGGTCGGCTCCACCACGATATCGCGGTGTGTCTGCAGGCCGGTGCCCGCAGGGATGAGCTTACCGAGGATGACGTTCTCCTTGAGACCCAGCAGGGTGTCCGACTTGCCTTCCATAGCGGCCTCGGTGAGGACGCGTGTCGTCTCCTGGAAGGACGCGGCGGACAACCACGAATCGGTGGCCAGAGAGGCCTTCGTGATGCCCATGAGCTCGTCACGAGCCGATGCCGGCTGGCCACCTTCGGCGACCACGCGGCGGTTCTCGCCCTGGTAACGACCACGGTCGACCAGCTCGCCGGGCAACAGGTTCGTATCGCCCGACTCGATCACGGTCACGCGACGCAGCATCTGACGCACGATGACCTCGATGTGCTTGTCGTGGATGCCCACGCCCTGCGAGCGATACACCTTCTGCACCTGCTCAACGAGGAAGCGCTCGGCCTCACGACGACCGCGGATGCGCAGCACCTGCTTCGGATCGACAGCACCGATGACCAGCTGTTCGCCGGCCTTGACGTTCTGTCCGTCCTCGACGAGCAGTCGGGCACGCTTGGAGACTGCGTGCTCGATCTCTTCGCCCCCGTCATCGGGTGTGATGACGACGAAGCGGGTTTTGCGGCTGTCATCGACCTTGGCACGTCCGGTCGCCTCGGCGATGGGAGCGAAGCCCTTCGGTGTGCGAGCTTCGAAGAGCTCGGTCACACGCGGCAGACCCTGGGTGATGTCACCCGTGGACGCGGCCGCACCACCGGTGTGGAAGGTACGCATCGTGAGCTGGGTTCCCGGCTCACCGATCGACTGGGCAGCGACGGTGCCGATGGCCTCGCCGATGTCGACCAGCTTGCCGGTGGCCATCGAACGACCGTAGTGCATGGCCGAGATCTGCGTGTCCGAGTCAGCGGTGAGCACAGAGTGCACCTTGAGCTCCTCGATGCCTGCCGCGACCAGCGTATCGATCGTCTCTGCGGTGACGTCGGTCTTCGCCGGCACGATGACATTGCCATCGGCGTCGGAGACGTCTGAAACCGTGAGACGGCCGTAGAGGCTCGTCTCTGCATACTCGTGCGGTACGAGGTTGCCCTCGTGGTCGCGCTCGGCTGCAGGCAGGGTGATGCCCTTGTTCGTATCGGCTTCAGCAGTGCGGACGATGACGTCCTGCGACACGTCGACGAGGCGACGGGTCAGGTAACCGGAGTCAGCGGTACGCAGAGCAGTATCGGCCAGACCCTTACGAGCACCGTGCGAGGCGATGAAGTACTCGAGCACCGACAGTCCCTCACGGTAGTTCGAAACGATCGGACGAGGGATGATCTCACCCTTCGGGTTCGTCACCAGTCCACGCATACCGGCCAGCTGACGGACCTGCATCCAGTTGCCTGATGCACCGGACTCCACCAGACGCAGAACTGAGTTCTCCTCTGGGAAGTTCGTCCGCATGACCTGGTCGACCTTTTCGGTCGTCTCAGTCCACAGCTTGACCAGCTCGTTGCGGCGTTCGTCGTCGGTGAGTGCACCGAGTTCATACTGCTGCTGAACCTTCGTGTCGAGGGCCTCGGCGTTGTCGAGGATCTCGGTCTTGGCCTCGGGTGAGACCACATCTGACATCGAAATGGTGATGCCCGAGCGGGTCGCCCAGTAGAAGCCGCCAGCCTTGAAGTTGTCCAGGGTGTGTGCGACCTCGACCTTGGGGTATTCCTCGGCCAGGTAGTTCACGATGCGGCTGAGTGCCTTCTTGTCGATCGTGGAGTTCACGAACGAGTAGTCAGCAGGCAGGTAATCATTGAACTGCGCGCGACCCAGAGTGGTCTGCACGTCCAGCGGATCGCCGGCTTCCCAACCTTCAGGAACCTCGAGAGCGTCACCGGGGACGACGTTCTCAAGACGGATCGTGATCAGCGAACCAAGGTCCAGCTCTCCACGATCGAAGGCCATGATGGCTTCGCCGAGTCCGGAGAAGGACCGTCCTTCGCCGGCCAGTCCCTTGCGTTCGGAGGTGAGGTGGTACAGACCGATGATCATGTCCTGTGAGGGCATGGTCACGGGCTTGCCGTCCGAAGGCTTGAGAATGTTGTTGGCGGAGAGCATGAGAATGCGGGCCTCAGCCTGCGCCTCGGGGCTCAACGGCAGGTGAACGGCCATCTGGTCACCGTCGAAGTCAGCGTTGAATGCCGAGCAGACGAGTGGGTGAAGCTGAATGGCCTTGCCCTCGATGAGCTGCGGTTCGAACGCCTGGATACCCAGACGGTGCAGGGTCGGTGCACGGTTGAGCAGCACCGGATGTTCGGTGATGACCTCTTCGAGCACATCCCACACCTGTGGATGCTGACGCTCGACCATGCGCTTTGCCGACTTGATGTTCTGCGCATGGTTGAGATCGACCAGGCGCTTCATCACGAAGGGCTTGAACAATTCCAGAGCCATGGTCTTGGGCAGACCGCACTGGTGCAGGCGCAGCTGCGGACCGACCACGATGACCGAACGGCCCGAGTAGTCCACACGCTTGCCCAGGAGGTTCTGGCGGAAACGTCCCTGCTTGCCCTTGAGCATGTCCGACAGTGACTTCAACGGACGGTTGCCCGGACCGGTCACTGGACGACCGCGACGACCGTTGTCGAACAGTGAGTCGACGGCTTCCTGCAGCATCCGCTTCTCGTTGTTGACGATGATCTCGGGAGCACCGAGGTCCAACAGACGCTTGAGGCGGTTGTTGCGGTTGATCACACGACGGTAGAGGTCGTTGAGGTCAGACGTTGCGAAACGTCCACCATCGAGCTGCACCATCGGGCGCAGTTCAGGCGGCACCACCGGCACAACGTCGAGGACCATGCCCTCGGGGTTGTTGTCAGTGGTCAGGAATGCGTTGACGACCTTGAGACGCTTCAGGGCGCGGGTCTTGCGCTGGCCCTTGCCCGTAGCGATCAGTTCACGCAGCTTGTCTGATTCGGCCTCGAGGTCGAAGTCGAGGAGACGCTTCTGAATCGCCTCGGCGCCCATGGCACCGGTGAAGTAGAGACCGAAACGGTGGAACATCTCGCGGTACAGGCTCTCGTCGCCTTCGAGGTCGTTGACCTTAAGGCTCTTGAACCGGTCCCACACCTGCTCAAGACGGTCGACCTCGCGGTCGGCGTTCTTGCGCAGCTTCTCCATTTCCTTCTCGGCGACATCACGCAGCTTCTTCTTGGCCGGGGCGGAGCCGCCGTCGGCCTCGAGAGCTGCCAGGTCCTCTTCGAGCTTCTTGGCACGACGGTCGATGTCAGCGTCACGGCGAGTGCCGATCTGCTGCTTCTCAATGTCGATCTTGTTCTGCAGGCTGGGCAGATCCCGGTGGCGGGAGTCCTCATCCACCGAGGTGATCATGTAGGCGGCGAAGTAGATGACCTTCTCGAGGTCCTTCGGAGCCAAGTCCAGCAGGTAGCCCAAGCGCGAGGGAACACCCTTGAAGTACCAGATGTGAGTGACCGGTGCGGCCAGCTCAATGTGTCCCATGCGCTCACGACGGACCTTGGCGCGGGTCACCTCGACGCCGCAGCGCTCACAGATGATGCCCTTGAAGCGGACACGCTTGTACTTGCCGCAGGCGCACTCCCAGTCGCGAGTGGGTCCGAAGATCTTCTCGCAGAAGAGTCCGTCCTTCTCGGGCTTGAGTGTGCGGTAGTTGATGGTCTCAGGCTTTTTCACCTCACCGTGTGACCAGCCGCGGATGGATTCCGCGGTAGCAAGACCGATACGTAGCTCATCAAAGAAATTGACGTCAGGCACGTAAATCCTCTTTCCTGGCGATGAACGTCTCGTTCATCGCGAAGTTGTGTCGGTTGAAGTGGAAGTCCTCAGACTTCTTCTACGGTCTGGGCTTCACGGCGCGACAGGTCGATGCCGAGCTCTTCAGCTGCTCGGTAGACCTCGTCCTCGCCGTCACGCATCTCGACCTCGGCTCCGTCCGAAGACAGAACTTCGACGTTGAGGCACAGGGACTGCATCTCCTTGATGAGGACCTTGAACGACTCGGGGATTCCCGGATCGGGCAGGTTCTCGCCCTTGACGATGGCCTCGTAGACCTTCACACGGCCTGGGATGTCATCGGACTTGATCGTCAGCAGTTCCTGCAGCGTGTACGCCGCACCGTAGGCCTCGAGGGCCCACACTTCCATCTCACCGAAGCGCTGACCGCCGAACTGTGCCTTACCACCGAGCGGCTGCTGGGTGATCATCGAGTACGGACCGGTCGAACGGGCATGGATCTTGTCATCGACGAGGTGGTGGAGCTTGAGCATGTACATGTAACCGACAGCGATCGGGTACGGGAACGGCTCACCGGAGCGACCGTCGAACAGCTGGGCCTTGCCCGAGGAATCGATGAGTCGATCCCCATCGCGGTTCGTAGTCGTCGAGTCCAGCAGTCCACGCAGCTCCTGCTCGTGTGCACCGTCGAAGACTGGAGTCGCCAGATTGGTTCCGGCTTCGGCTTCGCGTGCCGCAGTTGGCAGGTCGGCTGCCCATTCGGGGCTGCCTTCGATCTTCCAACCCTGCTTCGAGATCCACCCGAGGTGGACTTCGAAGACCTGGCCGATGTTCATACGACGAGGAACACCGTGGGGGTTGAGGATGATGTCGACGGGGGTTCCGTCGGCCATGAACGGCATGTCCTCAACGGGCAGGATGGTCGAGATGACACCCTTGTTGCCGTGACGACCGGCCATCTTGTCACCGATGGTGATCTTACGACGCTGGGCGACGTAGACGCGGACCATCTGGTTGACGCCCGGCGAAAGCTCGTCGTCTTCCTCGCGGTCGAAGACGCGGACACCGATGACGGTGCCGATCTCGCCGTGGGGCACACGCAGTGAGGTGTCGCGGACTTCACGGGACTTCTCACCGAAGATCGCGCGCAGCAGGCGCTCTTCCGGTGTCAGCTCGGTCTCACCCTTCGGGGTGACCTTGCCGACGAGGATGTCGCCATCGGTGACTTCGGCGCCGATGCGGATGATTCCACGGTCGTCGAGGTCAGCCAGGGCATCCGGCGAGATGTTCGGAATATCGCGGGTGATCTCCTCGGCACCGAGCTTGGTGTCGCGAGCATCGACCTCGTGCTCCTCGATGTGGATCGAGGACAGAACATCGTCCTGAACGAGACGCTGGGAGAGGATGATCGCATCCTCGAAGTTGTAGCCTTCCCAGGACATGAACGCCACGAGAAGGTTCTTGCCCAGAGCCATCTCACCGTTCTGAGTGGACGGTCCGTCCGCCAGGACAGTGCCCGGCTCGACACGATCGCCTTCGTCGACGATGATGCGCTGGTTGTACGAGGTTCCGTGGTTGGAACGCTTGAACTTCGAGGCGCGGTAGGTCTGCATCGTGCCATCGTCGGCGAGGACGGTGACGAAGTCGGCGGACACCTCTGTGACGACGCCCGGGCGATCGGCAGTGATGACATCGCCGGCGTCGACAGCGGCACGGTATTCCATGCCGGTACCCACAACCGGGGACTCCGACATCACCAGCGGCACAGCCTGACGCTGCATGTTCGCACCCATGAGGGCACGGTTCGCGTCATCGTGCTCGAGGAACGGAATCAGTGCGGACGCAACAGACACCATCTGACGTGCGGAGACGTCCATGAAGTCAATCGTGTCGTACTGGACCAGTTCGGCTTCTCCTCCGCCGCCCTTAGGACGTGCGAGAACTTCGACCTCGGCGAAACGCTGCTCTTCGGTCAACGGCGCATTGGCCTGCGCGATGTTGAACTCGAGCTCGTCGTCGGCAGTCAGGTACTCGGTGTCATCGGTGACGACACCGTCGACGACCTTGCGGTAAGGCGTCTCGATGAATCCGAACGGGTTGATGCGGGCGTAGGAGGCCAGCGAACCGATCAGACCGATGTTCGGGCCTTCGGGAGTCTCGATCGGGCACATGCGTCCGTAGTGCGACGGGTGGACGTCACGGACCTCCATGGCGGCGCGGTCACGCGAGAGGCCACCGGGCCCCAGAGCGGACAGACGGCGCTTGTGAGTCAGACCCGCGAGCGGGTTGTTCTGATCCATGAACTGCGAGAGCTGCGAGGTGCCGAAGAACTCCTTGATCGCAGCCACCACGGGGCGGATGTTGATCAGGGTCTGAGGCGTGATCGCTTCAACGTCCTGGGTCGTCATGCGCTCACGGACGACGCGCTCCATGCGAGAGAGTCCGGTGCGGACCTGGTTCTCGATGAGTTCGCCGACTGCACGGATACGACGGTTGCCGAAGTGGTCGATGTCATCGAGCTTGACGTTGAGCTCGATGTTCTCGCCGTCACGGACACCCTTGGAGGTGTCGACCCCGGCGTGCAGAGACACGAGGTAGCGGATGGTCGCAACCACGTCATCGGTCGAGAGGACCGAGTCGCTCAGCGGGGCGTCGACACCCAGCTTGCGGTTGACCTTGTAGCGGCCGACCTTGGCCAGGTCGTAGCGCTTGGGGTTGAAGTACAGGTTGTTGAGCAGGTTGCGTGCCGCTTCAGCGGTCGCGGGCTCTGCCGGGCGCAGCTTCTTGTAGATGTCGAGCAGCGCTTCGTCCTGCGTGTTGACCGTGTCCTTGGCCATGGTCTCGCGGATCGACTCGAACTCGCCGAACTCCTCGAGGATCTTCGCTTCGGACCAGCCGAGGGCCTTGAGCAGAACAGTCACGGACTGCTTGCGCTTGCGGTCAAGACGCACGCCGACCTGGTCGCGCTTGTCGACCTCGAACTCCAGCCAGGCACCACGGGAAGGGATGATCTTCGCGGTGAAGATGTCCTTGTCAGTGGTCTTGTCGACGCTGGACTCGAAGTAGGCACCGGGCGAACGCACGAGCTGCGAGACGACAACGCGTTCGGTGCCGTTGACGATGAACGTGCCCTTGTCGGTCATCAGCGGGAAATCACCCATGAAGACCGTCTGGCTCTTGATCTCGCCCGTGTTGTTGTTCATGAATTCGGCGGTCACATACAGTGGTGCCGAATAGGTCATGTCGCGTTCCTTGCACTCATCAATGGAGTACTTGGCAGCTTCGAACCGATGCTCCCGGAACGACAGTGACATCGATCCACCGAAGTCCTCGATCGGTGAGATCTCTTCGAAGATGTCTTCGAGTCCCGAGGTGGTTGCGACGGAATCGTCTCCGATTTCGATGGCTTCGGCGACGCGGTCCTGCCACGATTCTGAGCCGATGAGCCAATCGAAGCTATCCGTCTGCAGACCGAGCAGATCGGGAACCTCGAGCGGTTCGCGAATCTTCGCGAAGGAGATTCTCTTGGGGGCGTTAGCGGTCCTGGTGTTATCGTTGGCGGCGGCCAATGGGATCCTTCCGAGTGCTTCACCAATTGATAGGTTGACCCTCCACCCGAAGTCACATCGACGACCCCAGATGTGTCAGACTTCGACACCGGGCGACAACGTGGTTCACTTGAGTGGAAATGAGGTGCCCCCCGCTATATGAAGGCACGCCACAGGCAGATCAACGCAAATATCAAGTCTATAGCAACCGGTCAAGTCATGCAAGACGCTTTTTCCACAGACCGACACATGCCCACATTGCCATCCCTGCCACCTCAGCGCGGTCGTAAAAGTGTGCGACCCTGGTAAAGGCGGCAGCACCTCGGCGAGGATGCCCTCGATCTCATCGTCACGGCGAGATCGGGATGAGATGTGAGCAGTCCAAATGAGCCGACGTTCTAGACTGCATCCATGGTCAATGTCAGCGTTCTCAGTCAGAATCCGGCCGCGGTCAACTGCGGAATCATCACCGGATCCCACCGCAGCCTCATCGTCGACTCGGGCCCCGGGCCCAGCGCCGCGGACCACTTGGCCTGCAGGGCCCAGCAGCTGAGCCTCGAGGTGACGGGCCGAGACAATCCCATTGATGCCGCCATCACCCACGACCATTGGGACCACTTCTTCGGCAGTGCCACCCTGGCCGAGGCAGGCGTCGAGACCTTCCACGTCTCCGAATCATTCGCCCGGGACCAGGAGGCGACGGCCTGGATCGCACTCGACGCCGTCCGCAATGCACCCGAGACCGCCGAGTTCGCATCCGAGCTTCCTGTGGACCCCAACGCCCTCATCGTCAAGGTCTCCCCCATCGATGGACCTGAGTCGGGGGCCATGCTCGACCTGGGGAACTGTCGGGTCGAATTCCATGTGCTGGGCGGACACTCCACAGCGGACCTCGTCGTGCGCCTGGTCGATCAGGGCATCGTGTTCACCGGGGACCTGGTGGAAGAGGGCGATCCCCCGCAGGCAGGCAACGATGCTTCACTGAGCGAGTGGGTGACCAGCCTGCAGACCCTGCTGTCATTCCCGGAGGCCACAGTCTTCGTGCCCGGCCACGGTGTGCCTGTGGACCGGGCATTCGTGGAGCGTCAGCTTGCCGATATCGATGGTCTGCGGATGAATCAGGCCGACGCCGAGGTGGCTCTGCCCGCCCGTACGATGCCCGGTGACCATGACCGCAGCTTCCCCCGGGAGCAACTCATCGGCCCTGCCGATGCAGCGCGGTGACGAGGTCGCCTCCAATGGCTCCGAAGAGGGTCTGAGCCCAGATGCTCTCGCCTTCGGCGTAGGGCGTATCACCGTCGAAGATCCACTGCAGCTGATTGCCGACCTGCAGGTCGTTCTGACAGCTGCCGCAGACGGGCACACGCACCCCTGAGCTGTCAGCATCGAGACGGGTCGTGGACTGTGCCTCTCCGTGGAGGGGGTTGATCGTGCACAGACTCTGCGGGAGCTTGCTGCGGTTGCGCGTGCCCGGCTTCCCCTTTTTACCCGACTCCACCTCGGCGAGTTCACGTCCTGCCTGCCGCAGCAGAACCATCGCACCGGCGAGATCGATGCGTTCGGTGTCCCTATCATCGACGATGCTGCGAGCGATCTGGTAGCCGTCGAGTGCTCTCTCCACCTTGGCGGCCTTGTCCGCGTCGAGGTTCGATGTCTGCAGACGATCGATTTCGCCGGCGATCCGGGAGGTGTCGGCGTTGATGTCGTCGCGCAGCGATGTCCGCTGCAGGGAGTCGACCCGGTCCAGGAGTTTGCGGGGCAGTCGGAATTCGTGGTGCCTGCGGCTCTCGGCCGCTCTCGACTTCAGTGTGCGGACAAGGAAGACTCCGGCGATGACAAGCGCGAGCACGAGGACGGCTCCGCCGAGGAACATCGGTGCGAAGCTGCTTGAGTTGCTCTCCTGGCCGAAGTCACTGCCGGGCACCTCCTGCCCTGCGACAGGTTCGCCCGGTTCCTTGACTGCCTCCGGATGGGCGTAGAACTTGAGCAGCGTATTCAGCTTCGACAGCGACGGCGTCTGGACGCTCCATTGGGCGTGGGCGTTGGCATTTTGTTCCATCACCTGCATCGCGAGATCATGATCATCCTCGATCTGCACCTCGGTGTAGAGCTGTGTTGTGTCGCTGATCAGGACGAAGGAGCCCTCGCCTCCGTGGTCGGCAGCCACTTCCCGGAGCAGGTCGAGGTCGAGGACCTTGTCGTCGACGGCGATGACATAGACGTCGAAGTCCAACCCTTGTGTGGTCGACTTGGCCTTGTCGACGAGGCGAGAATCGAGGGTGCCCACGGCGGACTCGTCGATGTAGAAGTGATCTGCCTTGAGAGAATCAGCGATCTGCGTTGCGTCCACGTTCACTTCCTTCGGTTCCGATGATTGACGGACCGTGTGTTGGCACCAGAGGTGAGTCCCTCACGCTCCCGACGCCAGTAGCCCCAGCCTGCGACTCCGATCAGCGCGATCACCCCGCCGACGACGAGTCCGAAGATGGCGCCGGAGATGGCTGAGACCGGGGAATATGAGAGTTCATGAGAGTCATCGGAGTTGTCCTCGGCCACCAGCGGCTCTGCCGCCTCCAGCTTCTGCGGCTGGGCGTTCTTCAGCGCCTGGACCCAGGCCAGGCCCGTGGTGGTCAGCGTATCGTCGGGGCCCGGTTCCGGACGCTGCCGAATGTCGCGTTCGACCTCCTTGGACCCGATGCTCTGACCGAAGGGGCTGACGACGAGGACGGTGGCCCCATCACTGTCGAGCTCATGCGCGATACGGGCGGCCTTGAGGTCCAAGTTCGCATCTGTGTCATCGAGCTGGGTGTGGTTGATGAACGCCACGTAGATCGGGACGTCAAGCCCCTCGAGCTCGCCGCGGATGGCTTCAAGTCCCTCGTCATCAACGTCGAATGCCAGATAGTCGTCGACATGGATCGGATCTGATTCCAGATCCTTCGCCAAATCCTGATAGGTCGCGGGGTCGTAGTTCGGGTCGAGCCCACTCCGGATGCGGTCGTCGTAGACCGAGTCGACGGAGATCTTGTCACTCTCTTCGACTGCTATCCGCTCCTGCTTCGCCTCGTTGAATCGCCAGATGCTGACCGAGGTCGACCCTGCAGCAACTGCGCCGAAGATGATGACGGCGATGATCGTTCTGACCCACGTGTTCATTCTCGACCGCTGCCCATCTTCGTCACGATCGCGTCTTCGAGATCCGCAAAGCTGCCGAAACCCGATACTGCGTATGCGTCATCACGTTGATAGTAGGGAACGGCTTTCACCCTCTTCGCCCCAGGGGCCTTCGGCACCATCAGGCACTCGGATTCGTGCCCGGCGTTAAGGTCTGCACGGCAGTCGACACAGACGTTGATCGTCAGCACAGCTGTTCCCTGCCTCCACGCGAAGCCGGAGATCGCCCCCGTATGTGTCGGAAAGAAGAAGCAGAAGCGCGGCTCCTCGTCCCGAGTCTTCGTTCCCTTCGCCGAGGGGGTCCGCTGCAGGTGTTTCTGCAGCCAACGATCAGTCTCGGTCAGAGCCAGGATCGCGTGGCGATGCGAGAAATCGATATCGGTGGCCCAGTCGGGATGTGTTGCCACGATCTCTGTGATCGCTGTCTGAACGCGTCGGCCACGGTCGTGCAGTGCCCACATCTCCTCGTCCGGGGCTGCAGGGTCGGGCAGTTCACGGAGTGCAGCCTCGAGCGCCTGAGGAAGTCTGCGGTTCCTCACCAGTTCCGGACCTCGGGTGAGATTATTCCGCCAGGCGTACCTGTTGCGTCGCAGGAGCACCCACGCGGTGAGTCCGATCGCCGCAGCAGCCGTTGCCTTGAAGACGAAGCCGTCCGGATCACCGTAGTCGAGTCCGTTTGCTTGAATGTAGTCATCCTCGTCCGCCCTCGGGTCGAAGTCCGGCAGAGGTGGTGGTTCGGTTCCCTTCACCGTCGCGATGAGCAGGTTCAGGTGATAGGGCACCGCAAGTTCGACGGGCAAGAAGCGATTGGTCTTCGAGCGCTGCAGCTGATCTGAGACTCGAGGAACCCTCGGGCCGCTGTCATCGACGATGTAGGCGAAGGTTGAGGCCGAGTATTCGGCTTCTGAGAAGATGACGATGATCTGTTCGGCCTTGGCGCTCTCGAACATCGAATATGCGAAGTCAGCGGTGAAACGACCCCAGCCGTCCTGGGCCGCCTCGGAGTTCGAGAGGCCGGGCACGATGGCAATGAAATGAGGAATGTCCGACGTGGACGCCTGCGCCGAGGCGTGGGTGAGGGACGACTTCTGTCTCGGTGTCAGTCACGGTTCGACAGACGGGTCGATGAAGAGCGGATCGTGGTCCCAACCCTCGCGGATACGACTGCGGAGATGCTCCAGCAGCGCCGTCTGAGAATCGGTTGTCTTGGTCACCTGACAAGATTAGTATGCGAGCGCTTCATGCCCTAAATCTCGTCGGTTGCAGTCTTGGAACATCTCTGGCGTTTCTGCGCCTGAGCCGTTGCCTGCAAACGTGAAGAACCCCACAGCATCAGCTGTGGGGTTCTTCGATGCGGCAGCGGTCAGACCGCTGCCAGCGAAATCACTTGAGGGTGACGGTTGCGCCCGCGCCCTCGAGTGTTTCCTTGGCCTTCTCGGCTGCGTCCTTGGACACGGCTTCGAGAACGGCCTTAGGTGCGCCGTCGACGAGGTCCTTGGCTTCCTTCAGTCCGAGGGAGGTGAGCCCACGAACTTCCTTGATGACAGGAACCTTCTTCTCGCCGGCCGATTCGAGGATGACGTCGAATTCGGTCTGCTCTTCAGCAGCTTCTTCAGCGGCAGCAGGAGCAGCGGCAACTGCGGCAGCAGGTGCAGCAGCTTCAACTTCGAAGACCTCTTCGAACTTCTTGACGAAGTCCGAGAGTTCGATCAGGGTGAGCTCTTTGAAACCTTCGATGAGCTCTTCGGGGGTGAGCTTAGCCATGGTGGCCAGTCCTTCCTTTGGTGGTCACTGTGAGCGACCGGATTTATAGGGTGATGCTCAGGCGTCTGAAGCAGGAGCGTTGTCCTGCTTCTCGCGGAGAGCGTCGACAGTGCGCACGGCCTTGACCATCGGAGCGGTGAACAGGTAAGCCGCCTGGTGGAGGCTTGCCTTCATTGCACCAGCTGCCTTTGCAAGCAGCACTTCGCGTGGTTCGAGGTCGGCGAGTTTGTTGACATTCTCAGCACTGAGGACGGCACCATCCCAGTAGCCGCCCTTCAATACGAGCTGAGAATTCGCCTTGGCAAAGTTACGCAATGCCTTTGCAGCCTCTGGTGGTTCACCGTTGACGAATGCGATCGCGGTGGGTCCGCTGAGGAACTCATCGAGATCGTTGATTCCGGCTTCTTTGGCTGCAATAGCAGTGAGCGTATTCTTTACCACGGCGTAGCTGACGTTCTCACCGAGTGAAACGCGCAGATTCTGCATCTGCGCAACGGTGAGACCGCGGTACTCGGTCAGCAACACAGCATCGGAGTTCTCAAACTGCTGTTTGAGCTCCTCTACTGCGGCTGCCTTGTCTGGCCTCGCCATGGTAGTTCCTTTCGTACAGTCGCCGGTCGCGTCCCAACACCAAAAAAGCGCTCCACGCAGGCATGCGTGAAACGCTTCGAATGATGAGATCATAGGAACTCATCGGAAGAATCTCGTGCTCACCTGCGCAGGTCACTCCATTGGAGTCTTCGTCTCCGGGCAACAGGATCCGATTGCGAATTCTGCTGATACCGAAAAGACCGACGGTCTTGGGTAGTTGAAGTCTATCGAAGGTGCTCGAGTCAAGTCCAATCGATGACGGAGATGCTGGCCACATTCCTGCCCGAACTACCTGACGGCGGCCCAGATACCTGGCGCGAGGTATCAGGGCCGCCGTCAGGTAGCAGGTGAGGTTCAGTATTCGATTACGACTCGGCCGTCGATCTTGCCGTGGATCATCTCATCCAAGATCGCGTTGATGTCGCCGAGCGGTCGCTTACTGAACGTCGGGTGGATCTTCCCTGCGGCGTAGAACTCCAGCGCCTCAACCATGTCCTGGCGGGTGCCGACGATCGAACCGCGGATCGTGAGTCCCTTGAGGACGATGTCGAAGATCGGTGCGGGGAAGTCTCCCGGCGGCAGTCCGTTGAAGACGATGGTGCCGCCTCGACGGGTCATTGAGATCGCCTGCCCGAATGCCTTCGGGTGCACCGCCGTGACAAGCACGCCGTGCGCGCCGCCGACCTTCTCCTGGATGATCTCGGCCGGTTCCGCTGCGAAGGCGTTGACCGTGATCTCCGCGCCGTGCTTCGTCGCCAGGGCCAGTTTGTCGTCGGCGACGTCGACGGCGATGACGCGCATCCCCATTGCCACCGCATACTGAACAGCGATGTGGCCGAGCCCGCCGATGCCGGAGATCACAACCCATTGCCCGGGCTTCACCTCGGTGCGCTTGAGCCCTTTGTACACGGTGACTCCGGCGCAGAGCACCGGGGCGATCTCGTAGGGGTCCGAGCCTTCCGGGATGATAGCGGCGAACTTCGTATCGACGAGCATGTACTCACCGAACGATCCGTCGACGCCGTACCCGCCGTTGACCTGCTGCTCACACAGAGTCTCCCACCCCTGGCGGCAGTGCTCGCATATTCCACAGGCGCTCCACAGCCAGGCGTTTCCGATCATCTGTCCGACCGTGACATCGGTGACGCCAGGGCCGACCTTCTCCACGGTTCCCACTCCCTCATGTCCGGGGATGAGGGGAATCTTGGGCTTGACCGGCCAGTCTCCGTGGGCTGCGTGCAGATCAGTGTGGCACACCCCTGAGGCGATGACCTTGACCAGTGCCTGGCCCGGACCCGGCTCGGGTATTGCGTTGTCTCCGACCACGAGGTCCTTGCCGAACTCTTCGACGACTGCCGCTTTCATGTCTGACATCATTGACTCCCTTGTAACGATGTTGGCTGTGCTGTCTGCGTCGCTGCCGTCTTGACAACGTCCGCGTGTGCTCGGAAGAAGCTGCGCCTCAGAAGAAGCCCTGAGCGTTCTCCGAGTAGCTGACCAGCAGGTTCTTCGTCTGCTGGTAGTGGTCGAGCATCATCAGGTGGTTCTCACGCCCGATGCCGGAGGCCTTGTAGCCGCCAAAGGCCGCATGCGCCGGGTAGGCGTGGTAGTTGTTGACCCACACGCGTCCAGCCTGGATGTCACGGCCCGCGCGGTAGGCGATGTTGCCGTTGCGCGACCAGACTCCGGCGCCCAGTCCGTAGAGTGTGTCGTTCGCCGTGGAGATGGCGTCGTCGTAGTCGCTGAAGGTGGCCACCGACACGACGGGGCCGAAGATCTCCTCCTGGAAGATCCGCATCCTATTGTTGCCCTTGAAGATAGTCGGCTGCACGTAATAGCCTCCGGACAGGTCCCCGCCGAGGTCGGCCCGGGCTCCGCCAGTGAGCACCTCAGCGCCTTCCTGCTTTCCGATGTCGAGGTAGGACATGATCTTCTCGAATTGGTCGTTCGAGGCCTGCGCACCCATCATGGTGTCGGTGTCGAGAGGGTTGCCCTGCACGATCTTCTTCGTCCGTTCTGCCACCGCGTCGAGGAAGGGATCGGCGATCGATTCCTGGACCAGTGCACGGGACGGACAGGTGCAGACTTCTCCCTGATTGAGCGCGAACATGGTGAAGCCCTCTTGAGCCTTGTCCCAGTAGGCGTCATCCTTGGCGTTGACGTCGTCGAAGAAGATGTTCGGGGACTTGCCGCCGAGCTCGAGGGTGACCGGAATGATGTTCTGGGAAGCGTACTGCATGATGAGACGGCCTGTGGTCGTCTCACCGGTGAACGCGATCTTCCTAATTCGCTTGTTCGACGCCAGGGGCTTGCCCGCTTCGAGCCCGAAGCCGTTGACGACGTTGAGGACACCATCGGGCAGTAGGTCTGCAATGAGTTCGACGAGGACGAGGATAGAGGCCGGAGTCTGTTCGGCAGGCTTGAGGACGATGGCATTGCCTGCTGCCAGAGCCGGCGCGATCTTCCACACGCCCATGAGGATCGGGAAGTTCCAGGGAATGATCTGGCCGACCACGCCGAGCGGCTCGTGGAAATGATAGGCCACCGTGTCGTCATCGATCTGCGACAGGCCGCCCTCCTGCGCCCGGATCGCCCCGGCGAAATAGCGGAAGTGATCGATGGCCAGGGGAATGTCGGCGTTGAGGCATTCACGGACCGCCTTGCCGTTGTCCCAGGTCTCGGCCACCGCTATCATCTCGAGGTTCTCCTCGATCCGATCAGCGATCTTGTTCAAGATCACCGCTCGCTCGGCGACAGAGGTCTTGCCCCAGGCGGGAGCCGCTTTGTGTGCGGCGTCGAGTGCGAGTTCGATGTCCTCAGCAGTACTGGCGGGCACCTCGCAGAACGTCTTGCCCGTGATGGGTGTCGGGTTCTCGAAATAGTTTCCATTGGCGGGAGCGACCCACCCTCCGCCGATGAAGTTCTCGTACCGTGGCTTGAAGGTGACGAGCGATCCGTCTCGACCAGGCTGAGCGTAAACAGTCATTGCAACTCCTTTGATGCGTATGCGGCGATCGGATGTGTGTCTCCGATTGCATTTCACGGTACGCAGGCCAACGTTGCATGTGGGTTGCATCACACAAGTCGAGCTGATTGCTTAAGCCCCACGGAGTCAGTATCCGAGGATCTGAATCAGTATCCGAGGGCCTCAAGTCGTACCACGGCTGCGTTGCGTTCCGGCGCTTCGGGCGGGGCCAGCCGCAGCACCGCCATCAGCACTTCCGAATCATCGCGAGCCTCGGCCAGCCCCGCATATCGCCACAGCTGCTGCCAGGTCCCGTCCTGCAGGAGGCTTTCCCGAATCAGCGCCTGCAGCTGCGCACCGATCTCCCGAACTCCGGGGGCGTCGGAATCGGGGAGCACATGCCCCTGATAGAAGTTGAACGCAGTCTCCACGTCACCTTGGGCCAGGCCCCGGTACGTGCGTTCGACGTCACTGTCGATGTCTCCCCGCAGACGGTAGGGCCGGGCTTCGAGGCGCAGATCGCCGAGGTGGTTGATGGTTCTGCGCAGACGCGCGATCTCCGCACGGACCGTGACTTCACTTCCGCCGAACGCCCACAGCCTGTCGGCGAGCCCTGCACCGCTGATCCCGTCGGGGTTGTCGGCCAGGAGCAGCATGATCTCAGCGTGGCGTCTCGACAGCGTGATCCGGGTGCCGTCCGAGCCGGAGAGCTGGGGACGCACTCCCGTGACTTCGAGGTAAGCACCTTGACCAGTGCCGACAGGAAACAGCCCACCGGAGTCCGGGGAGTAGAGCTTGGACAGCCCGGCACCGGCAGCCTGCGCCGTCGAATTCAGCAACGGCAGGACAATGGACGACACTGCGTCATCGCCGCCGGTGACATCGATGATGCCCAGAACCTGACCGGTCAGCGGATGGGTCACAGGCACTGCACTGCAGCTCCACGAGTGCACTTCGGCGGAGAAGTGTTCGGCCTGACTGATCTGCACGGCACTGCCCGAGCGCAGCGCGAGACCGGGTGCAGAGGTGCCCATCACGTCCTCCGACCAGTCAGTGCCCGGGACGAAGCCCATGGACTCGGCGCGGATGCGAACAGCGCGCTCGCCCTCGACCCACAGGAGACGCCCCTGCTCATCGCCGAGCGCCACCAGCAGCCCTGCCTCCTTGGCAGGTTCGATCAGATGTGACCGCAGCAGACCCATGATGGAGTGGAACGGATGCCGGCGTCTCACCTCAGCGAGCTGATCGGCCTCATAGGCCATGCGCACACGCACTCCGGCCGGATCGCGAAGCCGGCCAAGGGATCGGTTCCAGGATTCGAGGACAGCGGGGCGGACACCGGGGCCTGTGGTGTCCGGTGCAGTCAGTGACGCCAAATTGTCATGGGCGCGACGAACAATGCGCTGATAGTCGTCGCGAAGCAGCGGAGTCGAATGCATGGCGGAGTTCTCCACCCCCATCGGCGGTTGTCACACAGTAGTCTTCGGTGCTCACAATCTATCCGCGATACCCCATCCGGGCAAGACCGGATGCGGGTTATCAGGCAACAGAAAGGGCGGGAAGTGATTGCCTCACTTCCCGCCCAGAACTGCTGTCTGCGCTCAATCCCGCAAAGGGATCAGATCACACGCATCGATGAACCGTCGATCGGAACGGCAGGACCGTTCGATGTCGTCACGGTTGCCTTCGAGATGTAGCGGCCCTTCGAGGAGCTCGGCTTCAGACGAAGGATCTCTTCGATGGCTGCATCGAAGTTCTCCTGCAGTGCTTCGTCCGAGAAGGAGACCTTCCCGATGATGAAGTGCAGGTTCGAGTGCTTGTCGACGCGGAATTCGATCTTTCCGCCCTTGATCTCGGTCACGGCCTTAGCAACATCCATGGTCACGGTGCCGGTCTTGGGGTTCGGCATCAGGCCACGAGGACCCAGCACCTTACCCAGACGTCCGACCTTGCCCATCATGTCAGGGGTGGCAACAGCCGAGTCGAAGTCGGTGAAGCCATCGGCCACCTTCTCCAGCAGGTCATCGGAACCGACAAAGTCAGCACCTGCTTCACGGGCAGCTTCTGCACGGTCGCCGGCAGCGAACACCAGGACCCGGGCGGTCTTACCGGTACCATGCGGAAGGTTGACGGTGCCGCGCACCATCTGGTCCGCCTTACGTGGGTCAACACCCAGGCGGAGGGCGACCTCGACGGTGGCATCGTACTTTGCCACCGTGGTCTCTTTGGCCAGGGCGATTGCCTGAGCCGGATCGTATGTCACATCTGCGGCAATCTTCTCTGCCGCGGCCTCATAGGCCTTTGAACGCTTTGCCATCTGCTTCTCTCCTTGCAGTCGTGGTGCGGGCTGCGCGAGCCCTACCACAGTGAAATGTCTGGTCTCAGACCTCGATGTCGGTGGTCACGCCCATGGAGCGAGCAGTGCCAGCGATGATGCGGTCAGCCTGATCCAGGTCATTGGCGTTGAGGTCGGGCATCTTCACATTCGCGATGTCGCGAACCTGATCGGCGCTCAGGTGAGCAACCTTGTCGGTGTGAGGAGTAGCCGAACCTGACTTCACGCCTGCAGCCTTCTTGATGAGTTCTGCAGCCGGTGGGGTCTTGAGAACGAAGGTGAACGAACGGTCTTCGAACACGGTGATCTCAACGGGAATGATGTTCCCGCGCTGGGACTCTGTTGCGGCGTTGTAGGCCTTGCAGAATTCCATGATGTTGACGCCGTGCTGGGCAAGCGCCGGACCAATCGGAGGCGCCGGGTTAGCGGCACCTGCCTGAATCTGGAGCTTGACGAGGCCGGCTACCTTTTTCTTGGGAGGCATATACGGTCCTTAATCTTGAAGTTTCGATGCGCCAGAGAAATACGGCACATCGTTCGACAACGGCTTCCGATGAGAGCCGAGATCAAACCACACCAGTATTCCATGCCTGCAGACCCTGGAGCAAATGTCGGTGACAGGCGTCACTGGGCGTGAATGGCGTAAGGGCCCGGAATTCACCGGGCCCTTACGTTCGTTGAGAATTTACTCAGAGTTTGGAGACCTGGTCGAAGCTGAGCTCGACAGGAACGTCACGCTCGAAGATCGACAGAAGCACGGTGAGCTTCTGAGATTCCGGACGGATCTCCTGGATCGTTGCGGGGTGGCCTTCGAAGGAGCCCTCCTTGACGAGCACGGACTCGCCGACCTCGTATTCCACCTCGGTGATAGGTGCAGATTTCGCTGCCTGCTCAGCCTGCACACCTTCGGCGGCGGCCGCTTCGGCCTGGCGCTCTTCGAAGATCGGAGCGAGCATCGTGAAGACCTCGTCGATGGACAGAGGAGTCGGGTCGTATGCATTGCCCACGAATCCGGTCACGCCTGGGGTGTGGCGGACCGCGCCCCAGGACTCATCGGTGAGTTCCATGCGCACGAGCACGTAGCCCGGAATGCGCACGCGACGAACCTGCTTGCGCTGGCCGTTCTTGATCTCAACGACGTCTTCCATCGGCACCTGGGACTCGAAGATGAACTCCTCGAGATTGAGGCTGATGGAACGGTTCTCAAGGTTCTGCTTGACGCGGTTCTCGTAGCCTGCGTAGGAATGGATGACGTACCAGTCACCCTCCTGCATACGCAGTTCCGACTTGAACTCTTCTGCCGGGTCGACCTCGTCCTCTGCCTGCTCCTCATCCGTTTCATCGGAATCGGCCGTCGCTTCATCGGAATCGGCTACCGCGCCGTCGTCTGAAGCGACCTCATCGGAGTCAGCTGCGGCATTCTCGTCGTCAGAGGCAGCGTCGGCGGCGACGGTCTCGTCAGAGACTGCGTCCGCGGTGGATGCCTCGTCAGCGGGAGCATCTTCGGCCGGGGCGTCATCGGCGCTCACAGCGGAGGTTTCGTTCTCCACGTCTTCCACCACTGGTGCAACGCTCGACTCCTCTGGAGTGGCGCTCTGTGTCTCAGGGGTTTCCTGCTCAGGTGAACTGGTATCCGACACCGATCAATTCCTCGCTTCGCGTGTAGTGATTCCCATATGGGAGTGAAGGGTCTGCAACGTGCTTGAAGTCCAAGTGATCACCGCTGGAGGGTGATTCACCACAATGGCCACAGCGGTGTTCCACCGAAGACGAATCCGACGAGCTTGCCGAACACGAGGTCGAGAACCACCACGAGAAGCATCATGAAGAGGATGAAGCCCAGCACAACCAGAGTGTAATTGACCAGTTGCTTACGTGTCGGGGTGACGACCTTCTTCAGCTCCGCGATGACCTCACGGAAGAACTGCAAGATTCGTCCGAAGAACCCGAGCTGCTTACGACTGGCGCCCTTGGGCGTATCTCCAGTCTTCTTTGCCGGTGTGTCGCTCACACGTCCTCACTCGGTCGGTTTCCATTGGGACAGCACAATTGTTCAAGCCCGTCGAGGACGGCGTTTCGCCGATATGACTCAAGCAGATATCAACTGCGCAGGGGTGACAGGACTCGAACCTGCAACCTACGGTTTTGGAGACCGTTGCGCTACCAATTGCGCCACACCCCTTCGATTCGACACCCTCGATTCGTGTTCTTCGAGACGTGTCCAACCACGAGAAACGAGCATACCGTCTGTGACCGCCGTTAGTCGAACCGACCGCCGGCACCTGACGACATTCGACTTCCTCAGCCCTCATTCGTTCTCGCTCGTCGGCTCCGACTGCGGCGGCTGAGCGATGAGCGGCACCGGCGCCGGGAAGGTCTTCCAGGGATCGATCGTGACCGTTTTGTCCGGGCTGACCGTGACGATCTGGACGTCGATGGGTCGTTTGGTCCGATTGTCTACGCGCAGAATGCTCAGTTCCGCGTCCATCTTCAACGGCCCCGGGGTCAGTGCATTTGCCAGCGCACCTCCTGTTGTCGAACTCACATAACGAACTCCGCTGCCCAGGGTCTCCGGACCCACTCGCCTGTGCCAGTGTCCGCTGAGGCTGTACTTGGCACACCCGGAGCGCAGAGATGGCGCTCCGATCCGTGGATCGTGGATGAGCATGATGTCGAAGTCGTTCGCGCACGCCTCGTCACTGAGCTTCTGTGCGTACTGATCGGCAGTGAGATCGGTCTCGAGCTGCGGCCCGGATCCGAACACGGTCCGCCTGGGGTCCGGGCCGCCGAAGAACGTTACTCCGCTCATCTGAGCACTTGAGTTCTCGAGGACCTTCCAGCCCTGGCTTTTCGCGTGATCCGTTGTCTCGGTGGAGTCGTGATTGCCCTTGACGATCATCCGCGGCAGTTGGTCAGGCAGCTCGTCGTCGAGCACGTCGAGGCAGTAGTTCTCCGCAGAGGTGCCCGTCATCGTCACGTCTCCCCCGTCGATGTAGGCATCGGCACCGCTCATCCGAGCGACCGCACCGACCACCCGGGCCATACCGATGTTGCAGTGCAGATCGGAGCCGAACACGAACGTCGACACGTCAGCCTTCGGCGCTTGATTCTCACCGGCAGGAGGAGGGACCATCCCCTGATCCGACCAGTTGCCGGTCAGGGGCCGCGTATTCCACTGATTGCGCAGTGTCGCCAGCACCTGGTCGTAGAAGGCGTCGTTGTCGTCGGAGAAGTCCTTGACCGCCGTGAATCCGGCATCGATGACTCCGCCGAGGCGGCCCGTGACCTGCGCGCCCGCCAGTGGGGTCCCGTCGAAGGCGGGATCGGCAACGAGAGGCTCAGGGCGGGTGAGGACCGCTGTGCCCACACTCGCCAGGATGAGGACCGTGACCAGGCCGATGCCGATGAGCTCCTTGCCGAAGAGGGCCCTCCCGATTCCGGCGAGTCGAACGGGCCCGAGGATAAACGCCATCGCCACGACCACACCGCTGATGAGGCACACGGCCAGGGCCCACCGGGCGAGGATCTCTGTGGTCAGGCCGTCGACGATCTCGTCGACCTGCGCCTGCGGGGCGGAGAACAGGGCGGCATATGAGGCGATATCGGCGCCCAGGGCATCGACTGCCCCGCCCCCGAAATCCTGGTCCGGTCCGTCAGAGAGATCTCTGTCGGATCGCCGTTCGGAGGCACCTGCGTGTGAGGCATCCTCTTCGGCTCCGGAAACCGGGATCTGGCCGATGTCGACGGTGAGTCCGAGCCCCAGCGGCAGATATTCGGCCGCAGGGACGAGCAGTTTGCCCAGAGGGCCGAAGTCAACGGTCAGCCGAGAGTCGGCCGTGATCTGGTAGCGGGCCTCATGCGGTCCGAAGCTGAGATCTGCACGAGCAGAGAAGAGCGCCCACGGCAGGGTCACGGCTGCGACCACAGCGATGAGGATGAGCAGGGCTGAGGTTCTCCAACGGGCCGACACAGACTCCATTCTAAGTAACGAGCTCTACAGAGAGCAGGCGATGAACGTGGGTTCAGCCTCGAGGACGATGCCGAACCTTTCATTCACCCCGCCAACCACAGCACGGGCGAGTTCGAGCACGTCGTCCGTCGCCGCCTGGCCGCGATTCGTCAGTGCCAAGGTGTGCTTGGTCGACAGGCTTGCCCGACCAGCCCCGACGCTGAAACCTTTGGAGAATCCCGCATGTTCGATCAGCCAGGCCGCCGAAGTCTTCGTCTGCCCTTCGATCGTTGACCCGCTCAACGGGTCGGTGACCGGGTAGCGGGGGGCCTCGGCCGGCAGCTTGGCAGGGTCGTCGACGATCGGGTTCGTGAAGAACGAACCCGCTGACCATGTGTCGTAGTCGTCTGGGTCCACGACCATGCCCTTGGACCTGCGCAGGGAGATCACGCTGGTGCGCACCAGTGTGGACGGCACCGACTCCCCGATCTCGACGTCCAGCGCCGAGGCGAGCTGTGCATAGCGCACCGGCAGGGAGTCCGGGCTGCGGTGCAGGTCGAAGGTCACCGACAGCACCAGGTACTGGGCTGTGCCCGTCGTCTGCTGCGCCCGTTTGAGCGCCGAGGTGCGGTAGCCGAATTCGAGTTCGACGGCACTGAGGTGGCGGACCTGACCGGCGAGGCGATCGAAGACCTCGACCGAGGTGATGAGTTCACCAACCTCCGTCCCGTAGGCACCCACGTTCTGGATCGGGGTCGCTCCGACGGAGCCGGGGATCCCGGACAGAGCTTCGAGACCCGAGAGACCGCAGCCGAGGGTGAAGGCCACGAATTCGTCCCAGTTCTCCCCCGCCTCGGCGGTGACACGTGTCTCGGTCTCCGAGGTATCGTTTATCACCACCCCCTTGGTGGCGACCACGCACACCTCGGCATCGAAGCCGGTGTCGGAGACGAGCAGGTTCGACCCGCCGCCGATGAAGAGGACATCGTCAGCGGGGCGAGCCGACAGACTCAGGGGATGTACACGAGAGAACTCGATGAGGTCGTCCCTGGTCTCCGCGATATGCAGTTCAGCCGCCGGACCGCCGAGGTGGAACGTCGTGAAGTTTGCCAGATCCGAGGTCACCGTGAGACTCGGATCTGGGTGCGGCTGAGCACATCCTGGTCTCCGGACTTCACCGTGACGTCGATGCGGGCAGTGCCCACAGCACCGTCGACGGCCCCGACCACTGCAGTCATCGACAGGGTGGCGGTGGGTGTGGCCGGTGAGCCGGATGCAGCGTCGGGGACGTGTACCGGCGCAGAGAACCGTGTCCGGTAGTCAACGATCGCGCCCGGATCGCCGATCCACTCGACGACGGGGGCGATGACCACAGCCATCGAGAGCATGCCGTGGGCGATGACTCCATCAAGGCCCACCTCGGTGGCGAAGCGTTCGGACCAATGAATCGGGTTGTGGTCGCCTGAGGCACCCGCATAGTCGACGAGCGATGCCCGTGATAGGGGGATCTCGGCTTCGACGACGGTGTCTCCGATGGCCAGTTGGGAGAAGTCGGTGACGCTCATTCTCCGTCTCCTCTCACGACGATGGTCGAGGTCACTGTGACGACCGGCTGCTCAGCGGCGTCGGTGATCTCCGTGCGGGTGGTGATCATTGCGTTGCTGCCCGACGCGCGCACGCCGTCGACGTGAGTCGTGGCGTCCAGGCTGTCACCAGCAACGATGGGGCGGGTGATGTTGAACTGCTCCGAACCGTGAACGACCTTGGAGAAGTCGATGCCGGACTCGGGGTCGCTGATGTAGGCCGCTTCGGACTTCTGCGCGATGATCACTGAGAAGGTGGTCGGTGCTACGACGTCGAGATAGCCCAGGGCAGTCGCCGCCTCAGTCTCGAAGTGGTAATCGGCCTTCGCATTGGTGGCCAGCGCGAATTCCGCGACCGCCTCACGCGACACCTCATAAGGGCGTGGCAGGGAATAGCTGGTGCCCTGCTTATCGGTATTCACCGGCATAGTGGCTCTCTTTCGAAAAGTCGTCGTGATCCCAGCCTAGCGGCCTCTCACCATGCGAGGGGAATTCACCCGCCCGGTCCGTCCGGTCACGGATTTGAACGCGAATTCGCATCGGGTTCACCCAATTGATGCACCATCGTCCTCAGCCCCCGAAAACTGGTATATGTTGTCCACATCACGTTTGACGTCCGGCGTTCGATTCATCGCCGCCGATGGCGAGGCCGGACGGCTCATGTGACTGCGAGCAGTAACGCCACAAGTCTTCACAAGGAGTAGTGCGATGACGAACAATCCTGCAGACTCAACCCAGTCGAAAACGGCTGGGAACACGGATGGGTCTAGCACGCAGACCAGCACGCCCGGCAAGGCAGCAGGCACGAACAGGCGTGTGGTCAAGGACGCGGTCGCGGTTCCCAGCACCGGTCGACCGGTGAACTCGGCCGAGGCTCACCTCCCCGACGCCGCTGCAGGGCCTCCCCCTGCAGTGCCGGGACCCGCGCCGGCCCCCGCCCCGGTGCCGGATCCGGCAGATGTCGACGTCCATGTGGGCACCGATGCCGCCTATGCGGGTAAGGAAGCCGAACGGGTCCAGATCCGACGGCCCCTGCGCAACATCTCCGAGGTCCGCCACTTCTTCCGCACCAACATCACGCCGATCTATTTCATCGGCGCGACCCCATTCAACTTGCTCGGCCTTGACCGGTGGGTTCGGAACTTCTCCTACATCACGTATTACGACGGCTGGGATGGCGGGCACCCCCGCGTCTTCTCCCCGCGGTACAAGCCGTTCGTCGAGTTCGACAGCGGTGAGGCGATCAACAACTGGCTCCTCCTCAACGCCGAGGTGCGGGCTCATATGACGACAAATGTGCCCCACGGCGAGAGGCCCAAAGTAGCCATGGTCTTCTTCGATGAGGAAACCGAGCGCATCTGCCGTGAACTCGGCTACGACCTCATCCTGCCCTCGGCGGCGCTGCGCAACCAGCTCGATTCGAAGATCGAGACGACGAAGCTCGGCAATGAGGCCGGCGCCTTCTCCGTGCCCAATGTGCTCACCACGGCCGACACGTATGCGCAGCTGAACGCTGAAGCGAAGAAGGAGGACCTGGGCACCGACCTCGTCGTCCAGACCCCCTACGGTGATTCGGGGAAGACGACGTTCTTCATCGCCGCCGAGGAGGACTTCAACCGGCACAAGCACGACATCATCGGCGAACAGTTGAAGATCATGAAGCGCATCAACAACACGCCCGTGGCTGTAGAAGCAGTGATCACCAGCAGTGGAGTCGTCGTGGGCCCGTTCCTCACCGAACTGGCAGGCTTCGCCGAGCTCACTCCGTACAAGGGTGGCTGGTGCGGAAATGAGATGACCCCCGACGTGCTCACGGCAGACCAGCGCACCCGTGCCAGAGAACTGGTGCGGCGCATGGGCGAGGGACTGCGCAAGCGCGGCTACCGCGGCTTCTTCGAGGTCGATGTGCTCGTCGACCTGGACTCCGATGACGTGTACCTGGGCGAACTCAACCCGCGCATCTCGGGAGCCTCGGCGATCACCAACGTCACCGCCGGCGCCTATGCGGACGTACCGCTGTTCCTGTTCCATCTGCTCGAGTACCTCGACGTCGAGTTCGATCTCGACGTCGATGAGATCAATGAGCGATGGGAAGAGCTCTCCGGTGCTGATGAGTGGAGCCAGATGGTCATCAAAGAGACCGCTGACATCACCGAGTACATCACGCACTCACCGCTGACTGGTCAGTATTACCTCGATCAGTACGGGACTCTGACCTACAAACGCGCCGCTCTTGACTGGCATCCTCTGCAGAACGGGAACGAGGTGTTCTTCCTGCGCATCTTCGGGGCTGGCGAATACCGGTGGAAGGGCGCCGACCTCGGTGTCCTCGTGACCAAGAACCCGCTGCAGACCAAGGCCGGAGGCCCGAGCGCCCTGAGCATCCGAGCCAAGCACTTCATCGATTCGATCCGTGCGATGTACGCCGGTGTGCCCGTCGCCGCAGAGGATCCCTCACCGGCGCTGGGCGGCCCGGGAGCGAAGGGCGATTGACAACCGTGGTGGTAATCTCATCACGGACTGCACGAAACGACTGCGAAGAGGTGGAGTGTGACTGAGACGTCGCCGGACCCGACTGTGCCCGCCGACCCTGTCATCGACAAGGACAACTGGCAGGATGCCGACAACGTCCGCTGGTCTTTCCAGCACGTCGATCAGGTGCTGCCTACGACGCCGATCTCGCGCGGGACCGGACCTGTGGCCCAGCTGCCCGTGGACCTGCAGGATTTGGGCAGTGTCGAGGTTCCGAAGACCGAGTTCTCCGCTGCACGCAGTGTGCGCAGCGTCATCGAGGACAGCGACACGGATGCGTGGATGGTCATGCACAACGGCACGGTGGTCACCGAGGAGTACTTCTCCACGATGCGTCCGGAGACCGAACACCTGCTGATGTCGGTGAGCAAATCGCTCGTCGGCACTGTGGCCGGGGTGCTCGTCGGCGCCGGGGATCTCGATCCGAACCGTCTGATCACCGACTACGTCCCGGAGCTCGCATCCTCCGGATATGCCGGAGCCACGGTGCGCCACATCCTCGACATGCGCTCGGGAATCAAATTCTCGGAGAACTACCTCGACCCGAAGTCCGAGGTCAGGCAGATCGAGGAATCGATCGGCTGGTCGGAGTCGATGCCGGAGGGTCATCCGAAGGGAATGTATGAGTTCCTGACCACGCTTGAGGCGAAGTCCGAGCATGGTGGGGTCTACGAATACCGCTCGTGTGAGACCGATGTGCTGGGCTGGGTGTGCGAGAAGATCGCAGGCGAGAGCATGCAGACTCTCATGTCGCGGGTGCTGTGGTCGCGGATCGGGGCCGAACGCGATGCGCTCATCGCCACCGACCAGTACGGCGTGGGCATGTTCGACGGTGGCATCAACACCACTCTGCGCGATCTCGCCCGCTTCGGCTACCTGTATGCGAACCGCGGAGTCTCCCTCACCGGTGAACAGGTGGCACCGACCTCGTGGATCGGCGATACCCTCACCGGCGACGTCGACACCAGGCAGGCCTTCGCCGACGGCCCAGATGACAATCGGATGCCTGGCGGAATGTATCGCAACCAGTTCTGGTTCCCGTTCCCGGATTCGCATGCCTTCCTCGCGCTGGGCATCCACGGGCAGATGATCTACATGAATCCGGGGGCCAACTTCGTCGGCGTCAAACTATCCAGCTGGGGTCTGCCGCAGGATGCTGCCAAACTGTTCCCGACCATCCGGGCCTTCGACGCCCTGGCGAAAGCGGTCAGCGCACCAGTAGTCGACTGACCGTGCTGGTGCCCGTGAATCGTCCGGATGCCCCGTGAATCAGGTGTCGATGCGCACCGTGCGAAACGGGGAGAACCAAAGACCTCCAGTTGCCAGTGCGACGATCCCCGCGGCGATGATCAGCGCAAGTTCCGAGCTCGTGGCGGCAGCCAGGATGCAGGCCAGCGGCGACCGATGACCACCACTGCGCTATTCGTCGACCGCATCGTCGTGTTCGTCCGCACCTGAACGCAGTCGAGAGTGATCGACTGACGGCAGGCCATTGCCAAGCTTCACCGTTAGTGCCAAGTCCTCCCGTTAGCCTCACGCACAACCGGCAATAGCGCGCTGCACCCCGCCAGCGCCTATTCCTACACCTGCAATGGGAGGAACTGAGACCGACGAGGCGTGCTGTTGGTTCGGCTCAGGCGCCGGAGGAGGTTCGTTCCCCACCAGTGTGCACTGGAACGGTGAGAACACCTGTGCTGCATCCGCCTCGGCGGCCTGGGACTGATCGTCGGCGTCACCGACTCCGCCCTCAGAATTCGACGATGATGACCGTGCGGTGTCATGTGCCTGGATGGACACATATGTCTCCAGATCTGAACAGGGAGACCCTTCGCAGTCGGTGATGTGATGGCAGAATCGTCACTGAACGAACAACGCCCGTGATGTCAGATAGTTCATCCCCAGCACGCATGAATTCCAATGAGGAGCACCACGATGAAACCGATCCAGAAGTCAGTCTCGCGGTCAGGAGCTGTCATCGCTGCGGCCGGAGTCGCATTAGCCCTGACACTCAGCGGCTGCGGCAGCGATCAGAAGGACGAGAAGGCGTCTGACGAGACCGCCCAGAGCGAAGATGCCGGTGACGCGGGCGGTATGCAGGGCGAGGCTGCCCAAACGGAAGAGCCCACGGAGACTGCGAAGTCCGAGCCCAGCAAGGCCACGTCAGAGGATCCCTTCAAGGATTCCTCGAAAGCCACTTCCTGGGCAAGCGACGACGGGATCAAGGTCAACAAAGAGGGCGATGGAAAGATCCCGGCGGCATCACTTGAAGCCGACATCGACGACCTGTTCAAGAACAAGTTCAAGATGAAGGTCAAGAAGGTCGAGTGCAGAGACGATATGAAGGTCATGGACTGGTGGGGCCTGACCAGCTGCCAGGTCACCGATGATGAGACAACCTACTTCGGGTCGGTCTCACTCGTCGACCACAAAGACAATATGGTCAAATACGAAGTCAAGTTCCCCGGTGTCGACAAGAGTGAAGTCGACTTCTAGAATCCGTCCCACCACTCCAGTACTTGGGTGGCCTGGAGGGTCACCCATTTCGACGGTTCACCGGTCGGCACGTCGCAGGGGGACCAGACGTCACCGTCCAACCGGTGTCCCTGCAGCCAGGTCCCGTCGGACTGACGCTGAGATCTGATGGCTTCGATCGCTTCGGCCATCCGCGAGTCGGGCGGGGTTCCGTCCGCGTCTGCCGCTGCACGGAAGTAGTCGACCGCGGCCAGGACGTGGTCATACGCCCGCCGAGGATGGGCGAGGCTGAATACGCGATCACAGAATGGCTCCCCTGTCGAAAGCCGGCGGAAGAGTTCACGACGCAGTAGGTATTCGTCTCCTCGTACTCCCACCGCGCAGAGGGGAAGGACGCACCTTAGGCACACTGCCCGTCAGTGTCTTGGTGGCTGAGAAGCTCACGTCCGAATTCTTCGGCAGTGACCCGCTTCGGGGCCTCTGGCCAGGCGTCTTCGCCCATGTCCCGCAGGGGCGAACAGCGCTTCGACCCGGCCCCATGTGACCGTTCGGAATAATCAACTTTGTGATCAGACGAGGGGCCGGACTATGGTGTCGGCTATGGCACTTCAGGATGCGATCTTGGCCGCTCTCTCGAATGGCGAGTCCTCGGGATACGACATGGCGAAGGCCTTCGACGTGACGGTGGCGAACTTCTGGACCGCCTCCCCTCAGCAGCTCTACCGCGAGCTCGACAAGATGGAGACGGCCGGCCTCATCGAGGCCCGGATGATCCAGCAGCTGAAACGACCGAATAAGCGGCTGTTCTCTCTCACCGACCACGGCCGTGCGACGTTGCGCGGCTTCACGATCCGTGCACCCAAACCGACCGCGATCCGCGACGAACTTCTCGTACAGGTCGAGTCGATGGACCTCGCAGACGCCGCCTCGATCACAGTCAATGTGCAGAACAAGCTCAAGGCGTCAGAGACAAAGCTCAAGCGCTACGAGCGCACTCGAAGCCACCTGCTCGACGGCCGGAGCGAACGGGCATACCTCGCCGAGGCGGATCACCTCGGTCCCTACCTCACCTTGACTCGGGGGATCACCTTCGAACAGGAGAACATCCGCTGGTGCGAGTTCGTGTTGGCGACACTCGAAGACCGGACAGGCGCTTCTTAGCGCCCACCAGTGACGACCGGCTCCAGGAGAGGTCGTTTGGCCACTCGGCCGTCCCCAGAAGACTTGCCCCGCAGACGACGGTAGATCCACGGCGTGACGTGCCTCCAGCACCACGTGGCTTCAGTGCGAACTGTGCGCAGCGGTGCCTCCCCCTGGGGAGCGCCGAGGAAGTCGACTTCGATCGGCAGTCCCAAGCTCGCCGCAGCGGCACAGGCGAGCCGCTCGTGGCCCAGCGTAGCAAGATGAAGCCGGTCTTCGTCCCATGCGCGGGGATCCTCGAAGACCGAGTTGGTGGTCTTGGTCAACGGCATGACACCGTAGTCGTCGACGAGATGCTGGTAGATCGCGTTGAGACGCAGTCGACGGTTGTTGATCAGTCGGCCAGCGGGCGAGACTCCGGCGATATTGGGGATGGGGACCACGACAACCTGGGCACCGGCGGAGGTGAATGGCTCGACCAGGCCAACGAGAATGGCTCTCAAGGCGTCGAAATCGACGCGGGGGCGCAGGATGTCATTCATTCCGGCTGTCAGAGTCACGAAATCGGGCTGCATTGCAATCGCCGCCTGGTGTTGCGTGTCGGCGATCTGGGCCGCCTTGTATCCTCGCACAGCGAGATTCGCGTAGTGGATCGGCTGGCTCTGGCCGTAGTGCCCTGCAAGAAGTGCGGCGAGGCGATCGGTCCAACCGCGCGGGCTGCCATCGGGCCAGCGCTCGTCGCCTACGCCCTCGGAGAGGCTGTCACCGATCGCAACGTAGCGCAGCGGAGAGCTGGGATCGCTGCTCACAGTGTCGCCGGCATCAGGAGCCGGCGGCGCAGTGTCGTCCCACCAAGCTCGTGGGGCTCGTGCAGGTGTGGAAAGAAGTCCTTCATCACAGGCTCCATTAGTCAACAAGTTGAGTAAAGGTCATCCTAGCTCCGCCTCAACCCTGAGTCCAGCATCACCAACGAGCCAGCCATCAGAGGAAACGATGGGCTCACCGAGGTCGGGCACTCTGAGGCTTCACCATTTCAGGCAACAGTGCTTTGCATACAGGGGGCAACCTCGGAGGCTCTGCGTCACCTGCGAGAGGCCATCATCGTGGCCGCCCCGTATCCACGGCCATCTAGTGGGCGTTCAGCAGTTCATTTCGGAAGTTCGTGGCAGCGGAAGTCGCTTCGACACCGCGCACATGAGCGGTGAATCAGAAAGAACCTCCACCCAGCAGGTGGAGGTTCTTCAGAAGAGAGTAGCGGGAGGGGGACTCGATCCCCCGACCTCACGATTAGAGGATTCATCCCAGGGCCAACTTTCAGCCCCGCGACCTTCGATGGGGCCCCACTCGCAGTTGGACAATTGTTCGCCGCTGCATGGAGCAAAGCTCTACTCGACCTACTCGCAGAAGACGCAACCCGATGACGACCCGACACCTGACGATCCGATCGGTGAAGTCAATTCTTACTCGGGCGGGAGTTGACCACTCAGCGCTGAGTTTCATGGCGATAGACAGATCAGCCATGCACACCGCAGGGCTGCATGAGGGGCAGTACGTTGAGAACGTAGATGTTCGAGTCACCGGAGATCCGAACGTACGGAAGCAGGCTCGGCGAGTACTCGGAGACCGAGGACTCTGGCTGACACCGACAGACGAACACGACGATTGGAACCGTGGTACTGCGCCGACAGCGACTCAGGCATAGTGCCGTGTCAGAACCGGCTTGTAACGTAAACCATCCAACGCCAACATCCAAGGCAAGGAGAAGTGAACATGGACATCGGAGTCATCGTTGCGCTAGTTATCGCCGGATTCTTACTTGTCAGTATCCTCGGTATAGCCATCAAGCTGGCGATCTTCGCCTGCGCTGCACTAGCTGCCGCCTCCTTCCTTCACATCTTCCTGGTCGAGTCGTCTGGCCCACTGTGGCTCGCCGCGATCGGCGGCACACTAGGCTTCTTCTTCCTCTGCGCTCTAACGGCACGACCCCGGTAGTACGACAGCTGCCAGGGCATGCTAAAAACAATCTCACTTCCCCTTATCGAAAGTGAGATTCCATGTCAATCGCCGAGCTATCGAAGCCTCACCAAGCACTTCACGACTCGTTCACTTCGTCCTTGTCCAACTACCGTTCCCCATACACGGTCGAACTGCGCGGATATTACCTCCAGCGTCTGATGATCTGGACCCAGGACAACACCGAACACAGGTCCGTCCTCAAGCTCACCCTCGTCGACTTCCACGCCTGGCTCTCCAAAGATGTCGGCCCCGCGATCTCGACAAAACGCTCAGCCCGGTCCACCCTCAGCGTATTCTACGAGTGGGCCGAGACCATCGGGAAGATCAAGAAGAATCCCGCACGCAAACTTCCCACCATGCGCAACAGCATCGGCATCCCCACAACCCTTGCCCCATCAATGACATCCAACGAGCCCTCGAACGATCAACGCGGCCCATCGATGTCCTCATGATCCTCTTCGGAGAGCTCCAAGGCATGAGAGCGGGTGAGATCTCCCGAGCACACACGGACGACGTCATGCTCCCAACCAAGGAACTACGCGTCCTCGGCAAAGGAAGCAAAGAACGCCTCGTGCCACTCCACCCCCTCTTACAGGACCTTTTGCCACAATTCCCGGCAGGATACTTCTTCCCCTCAGACCAGAATCCTTCGGGCCATATGCTGCCACGATCAATCGGACGCCGAATCCGACATCTCCTCGGCTTTCAACCGGGAAGAAATGCCCACTCCCTGCGACACAAGTTCGGTGTTGACGCTCTCGAACTCAACCCTGATCTCATGGGCCTCCGCGACCTCTTAGGCCATGCATCAGTGGCGACAACGCAGATCTACACAAAGGCTTCCAGCAGTCGACTCAGGAAGCTCGTCGACGACATCCCAGAACCGGCCGGTCACCGAGACAAGATCCAAGCTCTCAGGCGTCAAGCAATCTCCTAATCACGAGCGTAACGACACCTCCAAGTTTCCAGCGACAAACACTGACATCGCGTGTGCCCGAACTTCGTGCACAAGTCCACACCGAGACAAAGGAACCGTGATGAGCAAGATTCCCACCCACTACCCCGTCAAATACAAGTGCGGCCATTCCGCCAGCACCGACCTTTCAAAAGTTCCACCATCAAGGCGAGCACAGGCTGCCCGATCGGACTTCTACGCCACCAAAGCAGGCAAAGACCAGAACGGAATGATCTGCCCCAGCTGCTTCAAGAAACAGCGTGCAACAGACACCGAGAGCTTCCTCAACCAGCTCATGCTCGATACCGAAGCTTTCGAGACCGAGCATGACCTTGCCGCCCTCGAAGGCACCGACCGCATGGTCTCATCCGGTCTCGTCGACAGTGCGCGCCGGGACCGGTACACGGTTCTCTCCACACTCCTCGGAGACGACACTGAATATCCCGACAACCACGATGACGTTCTCTCCGCAGCGCAGGCTCTGACCTGGGCAGGGTGGTGGGCCAATACGTTGTCCTACGGAATCCGCAAGGACAACGATTACGGCCAGGAAGAGTTCTACACTCTCGTCATCGACGGCGCTGAGCAGGAAGCGAAACGCGATAAGAGCGAACGCATTGTGGCCGAAAACCCGCACGACTCGAACCCCGACGAATCAGAATGACGACCCGAGGTGACGACCATGACAATCCCGACTGAGGAGGAACCCATGTCCAACATCACCGTGTGGACAGCCCCACAATGCGGCAAGTGCGAAAGCACGATCAGCTTCTTCAAAGGTGCTGGTTTCCCGCCCAACATCAAGGATCTCTCTGCACCGGAGAATCTCGACAAGCTCAAAGAGATCAAAGCTGCAGGCCATAGCCAAGCTCCCTACGTCGAAACGCCAACCGATTCATGGTCGGGTCTCCGGCCAGACAAGATCGCCCAGACCATCGCGGTCGAGCGGGCTGCCGCGCCATCACCAGCAGTCCATTCCCCCAGTCATTCTCAAGAACTGAGCGCATGAAGACGCTGCTGACCTGCCTTGACCACGGCACCCGCCTTGCCACAGCGGTTGTCGTGGTCATTGCTGTGACCCTCATTCCCCTCACCATCGCGCTGTGGCCGAACCCCAGCAACACCACCACGACTTCCTACCCGAGCGCCATCCTGACTGAGGTGTCCTACACTGACTGCGAAAACGTCACCGACGAAGTTCCCTGCGGAGACGCCACCGCGACCCTGAGCACCGGGCAACAGGTCAACGTCATGCTCTTCCGAGACGCATGGCTCTCCCACGCGTCTACCGGTAATCGCTCAATCCTCTACGCCTCCGAGACCACCGACTCCGAAACGGTCTACACGTTCCACTCCCACGACCGCGCCTTGAAGCTCGCCATCTACGCAACTATCATCATCGCCCTCGTCCTCCTTGTCGTAGGCGGAAGAGGAATCCGGGCAATCGCATCACTCCTGGCCTCGGGGCTGTTCGTCTGGGCATTTCTCATTGGCGGAATAGCTGCTGGTGGACCCCCGCTGCTCTATACCGCCATCAGCATCGTCCTCCTCCTCACCGGCGTGCTGTTCTTTACTCACGGTTTGTCGACGAAGACTCTCGCGGCCTGGGGCGGGACCATGTGTGGTGCTGCCACTGCGATGCTCGCAGGCACGCTACTAGCGACCTGGCTCGACTTGGGCCCAGCCGATGAGTCAGCATCTGCGTTGACCTACACAAGTCTTGACGTTGACCTCTCGGCACTATCACTTGCCGCGTTGCTGATCGCGCTCGTCGGTATTCTCAACGATATTGCCGCAGCTCAAGCCGCGACAGTCTTCTCCCATACCACCGCAGGAACACCCCCGAACTGGCGATCTATTCTGCCCACCGCCCTCGCTGTCGGCAGGGACCACTCAGCGTCGGCGATCTATACGATCAGCTTCTCGGTAGTCGGCGCCGGTTTCGCGGCCTTTGTCCTCGCCCATACCTACAACCAACCCCTGTCGGCGTTCCTCCAAACGGACACCGTCGCCACGACTCTCACGCAAATGCTCGCTGGCATCATCGGCATCATCATCACCATGCCAGCAACCACTGCCTTCGCTCTTCTTCTCTCCCGAATCCCGACCCAGGCAGCTCCTCCCGTGCTCCACGCACACTGAACTCTTCGCCCTGAACGGCTCCTCACTCGCGTGAGGAGCCGTTTTCGTGCGCAAGCCAACTGCCTCGTTGACAAACATTCGCCCGAGTTTTCGGGGAACAACACCCGAAACCAGGAATTCCCTCAAGGCGGAGAAGCATGCACGACACCACAGATACGACCCCAGACATCGAAGTCGGTGAAGCAGTCCCAAACGGGCTGATCGTCACGGCCGAGGTCACTCTCAAAGACCGGTCGAATGTCTCCGTGTCCAAACCCACCCTCGATGCCGCTCTGGCCGTCATCCGGCGACGCCACCATAACCGGCAACCGATCATCGAACTTGCTCCAGTCCATGCACACGACACCATCTGCTTCCGAGCCGGTCGCTGGCGAGTCACTCCAACCGCTCTCGAACTCCTCGCCTCGAGCGAGACTGCGCCCACGACGTATCAAATCGAGTTCCACAACTTCTCGATCATTACTCCAGGTGAAGGTTCTATTGCCGCGAAATCCTCTTTGGCGACCGTCGTAGCCGCCGCCCAGTCGTTGGCCAACCGCAACGTCGACTCCTTCGAACTGACCTCCGCACTCCCCGGTTTCCGTGCGCTGGTCCTCGAACCAGAGAGTTTCGACGACACCGTCGAACTCTCCCCCGTCTCCGAGCTTCCGCCCAAGCCCACATCCAAGCCTCATACCCCAACACGAATCGACCGACTGATTGCTCGTGCCAAAGCCAAGTGGGCCACGATCAAGCCCGCCACATCGAAGAAGCCATCACCACGTGCACAGGCCTCGCCAAAGCCCCGCCTGCCGGATTCGAACTGGGCCAAGAGCGCACCAATCATCCTCGCTGCCGTCGCTGTACTCCTCGTCGGCCTCCTCATCCTGGGTCTCCTGCAACTTGCTCCCACGCGCCAACCAGAACCAGCAGCATCACCCACCTGGTTTACCCCGGCCCCCATCGCTCAACCTGCCGACGCCGAACTCCTCGATGGCTACGACAAGAAGCTGTGGGAACTGCCAGCCAACAAGACCGCAGCACTCGGCTGGTTCAAAGCAGGAGTCGCTTATGTCACGCCCGATAGTGGCGAGCTCGTCCTGACGAATACGACCAGCGGAGACGTGATCGGGAAGGCGAAACTCGATGGCCCCATCAAATACACGGCAGAGTTCACCAGCGGAGACACACCGGCAGTCGCCGCGCGTACCGATAAGACCGTCACCATCATCACAGGAAAGGGCACAACTCAAACGTGGCCAGTCGGGAAGGACCAGAAACTCAACGTCACCGGAACAACACCGATGATCACAACCAAAGACGGCGGTATCCAAGCACTACTGGTGGGGGAAAAGGAGCCGGTCACAGTCTCGTCCAATCCACAGTTCCTACCAGTGGCCATAGACGATCACGCGCTCATCCAAGTCGAGTCCGGGAAACCACGCCTCGTGAACGTGCCCTTCGGGGATAACAACGATGATGCAACCACGATCACGTTGGCCGCACCAACCAAGGGAGCAACGTTCGTGCGGCACATCACAGCCGGTCATGGACTGGCCGTCACTGAATGGTCGGTCGAAGGAACCAACTATGTCGTCGTCCACTCACTCACCAACGACGGTGCGGTCACCGGGGCAGCCGAGGCATCACCGGCCTCCCAGGATTGGAAAGTCGGACGCGGACTCGAGACGGCAATCATCGGCAACACTGCGTTCAACCTCGCCAACGGAACTGTTGCCGCACAGTCCACCGCGGACGATTTCACTACCGCGCTGGGGCCGGTAGCAATCATCGAATCCGGAGCCGACCGCACCTACTACCTCAACAAGCACACCTATACCGATCCAGATCGTGTCATCGGCTACACCAGCGAAGGCATCGCACTCGTGCGCGGCTCCAACGGTGTCGTCACCGCTAATGAGAAAGGTTCAACCAAATGACACAGCCAACACCCGCCAAGCGGCGCATTCTTGCCGCAGCTGTGGCCGTCGGGCTCGCAACGTCCGGGACGACTCTGGCAACTTCAATAGCTCACGCCGATGAGTCCAGCACCGAACACCCCACAGAGGCACCAGCCCCGGCACCCGAAGCCCCCAAAGCCGAAACCCGGCCAGCTCAACAGCCAGAGGCTGAACCGTCCGCCACGCCGGAGCCTGAAACCCCAGAAAAGGTGGATACCCAGCCCGCGAAGAGTCCAGGACCGGCCACGGACACTCCTCCGTCTGAGAAGGTCGGTACACAGCCTGCAACGAAGCCTGAGATGCCTGTCTCTGAACAGCCGACGGTTGAACCTCCTGTTGCGAAGAAGCCCGAGGAACCGGTCAAGGATGCAGAACCCTCGTTACCAGCGAAGGTGCCTACACCGGCCAATGACGATGGAGACCAAGAAGGTCCGCTAGACAATGAGGTGCCCGTCGACGAACCCACTGATGAGCCGTCGGAGGAACCTACCGATGAACCGAGTGAGGATCCTGATTCGCCGGAACCTCCCGATGAAGACTCCTACGACCCCACGAACCCAGGCGACCGCGAAGAGCCCGACCCCGAGGCCCCGGCTCCCCCGCCCGATTCTGAGCACGAGTACCCCGTGGACAACTCGGACCCGGTGACCGTCAAGCCTGCGATCCCTCCAGAGGACTACGACCAGACATCCATTGGTCTTGTCGACCCCAAGACAGGCAAACGCTCTCCCGTGGCCAGGGTCGACGGCTATGGCACATTCGTGACGCTGCCTGATGGATCAGTGACCTTCACTCCCGACAAGCCATTCGAAGGGTCCGTGACGATCAAATATTTCGTCAAGAACAGCGATGGAGACTGGGTAGTCGGCTGGTTCACCGTCCACGGTGGAGGAACGACCCCACCCGGAGACAATGACGCGACCGCAGACAGCGACGGCAACAACACCGATTCCGGAAACGTGACCGCCGACGGCGACGATTCCAACGCCACGTCTGATGCAGATACCGATAGTTCTGATGCAAGCAGCCGTGCCAATGGATCCGACGACGCTGGCGGCACGTCTGCCGACGACAACGCCTCAGCTGATGGTGCCAGCGGCAACCAGGACGACCAGGGCGCCGAAACCGCCGACGGTAATGACTCCGCTGCTGCTGGTGGCGATCGGGAAGCCGAAGCCAATGCCTCCGGCGATGACGCGACTGCAGATGCTCAGGATCCTCCTCCGGCTGCTGATAGTGACAGCAACGGAGGAACCTCGGATACTGCCGCTGGTGGAGGCACTGACGACACCGGGGCTGATGGCAGTGATGGAGACGAACCCAAAGCAGGCAACGACGGCGGTGACGACAAGGGCAAGGAAGACGAGGACAAGGATCAGCCGGACATAGCCGATGATTCCAACCTTGACGACAACGCACCGACCACTCCTGGCGATGTTCCCGATCTGCCGACCGGGCAGGGTGATGAGGACCAGTACCAGTCACCCGCTCCACGCGATGAGACAACCCTCGTCGATGGTGACGACGATGTCCCCAGCGATAAACCCGCCGACAGGTCCACTCCTTCACCCGATAAGACCGACGAAGTTGTCATCACCGATGGTGGTTCGCCCAAGGCCGGTGAACCGGCCAGTGAGGGCATCAACGGCGTCACTGTCGGTTTTAGCCTCGGATCACTCGTCGTCGCGACGATCGGCGGATTCATCCTCTTCGCTGTACTGCGTCGCAAGAAGAACGATCAGTAATCAACCATGATGACCACCGGCCCCGCTCCTTGGGGACGGTGGTCATTGCCGAAAGGCCCCCCGCCATGTTCTCACTCAAGTCGCTCCTCCCCGGTGCTGCCACCCTCGGTGCAGGCATCCTCGCCCTCGTCGTCATCGTGCCGATTCTCTTTGGACTCATGGCTGCGAGTGGGGCATGCGCACCGGTCAGCGACGGTGGCAATGGTGGAGGCGATGTCGGCGATATCGGTGACATTGACCCGAACGAGAAGGCACACGCACGGGCCGTGTTCGAGGTGCTCTCCGACAAGGGAATGTCGAACACCAATATCGCGGGAATCCTGGGTAACTGGTCTCAAGAATCTGGCGTCGATCCCACATGAGGTTCCCCGCAACTCGTGGACACGTGAGATACGTCACGCAGCCTGCGTAGACGCTTCCTTCTCCATCCGACCAGCCTCCCGACCAGCCTGGAACTTCCCTTCGAACTCCACCGGCGTCACCATCCCTAAAGCCGAATGCAACCGTCGCCGGTTATAGACAACCTCAATCCACCGCGCGACCTCACGCATCGCTTCGGCCCGCGTCTGCCACACACGACGATCGAAGAACTCCGTCTTCAACGACGACCAGAACGACTCGGACATCGCGTTGTCCCAGCACACCCCAGTCCGCCCCACCGACTGCTTCAACCCCAGCTGTGACGAGGCCTGATGCAACTGCGCAGACGTGTACTGGGCACCCCGATCGGCATGGAAAATTACGTCATGAGGAGTCATTGATCGCAGAGTGTGAGCCATCCGCAATGCTCGCTCCACGAGGTCACCATCCTGGCGAGCATCCATCGCCCACCCCAGCACTCTCCTGGAGCATCCGTCCCGGATCACACACAGGTACACGAACCCTTCCCACGTGCGTAAGTACGTAATGTCGCTGATCCATACTGCATCCAGCTCACCCTGATCCCAGACTCGTTTCACGAGGTCAGGAATGTGATAGGTCTCCACGCCCGGCAACGTTGTCACTGGCCGAAACCGTCTCGGACTGATTCCCTCAAGACCTTGCCGACGCATCGACCTCGCGACCGTCTTCTCATCAACACACACGTCTTCGCGCTCCAGACCAGCCTTGACTCTCGGTGCCCCGTACACAGCGTCTGAAGCCGTGTGGACCCGACGGACCTGGGCATCGAGGTCTCGCTGCATCCTCGTCCGCTTCGACGGGCCTTGCGCGCGTCGCTTCATCCACGCATAGAACCCGGACTTCGTCACGCCAAGCAACCTGGCCATGCGGCGGATCGAGTAGTTCGCCTTCTCCGCATGCATCAGTTCGAACTTCTCTTGTTTCGAGGCTTCGACGCGAAGAAGGCTGCTTTTCCCAAAAATTCATTATCCTCTTTGAGCTCGAAATTCTCCCGCCGCAACCGCGACAGTTCGGACCGCTCGTCCTCACCCAAGGGGCCAGTCGATTCGCCCTCGCCACGGAGTCGGTCCTTCTCGGCTTTGACCCAGGTGCCCAAGGTCTGCTCACCGATTCCGAGTTCCTTCGCCACTGCCGCGATCGACCGACCTGTGCTGATGACGAGATTCGCGGCCTCGATGCGGTACTCCGGAGTATAAGAGCGGCGTTGCCGTTTCTGATCTGACATGTTGAACATCCTTCCAGCAGGACCTGAAATCCCGCTAACTTGGGTGTCCACTATTCGAGGCTAACCTCACACAAGCGTTCAGGGCATCATGGACTCGCCCTACAAAATGACACCGAAGAAGCGCGAAAAGGCCGAATCCTCATCCGGTGGACTCGGCCTTGGGCAATGGACAGGTAATCGTAATAGCAAGCTCAAGGCCTATGGAAAGACGAAGGGCAAAGACTGGTGGACGATCGAGGTCCAGTTGAACTTCATGTCTGATCCCAAGGGCGACAATCCAGGCGACGTCACGATCTTCGAGAACATGATCAAGAAGGAACTGGATTCAGTTCCAGCTGCGACGAAGCACTTCCACGACAAGTGGGAACGAGCCGGGGCACCGAACATGCCCAATCGGATCAAGCAGGCGGAGAAGTGGTTCGACGAAATGAAGAACTGGAAGTCAGACAGCAAAGCACAGGCCGCCAGTGCTTCCACGGGAAGTGATGAGGCAATCGCCGGTGGAGCTGTCAACGTCCAGAAGAAGAAGCTTCCCCTCGGTAACGTAAAACCTCACGTTCAAGAAGCCGCCGAGGTGATTCACGACGAATACGACGGCATCACCGGAGTCGGTGGATATCGATCTGGCAACACATCTCGAGATCCTAACGGTCACCCTGCCGGTCTCGCCGTGGACTTCATGGTCCCGTTGAACAACGACGGCAAGGCACTCGGTGACGACGTCGCGAAGTTCGTCATCGACAACAACAAAGCACTCAACGTCAAATACGTCATTTGGTACCAACGCATCTACAACGTCGAACGCGCCGATGAGGGTTGGCGCAAGATGCCTGATCGCGGTGGTGACACTCAGAACCACAAGGACCACCCACACGTCTCATTTCGGTCAGAAGCCAAGGGGAACCCCAAGGATGCTGTCGGCAAGGGCGGAAAGGGCGGCGGGAGCGATGACAGTGATGATGGCAACGCCGCTAACGTCACCTGCGAGACCGAGGGCGGTGGCGGTTCAGATGGCGGCGGAGGTGGCGATGTCCCAGACGACGGTCGTCACAACCCCGGCCCATGGGGCGGGCACAAGAATGGTGAAATTCCGACCGACAAGCTCAAGAAGATCCCCTGGACGCCCAAGAGTAAGGAAGAGTTCCTCCGCAAGGACGCCACCGAGGCTCTCATTGCGATGAACAAGGCGTACAAGAAGGAGTTCCATTCGGATATCGCGATTACCGACGCCTATAGGGATCTCGCCGAACAGAAGATCCTCTTCAAGAAGTACGGACCTGGCCGTGCTGCCGTTCCGGGCAAGTCAAACCATGGCTGGGCTCTGGCCGTCGACTACGGAGGTGGCATCAATAAGTTCGGATCTCCGCAGCACAAGTGGATGCAGAAGAACGCGGAGAAGTTCGGGTGGGAGCATCCACCATGGGCTCGTGAAGGCCAGAAGAACCAAGAAGCGTGGCACTGGGAGTACTACGGCAAGGACAAGGAAACCGAAGCCTAATATCGCCGTCCTGATCAACGCGCAACCAGGCGATCGCCGTATAACCGATACGTATAGTGTTAAGGAGATCGACCATGAGTGAGTTCACTACCTTTTCAGACAATGAAGCCTGGGCGCTGCGCCGCCTGGTCAACATCGGTATCCATGACTTCGACATCCAATTCAGCCGTGACCCGAGGATGAAGGATCACCTGGAAATGCCACTCGAGAACTATAGGGCGATGCATGCCGGAATCAAGGCCAAGCTGGCGGCCAACACCACCATCGATGCCCGACTGTTCAGCCGAGACGAAACTCAGTTCATCGCGCACCTCGCGCAGTCCAGCATCGATCTCGGTGGAGCCTCACCCGATGACACAGAGGCACAGCATGCCGAAGAATGGGAGTCTCGAATCGTGACAAAAGCACACCACATGAACGAAGAACGACGCGCGACAGACTTCTCCCCCGCCCCGGACACACCAGCAGAGCCGTCGGTGGCTTGCCTCAATCGTGTCTACAACCGGGCCACACTCGAAGCTGCAGGAGACCGTCTCGACATCGGCGATTGGGACGCTCACCGCAAGCTGGCCCAAATCGCAGTCGAAAGCGGGTACGCCGCCGAAGTGACACAAGACTTCGTCAACGACACCGCAGAAAAGCAACCCCTCCAACATTCCATTCGCATACTTGGCGCCGACGAGATCCAGCCCAGAGACGTCGACTCAGCAGGCCTGTCAACCGAGTTCGATCCCATGGGCGGCACTCGTGAAGTCGAGCAGTTCACACCACAGAAGCCACACGGAGATTACGGGCGACAGACACCATTTGACGTCGCCCCAATCAACGCCGATGAACTAGGGTTCCCCCAGCCCTCGAATGCCCACATCGACGCCCTGGCCACCCAACCACCGCCGTCGGCCACCCAATCGTCGCTAACTCTGGACTGACCTCTCGACCATGCGTGGCCAGTCACTATAGTCGGAGACATCACCTTTTCCCGAGCAGAGAGCTGAACTGTGATTCCACGCCGCATCCTATTGGCCGATACCGCTATCGGAGTCGTCGCGACCGAAGGGCTCAGGGGCCTCACCCACCGGGCGGTCGATGACTCTGCTGGTCTCCCGCTGGGTTCTACCTCGAACTGCTATCGCACACGCGATGATCTCGTCACCGGCATCGCGTCTAGGATTCACACCCGGGTATCCTAAAGATCAGAACACGCACGCGCTTCACGCTTCACCGAGAGTGAGTATGGGACATTGCTGCTGACCGATGACCGGCACCTCTTCCGCACACTGGCGCTGTTCTCACTCGATCCTTCTTTGCCCGTTCCAGGTCGGTCTCGGATTTCTGCCACGCACGAGCTAATCGCGGACACCTTCGCAGACCTCGCTGGAACCGAGCAGACTTCCCCGCAGACGGTCGTGGGGCTCCTCATTGCCAACGTCATTGTCGACGACAGCGCCGATACGGCTTCAATCGAGCAGAACCTTCAGCTGCTGTAAATGCGCCTCCGTGATACTAGGTTCAGTCGTGGAAAGCATTACCGTTTTTTTGCGCTTCCACCTTGACCAAACTTCATAGCGACTATCTGCCGTCGCGTGGTATTCGGGCGGTGATCCCGGAGAAGAAAGAGCAGATCGTACTTCGGAAGAAGCGCGGGAGCGAGGGTGGACCCCCGCCGACGTTCGAGGCCGGGGCGTACCGGAACCGCAATTTCGTGGAACGCTCGTTTGCCAACCTCAAGCAATGGCGAGGATTAGCTACACTATACGACAAGCTCGCCATCACGTATCGAGCGGCAGCCGTGATCAGCGCGATCCTGACATGGCTAGGCCGATAAAGCAGACATGCCCTAGTCTCTAGCAGACACCGCCCAGATCGAACTGTCATCGATCGTTTTGGCGATGTCGGGGAGGTCGATTTCAGTGAAGACTTCTCCGCTGTCTCGGTCGTACTGCACAAGACGGACGTTTCCTGCTTCTTGCTGAAAGGTCACTACGGTCAATGCACTCTCAGTGAAATCCACGACCCGGATATCGGTGGTGTTGTCGTAGCCATCCACAAGGTCGAAGAGTTTGTGGCTGATACCGGTCGTAACATCTGTGCGCCATGCCCGTCCGAAATCATCGACCCAGTCGAAATTGTTGCCTTGCAGCGACTGCTGGGAGGAACCATTAATCTCGAAAGTGGACTGGTCGGGGCCTGTCACCGGTTTGCCGTCAGTGGTGACGAGTTCGAGTTCAGTCATGTCGCCGGAATCGGTGTCCCATTTTCGTAGCACCGGGCTAGTCTCACCTGAATCAGCATAGATGCTGGCCAAGTGGTACAGACTACCGTCAACGCAGGGCGCGTCCGTTGCCTCCTGACCTGACGAGTTGACGGCCTGAATGGATACATTCTTTTCCTCGACCGCGGTCCCGGACGTCAGTTGATTCAACATCAGCCTCGTGTAGCCATCTGCTTCCTTGGCCTCGACCCCTTGTCGTTCGGCCTCGTCATGGTACTTACCTAAAGGTTCGGCTATCCCGTAGAGGTCACCGTCGCAGAATCCGGTGACTTGGAAATAACCTTCAACCTCGGTGAAGTCGGACCCCTTCTTGGATGATGTGACGAGTTGTTCGACGTAGCTGTCTTCCTCGTAGCCGTCGTTGTAGAGACCGATCACTGTCCCGTCATCGCTGAGAGACAGGGCTTGCTGGTAATCAGTCTTCGTATCCGTGGGTATCACTTCAGTCGAGGTACCCACGATGTAGTCATTCTCTGTATCGGAGAAGGCCAGTTTGTCCTTGTTCCAGTCCAACTGCGCATGTTGCATGATTGTGGTCTCGATGACGGAGGTTTCACCGTCCTCTTTGACCAGGACGACGTACCCCTTGTCGTCGGATTCAACCACCCCGGACTGTTGACGGCTGATCGTGAAGGCGGCGATTACACCGGTGGTGGTGGCGTCCCGCGTCGAAGTGGTCGGTTCCGGGGTTGCGGAGCAACCGGTGAGCAGGGCTATCAGTGAGGCGGCGCACACCCTCCCGAGTTTCTTCATTGCGCTCCTGCGGCGTGAGGGTGTCGCGGGTGCAATAGCACCCGCGACACAGTGAAGTTTCAGGTTACTTGATCGTCTTGTAGACGTGCGCGTGCTTCGAATCCTTGATGTTGTAGGGGTAGACGCCGGGGCCACCATTTCCGTCCAGGTCAATCTTGACGGATGCTTTGTATGCCGCCCACACAAGTTGAGAGCAGTTCATTTTCGCGCTGCCGGTTTTCTTGTTCACCGCGAAGTTCGAACTGTACTTCTTTCCTCGGAGCTTGTTGTAAGCGTACGATCCGGCCTTGTTTCCCTACGTGTCAGGCTTGAGCGGTGCCAAGTTCACGTGCCCAGTCTCGGGCCTCATCGCCGTGCATTGTCTGCATATTCATTGTCTTTGTCCTTTCCACCAGTTCTGCACTTCTTCGTTCCTCTGGTCTCTCCGGGGATCTCTTCGAGAAGGTCCAACTGCCCCGGCATTTCGGTCTCGTCTGACTCTGGTGTTGTCGTCATCGTCATCACTCCCTGATCGCGCCTTCGGGACCGTGGATATTGATGTCGATGTCGACGATCGATGCGCCCCACGTGTAGACGACGGCAATCCAGTGCCACCACCAGCGCACGTCCAACCAGTGCAAGTACCATGGGCCCGAATACGACAGCTCACCCAGCGTTCCCAACGTCATCAGGACTGTCAGCACGACCACGGCGATAAATCCACCGATCTTCATCACTGATCACCCCTCACTGAGTTCTGCAGAAGATCCCTGACCAAGGCGTGAATCGTGAAACACCAGTGGTTTGGGAGCGCGGAGTTCGTCAATTTTGTCCGGGGTGACGTAGACAAGCCGAGTCCGGTTCTGACCGATCCTGATTCCCATGCCGATGAGCTTGGCTGTGGACCAGGCGATCACGAGCGTGACAGTTCCCCCAGCGACTTGTTCAGCCGGTGCTTCCCTGGCCCAGGAGATGGCATCGACAAGGATCGGCGAGTGCGTCAACCACGTCACGACGTACCCCACAGCAGCGACCCAGCCTCCGATGCCCAACAGTTGTCGCAGCTTCGAAGTTGGTCGCTGATATACCGTGACCGGCTGGTATCGGCCAGCAACGTCGTCACCAACCGCGCGCCCTGTTCTGGCGCCGAACCATCCCATCCACATCGGCCACGACCTCTTGCGTCTTCCACCACCAGGAGACTCAAGGGTGTTCGCTTCGCAGGTGCACCTCTCGGTCCGGTCTTTCTCGGTCGGGAGCTGGTAGTAGCCGATAAACGGCCATTCGTGGCCAGTCGACGACACCGGGTTCGTATGGTGCTCAGTCATGAGTTTCCTCCTCGATACGATCAGCGCGGTCACGCAGCCACGCCCCGATATCCGGTTTCACAGAAGCGAACCTCCACACGATCGTCGAGAGCATTCGCCCGTCGAGCTCCAAATCGTCAGCGGCCTCTCTCAACGCTCGAGCCGCAACGTTGCGATCGGTGTCTTCAGTCATGGCTGCCCCCTGTGCTCCTGCCTCCATCAGTTGAGTCGTCCGACTCGTCGAATGCCTCCGGCGGTAGATCGCGGGCCTCGACGACCACCGGTCCGGGCAGTCCCACGTCCATGAGTCCCGACATGCTGGCTCCGTCGGGAACTTCATTAACCTCGAGCTGAAAGTGCCACCACACCTGGTCACACCTCATGCACTCGGCGTTGTCGACACAGGCCACACGGTCATACGCCATGAACAGGACTCGCTCGTCGCCTTCCAGGCTCACCTGAATCAGCGGTTTGGCATTGAACGGATGAAGGGAGCCGACCCCGGTCCACGCGAGGCTGTCGACTAGCGGTGTCGCTCGGACATCGTCTGAGTCAAAGTGTCCTGCGTAGAGGAACGGGACTTCCGTCTTCGTCCCGAGAAGATGAACGATGTGCTCTTCAACTGCTTCGAGTGTGGCCGCAGAGCGAAGGAACGGCACTGCCGTTTGGAGTGTGGTCGTGGTGTCCTCAGGCATCGGTGCCTCCTACGAAGATATGTGGATGTGATTCCCGCAGTGCGGCCAGTCGGCGGCGTCCGGTCTTGTCACTGAATCCGAACTGTCCTGCCAGGTCCGCACCTGATGTGTCCTGTCCTTCAGCCGTGCGCTCGGTGATGAAGTGGACAAGTGCGTCAATGTCCGAGGGTGTGGTCTTTGGTTTTTCGTCCGCGGGTGCAGTTGGTTTGACCGGCTCGGCTGTTTCTGGGTCGGGGACGCTCGTCAGCCAGGGTGTGCGAGGAAGTGCGAACTGTTCGCCTTCTTCGGCTGCGTGCGCTGCACGAGTGGCCAGGGCGTCCCGTTGTGCTCGGACGACTTCGAGGTTGGTGGCGTGTTGTTCTCGTGCCAGCTCAGCGTCTTGCCGCGCGGCTTCACGTTCGGCTTCGACTTCGAGCTGTTTGCGTTCGCGCTCGGCCTGTTCAGCCAACCACTCTGCCTCGGCCTGCTTCTCACGACGGCGAGAGATTGGATCCTCGACGGCGACTCGTGAGAGCTGCTCGGTCGCTGCGAATACGGCGAAGGGGACCATTCCGGCGATGACGGCTCCGATGATGCCCTGCCACGACCCGGCCTGAGCGTCGCCGTACGAGAGTGCGTGAGCGACGTTGGCGATCACGGACAGTCCAGTGAACGCGGCCAGCAGTGCCCACGATTGCCAGGTCTTCTCGCCACGTGTTTTGTGGATGAGGATCGATCCGGCGTAGACGAGGATCGCGGTATCGATGAACGCCGGTACCGCCCAGTGCATCCACGAGGGAAGACCGAGCCAGGACGCGACTTCCATGAGCGCGACGAAACTGATGGCGAAAGCCACAAGGCCGGCGAAAGCAACACCGATGGTGATGAGGCGAACGAACCTATGATCATCCGGGTTGATCCGCGACTTCGGGCCAGTATTGACAGCAGTAGTCACCTCGTTCGGTGTACCCTGGTCGTGCCTTTGAATTTTGTGAAATGCTCTTGCATGGTTCTCTGGCTGGGCGGCCTCATCCTTTACGGGTGAGGTCGCTCTTTCTTCGTCAGAGTTCGTGTGGGCCAGTGCCGTGTTGTCAGTAGTCATCTCTGCCTCTCTCACTGGTCGACCGGGCCGATCCAGTCACATGAAACTCCGCCGTTTCCGTCCTCGCCGTCGTAGACGACGCAGGTGATCGTGCGTCCGTCCTCGAGGACAATGGGTTCTTCGTGCAGTCCTTGCCCGTCGCCTCGTTCATCGAGCACCGATGGGTCGTTGGTTTCGTTGGAACCGTCCTCGGGAGCTTCCTCAACCTTCGTGGGCTGGCAGCCTGCCAATGCGGTAGTCAGGATCGCTGTTGCGATAAGGACGAGTGATTTCTTCACGGATGTGGTCTTCATAGGTGTTCCAATCACTTGGTCTTCGTGGTGGTGAGTTGCTTCATCACGAACGGCCCCGGCTGATGACTTGGAGGTTCGTCATGGTCTTCTTGATCGACCCGACAGTGTCCGAATGCGTCAGTGCCGCCTGGAATGTGGGGGCCGGCTGAGTAGCCATGGCCGAAAGCAGGTCGGAGAGGACTCCGAGGGCATCGGCGACGTCGCGGCCTAGATCCTCGACCTTGTCGCCTTCGAGAGTCGCGAGGTCTGAGACTCCCCCGCTGAACGCGACCTCGAGGAGCTTGGACTGCTTCTTCACCATTGGTAGTGGTGCGGCTGCCCCGTAGTGGAGTTCTCGGATAGCGCGGACTACATGCTCACGGCCAGGAGTGTTACTCGACTCGTTGAGATTCACGGAAGCCGGTTCGAGCCCGGAAATGGAAGCGAGATCGTAGTCCTCTGCCTCATCGTCCTCGATGACTTCAGCATCGACGATGTTCTCCATCGCTGGGTTAGGCACGGAGGTGGGCTTCGGAGGCTGTTCGCGACCGTAACGCTTCCCGTCCAGACCGATGACCGGATCTCGGTTTTCACGTGATTCAAATGAATCACCAGGAACGCTCAATCTGCGCACCACTGTGGGTTGGCTCAGGTCTGTCGCTGACGCGATTCCTCGAGTGCTCATGCCAGCCTCGCGCAATTCCGCGATTACTTGTTCCTGAAGTTCTTTAGGCGGCCGCAAGCTCACATCTCGAAACTCTTCGTCCAAGTAGTCTTGCCAAGACTCATAATCCAGGGCAAGCCAAATTCGCCCTCGCCACGCTGTCGAGATCTTCACCTGCAGAGAACCGTAGTCGGCTCTGAGCTCGTCGGTGAGCTCTCGAGCCTCATCCGCTGAAAACCGGCTCACGAGTTCGGTGCTCATGCTGACACCGCCAGTTCCGAATCGATACCTTCGAACAATCGCGTGAAGGGCACATCAAGCGCCTTTGCGAGATCTACAAGCTCGTTCATTCGCCATTCCGTGCGGCCATGAAGCCGAGATGAGAATGTTGCCGGAGTGAGGCCAATTGATTCTGCGGTCTTCTGCCCTAGCCAGTCGCGACGCGCCATGGCTGCTTTGATGTTGCCCCTCAGGACCATTTGATAGCTCATGGGACGACCGTAGTCCCCTCAGGACTATTCTGCAAGCTACAAATGTCCCGTGTCGAATATTTTTCTCCCAGAGACTATGGCAAAGTCCGCAAGCGGGATAGAATTGCTACATGAGTACATCAGTTGAACCAGAAGTTGATCTGGCGCGAGAAGCAAACTTGAAGGTCAGCAGCGAGGTCAGAGCGTGGTTGGCCCGCAGGGGCCTGAGGCAGATTTGGCTCGCGGAACTCTTGGAAATCGGCCAATCGGCGGTCTCTAAACGGCTTCGCGGCGTACTACCGTTCACGGCACCTGAGTTGATGATGATCGCGAATGCACTTGACGTGTCTTTGGCTGAGCTGCTCGGCGAACTCGTGAATGAGAAGAACCCCCACCCGGTGGATGGAGGTTCTTCGGAATCGAGTAGCGGGAGGGGGGCTCGATCCCCCGACCTCACGATTATGAGTCGTGCGCTCTAACCAGCTGAGCTACCCCGCCCCAGCGCCGCATTTAAGCGGCACGAGAGCCCCGAAAGGGATTCGAACCCTTGACCTTCTCCTTACCATGGAGATGCTCTACCGACTGAGCTATCGGGGCAACAGGTAAGAATTTACACGGCTTCGCGCGACGAGGGCAAATCGGCGTTCAGTGACGTCACTCACAGATCGCAGCAGTTCACTTCACCGGGTCGAATCGACCCGCCAGGAATCCCTGCAGACGACCGGGTTGGTTGGTGATGATGCCATCGACCTCGGCGTCGAGGAGTTCGCGCCATTCGTCCATGGAATCGGCCGTCCACACGAATACGCCCAGGTCATTGTCGCGGATCTCGGTGACAACGGATCTGCGCATGGAGAATCCCTTGAACGAGGGATTGATCGCGACCGCTCCCAGCTCCCGTGCGATCTCGATGTCCTCGGGGCGCGGGACCATGCGCAGGAGGAATCGTGAGACCATCGGCAGCATGTCCCTGCAGGCGGCCAGCGTCTCGGTGTTGAACGACTGCACGACCATCCGATCGGCAGCGCCGGTCTCGACGACGAGCTCGGAGATCTGAGCCACTGCGCCGGATGACCACTCTCCTTTGAGCTCGAGCAGGAGCTCGCCGCCTCGGTGCTGGATGTCTCGCATCACGGCCGCCAGCGTGGGAATCCGGACACCGGTGAATCCCGGGCCCATCCAAGAGCCGGCGTCAACGAAGGACAGCTCCTCTGCCGTCAGGTTCGCCACCGGACCTTTCCGGTTCGTGGTCCGATCAAGATCCGGGTCATGGAGGATGATCGGGACTCCATCGGCGCTCGTCGAGGTGTCGACTTCGATGAGGTCCACGTCGAGGGCACGGGCCGCGTCCACCGCGGCGAGGCTGTTCTCCGGGGCCACACCGGAATAGCCGCGGTGAGCGATCACCAGTGGACGCTTCGACGAACCGGGTCGTTCGGCGATGCCTCGTTCGTGCAGGAACTGCAGAAAACTCATACGCCCAGACTATGCCCTGCGCTGGCCCTCGTTTCAATCCCAGCGCTTTCCGTCTCTGTGCAGGACGCCACATCACCTATGCATCAGACGCCCCACTTTGCACGGTGACGCCTGCTCTGACGTGTCGTCACAGTCTTAGATGCTGAGAAAGGCATAGGCACTATGTGGAAACAGGCAATAACGTACTCTCTGTGAGTCACTTCATATTTTCGCTTTTGTGGACGTGACGATCGAACTCACACAACACTCACCACCTTGAAAGGTTCGCTATGGAAGCAATATTTGCGGCCACGATCGTTCTCGCCTTCATCGCCCTCGGCGAATTGGTCTCGATCTGGTCCAAGGCTCGCGTGCCCAGCCTGCTCGTGGCGATGCTGGGCATCTTCATCTTCGCGAAGATCGGCATCGTCCCCGACACCGTCGTCGACGATTCGATGCTCGTCCAGATCTACACGATCCTCGTCGCTCCGCTGCTCTTCCACATGGGTACGCTCATTCCGCTGCGGGTGATGCTCAAACAGTGGCGTTCGGTCGTCATCGCGCTCTCCGGCATGGTCGTCGCCGTCGGGCTCATCTTCCTCGTCATCGCGCCCATCTTCGGGTTCGAGACCTCCGTCGCCGGCTCCGGGCCCCTGGCCGGCGGAATCGTCGCCACCGGCCTTACGACCGAGGGACTGACAGCGACCGGAGCAGCCTCGGCGATCATCGTGCTCCCTGCACTCGTGCTCATGCTGCAGTCGCTGCCGTCGATGCCGCTGACGAACTTCCTGCTCCGCCGCTACGCCACCAAGCTGCGCGACAGCGGGGAGCTCCACGAACTCGCCGCTGCACACCACGAGGAGGAGGAAGAGGCCGCCACGAAGAAGAAGCTGGTGACCCTGCCGCCATTCCTCATAGACAACCAGCTGTTCATGCTCTTCCTCGTCCTCATCGGCGGTTCGATCGCGACGCTGCTGGCCGGCCCGACACACATTCCGGCATCAATCCTCGCGCTCATCCTCGGCATCGCGGCAACCGCGATCGGCCTGTCCCCGGACAAGGCGATGGAACGGTCGAACTCCTTCGGTGTCGCCATGTCCGGCGTGATCGCCATCGTCATGGCCCCGCTGGTCTCTGCTTCGGTTCAGGACGTCATCAACGCGTTCCTGCCCACCGTCTCGATCCTCATCGTCGGCATCATCGGCATCATCGGCGGTGGCTTCATTGCCACGAAGCTGCTGAGGTGGAAGGCTCCGCTGGGTATGTCTGTGGCACTGACCGCCATGTACGGCTTCCCAGCCGACTATCTGCTGACCAACGAGGTCGCTCGCTCCATCGCCCGCGATGACGACGAGAAGGAAGCCCTGCTCAACGTCATGTTGCCGCCGATGCTCGTCGGCGGCTTCACCTCGGTCAGCTCCGGTTCCGTCGTCATCGCCAGCGTCCTCGTCGGAATGCTGTGAGCACCCTCCTGACCGAAGCAAATGCCCTTCTGCCCCAGCTGCAGGAGCTCCGACGTCGGCTGCACGCCCACCCCGAGGTCGGTCTCGACCTGCCACGCACACAGGCTGCGGTGCTCACCGCACTCGAGGGCCTCGACCTGGAGGTGAGCACTGGCGTCGAGACCACCTCGGTGGTGGCAGTTCTGCGGGGAGCCCACCCCGACAAGCCCGCGCATGCTCCTGCTGTCCTCCTGCGCGGCGACATGGACGCACTGCCCATCGAAGAGCTGACCGACGAACCGTTCAAGTCCACGAACAAGAGCATGCACGCCTGTGGCCACGACCTGCACACCGCGGGCCTCGTCGGTGCAGTGCGGTTGCTGCATCAGCACCGCGAGGACCTTGCAGGCGACGTCGTCTTCATGTTCCAGCCCGGCGAGGAGGGCCACAACGGCGCCTCCGTGATGATCAACGAGGGTGTCCTCGACGCTGCGGGACCGCGGGTAATCGCCGCCTTCGGAGCCCATGTCCACATGGGTCCCAGTGGCCTCGTCTCGACGAAGCCCGGGACTCTGCAGGCCGGTTCCAACGTCCTTCACATCACCCTTCATGGACGTGGCGGCCACGGATCCCAGCCGCAGTCGGCGATCGATCCGGTGCCGGCCCTGGCCGAACTCGTCACCGCTCTGCAGAGCATGGTCAGTCGACGCATCAACACCTTCGACCCGATAGCCCTGTCCGTGACCCAGCTGAAGGCCGGTGACGCAATCAACGTCATCCCCGCCTCGGCGACTCTCGGGGCCACCGTCCGCACCCTTTCCCAGGAGTCGCTGGACATTGTGAGGACCCAGTCGAAACAGCTGGCCAAGGGCATCGCCGAAGCCCACGGCTGCACCGCAGAGGTGGACTTCCAGGTTCAGTATCCCGTGACGGTCAACGACGAGGCTGAGACCGCGTGGACTCTTGACCAGGTCCGCGGCCTGTTGGGCGAGGACCGGGTGGAGGTCTCACCGCACCCGATCATGCCCAGCGAGGACTTCTCGTTCGTCCTTCACGAGGTTCCTGGCACCTACATGATGCTCGGCGCCAAACGCACGGACGTGCCCGAGGAGCGGCAGGGAGACAACCACTCCCCCTTCGTCATCTTCGACGACACCGTGCTGGGAGATCAGGCGGCTCTGCTATCTCGCCTGGCCCTCGAACGTCTGCGCACAGAGATCTAGTTCCGTTTCCTGCGCCACCACCGCCGAGGCTGTACCCGCTCCTCACCCTGACCTGTTGTCGGGGCCGGGGGAGGGTCACTCTTTGCGGCTCGACGGTGATGCCACGCCGCGATCTCGTGCTCGACCTTCCGGGGTGGGGTGAAGACTGGCGGTCCCTCACGCAGGTCCATGACCGCAGCACGAACACGATCGTTGAACCCCGCGAGATAGGTGCGTACGTCGGACTCCTTCGTGAAGACGTCCAGGGTTTCCTCGAGGACAGCGTTTTCCTTGCGCAGCTGGAAGGCAGCAGGAGCGACGCCGCTCATGTCTTCGTGGTCCATCTTCGCCTTGATCCACCAGTCGGGATCCTGGGAATTGTGGAGACCGGACAGCGGCTTGCCCAGGCCGGGAAGGTCATCGAAGTCACCGCGCCTGATCGCCTTGTCCAGTGCAGATTCGACGATCGCGTTGCGATCCTCGAGGGAATTCACTCGGCGAGGAGCATCTTCCTCGTTCATAGCGGTGCCTCCGTCATCCTGACCACTTTTCTACACGCTATAGAAGCGACGAAGACCAAGCAATGGGGGCACAAACGAAGAAGCCCTGTGATCATGTGATGATCACAGGGCTTCCCCAGTCTGCGTGGCAGATGAAGGATTCGAACCTTCGAAGGCAATGCCGGCTGATTTACAGTCAGCTCCCTTTGGCCGCTCGGGCAATCTGCCGCAGTATGTGCTCGATGAGCACTTGAAAATACTACAAGCACCCACCCGGAATCTCCAACTCGTTAGACGCAGATCACAATTGTTCGTCTCGACTACACTCGGTGACCAGATACTCGTCCACGTACTCACCACACAAGGAGCATCCATGGCCAGCGAATCCTCATTCGACGTCGTCAGCAAGGTCGACCGGCAGGAGGCCGACAACGCATTGAACCAGGCAGCCAAAGAGATCAACTCGCGCTACGACTTCCGCGGCACCGATGCCTCGATCGCCTGGACTGGAGAAGCCATCCAGATGAAGGCCGTCAGCGAGGACCGCGTCAAGGCGATCCTCGACGTCTTCCAATCGAAGCTGGTCAAACGCGGCATCTCTCTGAAGTCACTTGAGGACGGTGAACCCTACCCTTCAGGCAAGGAACACCGCATCGATGCGACCCTGAAAGAAGGCATCGACAAAGAGAACGCGAAGAAGATCTCGAAGTACATCCGTGACGAGGGCCCAAAAGGCGTCAAGGCGCAGATCCAGGGCGAGGAGCTGCGCGTGAGCTCGAAGAAGCGCGACGACTTGCAGGAAGTCATCTCCCTGCTCAAAGGCAAGGACCTCGAAGTCGACCTGCAGTTCGTCAACTACCGCTGACTCAGCGCCGCCCTGAGGCGATTTCAAGACACAGCGCAGTCCTCCCCTCCCCAAAGCCGGCATGTCCACCACAACCGCCGTACCCCCAGAGAACACTGCGCCCAGGGTATCCGTCAGCGCCCCCGTGACATCTGACGAACCAGCGCCGAACCCACCTCACCGACTGCGCCGTGCACTCTCCTCCGAGGTCATTCCGTCGCACTCTGCGAGACAGGCAGCACGGGTGCCCAAGCTCCTGCGGTCCTCCACTCTCTTGGCCCGACTATCTGGCCGTGGCTTCGCCTGCGAAGAGCAACCGGCGGCAGGGCAGCGCAGAATTCATCGCACACGCCACCGCCCGCACCTCCCTGCGCCCCCTGGCAATCGTGGCCTACACCGCCGGCACGGAGACCGAGCTGCTGGGCTGGCCTCGGACCAGACGGTTGTCTGAGCGCGCATCTCAACATATTCGCGCGTGCCAGGCTTACTGGCTCACTGCTTACTGGCTCACTGCTTACTGGCTCACTGCTTACTGGCTTACCGGCTCACCGGCTCACCGGCTCACCGGCTCACCGGCTCACCGAGAATACGTCGACCACATCGCCCGCTGCGAGAAGTCAGCGACGCGCAGCAGCTCATTGCGCCCCACGCCGCGGTGAGATTGAGCCGATAGGCCCTGCCAGAGCGTCTGCACGACACCGGTGACGACATCAGCGTCAGTTCCGCCCAGGATCTCGCCCTCATCGATGGCAGTGCCGATCCGAGCTCGCAGCAGCCGTTCGTTCTTCGTCAGCATGTTCGATATGTCCCCGCGCGCATTCTGTGTCGCAGGACTATCGGACATGACAGCACTGGCGATGAGACAACCAGGGTGCGAGTCGGCGGGCTGAGTGAATTCGACGATCGACTCTCTCAGCAGCTCATCGATGGCAACCTTGATGGACTGTGCCGCCAGCGCCTTCTCGTAGATGACAACGTACCGCCGGGCGTAGATCCTCACGGAGTCCTCGAACAGTCCGACCTTGCTGCCGAAGGCCGAGTACAGGCTCGACGTCGAGATGCCGATTGCCGAAGTCAGGTCTCGAGTCGAGGTTCCGCTGTAGCCACGCCGCCAGAACAGTCGTGCGGCTTCACACACGGCCCGATCACGGTCGAACTCGGGAGGTCGCCCGCGCTTGTTCACTGCCATCCCTGAATTGTAGATCACTTGATCCATAATTCAATCTGGATCAGACGCTTCAGATTAATACTCAGGCCAGTGCCATCGGTATGTAGTACAGGCCCTTCGAGTCCTCTTCGACGGTGACTCTCAGGCGATCGTCGACGCTGATGAAGTCGTTGACCTTGATCGTGCCCTTGGAGTCACTGAGCTTGCGCACGGCGAAGGCGGGGATGAGACCCTGACGGCCATCGCCGTCGACCGCCAGCGCGTATTTCGGACCGGTGGCCCTCACCTTGACCTCGATGGTGTCGTCGGTGGCTGTGGGCACCCCTGTGTCGAGATCGGGGTTCGTCAAGGCAGAGAGCTCGACCGTGAGGGTATCGGCCATGTCATCAACCGTTGCGAGCATGTTCGCCATCGCACGGGCGAATTCACCATGCAGCTCACTGGGCTTCATCGCCGCGCCGGGTTTGTACATGTCCTCGTGGGTCAGCTCGCCCCAAGCGTCTTGGAGCCTGGTCTTGACTTGGATCTCCGCGAAGACCGGTTCACCCTGGTCGGAGGGGATCTGCAGGGTCACGTGGCAGGCGCGGTAGCCGCTGGGCTTGGGCGGGTCGACGTAGTTCTTCTGTTCGACGAGAACGAAGGCACCGAGCTGCTGAGGATCCGTAAGAGAGTCGAACATCATCTTCTGGTCACGCGGTGATTTGCACAGCACCTTCACCCCGACGATGTCGCGGATGTGATTCTCCACGTCTCGAGGAGTCGAGATCGTCAGCTCCGGGTCATCGGCTGACTTTTCGACGAGCTTCGCAAGGGTCCGCGCAGGATCCTTGATTCGATGCCCATCAACATCCAGACGCGAGATGTCTTTGTCTTTGAGGAGGCCCTTCTGCTGCTGTTTGAGCCAGCGTTTGATCCGCACGGCGGCAGATTCCCAGGCGTCGCGCCGTTGCGCATAAGCCTGCGAGACCACTTCCCTCATTGCCGAATCCGCGCTCACCGTACCTCCTCTGTCACAGGGCCCTCTTTGTTCCCATCAAACCACGAGCGCGCCACCGATACGGTGACGCGCTCGCAGATTTCTGTGTTCAATTATGCCTAGTTCATTCGAACTCAGTGCCCCGCTGTGGGCTGGCTGGCCGCTTCAGCCTGCAGGTGGCTGCGGGCCTCCGCGAGCATTCCCTCGCGGGTCGCGATCTTCACCCGTTCACGACCTTCGGCCTCGCCACGAGCCTTTTCTGCCGTCTCCACGCGATGGTAGCCTTCCCAATCCACGTAGTCGACGCCCTTGGACTCGAGCAATTCGACGATCGCAGAGTCATCTGGGTACACGGGCTCAGTCAAGACACCAGCGGAGCGGTCATCGAGGATATGACCGATCGTCTCCAGAGCATCGCCCTTCGTATGCCCGATCAGGCCGACCGGGCCGCGTTTGATCCACCCGGTCGCGTACACGCCCTGCACCACGTCTGCATCGGCAGAGACCCTCTGGTCGTCTGCATGGACAACCCGGCCCCCGTGATTCGGGATGACCCCTCGGTCTGAGTCGAACGGCAGCTGAGGAAGTGCGGTGCCTGCGTAGCCGATAGCCCGGTACACGGCCTCAACCTCCCAATCATGGAAGGTCCCGGTGCCGTTGGCTCCACCCGATCCGTCGAGTTCCATCCGTTCCGTGCGCAGCCCAGTGACTCGATCCTCGCCGAGGATGGCAACCGGAGAATGGAGGAAATGCAGGTGCAGCCGGCGCTTGGCCCCAACCGGTTCCCTCATGGTGAAGTCAGTCAGTGTCTTCGCGACCTGTTTGGTCTGGTTGTTCGACTCGATCGCCTCCAGCGACCCGTCATCGAACTCATAGTCTTCGGGATAGACGATGATGTCGACATCCTTGACATGCCCCAGCTCGCGCAGTTCCAGCGGTGTGAACTTCGCCTGCGCCGGTCCACGCCTGCCGAACACGTGCACATCCGTGACCCGCGACGACTTCAACCCCTCGTAGACGTGATCAGGGATCTCCGTCGTATGCATGTCATCGGCCTGCTTTGCCAGCACACGGGCAACATCGAGGGCGACGTTGCCGTTTCCGATGACGGCCACCTTCTGGGCATCCAGGGGCCAAGTCTGGACCGCATCCGGATGCGAGTCGTACCAGTTGACGAAGTCCGCGGCCCCGTGCGAGCCGGGCAGTTCGACCCCGGGAAGATTCAGCGAAGCATCGATGAAGCAGCCGGTGGAGAAGATCACCGCGTCATAACGATCGGTCAGCTCTTCCAAGTTGATATCGACGCCGTACTCGACGTTGGAGAACAAGCGGATATCACCACGGTCGAGAACCTTGATGAGAGCGTTGATGATGCCCTTGATCCGAGGATGATCCGGAGCAACTCCGTACCGGACCAATCCGAACGGAGTCGGCAGACGCTCGAAGAGATCAATGCTGACCTCGAAGTCACGCTCGGCCTTGGTCAGCAGATCGGCCGCATAGATCCCGGCAGGGCCGGCACCCACAATAGCCACACGGAAGGGACGCGTCATTCTCACACCTCTCTAGTAAGTCATCTCCGATTGTATCGGCAATGAAGGACCTCCTAACAAACACGTGACGAAACTCGCACTCTCATCCCAGCTGACAGAACACGACGGCGACGCGTCGTGAGATCACTAGACTCGGCATGTGAACGCAGATACGACTCCAGACATGAACGCCTTCCGCAGAGCCGGACTGGCCAACGGCCTCTCCGCCTACCTGCTGTGGGGTCTCATCCCCCTGCTCTTCGCAGCCGCCGCCCCGACCGGAGCCCTTGAACTCGTTTCGCACCGCGTCATCTGGTCGTTGCTCTTCTGCGCCATCCTCCTGGCCTTCACCGGCGGCTTCAAACGCACATGGCAGATTGTCGGGTCCGGTCGCACGTTCTGGCTGCTGGCGTTGGCCGCCGTCCTCATCGCCATCAACTGGACCGCGTTCGTCTACGGCGTCGAAACCGACCACCTCGTCGAGGTGTCATTGGGCTACTACCTCAACCCGCTGATCTCCATCGGGCTGGGCGTCATCTTCCTCGGTGAGAAGCTGCGGCCCCTGCAGTGGACTGCGGCGGGATTCGGTCTGCTCGCCGTCATCATCGTCGGCATCGGTCTCGGGCGCATGCCCTACCTGTCCTTCACTGTGGCACTGTCGTTCGGGCTCTACGGGCTGGTCAAGAACAAGGTCGGAAGTCGTGTCGGCGCCCTGGAGGGAATGACGATCGAGTCCGCCGTGCTGGCGGTGCCCAGCGCCATATTCCTTCTCATCCTTGGAGCCCAGGGCCTGTCCACGTTCACGGGCTTCGGTGCCAGCCATGTCATCATCATTCTCGTCACGGGCCCGGCGACCGCGATTCCGCTGATCCTCTTCAGCGCAGCCGCCAGGAGGATCCCCCTGTCCTGGGTGGGGATGCTGCAGTACATCACGCCGACGATGCAGTTCATCACCGGCGTATTCATCCTTGGAGAGATGATGTCGACTACCCGGTGGGTCGGCTTCTTCGTCATCTGGATCGCCGTGCTCCTGCTGTGCACCGACCTGATCCGTCAGAGTCGCCTCAAGCGCTGAGGTCCAGGAGCTGCATGGTCAACTCAGCAGCGATGAGAACCGCGATCGATCCCACCTGAGATTCGAAGCCCTATACACCTGACAGCCACCGACTGATCAGTCCGACGACAACCAGGGCGAGAGGCTCGGGTACGAGGATGCACCTTCGCAGTATCTGATCTGGTCAGGCGCTGCGCGTGACCACGGAATCGGCGAAGGCGAACAGTGATTCCTTGACCAGGCCGTCGGGCAGAGGCGCAAGTGCAGCTTTCGCCTCGTCGGCCCAGCGAACCGCTTCGGCACGGGCACGTGCCGTCACCGGGTGAGCGGCCAGAGCGGCACGAGCGGACTCGAGCGCTGCGTCCGAGCTCAGATCCGCGGCGAGCAGCTCGACCACCTCGGCGGCAGCCTCGTCACCATCGGCCGCAGCGGCCCGGACGTAGAGCACCGGCAAGGTGGGAACGCCTTCGCGCAGGTCAGTGCCGGGGGTCTTACCCGACACCGAGGAGGTGGTCGTCAGGTCGATGATGTCATCGGCGAGCTGGAAGGCAATGCCGACGCGTTCGCCGAAGACCCGCACGGGTTCGGCCAGCGCCTGATCCGCGCCCGAGAACATGACCCCGAACTGCGCCGAGGTGGCGATGAGTGAACCTGTCTTGTCCGCGAGCACCTGGATGTAGTGGTCGATCGCATCCGCGTCCTCCGGTGGGCCCGCGAATTCATTGAGCTGACCGAGGACGAGGCGTTCGAAGGTCTCGGACTGGACAGTGACGGCCTCGGGGCCCAGCTTCGCAGTCACCCCCGACGCCTTCGAGAACAGGAGATCGCCGGTGAGGATGGCCACGGAATTGCCCCACACCTCGTGCGCGGCCGGAGCACCTCGGCGAACCGGAGCATCGTCCATCACATCATCGTGGTACAGGGAGGCCAGGTGGATGAGCTCCACAGCGACGGCCGCGTCGATGATCTCGTCACGATCAGCCTCGCCGAGGCGGGCCGTGAGCAGCAGAAGGTTCGGACGGGCACGCTTGCCGCCGGCTGCCAGCAGATGTTTGGACGTGGTGTCCGGCAGCTTCCGTGTCTGCTCGGTCACCACATAGAGCCTGCGCTCGACGGCTTCCAACTGAATGGAAATATCCGCCGCAAGCTGGGCATCGGCACCAATAAAAGTCGCCGGAGAGGCTAGGTGGCTCATGTCCTCGTCATTCATCGTAGTCAGTGTTGTAGTCGCTGGTGAGATCAGGCATTGCTGGTAGCCGGCACGATTCGGGTGAGAGCTGAAATCACCCGATCGATGAGATCGGCCTCAGAGACCTTCGGGTCGCGGTAGAGGTTCGCCAACAATTTCACGACGAATTCCATCACAACGTCAACACCCATACCGTACTTGATTCCGAACTGCATGAGTGCAGGGTGGCCGATAATGGCGGAAAAAACGCGCCCCAGCGTGAAGTAACCGCCCAGGGATTCACCCACTAGCGTCGGGTATTCCTGCAGCTTCTCCCGCATCACGTGCCGTGGGTAACGGGAATAGGTGGAGATCACCTCGGCGGCCAGCCGAGCGGATTCGAGGGCATAGTCGATGCCCTCCCCGTTGAATGGGTTGACCATCCCGCCCGAATCGCCGACGAGCAGGAGACCCTTGTGGAAGTGCGGGGTGCGGTTGAAAGCCATCGGCAGTGCCGCGGATTTGATCGGGCCCAATGAGGTGGACTCATCGATGCCCCATTCGTGGCCCATGTCCGCGATCCACTGCCCCATCATGGCGCGGAAGTCTACGGAACCGAACTGGGGCGAGGAGTCCAGCAGGCCGGCTCCGATGTTGATCGTGCCGTCGCCCAGCGGGAAGAGCCAGCCGTACCCGGGCAGAACCTCGGACTCGCCCGCCGAATTGCTCGAGCGCATCTCAACCCAGCTCTCGATGTAGTCGTCGGCATGCCTCGGCGAGGAATGATAGGCGCGCACGGCCACACCCATCGGGCGGTCGTCGCGCTTCTCCAACCCCATGGCCACGGCCAGGCGTGAGGAGACGCCGTCGGCGGCGATCACGATCGGGGCACTGAAGTGAGCCTCAGGTCCGACCCGGCGACCGCGGTGATCGGTCCCGGAGGCGTGGATGCCCTTGATCCACCCGTCCTCACCGATGTCCGGCGTCATGGCTTTGACCTGCTCGAACAGTCTGGCACCGCTGCGCTGGGCGTGACGGGCGAAAGCCTCGTCCATGCCCATCCGCGGTTTGGTCAGTCCATAGTTCGGGGTGCCGTCGATATCGGGCCAGTCGATCTCCAAGCGGTGTCCGCCGCCGATGAGACGCAGTCCTCTGTTCTTATGCCACCCCTCGGACTCGGGGGTGTCCATCCCTAAGAAGCCGACTTCTTTGACTGCGCGCGGGGTCAGGGCATCACCGCAGATCTTGTCACGGGGGAACCCGGACTTCTCTAAGATGATGACCTCATGGCCGGCCTGCGCGAGGTAGGTGCCGATGGCCGATCCGGCAGGACCCGCCCCGACAACGATGACCTCGGCGGAGAATTCGTTCATGGTCAGCGTTCGGCGCCCGGCTTGAGAGCGTGATGGACGGCGACGATTCCGCCTGTCAGATTGCGATGCTTGACCTGGTCGAAGCCGGCATCGAGGATCTGCTGAGCGAATTCGTCCTGGTCGGGCCAGGCCCGGATCGATTCAGCCAGGTAGACGTAGGCGTCGGGGTTCGAGGACACAGCCTTCGATACTGCGGGCAGTGCCCGCATCAGGTATTCCTTGTAGACGAGGCTGAACGGGGCGAACGTCGGTGTCGAGAACTCACAGATGATGAGACGGCCACCGGGTCGGAGCACGCGCAGCATCTCCGAGAGTCCGGCATCCACATCATTGACGTTGCGGATGCCGAAGGAGATGGTGACGACGTCGAAGCTGGCGTCGGAGAACGGAAGGTCCATCGCGTCGGCGTAGATGAAGTCGATCTTGGGGTGCCTGCGACGCCCTTCGGCGAGCATGCCCTTCGAGATGTCGCCGGCAACCACCTCGGCGCCGTGATGGGTGAACGTCATCGACGACGTTCCCGTTCCGGCTGCGAGATCTAGGACGCGCTCACCGGGCCCGGCAGCCACCGAGTGCGCAACCGTCCGGCGCCAGGTGCGCGCCAGACCGAAAGTCAGCACATCGTTGGTGAGGTCGTAGCGGGAGGCGACGTCATCGAACATCGACGCGACGTCGTCGGGCTGCTTGTCCAGCTGAGCACGGTTCATGGCACTATTCTCTCAACACCTGAACCCGGGGGCGAATTTGCGGACCCGTTTCCATGCTCTTGGCAGTGTGGAACTGGCCACAGTCAGTGCTCCACGGTGCACGCCATCGCGTCGGGACGGCGAATTTCTCGACTAGAGTGGGACTGAAATGACTACGACCTTCACCACCTCTGACATCTGCACCGCACCCCCGCGCCTGCACGTGCGCTCTCGCTTCGTCGACGACGTCGAACCGGGGCCCGGATTCCCCTTCGAATCCGGACTGCCCACGACCGTCGAGCAGACGCTGGAGCTCCTGCCCACCTCGGCGTTCTCCTGCTGGGTCCGCGACACCTCGGGCCTCATCGGCTTCGGCCGCACGTTGCGCATCCGCGCCCGCGGCCGCGCTCGTTTCACCGAGCTCTCCGAGGCATGGAAGGCGATCACGGGCGCAGCGACCATCGAGGACGAGGTCGACCTGCTCGGCTCGGGACTGATGTGCTTCGCCACCGTCGCCTACTCGGGCGAATCCGAGGTCGACTCCCTCATCCACGTCCCCGAGTTCGTCCTCGGTCGCCGAGGCGGTCGTGTCTGGATGACATCGATCATCGCCGAGGGTGCCGCCCCCACACCACCTGTGCTGAAGTCCGAGCCGCTGCACCGCGTCACCTCGGCGAAGTCCTCCCCCGGTGACCTCGACAGTGCTACCTGGGCGAACCTGGTCGCGACGGTCTCGCGCATGCTCACACCCGTCGGAGATTCCGCCGAGGTTGACGCCTTCGCCGACGATTCCACGCTGCGAAAGATCGTGCTGGCCCGCGATGAGCTTGTCACCACCGACGATGACATCGACGTCCGATCCGTGCTGGGTGCACTCAACCGCAGCTACCCCAGCTGCTGGACCTTCAATGTCGCCGGCCTGATCGGTTCCACGCCGGAGCTGCTCATCGGCGTCGAGAACAACCGCGTGACCTCGCGCGTGCTCGCAGGCACATATCGGGTGGAGAACGACCCGACCACCGAGATGCCCGCTGCCAGGAAGCTTTTGAGCGCGCACAAGGACAGCACCGAACACGCCTTCGCGATCGCCTCGCTGCAGCGCAGCCTCGGACTCGTCGCTGATGATGTGAGCGTCGACGAGCGGCCGCACCTGCTGCCTTTGGCCAACGTCATCCACTCGGCTTCGGATGCTTCGGCCCACCTGCCAGAGGACTCGCGCCTCAGTGCCCTCGACATCGCTGCGGCCGTGCATCCCACCGCGGCTGTCGGCGGGTATCCGCAGGCCAGCGCGGTTGCCCATGTGGACGAGCTGGAGCCGCTTGATCGCGGCCGGTATTCGGGTCCGGTGGGCTGGATGGACGACCGCGGCAACGGACAGTTCGGAATCGCACTGCGCTGCGGACAACTCGAGGACCGCAATCGGATCCGTCTGTTCGCCGGTGCGGGCATCATGCCCGATTCGGATCCCCTCACCGAGGTGGCCGAGACCGACGCCAAACTCGCTCCGATGCGCCGTGCGCTGGGGTTGGAATAAGACACTGACTGTCTCGCGACCTTGGGCTAGTACCAGCTCGTGCCCTTAGTCGGCACCAGTTCGCGCCTGATACGATCTCGCAACGTTGACATGGTGTCAAGGTTTTGACGTCTCATGTCAGTGTCTGTGTCAGTGGCTCGGCATAGTCTCTTCACATGTACACGCATCCCTCGGATGACCCGGACCACCCCGATTATCGGGGCACTGGATCATGGGCTCGACTTCCGGGCATCACCACCGATATTGATCGTTGGTGCAGGACTCTGCGTGACCTCGAACCAGCAGATCATGCATGGGAGGCTCAGACGCGCATTCGGGCGCTCGAGGAGCTTACTTCCGCCGCCGCGGCCGCGCAGGCGCGTGAGGCCGTCGCCTTCCACAGGCACCGCCAGCGCGAAGACGCCGCCAATGACGTACCCAAACGCGAACAGGGAAAGTACGCCGGCAACGAGATCGCACTGGCCAAACGGGTCTCACCCTCGACTGGGCGGAAGTTCCTCTCAACGTCCAAGGCCGTCGTCAACGACCTCCCTCACACGTACGAGGCTCTGGCCGAGGGTTCCATCTCGGAAGCCAAAGCCCGCATCATCGCCGATGAGACAGCATGGCTCACCTCCGACGAGCGACTCTTCGTCGACGAAGCACTCAAAGACCGTGCTGCCGTGGCCGGCAGCCGCCGGTTGCGCACCGAGGCGCGCTCACTGGCAGCCAATGTGTCCTCAGACAATGCGCATGAGAGAGCCGAAGCAGCGGGTGCGCATCGGCATGTGTCCGTGAGCGCACTCACCAACGGTATGGCGATGGTCAGCGCCACTCTGCCTCTGCAGCAGGCGGTCGCTGCGTATGAGAGTCTGGAGGCCGCTGCCACCGAACGCAAGATCGAAGGTCAGGATTTCGACCGCAGCCGGAACCAGCTGATGGCCGATATCTTCGTCGAACGGCTTACCGGACAGGACTCTGCCACCGACGTGCCCACTGAGGTCCATATCGTGATGGAAGCCGAAAGCCTGTTCTCAGACGGGCAGGTTCCTGCCTGGATTCCCAGCTATGGGCCACTGCCCGCGAAGACAGCGCGGAACTTCCTAGCTGCGAGTCGGGCCCGGTCGTTCATCCGCCGCATGTTCACTTCGCCGGAGACAGGGCAGATGGTCGGAATGGACTCGCGCAGACGAACATTCGGCGGTCTGCTGCGGCGCATGGTGGTCTTCCGCGACGACGTGTGTCGCACCCCATGGTGTGACGCCCCGATCAGGCACGCCGATCATGCGAATCCTGTTGCCGAAGGCGGCAAGACCCAGTGGTCCAACGCCTCCGGACTGTGTGCGGCCTGCAACTACGCCAAGGAGCATCCCGGGTGGAAGCACGAGGCGACTGTCGAAGACCTCACCGTCTCCACCCCCACCGGTGAAGAATACCAAACGGCCACTGCCCCATTCGTCACCAAGTTCAGTCATCCTCCGCCGAGGAAGAACACGACCCCTGGCGAGCCCACACCGGAGACGAAAGAAGACGTCGTCGACTTCCCCAGGCTGAGCCCGGCAGAAGCACTCTTCGAGGAGCTGATACTGAGGGACACCGGCTGAACAACAACCGGCGCTGATGCTGACCCTCGTTCCTCTACTCAGACCCTCTGTTCGGTCGCTATGTTCTGTCCGAGCACTCAGATCAGACTGCTCAGGTCAGATCCACTTCGATGATCCGATGACCGAGCATCTTCGTGTTCGGGCTGTCCGTTTCCTTGCCGTCGTCGACACCGCCAGCAGTTGTCTCAAACGCTGCGATGAAGTCGTTGAGCAGACTGGACTCGTCATTGAGCGATCTGGACTCGTCGTGGGGCCCCACCCGCGAATACTCCCACCCGTAGGCAGCCGCGAGATCGTTGAAGTCCCGTCCGTGAGGGACCGTGAAGTATCTTTCGAGATACGGTGCCACATGATCCTGCGAGTGTTCGAGCCCGGAGAAGATCGCACCGCCATCATCGTTGAGGACGACGATGAGCACGTCCCCGCCCTCTTCAGTGCTCGGTGTGAGCAGGCCGCCCACGTCGTGGAGCATTGCAACGTCACCGATGACCAGCACGACCTGTTCTTCGAGGGCAAGGGAGAGTCCCGTGGCCGTCGAGATCAGACCGTCGATGCCGGCCAGCCCTCGTGACGCGTGGATGCGCGCTCTCACATCGGTGGCTTCACTGAGATAGCGGATCGTATTGGAACTCGCGGCAAACAGGTTGATGCTGCGACCGGCCAGATGTTCGGTGACCGCCCGTGCTGTTGACGGCTTCGATTCGACCTCACGTTCACGTCGAGATGCGGCGACGATCGCCTCGCCAGCGCTTACCCACTCGTCGCGCCACGTCGTGTCTTCGCCTGCGTGGGAGTATCTGTCACCGGCGGTGGCAGTGGCCCCGTCGCCGACGCTGTCGCCGTTGCTTGCGCTGTCGCCGTCGAGAACCCCGTCGCCGTTGCTCGCGCTGGCGCCCGTACCATCGGCTGCCGAGAGCGACACTGAAAGCGACACCGCGTCGACATCATCGGGCAACCGCTGAACCAACACTTCGGAGTCGGCGAGCAGTGTGGCAACAGGCCTGGTCAGAGTCGGTTTACCGTGCACGATCACGCTGCGGATCGCTGTACGCAGGTCCTCTCGTTCGCTGAGCACGCGGGCATGCGCAGGAACCGCAGTAGACGAATTCCGCAGTTCGGAGGCGAGGGGGCTCGAAGGCTCAGCCAGGACTGGAATTGAGTAGGACTCGGCCAGCGACTTCAGCGCCTGGGCTGAGTGACCGCCAGCATCTCCGGCGACGATGACCGTGCCCGGAAAGATTCGGACCGAGGTGCTTCTCGCCGCATCTGGCGTATTTCCCGCACCATCACGCGCATTCCCCGAGTTGAGACCTGAGAAGGCGGACGTCGACGCCTCGTTCGCTCCCCTTGCTGCCACCGTCTGCACTGTTGCTTTCCACTCGGCGAGCTCTGTCACCGTCGGCACGAGCGGCACATCGAATTGCACGTTGAACTGGACGGGGCCGGCTTCACTAGTACCTGTGCCCAGCGAGTGTGCGACTGCCTCGGCCAGCAGGTGATGTGCATCGGCGCTTCCGGCTGGCACATCGACTCGGGCACGCACGTCACTGAGGACTTGCGACTGGTTGTCGATCGTCTGATTTGCACCGGTCCCCCGCAGTCGGGCGGGACGATCCGCTGTGATCGCAACGAGCGGAAGACGACTGTAGGAGGCTTCGAGCACCGCAGGGTGCAGGTTGGCCACCGCCGAACCCGATGTTGTCACCAGGGCTACAGCGCCACCAGCGCCACCGCCAGCACTGCCAGCACTGCCAGCGCCACCGCCAGCACTGCCAGCACTGCGGGCACTGCGGGCACCGGCAGCCTTCAGGCCGGCCCGCTTACTGCGCAGACCCCGCGCCAGACCCAGTGCCAGGAACCCGGCATCACGCTCATCGATGCGCACATGCGTACGGATCACCCCCGCCTCCGCGAGAGGGGCGAGCGCATAGATCAACGGTGCGGAACGGGACCCGGGCGCGATGACGACCTCGGTGACTCCGGACGAGACCAACCCACGGGCAATCTGCTGCGCCACTGCGCTCGAATTCAACATCACCTGATATTCAACCACTAACCCACCTGCAGTTCACATTGGCTCCCTACGGTTGACCCATGCGCCGATCGATTCTCATCGCAGTTGGGGCGCGTGCAATCCGTTCGCTGACCGCCGCCCGTTCCCGCAGCGGACGCTTCCCCGCCCTCGACCAGAACAGCTCATTCCTCGGCCCTGAGCCTCAGGGCAAGGACACGAGGAAATGGCACATCCGAGACAAACGCAAACTCTCGAACCGGCTGCGGGAGTTCTTCATCTACTCCCCCGCACTCGGTCGCACCGTCGGCGTGCGTGTACTGCTACCGGGCATCCCGCAGGAGGTCAGCCCGGTCATCCACCTCTACCACGGTAGCGGAGACGACTTTCGGTCATGGACGGACTTCGGGTCTGCCGAGGAGCTCACACTCGACTCGCCCTACCTGGTGGTCATGCCCGATGCCGGAGCCGGCACCTACTCTCGAGTAGCGGTCGACCGCGAGGTCCACGACTGGCCGACCTTCCACACCAAGGAGATCCCGGAATTCCTGCGTAAGAACTTCTCCGTAGACTTCGCACCAGAGAACCAACTCCTGGCGGGACTGTCCATGGGCGGATACGGGGCGATGAAATACGCCGCCTGGCACCCGGACCGCTACAGCTGGGCCGCAGCCTTCTCCTCACCACTCGACCCGCTGTCAGCGATCCCGGCATTCGACATCATCGCGATGCGGGAGGGCGCAAAGTCGATGACACTGTTCGGCGATCCCGTCACCGACCGCAGCGAATGGATCGCCAACTCCCCCTACGGCCTCGCGGAGAACCTGCACGGCCTGCACTTGTGGCTCAGTGCGGGCTCCGGCAGTCTCGAAGAGTCAAGGGACCGCGACCTCCTCGAAACGATGGTCAACCAGCAGGGTGAGCGTTTCTCAGCGCGATTGAATGCGCTGGACATCCGCCACTCGTGGTTTCCCCGCACCACGGGCCTGCACAACTGGACCAGTTGGGAGCGAGAGCTGGGCGCTTGGCTGAAGACCCTGCGCCGTCAGCGCGACTATGCCAGCTCCGATCACCGCAGCATCGAGCGCCGAGGCGGCAGTCCCGATGCTTACCGAGGTGGCAATTCCAGCATCCGCCGAGGCAAGCCACGTGTCGCGGACGGTGGCGAGTTCTCCTATCTGACCGGACATGCCCTGTTCGACATCCACGGATGGAGAGTTGAGATCTCACGACGCAGAGCACAGATCGTGTGTTTCGGCTCCGTGAGCACAGCCGGATTCTCCCTGACCGGGACAGGAAGCTTCCGGGTCCGCACACCGGGCCTGTACGATCCCGGTCGCCGGTACGACGTCTCCGTCAGCGGACCAACAGGCTCAAGCAACTATTCGCAGCGCGCCGACAAGAAGGGGCGGCTGACGTTCACCGGGCGATTGGCGGCGGCCATGCACGACCCGATCATCCCGAGCAAGCGCACTCAGCATTTCTCGACGGTGGGCCAGTCCGAGGTCACGACGGTGCACATCGCATCGGCACCGGATGATTCGACTGTGCCGGATACGGCACATGCCGATGCGGATTCTCACTTGGAGACTACCTCTGGTGATAGAGGCTTTCGCGGTACCGTGTCCTTCACACCTGCAACTGAAGGCTGACGTCGAGAGGTCACCCATGAAACCCGTATTCTTAGCCGTCGCTCTCATCGCCGGACTGAGTCTGACTGGCTGTTCGGGAGCTGACTCCCAGACTGGTTCGGCAGAGGAAACGGACAGCGCCGCCAAGCCCACTGCGGAGGAGCCTCCGCAGGTCACGCGGCTCGACGTGAACCAGCTCAAGCAGATCATCGAATCCACTGAGGTCGACGGCCGGACGTTCAAAACCCACGACGTCGGTGCGGTCTCCGGCAGCGAAGCAGCCAAGGCCGATGACACCGCCGACTACGAACCTGCCGAATGCAAGCAATTCTCGATGGCCGCCCCCAACGCCACCGAAGCAGGCAACGGGACCGCCCTCTCCGGCGTGTCCTCGGACTCGACGATGAGCGTGGAACTCATCAGCCTGGCCGATGAGACCGCCGCTGGTTCACAGCTGGCGCACTCAACCGAGCTCGCCGAGGCGTGCAGCGAAGTGACCGTCAAGTTCCAGAGTATGGAGACGACCATGTCCTATGCGACCTTTGATGTCACCGTCGCCGGTGCCGACGAAAGCGTGGGAGTCTGTGCCGCCATCGATGCTGGAGGGAAGGCGGTCCTCAACTCCGACACCGTCACCAGCCGCGTCGGCGACACCATCGTCACCATCGCCAGCCTCGCCGACACAGCAGATGAGCAGGTGGTGACCACGACCGCCGAGGAATTCGTCGCCTCGGTCAACAACGTCGGCTGAACCCCACTCGTTCTTTCGCGTCAGTGACGCGCACTGGGCAGAGACGGCCGCAGAGCATTCCAGCACTCGTGCAGTCGCGTCGACCACCAGTCGAATCGTCCCGGCTCCACGGCCAGCCTCTCCAGCCGCTGCGGGTCCGGGACGATTCGCCTCACCGGGATCTGACCATCGACAGGGCTCAGGCTCAGATCCGGGTTCACGACATCTTCGGCGAGCAGTCGCCCCGTGCCCAGACCACACGCAGGGTGCTCACCGAGGAGTTCCCGACTCAACTGCGTGCGCGGCAGTGTCGCCGCCAGTTGGGCACCAGCGGCCAGCCCGACAGAGGATTCCAAGGCAGAAGACACCACAGCGGGCAGACCGCAGGCTTCGAGGACCGAACGTGCGGCAGTGATGCCACCCAGTGGCTGGACCTTGACGATGACAACCTCGGCGGCTCCCAGCTCTGCCACACGTAGTGGGTCCTCTGCCTTGCGAATCGACTCATCAGCAGCCAGGACCACAGGCAGTCCGCGTCCGGACAGCTGTTCGCGCAGCCGCGCCATATCCTCAACGCCCGCGACGGGCTGTTCGAAGTACTGCAGGTCAAAAGCCGCGAACTCAGCACAGGCGATGAGCGCTTCGGGAAGCGTATACCCAGCATTCGCATCGAGTCGCAGTGTCGTTGTGGGAGACAGCCGACGGAATTCTCGCAGCCGCTCCAGATCCTCGGACAGGGAAGCGATCCCGTGTTCGGCCACCTTCGCCTTGACCGTACCGACGGACCCGTAGCGGGCCAGGATCGACTCGACTTCGGATGTCGCACACGCAGGCAGGGTCGCGTTGACGGTGACGGATCGGGCGACTGCCTCACCCGAGGAGCTGCCAGCAGAGTCCAGACCCGCAGATCCCAGCTCGGCGGCTCCCGGCAACAGCCCTGCGAACTCGAGTGCGGCCTGCAGCCACCGTGAGGATTCGGCTGCGCCGTATTCGGTGAACGGGGAGAATTCCGCCCACCCATCAGGTCCTTCGAAGAGCATGACCTCACGCTCGGTGATTGACCGAAATCGGGTCACCATGGGCAGCTTGAGAACGTGGAAATTCGGCACGAGTTCGGCGATCGACTCGGGGATCTGCTCCATTTCAGCCATGGAGCAACTCTAGCTCTCAGACGACAGACGATAGGCTTGGGGCCATGACGGTTTCTGAAATCTTTGACCCCTCCCAGTGGCGTGAAGTCTCCGGATTCGACTTCACCGACATCACCTACCACCGCGCGGTCAAACCCGACGGCAGCGACCTGGGATGCGTGCGCATCGCCTTCGACCGTCCCGATATCCGCAATGCCTTCCGCCCCCACACAGTCGACGAGCTCTTCCGAGCCCTCGACCACGCCCGCCAGACCTCGGACGTCGGCGCGGTGCTGCTCACGGGCAACGGCCCCAGTTCACGCGACGGCGGCTGGGCCTTCTGCTCCGGCGGCGACCAGCGCATCCGCGGTCGTTCGGGCTACCAGTACGCCTCCGGTGAGACCCGCGAGTCCGTGGACCCGGCCCGTGCCGGTCGCCTCCACATCCTCGAGGTCCAACGACTCATCCGCACCATGCCCAAGGTCGTCATCGCCGTCGTCCCAGGCTGGGCGGCCGGCGGCGGCCACAGCCTCCACGTCGTCTGCGACATCACCATCGCCTCCCGCCAGCACGCAAAGTTCAAACAGACCGATGCCGATGTCGGCTCCTATGACGCCGGCTATGGCTCCGCCTACCTGGCGAAGATGGTAGGACAGAAGAAGGCCCGCGAAATCTTCTTCCTCGGCCGCACCTACTCGGCTCAGGACATGGCAGACATGGGCGCCGTCAACGAGGTCGTCGACCACGAGGACCTTGAGACCGCGGCCCTGACCATGGCCAAGGAGATCCTCGGCAAGTCCCCCAACGCCCAGCGGATGCTGAAATTCGCATTCAACCTCGTCGATGACGGTCTCATGGGCCAGCAGGTCTTCGCAGGTGAGGCCACCCGTCTGGGGTATATGACCGACGAGGCCGTCGAGGGCCGTGACTCCTTCCTGGAAAAGCGCGACCCCGACTGGTCCCCCTACCCCTGGTACTACTGAGCGCCTCGACTCCATGAACGCACAGTCCGTTGAGGATCTGCCCAGCGCGATTGATCGCGCCCTGGACGGCCGGTCGATCCTCATCCTGCCCCGCACCCGTGATGCTGCCGTCACCGAGGTGGCTCACAGTCAGTGGGCGGGTTCCGGCCGGGCGCCGGCGCTGGTGCTCTTCACCTCTGGTTCCACAGGCACGGCCAAGGCCGTCGCCCTGTCCGCCGAGGCCCTGACCACCTCGGCGCGTGCAACCGAGCGGTTCCTGGCCGGTCCCGGCGATTGGCTCCTGAGTCTGCCCATCAACCACATTGCGGGATTCCAGGTGGAGCTTCGCGCCCGGCTCGCGGGACGGGAGCCGATCAGGACCACCTCGGCGACATTCACCGCCGAGGCCTTCGCCGACGAGGCTGAACACCTGTTCGCACACTCCGGGCAACGGCCGACCTACACCTCCCTGGTGCCCACCCAACTACACCGGATCCTTGCCAACGAACGGGCCACACTCACCGCGACGAAGTTCGACGCCATGCTCCTCGGCGGATCCGCGATCTCACCCGTCCTGCTTGAGCGCGCCGCCGGTCGAGGCCTACACATAGTGCGCACCTACGGGATGAGCGAAACCGCAGGTGGATGCGTGTACAACGGGGTTCCCTTCGACGGTGTGGAGATCACAATCACCGAGTCCTCGACGATCGACCTGCGAGGTCGCGTCGTGGCCGATTCCTACGTCGAAATCACCGCTGAGGGCCACATCGCCCCCGTCGACACCCCGGGCCTGACCACCGACGATGACGGTGCACGGACCATGCACACGAGCGATCTGGGTCGGATCGACGAAGGGGTGCTCACGGTGCTCGGTCGCTCCGACGACATCATCGTCTCCGGAGGCACGAACGTCTCGCCTCATGCCCTCGAGACCGGACTGCTGCCCACCTGGCAGCACCACGGGATCGCCGAGGTGCTCGTGACCTGGGTGCCCGATGATGAGTGGGGCAAACTGCTTGTCGCCCTCGTCCGCATTGATGATCAGGTGCCCAAGCCCGTGGCTGAATCGATGGGTTCACCGTATGAGTTCGCGCGCTGTCTGGACGGGCTCGCCCATGGAATGCACGACCAGCTTCTGCCTCGGCTGGTTTTTCCTGTTGCTGAGATCCCCAAACGTTCGATCGGCAAACCCGACCGACAGGCTGCGGCCCGGGTTGCGGCGAAGCTGGCCGAGACAAAGATCCACGGAGCCCCAACGCCCGAATACCCTAATGAGTGAACAATCGCTAATATGAGACGGTTCAAATTTTCATGAGGAAGGTATCGCGCCCAATGGCAACTGCCGCGCAGTGGATCTCCGGAGCCCGACTACGAACATTGCCACTGGCTGTTGCCCCCGTTCTCATCGGAACCGGCGCCGCAATCGGCTCCGTCGGCGGCTTCACCTCATTCATCATCGACGACTACACGCGCAACGGCCACGACCATTCGCTGCCGCAGATCTTTCTCCGGGCGGCGCTTGCCCTCATCGTCTCGCTCTGCCTGCAGATCGGGTCGAACTTCGCCAATGACTACTCCGACGGCGTCCGCGGCACCGACGATGTACGCGTCGGTCCCGTCCGACTCACGGCCGCCGGCCTCGCCGAGCCGAGCACGGTCAAACGTGCAGCGTTGCTGTTCTTCGGTATCGCGGGAGTGGCAGGAATCGTCCTCGTCCTCATCTCACAGGCGTGGTGGTTCCTCATCGTCGGCGCCGCCGCTGTGGCGGCTGCCTGGTTCTATACGGGCGGCCGGAAACCCTACGGGTACATGGGGCTGGGCGAAGTCTTCGTCTTCGTCTTCTTCGGCCTGGTGGCCACGCTGGGCACGATGTGGATGCAGGTCGGCGGACTCAGCCTCAGCGGCTGGGCCGGTGCGATCGCCATCGGTTCACTCGCCTCGGCGGTGCTCATGGTCAACAACCTGCGCGACATCCCGACCGACATCGAGGCCGACAAGATCACTCTGGCCGTTCGCCTCGGGGACAACCGGTCACGGATCGCGTATGCAAGCCTCGTACTCGTACCCTTCGTCCTGCTGGTACTGCCCATCCTCGATGGGCATCCGGCCGTAGCGCTGGCCATCCTCGCACTGGTGCTCGCGCTCAACCCGTTGAAGACCGTGATGCGTGGAACCACAGGCCCCGGGCTGATCCCGCCGATCAAGTCGACGGGTCTCACCGCTCTGGCCTTCGCCGCCCTGATGGGACTGGGACTGGCTCTCTAGTCTGGTTCAGCCCTCGTCGTCGACGTCTTCGTCGTCGACGATCTTGTCTTCTGCATCCTCGTCGGCGCTCTTCCGGTGAGGGGTCTTGGCCCGCTTCGCCACCCGTTTCTCGATGTCGTCTGCCACCTTAGCGCGCATGCCGCCCAGAAAGAGGTAGCTGAGGATCGCGCCGACGATGATTGCAGCCATCGCCATCACAAGGTTGAATCCGAGGAATGGCTGCAGAATCAGCCCAACGGCGACGATGATGCCCAGACGAGCCAAAGTATAGATCCAGAAGTTGCGCATTGGGCCTATTTTAGTCCGTCCACATCAGTGATTCATCACCGCCCATGTGGGCGTGTGTTCAGCTTAGTGGACTATCCTGGTTGTATGGCTCGAATACTCATTGCCGCGATCGTACTTGCGGCAGCAGTCACATTGTACGGACTCTTCGATTGCCTTTTGCGCGATCGTGGTCTGATCCGAGTCCTGCCCAAACCTGTCTGGGCGATCATCATCCTGTTCATCCCCGTGATCGGCTTCGTTCTTTGGCACCTCTTCGGCCGCGGAACTGAGGACAAGCCCACAGCCGCACCTCGTCGTCGCGGCCCCAGTGCCCCAGACGATGACGACGACTACCTGCGGAAGGTCGATCGCGACGTCAAGTTCGGAAAGCACGCTCCCGAGGCGCAGAAGCCAGAGGACAAGACTCCCGATGCAGACGACATCGGTGATGATGCCTCCACCGATTCCAACACACATTCCGCCGACACCGACGATAACGGTCCCGGCGGTCCCTCCGGCGATGGCCGCGGCCACTCGAACTGAACTTTGCTTTGCCCCGCACTGGCCCCGGCGGAGCGCACCGGCCCTGGCGGAGCGCTGAGCAAGCCCTCCAGCGCCCTAGGAGGCCCTGCTCTCAGGCTGATGTCCTGAGCCTCACACCCTCGTCGAGATCCTCTTGACTGCGCACAGCAGTTGCACACCGCCGTTGCGCACAGCAGTTGCACACCGCCGTTGCCGGCCGCTCAAGGCCCTTGCAGACCGCAGAAGGTCTTGATTAGGCGCATCGCCCCTGAATGGGCGCATCGACCGCAGATCAGCGATAGACCATCGAACTCCGACGTGATCTGCCTCGGAGCTCCGGCGTGATCTGCCTCGGCTCTGCCGTCGACAGATGGCACGTTCATCGCACGAGTCCGGGACAGAGATTGCCCACCGAACGCGGTCGAGGACTTATCGTCCCGGCAGGGCTGAGATAACGCCTCTCAAACCGTTCCCGGTCACCGCTGTACAGCCGTGACCGCCGTGCAGGCGCGCCACTCAGCCCTGGCTGCAGATCAGCCGAGTCCCGAGTACGAGTGCAAGCCGTTGAAGTACATGTTGACGACGGTGAAGTTGAAGATCACGGTGGCGATGCCGACGAGGTTGAGCACGGCGACCTTAGTCGGTCCCCAGCCACGTGTGGCGCGGGCATGCAGGTATGCGGCGTAGATGACCCAGACGACGAACGTCCAGATCTCCTTCGAGTCCCAGCCCCAGTAGCGGCTCCAGGCCACCTCGGCCCAGATGGCGCCGGCGATGAGGGTGAACGTCCACGTGATGAATCCGACTGCGGCGATCGTGTAGGAGAACCGTTCCAGGTCGATGCTGGAGGGCATGCGGCGCATGAACCGCAGCCGCTTCGGGTCCTTGATCTCATGTGCGTTCTTGAGGAGCTGGAATACGGCCAGGATTGCGGAGATGTAGAGCAGCGAGGTCGACAGGATTGCGATGGGCACGTGGATGGCGATCCAGTACGAATCCAGTGCCGGAATGACCTTCGCAGCTGGTGTGTAGAAGACGGTGATGGCCAATCCCAAGCACAGGAGCACTCCCCCGGCCACGATGGTTCCCAGGTAGCGGATGTCCTTCTTCACGTTGACGATGAGGAAGATGATGACGGTGATCGCAGTGGCGGTGAGGACGTACTCCATCATGTTGCCCCAGGGCACACGCATCACAGACAGCGCGCGGGTGAGCACAGCGGCCACATGGAGGAGGCCGGCGAGAACGAGGAGCGAGGTGCCGATCCGCGCCCCACGCCGAGGCTTTTCCCTGCCTGAGCCGGTCGTGATCTCGGCCGAAGCCTCGGTCTCTGGCGGGTCGAGAAGTGCCGTGGTGGCCTTCCTGTTCGTGCGTCGCACATTCGAAGGTTTGGCGAAGTTCCTCACGCCGGCTTCGGTCTGTTTGAGTTCGCGCCCGCCGAACAGGTCGAAAGCATAGAAGATCATTGCGACGGCGTAGACGACCATCGCCGAGATGATGAGCTGGTTCGACCACATTGCGAGGTCAGTGTTGACGTCCATACATCCTCCGCACCTTACGGTGCTCTTCCATTGCGTTGTGGGTGTTGCTGTAGTCGGGCCACCCGTGTCGGTGCCGACCCGCGACAATTCTACTCCGCGTAGTACCTAAAGCGAATCATTCGTCTCCCCCGGCATTCCGGGCCTGTGCAGTTCGAGCCTATACATTCCGATCGTCAGGATCATCAGCAGGATCGTCGGCGAGGTCCTTCGCCAGGTCCTTCGCCGCCCGTTCGACCATCTGGTCCTCACCGCGGGCCAGAGCCGCAACTTCGGCCTGACCGTCCTTGATACGTACCCACATGCGTCGGCGTGGGATGAACAGGGACAGACCCAATCCCAACAGCACGGCGATCGCGCTGACAAGCATCAGTCCCTGTGTCGGGTCCTGGGAGATATCGACGGCGATGTAGCGTTTGACTCCGTCGAAGGTCACCGAACCGCCGTCAGGCAGCTCCTGTGTCTCACCCTCGGCGAGTTGTATGAGCAGAGGATTGCCCGTGGCATCGGTCATCTCCGTCATGTTCTCGGCATCGATCGTGTACACCGACTGCGGAGTTCCGTCGTCGAGGCCCAGGTCACCGGTGTAGCCGCTCATCACGAGGTAGGGGTTGCGCAGACCGGCGAAGCTCGAGACCAGTTCGCCGTTCTCGTTCTGAGTCGCGGTCGGCAGGAAGACACCGACGAAGCCCAGCTGGGTTCCGGCGGAATCGGGGACCTTGATGACACCCTCCGAGGTGTATCCCGGGTCTCCACCATCGGGGATGAACACCTGCGGCCCGGACTGTACGACCTGCCCCTTGGCGTCCTTGACCGTGACCTCCGGGGCATACCCGTTTCCGGTCAGGTACACGCCGGTGCCGTTCACGCGCACGGGTTCGTTGACGCGCAGTGTGTGCTGCTGACTCTTCCCGCCGGCGGTGGCCGTGACCTTCGCGTCGAAGGTCCTGGGCTGACCGAACTGGCTGCCTGGGGCCTGATCGTCGAAGACGGCCTCGAAGTCATCGAGCCTGAGTCGGAAGTCCGACAGATTGTCCGCGTTGTAATAGGAGCCTGGCTCGAAGGAGTCGTAGGCCACCAGGGAGTTCGTGAAGGTGTCGCCCTCGACGAGGATCCGCTGGCCCTGATAGCCGAACAGGGAACCGATCGCCATCGTCAGAGTCGCGACGAGGAGGGCGATGTGGAAGACCAGGTTGCCGGTCTCACGCAGATAGCCGCGTTCGGCAGACACATGATCCTGGTTGCGCACGGTCCGGTAGCCGAGCTTCTTCAGCCGGGCCTGAGCAGCATCGAGGAAATCCTGATCTGCGGCCTCACGTGTTTCGGCTGATCCGGTCGCCGAGGTGAAGGTTTCGTATCCGGGCATCCGACCCAACCGCCTCGGCGCCTTGGGTGGGGCCGAACGCATGGCCTTCCAATGCTGGGCCGAGCGTGGGATCACGCAGCCGATCAGCGAGATCATGAGCAGAAGGTAGATCGCGGAGAACCAGATCGAGGAGTACACGTCGAACATCTGTATGCGATCGAGGAACTGGCCCCACGCACCATTGGATTCGAGGAACGTGTTGACCCGGCCCGGATCCTGAATGCGCTGCGGCAGCAGGGAGCCCGGGATCGCTGCCAGGGCGAGGACGAGGAGGAGGATCAGTGCCACCCGCATCGTCGTCAGCTGACGCCACGCCCACCGGCACATGCCGATGAATCCCAGCTGCGGCTGCGTCACAGCAAGTTTGCTGCTCCCAGCGTGCTTGCTGCTCCCAGCGTGCTTGCTGCTCCCAGCGTGCTTGCTGCTCCCAGCGTGCTTGTCGGCGGTCTTCTTCGCCACTAGATCACCACTTCGAAATCATAGATCAGACCCTGCAGAGAGGTCATCCATACGTTCCACAGCCCCGAGGCCATGAGAACGCCCAACACAATGAGCACGATGCCGCCGGCACGGACGATCGCCGTCTGGTGTCTGCGCACCCAGGTCAGGCGACCGGCGCCCTTGTGGATCGCCACTGCCAGGATGATGAACGGAACGCCCAGGCCAAGGCAGTAGACAAAGGCCAGCAGTGCTCCGCGCCAGATGGTTCCGTCTCCGCCGAAGCTCACCGACATCGACAGAACTGCCGACAGCGTCGGGCCCACGCAGGGAGCCCAACCGAGGGCGAAGGTGGCACCGAGTACCGGCGCACCCCAAAGTCCGGCCTTGGGTCGTGCCCGGATCCGGTGCTCGGTCTGGAGCAGACCGAAACCGCCCATGAAGACGAAGCCGGCGATGATGACGACGACGCCCAGGATCCTGATGAGCAGGCCCTGCCACTGTGAGAACAGCGCCCCCAGGGCCGAGAACCCGGTCCCCAGCAGGACGAAGACGACGGTGAACCCGAGGACGAATAGGGTGATTCCAACGACGACCCGCCAGGTTTCCTTGTCCTTGAGGGAGGATCCGCTCAGCCCGGTGACATAGCCGACGTAGCCGGGGACCAATGGCAGCACGCAGGGCGAGACGAAGGAGACGAGACCGGCCAGTGCGGCCGCGCCGGCGGCCAGAAGCAGCGGCCCGTCGAGAACCGTTTGGGCGAAGTCCGCCCCGATTCCACTCACTCCGCCTGCACGTCCTCGATGAGTCCTTTGAGCGTCGACTCATCGACCTCTCCCACGATTCGGGCCGCGGCGCGACCCTTCGCATCGAGGACAACCGTGGAGGGGGTGGCCTGCGGCGGGAGGACTCCCGAGAGCAGAGCCACCATGTCGCCGTTGGTGTCGAGCATGTTCGCGTAGGGAATCTGGTAGTTCGAGACGAAGGCGTTGGCGGCGGCTTCCTGGTCGCGGACGTTGACGCCGAGAAACTGGACGTCATCGCCGAATCCCTCGGCCAGGGACTTCAATGCCGGAGCTTCCTTCCGGCAGGGCGGGCAGGCCGCGTACCAGAGGTTGATGACAACCGGGGTGGGCCGGATGTCGGCCAATGACATCGATTTCCCGTCGAGGGTCTCGAAGTTCAGCTCCAGAGGTTCGCCGCGCTTGTCCCGGGCCACCTGTGACACGACACCGGATCCGGACACATACCCTTGATCGGATCCGGCCTGATCAGCCAATTTGTCATTTTCGCTGCAGGCGCTGAGCACCAGAGCCGTGCCGGCGACCAGTCCGGTCAGGACGGTGCGACGGTTCATCGGGTTGCGGGCATTCATGCCCCCGCCACCGCTTGCCCGGGCTGCAGATCTGCACAGATGCTCTCGTAACTCACGGATACAAGTGTGGACGATTCGAATGTGAAACTGGTGATAGATGCCAGGTCACATTCCCGTTTCCTAGGGTCGTGGACGAGTGAGCGCTGCTCCCCCGCCCGGCGTGTCATCCAGATCGGCAGCTGATGGGAGACGATGACTCCCTCAGCCTCGGGCCCGTGTTTGGCGAGTTTGGCGCGCAGGCTGGCCATGGCCGCCTGCATCCGCAGCACGATCTGCCGGTAGGGCTCACCCCAGGACGGTGTCAGCGGGTTGTACAGCCGCAGCAGATTGCGTGGTTCGCTCAGTCTGCGGGCGTTGACCTGCTGGCCTTCGAAGAAGTTCGCGGCTTCGATCACGCGGTCGTCGGTGAAGACTGGCAGCTCGAGTCGTTGGCGCAGCGGTGTGATCGTCTGTTGGGCCCGCAGCAGCGGGGAGCACACGAGCTCCACCGGGGGCGCCGAGGCTGTGGCGAAGTGTTCGCCGACGCGTCGGGCCATCTCATGTCCGCGTTCGGTGAGCCCGAAGTTCGGCAGCCGCCCGTAGAGGATGCCCTCGGGGTTATCGACCTCCCCGTGCCTGACCAGGTGGATCCTCGCCATCAGTTCCCCTGCGTGTTCGGTACGTCAGCTGCGGCCTTGGCCGCGGCAGGCAGTGCTGTGATGATCCGATCGAGGATCTCATCGGTGTGGGCGTAGGAGAGGAACCAGGCTTCGAACGCACTCGGCGGCATGTGGATGCCCTGGTCGAGCATGGCGTTGAAGAACGCGGAGTAGCGCTCGACGTTCTGCATCCGAGCGCCGTCGTAGTTGATGACCTCACGGTCGGTGAAGAAGACAGAGAACATCGAGTTCGCCGACTGAATGGTGTGTTCGACGCCTTCGGCCTCCAGGCTCGCAGCGACTGCGGGCCGCAGGATGTCCGCGGCGCGCGAGATGTGTGAGTACACGTCGAGTTCGGTTGTCAGCTTCAATGTGGTCAGGCCGGCGGCGGTGGCCACCGGGTTTCCGGACAGGGTTCCCGCCTGGTAGACCGGGCCTGTCGGTGCCAGATGCTCCATCACGTCGGCGCGTCCGCCGAAGGCCGCGGCGGGGAAGCCGCCGCCCATGACCTTGCCGAAGGTGAACAGGTCGGCAGGCCCGTCCGGGTAGCCGAGTGATTCGGAGTCGAAGCCGTACCAGCCTGCTGCAGAGACGCGGAAGCCGGTCATCACCTCGTCGCTGACCATCAGCGCACCGTGGGCCTTGGTCAAACGACGGATGGTGTTGGTGAAGCCATCACGAGGAGGCACGACGCCCATGTTTCCTGGACTGGCCTCTGTGATGACGCAGGCGATCTCATCACCGTGTTCGGCGAAGACGGCCTCCAGGCCGGCCGTGTCGTTGTAGTCGACGACGATCGTGTCCGACGCCTGAGCACCGGTTACGCCCGGGGTGTCGGGCAGGGAGAAGGTGGCCAGACCGGATCCGGCTTGGGCCAGAAGCGCGTCGACGTGCCCGTGGTAGCAGCCGGCGAACTTCACGATCTTCGCCCGGCCCGTGTATCCGCGGGCCAGTCGGATGGCGCTCATGGTCGCCTCGGTGCCCGAGGACACGAGCCGGACCTGTTCGACGGGGTCGACGCGGGCGACGATCTCCTCGGCGAGTTCGACTTCACCGGTCGACGGGGTGCCGAAGGAGAACCCCTTGACTGCGGCTTCCTGCACAGCGGCGACCACCTCGGGGCGGGAATGGCCCATGATCATGGGGCCCCACGAGCCGATGAGGTCGATGTAGTCATTGCCGTCGGCGTCGCGCAGCCATGCTCCGGTCGCCGAGGTGATGAAGCGCGGGGTGCCTCCGACGGCCTTGAAGGCCCGCACCGGTGAGTTCACTCCACCGGGGATGACGTGTTCGGCGCGCTCGAACAGCGCGGCCGACTTCGCAGTCTCTTGTTTCATGGGTTCTCCTGAAGAAGTCGCCGGATCGGTGGTCGGTTCAGATGTTAGCTGAGTCAGTGCACTCAGGTGCAGACGTCGAGGCTTCGACATCGGCCGGTGGTGTGTCGACGGGGCCCTTGCCGATCTCAAGCATGTGAGCGGTGACCTTTCCGAACACCCGCCCCAGGGTCGCCATCTCCTCTGGTTCGAGCAGGTCGACGAGGTGGTCGCGGACGCCTCCCACATGTGTGGGGGCCGTGGTGACCAGGAGCTCCCAGCCTGCCTCGGTCATCTGGCAGTTGACTCCGCGTCCGTCTTCGGGGATCGAGAAGCGTTCGAGGAGACCCTTCTTCTCCATCCGGGTCACACTGTGAGTGAGGCGGGAACGCGACATGGTCGTGTCCATCGCGAGAAGCGCCATCCGCATCGTCCGGTTCTCATGTTCGCTCAGCCGCACCAGGATCTCGTATTCGGGCAAGCCGATGCCGTGATTGTCCCGAATCTCCTTATCCAGCTGCACGGTCAGCAGCTGCGAACCGGTGAGATAGCTCCTCCAGGCCTTCTGATCGGGACCGCTCAGCCAGCGCGGCTCGCTCATCAGCGTGCTCCGCCCGGAGTCTCTGAGGTGAGTCGCTGCGCGACTTCCGTGGCCCAATAGGTGAGGATCGCGTCGGCACCGGCACGCTTGAACGCGACAAGGGACTCCTCAATCGCGCGTTCGCGTTCGATGGCGCCGGTGGCGGCCGCGAACTCGATCATCGCGTATTCCCCCGACACCTGGTAGGCCCACACTGGCACCGGTGATTCGCAGGCCACCTCGGCGAGGACGTCGAGGTAGGGCATGCCGGGCTTGACCATGACGATATCGGCGCCCTCGGCCAGGTCGAGGTCGAGTTCACGCATGGCCTCACGGCCGTTCGCGGGATCCTGCTGGTAGCTCTTGCGGTCGCCCTGGAGCTCCGAATCCACCGCCTCGCGGAAGGGACCGAAGAACGCAGAGGCGTACTTCGCGGAGTAGGCCATCACGACCACGTCGGTGAAGCCTTCGAGGTCCAGAGCCTCCCGGCAGGCCGCGACCTGACCGTCCATCATCCCGGAGAGTCCCACCACGTGGGCTCCGGCGCGAGCCTGCGCCACGGCCATAGAGGCATAGCGCTCAAGCGTTGCGTCATTGTCGACGCCGCCCGCGGAATCGAGGACTCCGCAGTGCCCGTGTGAGGTGAACTCGTCGAGGCACAGATCTGCCATGATGACCGTCGTATCGCCGAGGTTGTCCCGCAGCAGGGTCAATGCTCGGTTGAGGATGCCCGCGGGGGCATCGGCTTGGGAGCCCTCATTGTCCTTGTGCTCAGGAATTCCGAAGAGCATCAGTCCGCCGACTCCGGAGTCCACAGCCTCGTTGGCTGCTTCGAGAAGGGAGTCCAGCGTGTGCTGGACGACGCCGGGCATGCTGGTCAGCGGCGCTGGTTCGCTCAGCGTCTCCTTGACGAACATGGGCAGGATCAGATCGGCCGGGTGCAGGCGCGTCTCGGAGACGAGACGGCGCAGGGCCGGTGTCGTTCGCAGCCGACGGGGCCGAACGGTGCCGGGGACCAATGTCATGTCAGGCCTTCTTTCTGCGGCGCTTCTGGCTGGGGCGCGTCGGGGTGATTCCCGCCGCCAGGTCGTCCTCGCGTGCCGACATCGCGAATTCGACCAATCCGTCAATAAGGGAGGTGAGATTGGCTTCCTCTGCGAGGACGTCGACTCGCAGGCCGTGTTCGGCTGCGGTGTTCGCCGTGGCGGGTCCGATGCAGCAGATCACCGAGGTGGAAGCCGGTTTTCCGGCGATCCCGACGAGGTTGCGCACCGTAGAGGAGGAGGTGAAGAGGAAGGCGTCGAAGTCACCGGCTTTGATGGCTTCCCGGATGGGAGCCGGAGGCGGTGAGGCGCGCACCGTCCGGTAGGCCGTGACGTCGTCTGGGTCCCAGCCCTTCTCGAGGAGTCCTGCTACAAGCACCTCGGTGGCGATGTCGGCGCGCGGCAGCAGCACGGTGTTCATGGGGTCGATATCGTCGACGTAGTCCGGCCAGGCCGCGGCCAAGCCACGAGCCGAGTGTTCGCCGTCGGGGACGAGGTCGGGGGTGATGCCCCAATCGATGAGTGAGGCGGCGGTGCGGCCGCCGACGGCCGCAACCTTGACACCAGAGAGCGAGCGGGAGTCGAGACCGAAGTCCTCGAACCACATGCGCACCGCGCGAACAGCGTTCACCGAGGTGAAGCCCACCCATTCGTAGGACCCGTCGACGAGGCCCCGGATCGCCTTCTCCATCTGAGTCGGTGTGCGCGGGGGCTGGACAGCGATCGTCGGCACAACAGTGCCGACAGCACCCAGCTCCCCCAGCGCCTCGGCGGTGGAGGTGCCCTGTTCCTTCGTCCGTGGGACGAGTACCTGCCAGCCGAAGAGCGGCTTGGTCTCGAACCAGCTGAGTGCGCCTCGCGATTCCACGCCTTGTCCCATGATGACCACCATACGTTCTCCACCGGTCTGAGCCATCGTCAGGGCCTGTCCCAGTGTGGTCTCCACACTCGTCTGATCGGTTGTGGAGATGCCCCACCCCAGGAGCACCTTCGTATCCACGTCCCATCCGTCGTCGAGCAGAGCCCGGATCGCCTGTTCGTGGTCGGCTGAAGTGCCTGTGAGCACATGGGTCGTGTTGCGGTGTCTGGAGACATCGACGTGGGTCTGCGGACCGGCCTCGATGAACCGGACCGAGCGCACGCGGTTCGTCGTCAGCGCGGTGCCGGTGTATGCGGAGGTAGCCGCGGACAGTCCGACTCCAGGGACGATTTCAACGTCGACGTCGGCCTTGCGACACACGGCGGCTTCTGCTGTAGTCGTCGTGAATAGGATGCCGTCATCAGAGCTCAGACGCACCACAGTCTTATCAGGTCGTGCCAACTCAGCGAGCTTACGTCCCCGTGTGGAGGCGGTCGCACCGAGCTGAGCAGCCTCGATGATCTCCGTGGCCTGCGGCACGTAGGCGGTGACGATCTCCGAATGCACGTGGGTGTCGTAGACGACGATCTCGGCGTACGCGAGGATATCGGCGCCTCGAATCGTCATCAGACCCGATTCACCGGGCCCGCTGCCGACGAAGACGACGCGAGGTGAGACGGGCAGAAGACGACGGGGCTGAACCTGGCCGGTGGTCATACCTGCTCCTGGACTTTGACAGGGGTGAGGTGATCCGCGGACTTCGCGGGATCGATGCCGAGGCGTCCCAGCAGGTCTTCGGCCGCTGCGGTGCCGAGTTCGTCAGCGAGCCGAGCCAGCTCCTTGCCGGTGATCGACAGTTGGTTCGCACTGCTCGAGTCCAGATCCACGTCCGGAGTCATGGGCAGTGGGGCGCTCTGGCGAGTGCGGGCGAGGTTCCCGTCGTCATCGGCCATGACCGCGTCGACGACGAAGTCCGAACCCTGGATCGTGGCGAGTGCTCCGATGGGGGCTGAACATCCGGCCTCTGCCCGGGAGAGGATCGCCCTCTCGCAGGTCACGGCCAGGTCAGTGGTCTCATCGTGGAGGCGCTTGAGTGCGTCGCGGACCTCAGCATCGGCTGCCATGACCTCGTTGTCGAGGGCGAAGGGGCTGTCTGCTCCCCGCGTCTCAATGGCCAGGGCTCCCTGCCCGGGGGCCGGGAGCATCGTGTCGAAGTCGAGGGAGTCGGTGGCCTCGGCCAAGCGACCGATGCGACGGACTCCGGCCGCGGCCAGCACGACGGCGTCGAGTCGTCCGTCACGGACGTGGGCGATACGGGTGTCGACGTTTCCGCGCACTCCGCGGACCTCGATGTCGGGCCGGGCGGCGCGCAGCTGCACGGCGCGGCGCGGAGAACCGGTGCCGATTACGCTGCCCGCAGGCAGATCCGCGAAGCTCAGGCCATCACGGCCGATGAGGACATCGGCAGGATCGACCCGGGGCGGGATGGCAGCCATCTGAATGCCCGCCTCGGGGGTAGTGGGCAGATCCTTGAGCGAGTGCACTGCGATGTCGATCTTTCCCTGGTGCAGGGCCTGCCGGACGGCGGAGACGAAGACGCCTGTGCCGCCGAAACCGGTCAGGGGCGACATGTTGACGTCGCCTTCGGTCACGACCTCGACGATCTCCACGCGCCAGCCGGTCAGTGCCGCCAGCTGGTGGGCGATCGCTGTGGACTGGGAGCGTGCGAGCTTCGAGCGGCGGGTGCCCAGGCGGATCGTGCGACCGGAGAAGTGCTCGGGTTCGACGATGTCGAGGGTGTGGTCGGCTACTGGCCGCACACCGTCCGCCTCAACGTAGTTGGCACTCGAAGCAGTGGCGACCTTGGTCTCTGGCTTCGCAATCGAATGGGCGACCTTGTTCGTCGGCAGGTCGAAGAGCTGCATGAGCGCCTGTGCGTAGTCGACGTCAGATTCGGTGACGGCCAGTTCCTTGACCTTGACCGTCGGCGTGTGGATCAGCTTCTCCGCCACCCGGTGCAGGGATTTGCGGATCTCGGCGAAGGCCTTGTCACCGACATCGGCACCGATCTTCTTCTCCAGCCGACTCGTCTCCGCATCGAGCACGTCCTCGGCGTGGCTGCGCAGTGCCGTGACTGTGGGTGCGACAGCTCGTTCCTTGGCGCCGGATTCGAGCTTGGTCAGCTCCTCGGCGATGATTGCGCGCACTGCCTCGACGGTTTCGACGACCGCGGCGTCGCGCTGGTTCGCGGAACTGGTGAGCAGGGTGCGGATCTCGCCGAGACCGAAGAGCGCAACATGTTCGAACTCGCGCACCGTGGGGTCGATGTCGTGCGGCAGGGCGAGGTCGACGAAGGCCTTGTTCGCTGCGCCCTTGGGATTCTGGGACAGACCGGCCTGGATGTCTTCGCGGGTGACGACGACTCCTCGGGCACCGGTGCAGGAGATGATGAGGTCGGCGTCGGCGATTTCCTCGGCGAGGATCCGCGAGGTCAGTTCGCGGGCACGGCCGCCCACCTCGGCGACGAGACGCTCTGCTGTGTCCACGGTCCGATTGAGCACCGTGGTCCGCGCCACGCCCTCCTTGTGCAGGCCTGAGACGACGAGGCCTGACATGGCTCCAGCACCGATGACCAGTGCATTCGCGGCGCGCAGGGAACCGATGTGTGCCTGGGCGGCTTCAAGTGCTGCGCTGAACAGTGAGCGGGCGACCTCGTCGAGACCGGTCTCCGAATGCGCTCTTTTGCCCACCCGCAGGCTCTGCTGCAGTGCGTGGGAGAGACCGGAGGTCAGTGCCCCGGCCGAGAGTGAGTCGGTGAATGTCGAGCGCAGCTGTCCCAAGATCTGGGCCTCGCCGATCGCCATCGAGTCGAGACCGCAGGAGACCTTGAGCAGGTGTTCCTGGGCCTGAGTGTCGTAGTGGGCGTAGAAGTGCCCGGCGATGTCCTGCCATTCCTTGTCGATCGAGGACACGAGGGCATTGCCGAGGTCGGAGAGGCCGCCGTGGAAGGCGGTGACATCGGCGATGAGCTCCAGGCGGTTGCACGTCGAGAGAACCGCGAGTCCCTCCACATTGTCGCCGGCCAAAGCGTCGGCGCGCAGTGATCCGACCTCACCGGAGCCGAATGCCAGAGCGTCCAACATGTCGATCGGGGCCGAATGATGGGATATGCCGAGAACCAAGAGAGTCAATTCCTGTGCTCCTCAAAACCTGGATTGAGCGGTGCCGAATCAAGCGCCGAATAGTATGCGAGTACTTGCAGCTCACTGGCCAGATCGACCTGATGCACGCGGATAGAATCCGGGGCGTCGAGCACGGTGGGTGCGAAGTTCAGAATGCCGCGTACGCCTGCCTCGGCGGCGATGTGTGCCGCCGCCGGTGCCGCGGACGCGGGTACTGCCATGACGACGAGGTCGATGTCCTCGGGCCAGGTGGCAAGTTCGGTGAGGTCGGAGACCGGCAGAGTGCCGATCACGGTTCCGATCTTGGCCTCATCGGTGTCGAAGATTGCGGTGAGTGAGAGTCCGCGGCGTTTGAATCCTGCGTAGTCGGCCAGGGCCGAACCCAGGCGGCCGGCGCCGATGATGGCAACGCTGCGCGCCCGGTCGAGACCGAGGAATGTGCGCAGAGTCGAGGCGAGGTCCTCACAGGAGTAGCCGACTCCGCGACGACCCGAGCGTCCCAGTTGAGACAGGTCCTTGCGCAGGATCGACGACGACACGCCGCTGCGGGCCGCCAACGCCTCCGAGGAGATCGTTGCCTGGCCCGTTGCGGCGATCGTCTCAACCGTCTGCAGGTAGATCGGGAGTCGGGAGATGACGCGTTCGGGCACGTCCTTGCGAACGACACCCTCAATGCTGTTGGCGGACAGTATCTCGCCCACGAAAACGCGTCACTCCTTCAATCGATCTCATGCGCCCAAAGCCTCTAGGGCTCTCGACAGCCGGTCCGAATCGACCCGATGGAAGCTGTGCTGCCGACCGTTGAGCAGCACGACTGGGACGTCCCAGCCGTACTGTCCGGCAAGATCATCATCGCTGTCGATGTCGATCTCACTCACGCTGACGTCTCTGCCGGCCACAGCCTCGGCGATGGCATCCCTGGCGGTTTCGCACAGGTGGCAGTCGGCGCGTGTCAGGAAGGTCAATGTGACCACTGCAGACTCCTCATCGGGCGACAACAAACCCCGCCGAATTCAGATTCGAGCGGGGGCGTAGGACCGTATTCGGTCTTACTTCTTGTTGCGACGCTGGTGACGTGTCTTGCGAAGCTGCTTACGGTGCTTCTTCTTGGACATACGCTTGCGGCGCTTCTTGATGACTGAGCCCACGCGGGTACCCCTTGTGATCGTCGGTGGAGGTGAACATCTGGTGCCCACCCTTTGAACTAACCGTGCAATTCTATCGCTTGGGCCTCTGCTTTCCCAAAACTGTGTCCGGATCCACAGCGTCGATCGCACGATCCGATGGATTGGCGGTCGAACGATCCCCGAGGACGCGGGCTTCAGTCGAAGCAGGTGGTGAATTTCAGTCGAAGTAGGCGTCGAGGCCGAAGAACGGGAACAGGTTCTTCCGGGTGCCCATTACGGCGCGGTCGAGTTCGGATTCGGGGTCGTAGCCGTTCGACCAGCGGGTGAATGATCCGTCGAATCCGTCGGTCATCGACATGGGCGCTTCCCGCCCGGTCTTCGTCTGCGCATAGTTTGCCCAGCGGCCCGGAATGCGAGCACCTGGATCGATGTCGAGCCCTGCGGAGATCGCGAGCACGTTGGTCCAGGCGCGGGGCACCACGTCGATGATCGCATAGCCTCCTCCCCCGGTCGCCAGCCATTTTCCGTCCGAGTATTCGGCGGCCAGGTCGCGGACCCATTCTGTGGCCACCCGCATCGCATCAACGCTGAGCCGCATGTGCGTCAGAGGGTCGTTGCGGTGTCCGTCGCAACCGTGCTGGGAGACGATGACCTGCGGCTCGAATCCGCCGATGATCGCGGGGATCGTGGCATCGAAGGCCCGCAGCCAGTCCGCATCGAGCGTGCGCGGAGGCAGCGCGATGTTCGCCGCCGAGGCGGCCGCGCGCAGTCCGCCGATGTCGGCGGGGTAGCCGGAGCCGGGAAACAGGAACTTCCCCGATTCGTGCATAGAGATCGTCAGCACTCGGGAATCGTCCCAGAAGAACTTCTCCACACCATCGCCGTGGTGGGCGTCAAGGTCGATGTAGGCGATGCGTTCGTATCCCGCGCCCAGAAATTCGGTGATGGCTCCGGCGATGTCGTTGTAGACGCAGAAGCCGCTCGCGTGATCGGGCATCGCATGGTGCATTCCGCCGGTGAAGTTCACGGCGTGAGAGTAGTCGCCGGAGATGATGGCCCGCGCCGAGTCGACCGATCCCTGGAACAGCATCGCCGAGGCGGCATGCATGTTTTCGAAGCCGGGAACGTCTTCGGTGCCGATGCCGTACTTCTTCGCTTCTTCGTCGCTGAGTCCGCCTCCGTCGCCGACCTTCTTCACCGCTGCGATGAAGTCCGCGGTGTGGAGGTTGCCGAGTGTGCTCTCTTCGATCTCATTGACACCCCGGACGTGGACGTTGTCGGCATCGAAGAGGCCGAAGTCCATGGCCAGCTTCGCGGTCAGATCGAGTCTCAGGGGATGCATGGGGTGGCTGGGACCGAAGTTGTACCCGGTCACCGCATCGTCCCAGACGACGTACACATCGCTATCGACCATGGGGACCATGGTATATGGCACAGCTCACCTACGAAGATTCTGGGGTCTCACGATCTACCATGGAGCTTGTGTCCAAGAATTCCACGCCGCGCTTCGACCTGATCCTGCGACCAGGTCGGTGGGCGCGCGACTTCGTCGACGAACTCGCCGTCGCTTCGCCTGCCCGCCTGGCGATCGGATCCTTCATCGCGGTGGTGGCATTCTTCGCGATCCTGCTGATGCTGCCTGCGAGCATGCGCGACCCCGGTTCGGTCCCGCAGACGCAACACATCGCGAATGCCGTCTTCGTGGCTGTCTCTGCCGTCTGTGTGACCGGGCTGACCCCGGTGGTGACGGAGACCTACTGGTCCGATTTCGGGATCTCGGTCATCACCGCCGGTATCCAGGTGGGCGGCCTGGGCATCCTCACTCTCGCCTCGGTGCTGGGCATGGCGGTCTCACGCCGACTGGGGGTCCGGCAGCGCCTCATCGCCCAGCAGGCCACCTCGGCGCTCAATTTGGGGCAGGTGGGCACGCTGCTGAAGGCCGTTGTGATCACGATCGTCACAGCCGAATCGATTCTGGCGGTGCTGTTCTTCCCGCGATTCCTGATGCGGGGCGAGACCATCGGCGACGCCGTCTGGTATTCGGTCTTCTACTCGATCTCATCGTTCAACAACGCAGGCTTCACGATTCACCCCGGCGGAGGCGCCTACTTCGCCTCCGATCCGTGGATCCTCTCCCTGATCATGATCGGCGTCTTCGTCGGCGCCCTCGGATTCCCTGTCGTCCTCATGGTGGCGATCAACTGGAACCATCCGAAGAAGTGGGATCTGCACACAAAGCTGACGCTGACGACGACGACCGCAATCCTTGCCATCGGCCTCCTGTTCCTCCTCATCTTCGAGTCCGCCAACCCTGCCACCCTCGGTGACAAGAACGCGGGTCATACCTTCGTTGAGATCCTGTTCATGGCGGTGATGCCGCGCTCGGGCGGGTTCTCAACGATGGAGATCGCGGATATGAGCCAGTCCTCGCATCTGCTCATGGATCTTATGATGTTCATCGGGGGAGGTTCCTCGTCAACGGCCGGCGGCATCAAAGTCACGACGGTGGCGGTGCTGATTCTCGCTGCCTTCGCCGAAGCGCGCGGCCTGCAGGACGTGCACGTCTTCGGCCGGCGCCTGACCTCGTCGACGATCAAGCTCTCGATCTCGGTTCTGCTCACGGGTGCGATCATCGTCTTCATCGGCACTCTGGCGATGCTCCAGATCAGCGCCGAGCCGCTGGACAGGGTCCTGTTCGAGGTGATCTCCGCATTCGGCACCGTCGGGTTGAGTTCCGGGGTCTCTGCCACCGTCAATGAGGCGGGTCTGTACTGCCTGTCCGTGATCATGCTCATCGGTAGGCTCGGTACGATTACACTGGCGGCAGCCCTGTCCATGCGAGACACTGCACGCCTGTACCGTTACCCCGAAGAAAGGCCGGTCGTTGGCTAACGAACACACCTCAATCCTGGTCATCGGTCTCGGACGCTTCGGATCGTCGACCGCCGCCACCCTGGCCAAACTGGGCCGTGAGGTCATGGCGATCGAGCACAGTGCCGAACTTGTCAAGGACTGGAGTGGAAAGCTCACCCACGTCGTCGAGGCCGATGCCACGAACATCGATGCGCTGCGCCAGGTAGGTGCCGGTGACTTCTCCACGGCTGTGGTCGGCATCGGCACGTCGATCGAGGACAGCGTGCTGACGACGGCCAACCTCGTCGATCTGGGTGTGGGGCAGGTGTGGGCGAAGGCCATCTCCCCCTCACACGGAAAAATCCTCCACCGCATCGGCGCCCACCATGTGCTCTACCCCGAATCGGATGCCGGCCGGCGAGTGGCGCATCTGGTGAGCTCACGGATGATGGAGTACATCGAATTCGACGAAGGTCACTTCGCGGTGGTGAAGATGCGGCCCCCGCGTGAGATCCAGGGCTTCACTCTCAGTGAGTCGGGTGTCCGCGACAGGTACGGGGTCACGATCGTGGGCATCAAGAGTCCCGGCCGCGACTTCACCTACGCCGAGCCCACGACCCGTGTGGGCAAGCAGGACCTGCTCATCGTCGCCGGCCACGTAGAGCTGCTGGGCCGCTTCGCCGGCCGACCATAGGCCGAAGGCCCAGCGGAGGCCCGCCGGGCGCGGGCGCGGCTGCGCGGGCCGGGCCGGTTGGGCAAGCGGGGAGCTGATTTTCGACGACAATGCCGCAGGAAAGAACGCGCATAGGGCAATGTGACCGCACAAACGTGTACGAGAGCGGGCGACGGGAATCGAACCCGCGTCATCGGCTTGGGAAGCCGAGGCTCTACCATTAAGCTACGCCCGCAATTCGCCGCCGGAACCTGGTCTCACCAGCGCAGATAACTTGCTGTGGCGAGAGTGTACCCCGAGCGACTCCTCCAGTGTATATCCTCGGCGCGGAGTCCCTGCAGGGTGGTCCAAGTGCTGGGTGGTCCAAGTGCTGGGTGGTCCAGCCCCTGCAGGGGAACACTGCGGCAACGACTGAGGGGGCGGCCGCAGCCACCCCCTCAGCTGAAATTCCCTCACTCTCAGTGTTCGACAGCCTCCTCGGCGCCGAAACCGGTGTGGGCGCGCACGTCCATCTCAGCTGCCAGCTCCGGGCTCTCGACGGTCTTGTCGGTGATCGACGCAATCCAGCCGAGGATGAAGCCCAGCGGGATCGAGATGATGCCGGGATTCGACAGCGGGAAGATCGCGAAGTCGGCTCCCGCGATCATCGCGGTCTCGGAACCGGAGACGACCGGGGAGAACGCGATCAGCAGAATCGCCGAGCCGAGACCGCCGTAGATCGACCAGACCGCACCACGAGTCGTGAAGCGCTTCCAGAACAGCGAGTAGATGATCGTCGGCAGGTTCGCACTGGCCGCGACGGCGAAGGCGAGCGCCACCAGGAATGCGATGTTCTGGCCTTGGACTCCGATGCCGCCGATGATCGCCACGGCACCGATGACGATGACCGTGCGACGCGCGATTTTGACCTCGGCGTCGGGGTCGTCGACCTTGCCCTTCTTGATGACACTCGCGTAGATGTCGTGGGCGAACGAAGCGGCCGCCGTGATCGCGAGGCCCGCGACGACGGCGAGAATCGTCGCGAATGCCACGGCAGAGATGAAGCCCATGAGAACGGGCCCGCCGAGGTGGAGTGCCAGCAGCGGTGCCGCCGAATTCACTCCCCCGGGTGCGTTCTCGATCGCCTCAGCACCGACGAGAGCTGACGCACCGTAACCGAGGACGAGGGTGAACAGATAGAAGAGACCGATGAGCCAGATCGCCCAGACGACAGAGCGACGGGCTTCCTTCGCCGAAGGCACCGTGTAGAAGCGCATGAGAACGTGTGGCAGACCAGCCGTGCCGAGCACCAGAGCCAGCGCCAGGGAGATGAAGTCGAGAGGATTCTCTCCGTACTTCTGACCGGGGGCCAGGATCTCCTCACCCACGCCTGAATTCTCGACCGCGGAGGCCAGGAGGGTCGAAAGATTGAATCCGTTGAGTGCGAGCACCCAGATCGTCATTGCGAACGCGCCCGCTATGAGCAGGACCGCCTTGACGATCTGCACCCAGGTGGTTCCCTTCATGCCTCCGACGAGCACGTAGATGATCATGAGCGCACCGACCACGGCGACGACCAGCGACTGCCCGACCTTGCTGTCGATGCCCATGAGCAGCGACACGAGTCCGCCTGCTCCTGCCATCTGTGCCAGGAGATAGAAGAAGCAGACAGCCAGGGTCGACAGGGCTGCAGCCATCCGCACGGGGCGCTGCTTGAGGCGGAACGAGAGCACATCGGCCATCGTGAACTTGCCCGTGTTGCGCATCAGCTCGGCAACGATGAGCAGGGCGACGAGCCATGCGACGAGGAAGCCGATCGAGTACAGGAAACCGTCGTAGCCATTGACTGCGATGGCCCCGCAGATACCGAGGAACGAAGCCGCGGACAGATAGTCACCCGAGATCGCAAAACCGTTCTGCGGTCCGGTGAAGGACCGCCCACCCGCGTAATAGTCGGATGCCGACTTGTTGTTCTTACTGGCCCGCAGGACGATGAACATCGTCACCGCGACGAAGGCGGCGAAGATCGTGATGTTGAGAACCGGGTTGTTCTCCACCTCAGTCACGCCTTGGGACACTTTGTCGAGGCCGGAGGCGAACAGGTCTTCTATGGCAATGGCGCTCATGGCGTGGTTCCTTCCGACTGCTGCTGGAGGCGTTCACGGATCGCCGATGCCGGCGGATCGAGCTTCTTGTTCGCGAACGAGACGTAGAACATCGTGATTGCGAAGGTCGTCACGAACTGCAGGAGGCCGAGGACCAGGCCGAGATTGATCTCTCCGACGACCTTCGTGGACATGAAATCGTGCGCGTAGGTGCTCAGGATGACGTAGAGGAAGTACCACGCCATGAATCCGATCGACAGTGGTATCACCACCGAGAACCTCTTGCGCTTCAGTGCTTTGAATTCGGGATTCTCCTCTTCGACGAGGAAATCGACCCGAGTGCTGACGGGATCGGTCATTGCTTCTCCATTCGAAAGGTGCGTCGAACATCAGTGGTCTGAATCACACCGTCTCAAACTAACTCCCAGCTTGCGCTGGGGAATACCACCCAAAGTTGGTAGCTTGTTCACATGGATGTCCAAGCCAGAGAAGCTCGGGCGCTGAAGGCCGAGACGCGTCGGCTCTTCGCTGAAGCCGTTGATTCCCTGCATCGAAGCGGGACCGGTGATGTCGTCTTCGGCGGCATGGTCGAAGAAGGCGAGGTCTCTGTGCAAGCGGTGGCCGGAGGCGGCCAAGATCGCCTGTCCTCGCTTATCGTCAGCACCGGACGCGGCCTCGGTGGACGTGCCCTCACCGAAGGCACCCCACAGCTGACCAAAGACTACGGGCTCGATCCCTTCATCACCCATCACTACGACGAGCAGATCCTCGGAGAGGGGATCCAGGTTCTCATCGCTGTGCCGACCCTGCGCGGCGGTGACGTCACAGGGATGATCTACTGCGGTCACCGCAAGAACTACAATGCGGCGGCCCCGCAGACCAGCGACCTGGTCAAACGTGTCAGGCAGCTGTCAGTGGATCTGGGTCGGCTCGGTCAGCCCCGACCGACCGAGGAACCGGTCGACCCTGAGCATCGGTACTCCGACCTCGAGTCTTCGAGCAGGGAAGCTCTGCGCCGCACCTACGCGGAACTGCGCTCAATCCGTTCAGGCGTCGATGAGAACGAGATGCGCCAGCGGCTGACCGTCGTGGAGAATCGCCTGGCCGATATCCTCTCCGGCCACAATTCGGATCTGTTTCCGAACCCGTCGCCTGCTGTCAGCCTCTCCCCCAGGGAAACCGACATTCTCTCGCACGTGGCACTGGGATGGTCGAATGCCCGGATCGCCGCGGGGCTGGGGCTTCGGGAGTCAACCGTGAAGTCCTACCTGAACACGGCCATGGTCAAGCTCTCGGCCAGCACCCGGCATGAGGCGGTGTCCATCGCGAGGTCGGCCGGGGGCCTCCCCTGAACCAAGCTGTCGAGCTGGCCGGTTTCTCAACCGTTGATGACCTTGGAGTTCTCTTTCTCCATTTCGAGGGAACGGTTGCCTGCAGCCTGCACAGCCGCCTCGGCGGTGTCGAAGAGCCCCGCATCGATGAAGGTCTGCAGTCCGGCGAGCGTGGTGCCGCCCTTGCTGCTGACGGCCTGACGCTGTGCGCTCGGGTCCGGCTTCTCACTGAGGAGCCGACCGGCTCCGTCCGCTGTGGCCACGACCATCTGCTTGGCCGTCTCCTCGCTGAGCCCCATCTTCACGCCAGCGGCGATCATCGTTTCGGCGAGGAGGAAGAAGTAGGCCACTCCTGAACCGGAGATCCCGGTCATGGCGGGGATCTCGGTTTCATCAAGGGCCACGACGAGACCGGCTCCAGACAGCAGCGTCCGCAGTGTGTCCACTGTGGTCTCGTCCACCTCGGCGGAGGGTGCAAGAGCGATCACACCGTGCCCGATGGAGCTGGGGGTATTGGGCATGATCCGCACGATCTTGTTCTTCGGTGCCAGTGTGGCCAGGTCGGCCATGGCGACACCGGCAGCCATCGAGACGAGCACGCTGTTCGCGCTCAGGCTCGGGGCGAGGTCGGCCACTGTGTCGGCCATCATCCACGGCTTGACGCCGAGGAAGACGAAGTCCGCTCCAGCGGCGGCCTTGCTGTTGGCCTCGGCATCGTCCTCCAGCGAGGTGATGGTCGCACTCGGGAGCTCCGCAGCGAGTCGCTTCGCCGAGGTGGCCGAATTGGTCGTCGCGCGAACGTCGAGCTTCTCGTCGGCGCTCATGATTCCCTTGATCAGTGCCGTGCCCATGTTTCCGGTGCCGATGGAGGCGATGGAGGTCAAATCAGACCTGCCTTTCTGTGGTGGTTCAGTTGGTGTGAGTTCCGTGTTCATTTGTTCGACGGTTTCTCGCTCGCACCCGTTTCGCTGGTCCGCACATGGCTCGAGGCGTTGCGGTGGCGGTGGCGGTGGCGGTCATCGGCCTCAAGCCCGAGATGGGTGCGAGCGAAGGCGAGGGAGTCGGCGAGCATCTGCTCCCGGGTGGGCTTCTTCGTCACGAAGCGGGTGTTGACTTCGACGACGACGTCGCCGGACCAGTTGTGTTTGGCCAGAAGCTGCAGAGTCTCGGCCACGGGCATGGTGCCGGCACCGGGGATCAGGTGTTCGTCCTTGAGCGATCCGGAGCCGTCGGTGAGATGGACGTGGCGGAGTTTGTCGAAGATCTCCGACACGGTCTCGACGGCGTTCATTCCAGCCGTCGAAGCGTGGGAGAAGTCGAAGGTCAGGGCATCGTAGTCCTCATCAAGGGGGTTCCAGTCGGGATAGTAGACGAGGATCTCGCGCACGCCTGCACGCCAGGGATACATGTTCTCCACGGCCAGGGTGACTCCGGTCTCCTGCGACACCTGGCGCACACCGTCGACGAAGCCCAGCGCGTATTCTCCCTGCCACCGAAATGGCGGGTGCAGGACCACAGTTTTGGCACCGACCGCCTTCGCGAGGTTCGCGGTGATGCGCAGCTTCTCCCAGTGGTCCTTGTGCAGCACGCGGGGCAGGAAGAGCAGAGTCGGCGCGTGCAGGGACATGACCTCGAGTCCCGTCTCCGCAGCCAGGCCGTTGATGAGGTCGACGTCGCGGGTCTCGGCATTGTGGGTGACCATGATCTCGACACCGTCGTAGCCGTGTTTGGCAGCTTGGGAGAAGGTCTCGGCCACGGTCATCGGGGACACCGAGGAGCTGGAGAGTCCGACCCGGATCCGGTGCTCCGAACTGTGCTGGGTCTCGTGGTCATAGACCTCGTGGCTGTCGAAGTACTCCCTGTGGCGTCGGAAATTGGACCGCGCGGAATTCTTCGCGGTGTACACCTTGCGTGCTGACTTCGACCGTTTCGCCCTGCTCATCTCACCCAGTTTAGTCCTCGAAGTTTCCGTATTCCCTCAGAAAGCATAAGCCCTGAAGTGGCTGAGTTGGATCGATGGCTGATTTTCGAGTCCACTGGGACAGAGCCGATGATGCCTCCCGCATCGCCGAAGTCCACATCGCCGTGTGGGAGGCTGCCCATCGCGGCATCATGGCCGACGAGATCCTCGGCCTTCTCGACCGACTCCCCGACGCCTCGGGACTGGGGCAGCTGGCAGCGATCAATCTCCACCCGGATGCGCTCCGGCGCCGCACGGAGATCACTCACGTCTTCGACGGAGTGTCCCCGGCGGCGCCGGAGTGCATGTTCACGATCGGCCTCAACAGAGGCAAGCCCCCACTGAGGCCGACCTCGGCGAGGTTGAACCTCGGTCGGAAATCAGTCGGAGAGGGCCTCGACGTCCTCGTCGACCCAGTTCTTCGACCTTTCGACAGCCTTGTTCCACAGACGGTAGGCGCGAGCGACCTTGTCCTCGTCCATCGAAGGCAGCCAACGCTTGTCCTCGCGCCAGTTCGCCTTGACGTCTTCCTCACCGTTCCAGAACTTCACGGCGATGCCGGCAGCGTAGGCCGCACCCAGCGCCGTGGTCTCGACGACCTCGGGGCGGATGACTGGCACGCCGAGGAGGTCGGCCTGGAACTGCATGAGCGTCTCATTGGCAACCATGCCGCCGTCGACCTTGAGCTCAGTGAGTTCGACGCCCGAGTCGAGGTTCATCGCATCGAGGACCTCACGAGACTGGAACGCCACGGACTCGAGCGCCGCACGCGCGATGTGGTTCTTGTTGACGTAGCGGGTCAGTCCCACCATCACGCCACGTGCATCCGACTCCCAGTGCGGGGCGAAGAGACCCGAGAAGGCGGGCACGATATAGCAGCCGCCGTTGTCATCGACATTCTTCGCCAGCTTCTCGACCTCGGGGGCCTCGGAGATGATTCCGAAATTGTCACGAAGCCACTGCACGAGAGAACCTGTGACCGCGACCGAGCCTTCGAGGGCGTAGACCGCGTCAGCGTCGCCGATCTTGTAGGCCACGGTCGTTAGCAGGCCATTCTTGCTGGCCACCGGTTCGGTTCCCGTGTTGATGAGCATGAAGTTGCCGGTGCCGTAAGTGTTCTTGGCCTGACCCTTCTCGAAGCAGGCCTGGCCGAAGGTCGCTGCCTGCTGGTCACCGACGATGCCGCAGATCGGGGTGTCGATGATGAGGCCGTTCTTCGCACCATAGCCGTAGACCTCGGAGCAGGACCTGATCTCTGGGAGCATCGAGAGGGGAATGCCCATCTCGCCGGCGATCTCCTCGTTCCAGTCGAGGCTCTTGATGTTCATGAGCATCGTCCGTGAGGCGTTCGTGACGTCGGTGACGTGGATGCCGCCGTTGACGCCGCCCGTGAGGTTCCAGAGAACCCAGGTATCCATGGTGCCGAAGAGCAGTTCACCGGCCTCAGCCGACTCCTTGACGCCGTCGACGTTGTCGAAGATCCATTTGGCCTTCGGCCCGGCGAAGTAGGTCGCCAGGGGCAGGCCGACGCGCTCCTTGTACTTATCGGGTCCATCGTCTCCGGCGAGTTCGTCGCAGATCTTCTGAGTTCTGGTGTCCTGCCAGACGATCGCATTGTAGACGGGCTTTCCGGTGTTCTTGTTCCAGATGACCGTGGTCTCACGTTGGTTCGTGATGCCCACACCCTCGAGCTGGTGGCGGTTGATGTCGGCCCGGGTCAGGGCCTGACCGACCGCCTCATTCGTGTTCCTGATGATCTCCATCGGGTCGTGTTCGACCCAGCCGGCGCGGGGGAAGATCTGTTCGTGCTCGAGCTGGCCCGAGGACACGATCTGCCCGTCGTGGTTGAAGACGATGGCCCGCGACGAGGTAGTGCCCTGGTCGATGGCGAGGATGAACTTTTCCTGACTCATTCTGACTCCTATGTCGAGGTGATGCTGTGGATTGCTGGTGACTCAGACGAGGGTCTGATGGACTCAGACGAAGGCCTGGGAGGCCAGCCCGGCGATGACGCCGCCGACGAGTGGGCCTGCGATCGGCACCCACGAATAGGCCCAGTCGGATCCGCCCTTGTTGCGGATCGGCAGCAGGGCATGGACGATGCGGGGTCCGAGGTCACGGGCCGGGTTGATCGCGTAACCGGTGGGCCCGCCCAGCGATGCACCGATGACGAGGACGAGAAGGCCGACCGCCAAAGGTCCGAGCCCGTGCGGGGTTCCTCCGAAGAGGAGGATGACGAACACGAGGACGAACGTGGCGATGACCTCGGTGAGGAAGTTCCAGCCGTAGCTGCGGATCTCGGGTCCGGTCGAGAAGGTGGCGAGAATATTACCGGCTTCCTTCTCTTCGTCGTAGTGCTTCTTGTACACGGCCCAGGCGAGAACCGCACCGATCATCGCACCGATCATCTCGGCCGCGAGGTAGGCGATGGTGTTGCCGAAGTTCACGGCGATGCCGGGCGCGTACTCTTCGGCCCCGCTGGCGAAGATGCCGAAGGTCACTGCCGGGTTGAGGTGCGCTCCGGTCTTGAAGGCGACGAAGACACCGGCGAAGACTGCCAGACCCCAGCCGAACGAGATGAGGAGCCAGCCTCCCCCGTTGCCCTTCGTCTTACCCAGAACCACATTGGCGACGACGCCGACGCCCAGCAGCATGAGCATCGCCGTGCCGGCGATCTCATAGAGGAAAATAGTACCCATATCTCACAAACTCCTATTGTTTGTCTGTCCTTTTTGCAGGTATTACGACTTCTGGGACTCTGCGAGGAGTGCCGCAGCCGAGGCATCGTCGTGGGTCGATTCCGCAGCGATCTGTGCGTCGACGTGGGCGTTGAAGTCTGCGATTTCGCTCGCTTCCCGCTCCTCGTCCCACCCGAGGATGGGTGCGACGATGGCGGCGACCGCCTCGGCGGCGCTCTTGCCTCGATCTTTGACCTCATAGTTGAGCCGCATCCGGCGTTCGAGAATATCGCCGAGGTGGACGGCACCTTCCGATGTCGCCGCGTAGTGGGCCTCGACGCGCAGGTAGCGCTGCGCGCCGGGCAACGGCCGGCCGAGTTCGGGATGCTCGTCGACGAGGTCGAGGATGTCCTCGACCAGGGTGCCGTAGCGACGGATGAGACGCTTCACACGGTCCTCGTCCCACCCGTACTTCTCGGCGATGCCTGCCTGACCGCGTCTCACGGCACCAACGCCTTGGGCGCCGAGCAGCGGAATCGATTCGGTCAGCGAGCGACGGTCCTTCGCATCGTGACCGAGGGCGAAGTCGACAGCGTCTTCGGCCATCACCCGATAGGTCGTGTACTTTCCACCGGCGATCGCAGACAGGCCGGGTTCGACCTCCATCACCGTGTGCTCGCGTGAGACCTTCGTCGAAGCCTGTCCCTCCTTGGCTACCGGCTGGAGCAGCGGTCGCAGACCCGAGTAGACGCCGATGACATCATCGCGGGTCAACTTCTCCGCCAGAATCGCGTTCGCATGTTTGAGCAGATACTCGATGTCATCGGAGTTCGCCACCGGTGAGTCGACGTCCTGATCCCACGGGGTGTCGGTGGTGCCGATGACCCAGTAGCCATCCCACGGGATGACGAAGAGCACGGACTTCTCCGTCTTCGAGATGATGCCTGTGTCCGGATCGGCCTTGATCTTGTCTTGGTCGACGGTGATATGCACGCCTTTTGAGGCGAGCACCTTGAGGCCGGCATCGGCCTGGGCCAGGTCCTGCTGCTCCTCGGTCCAGACTCCCCCGGCGAGGATCGTGCGGCGGGCGTGGATGTCGAACTCGCGGCCGGTCATCTCATCTCGGGCACGGACGCCGGAGACCCTGTCGCCGTCGTGAAGGTAGTCGATGACGGACACGTGGTTGGCTGCGGCTGCGCCGTAGCCAACTGCCGAACGGATCAGCGTCATGACGAAGCGGGCGTCGTCGACCTTCGCATCGTAGTATTCGAGGGCACCGACGGCAGCGTCATCTGCCAGGCCGGGGAAGTGAGCGCTCAGGGCCTTCTTGCTCAGGTGCCGGTGCATCGGCACGGCTCGTTTTCGGCCGGGCCGAGTAGCCATGGTGTCGTAGAGCAGAACGCCGGAGCCGATGAACGCACGGTCGATGAGGCGATGCTCGAAGGGGAACACGAAGGCGACGGGCTCAACCAGGTGCGGAGCCGTGTGCTGGAGAAGGAGATCGCGCTCCTTCAGAGCTTCGGCCACGAGTTTGAAGTCGAGCATCTCGAGGTAGCGCAGTCCCCCGTGCATGAGCTTCGAGGACCGCGACGAGGTGCCCGAGGCCCAGTCCTGAGCATCGACGACCCCGACCTTCAGTCCGCGAGTGGCCGCATCGAACGCCGAGCCGGCTCCCGTGACCCCTCCACCCACGACGAAGACGTCCAGGGGGTTGTCAGGGGTGGTGTTCTCTAGTGTGTGCAGGGCCTCATCGCGGAACGATGGGGACAGCTCGCCATTTCTCATTGACAGTTCAATTCCTTCTTCGAGCGTGTGAGTTCCCACCATTATTGCGCCCCGAACTTAACATCTGTTCGATGCGCGGCAGTTAGGGAAAATCTAGCAGGCAATGCGCCGAAGGGAAAGACAAGGGCCAGAAGCCAAAGGGCTCAGACCAGTTCCACCCGCATCGCCGAGGAGGTCTCCGCGGAATCGAGCAGGTCGAGTTTGCGCATGATGATGCCTTCGCGCAGTGCCCATGGGGAGATGCTCATGACGTTGACGTCGAAGATGGCGAAGGCAGCGTCGGCGACGATGGCGCCGGCAAGGACCTGACCGGCCCGAGCCTGGGAGACCCCGGGCAGCGTCGCACGCTCTTCGGGAGTTCGGGAGGCCAGGGTCTCGATGATCCCGGCGAGGTCGCGGCGGAAGAGTTTGCGTGGGGCGTAGATGCCGTCCCCGCTCGGAGCGGCACCAGCGATGCGGGCCAGGGAACGGAACGTCTTCGATGAACCCACCACCTGGTCGGCGGCGCCCACTCGGTTGATCTTGCCCGCGATGCGACCGATCTGGGATCTGGCGTACTTCTGCAGACTGTGAATATCCTCGGCACTGGGCAGAGCGTCGGGGAGGAAATCGGAATAGGTGCGGCCCGCGCCCAGTGGCACGGACACGGCCGCCTCCGGGTATTCGTCCTGCCCAGCCGCGATTTCGAGGGAGCCGCCCCCGATGTCGAGCAGCAGGATCTTCCCTGCCGACCAACCGAACCAGCGCCTGACCGCGAGGAACGTCACCCGCGCTTCGTCCTTGCCCGACATCACATTGAGAGTCACACCGAGCTGAGCATTGATGGCATCGATGAGCTCGGCACCGTTCGGTGCATCCCTGACCGCCGAGGTGGCGAACGCCAGGATCTGCTCCGATCCTTGGTCTTCGGCGATCTCCACCGCCTCGGCGATGAAGTTGTGCAGTCGTTCCTGACCCGCGGCATCGATCATCCCGTCATCACCGAGGTACTCGGCGAGGCGCAGGACCTCCTTGTGGGAGGTGGCAGGCAGAGGAGGAGCTCCGACATGAGCGTCGACCACGAGAAGGTGGACGCTGTTGGACCCGATATCGAGGACTGCTAGGCGCATTCGATCAGTCTAACCACAGTACGCAGGTTTCCCGGACGACAGTTGACGGTCTGAGAAGCAATTCCCAACCCGGTGCTCACTGCGCTGACCAATCCGTGGCGGCGAAGCCGAACTCGGGCGGGCGTTTGGCGAAGAAGGCTTCCTGTCCCGCTGCTATCTCCATGCGGTAGGCGTCATCGAGCCATCGCGGTGGGTTGAAGGCGGCCGTATCAAGGGCGTGCGCCTTCTCTGTCAGTTCGCCGGCGAGGACCGCCTTCGAACCGATCTGGGACAGCCGTGAGAGTCCCACGATCTTCTCCCCCATCGTCTGTGCCGTGGCCAGCGGAGTCTCGGAGACCTCGTGGAAGAAGCCGAGCTCGCGCATCGTCTCGTACTTCACGATCGATGCCGTGACCAGCAGATACCTGGCCCAGGAGTCACCGAGAACGGTGGCCAGGCGGCGTGTAGGACCGGGCGGATAGACGAGTCCGAGCTTTGCTGCGGTGACGCCGAAGATCGAGCCCGGGGCGCCGATGCGGATGTCGCAGGCGGCCGCTATCTCGGTCCCGCCGCCCACGCAGTTTCCTGTGATGGCCGCGATGGTCGTGGTGCGGGCATTCGCCACGGCCGCCTCGGCGGTGGAATTGAGCTCCCAGAAGTCGGCCAGGGCAACGTTGAGGTCCGCGATGTCGGATCCGGCGGAGAAGTGCCCGGCCGCGCCGGTGATCACCAACGCCCCGATCGAGTCATCGGCATCGATGCCGGCGATGATGTCCGGCAGCGCCCGCCACATGGGACGGGAGATCGCGTTGCGTTTTTCGGGCCGATCGATGACGAGGGTTCCGACTCCACCTGTGACTGTGAAGTCGAAACCCTCGAGATCGACCGGACGGTATGTGCCGTCAACGGTCATGTGCGTAGCCTTTCAGCTGTGGCGCTTCAGCCCCGGTTTTCGGGAACTTCGCGCTGGTCGTGACCGTCGTAGGCGCTCAGCGGACGGATCAGAGCGTTGGACGCCTGCTGTTCCATGATGTGAGCAGTCCAGCCGGTGATGCGGGCCATGACGAAGATCGGGGTGAACTGATCGGTGTCGAAGCCCATCAGGTGGTACGCCGGACCTGAGGGGTAGTCGAGGTTCGGGTAGATGCCCTTGCGTCCGACGAAGTCGGATTCGAAGGCGTTGTAGAGATCGAGCAGATCGGTTGCGCCCTTGGCCGCGACCATGTTCTCGAAGGCCTTGCGCATGGTCGGCACGCGCGAGTCGCCGTTTTTGTAGACACGGTGTCCGAAGCCCATGATCTTGGCCTTGTTGGCCAGCGCATCGTCGATCCAGGCCGATGCCTTGTCGGCGCTGCCGACCTCTTCGAGCATCGCCATGACGGCCTCATTGGCACCGCCGTGCAGGGGGCCTTTGAGGGCGCCGATACCACCGGCGACTGCCGAGTAGAGGTCAGACGTCGTCGAGGTGATGACGCGGGCGGTGAACGTCGAGGCGTTGAACGAGTGCTCTGCGTAGAGGATCATCGAGATGTCGAAGCAGCGCACGACCTCCTCGGTGGGAACCTCGTCGAAGACCATCTTGAAGAAGTTCGCGGCGTAGTCGAGGTCCTTCGTCGGCGCAACCGGGTCGAGTCCGTGGCGGCGACGGTGGTCGATGGCCACGATCGTCGGCAGCTGCGCGTAGAGGCGCTCGGCCTTGGCCAGGTTGGCCGCTTCACCTTCGACGTCTGCTTCAGGATCGACGGCGCCGAGGTAGGACACGGCCGTCTGCACCACGTGCATCGGGTGGCAGTCCTTGGGCAGGTCGAGGATGAGCTGGACGAGCTTATCGTCGATGGTCCGCTGTGAGCGTTCGCGGGCCTTGAACTCCTCGAGCTGAGTCTTCGTCGGCAGTTCACCGTTCCAGATCAGGTAGGAGACTTCCTCGGAGCTGCACTTGGCAGCGAGTTCCTGCACGGGGTACCCGCGATAGGTGAGCGAGTTAGTTTCCTGGACTACCTTCGAAACGGCCGTGGTATCGACGACGACGCCGGCAAGGCCCTTCTTGATTTCTTCGGTCACTGGTGACCCTCCTGTGAAAAGTTGAATACGGCCGCATCAAAATCGTTGTACGCAGCGTAGTCGATCGTGTCGTACAGGTCCGCACGGGTCTGCATTCCCTCGAGCAGGTCCACCTGAGTGCCCTGGTCGCGAATGGTCTGCAGGCCCGATTTGATCGCACCCATGGCGAGACGCAGAGTTGTGACCGGATAGATCACGACTTTGACTCCGACGTTCGCCAACTGCTCGGTCGTGAACAGTTCGCTCTTTCCGAATTCTGTCATGTTCGCCAGAATCGGCACATCCACGCTGTTGGCGAACTTTTCGAATTCGCTCAAGTCCCGCATGGCTTCGGGGAAGATCAGGTCCGCCCCGGCGTCGGCGTAGGCCTTCGCGCGGTCGATCGCCGCATCAAGACCTTCGCCTGCGCGGGAGTCGGTGCGGGCGCTGATGACGAAGTTCTCGTCCCGGCGGCCCTTGACTGCGGCGGCGATGCGCTTGGACATCTCAGCCGCGGTGACAACCTCTTTGCCGTCGAGGTGGCCGCAGCGCTTCGGGTTCACCTGATCCTCCAGGTGCATTCCCGAGATTCCGGCATCTTCGAATTCCTGGATGGTGCGGGCCACGTTCATGGCCTCGCCCCAGCCGGTGTCAGCATCGATGAAGGTCGGCAGGTTCGTCACCCGGGCGATGTTGCGCCCATGATCGGCCACCTCGGTGAGCGTGGTGAGCCCGATATCGGGCAGGCCCATGGCTGCAGAGAAGGCACCGCCGGAGATGTAGACGCCCTCGAAGCCGGTCTGCTCGATGATCTGAGCGTTGATCGGGTTGATGGCACCGGGGAACTGAACGATCTGGTCACCGGCAAGAAGCTCACGGAACTTCGCGCGGCGTTCGGCCGGCGTTGCGGTTGCCCCCAACATCAGAAGATGCCCTTCGACCCGGTGTGCTCGAGTCCGTCGACGGTGAAGCTGAGTTCGGCAACACCCTTGGCATCGAGATTCTCGAGGTTCTCGGCCAGGTCGATGAAGCGAGTCTGCTCGGCACCGGAGAGAATGCCCTCGGACAGAGTCTTGAACTTCTCGATGTAGTTCGCGCGAGCGAAGGGGCGTGCGCCGAATGGATGGGCGTCGGCCACGGCGATCTCGTCGACAAGGGTCGAGCCGTCGTCGAATTCGATCTCCACGCGGCCGCCGAAGGCCTTCTCATTGGGATCGGTGGAGTGGTAGCGGCGAGTCCATTCCTTGTCTTCGGTGGTCTCGATCTTGTGCCACAGCTCAACGGTCTCCGGGCGTCCGGCACGCTCAGGAGCATAGGAGTGTTCGTGGTGCCAGCCCTGGTCCTCCATGGCCACTGCGAAGATGTACATGATCGAATGGTCGAGGGTTTCGCGGCTGGCCTTGGGATCCATCTTCTGCGGGTCGTTCGCGCCGGTGCCGATGACATTGTGCGTGTGGTGCGAGGTGTGGATGACGATGCGCTTGATCTTGCTCAGATCCTCGATCTCGCCACCGAGCTTGCGGGCGAGGTCGATGAGCGCCTGCGCCTGGTACTCCGCCGAGTGCTCCTTGGTGTAGGTGTCGAGGATCGCGCGCTTGGCCTCGCCTGCACCGGGCAGTCCGATGGTGTAGCGAGCCTCAGGGCCCGACAGGATCCAGGCGATGAAGCCGTCTTCACCTTCGTAGATCGGGTTGGGTGCACCCTCGCCGCGCATGGCACGGTCGACGGACTCGACGGCCATCTTGCCGGCGAACGCGGGGGCGTGCGCCTTCCACGACGAGATCTCGCCCTTGCGGGACTGACGGGTCGCGGTGGTCACGTGCAGGGCCTGCTGGATCGCCTGGAAGGTGATTTCCGTATCCAGCCCGAGCATGGCGCCGATGCCGGCGGCCGCGGATGGGCCGAGGTGGGCGACGTGGTCGATCTTGTGCTCGTGCAGGCACATTCCCTTGACCAGGTCGACCTGGATCTCATAGCCGGTGGCGATGCCGTTGATGAGGTCCTTGCCGCTGATGCCCTTGTGCTGGGCAACGGCGAGGACCGGCGGGATGTTGTCGCCGGGGTGTGAGTATTCGGCGGCGAGGAAAGTGTCATGGAAGTCGAGTTCACGAACGGCGACTCCGTTGGCCCAGGCGGCCCATTCCGGAGAGAAGCGCTCTCCCAGGGGCAGACCGAAGACGGTTGCACCCGGTGAGTACGGGTGAGTCTGAGCCTGCTCACGAGCGTGCAGCGGGGCCGAGCGGCGCACCGAGGCTGCGGCCACCGCGGCATTGTCGATGACGCGGTTGATCACCATTTCGGTGACCTCCGAGTCCACCGGAGTCGGGTCTGAGGCGACCTCGGCGATCTTCCAGGCGAGCTGGTCTTCGCGAGCCAGGTTCTCTGAACTCTTGTGCGTGCGGACTTCATGATCGATCATGGTTAACCCCTTCAAACGTCCTTGACCGTTCAGGTCTTCCAGTGGCTGACACAACTGTAGGCTACGTCACGTCACTGTCACGGTCTGGCCAGAATTTTATCTCGACATCAAGATACTTTACCCGACCACACCGAGTTCCCACCACCCGGGGCCCATCCAGCGGGCCACTCGAGCGCGCCGGTGAACTGTGCCACAATTGAGTCATGACGCGCACTGCTCTGGACTTCGACGAAAACTGGTTCGATGATGCCGAGTTCGCTCAGCTGAGACGGCGACTGCCCATTCCCTATGTCAATGCAATCCCCGTGCGCGTGGGCGAATCGGGAAACGTCGAGCGGATCGGCCTCCTGCTGCGCAGCCTGGACGACGGGACGCTGGGTCGAGAGGTCGTCGGCGGGCGGATCCGCTTCCATGAGAGCATCCGCTCAGCGCTGATGCGTCACGCGGAGAATGACCTCGGACCGATGGCGCTGCCGGTCATTCCGCCTGCGATCGCACCGTTCCACATCGCCGAGTACTTCCCCACCGAAGGCTCGTCTCTGCTCCATGACCCGCGCCAGCATGCGATCTCTATGTGCTTCATCCTCGAGGTCCGTGGAGAATGCACTCCCCGCGCCGATGCACTGAGCCTCGATTGGCTGACACCGGAGGAGACGCTGCGCGCCGATATCGTCAACGAGCTGTGCCACGGTCAGGAGCACATCCTCAGATATGCACTGGCCCACATGGGCTTCGCGATCTGAAGGTTCTTCTACGCTCCGTAGAATTGCTTTGGTATACTGAGTTGCACGGGGACGGTTCTCATGATCGGGGCCATCGTCCTCATCTGGGTATAGCTGGCCCCATCAGGAGGCTTGCCATGACTGCCGAGAATCTCTCCACCGACCGCACGCCGACAGGACTCGGAGTCCTTGTCGGGTATGACGGGTCCGAGCCTGCCGCTCAAGCCCTCGAATACGGGGCTGCGGAGGCGATGCGCCGAAATACTGCCCTCACCGTCGTCACTACCTACATGGTCCCGGCGATGCTCTACCCGAACATCGCATCCATGCCGAAGATCGATGAGCAGGAGGCCGCACGTCGAGGGGTTGAGAAACGACTGGCCGAGGCAACCGGAGCTCTTCGAGATCATGCTGGTCCCGTCTCCTATCGCGCCGAACTCGGCGACGCCGCCGGCGTCTTGGCAGGCCTGAGCGCACATGCACTCACAGTGGTCGTCGGAGCCAGAGGACGTGGTGGTTTCGTCGGTCGGCTCCTCGGCTCGGTGTCCACCGCCCTGCCTTCGCACGCCCACTGCCCGACGATCGTGGTCCCCAGCCATCATTCGGAATCAACAGGGACCTCGGTTGTCGTCGCGGTCGACGGCTCGCAGGCTGCGCGCCTGGCGATGTTTGCCGCCGCCGAGATGGCCAACATACGGCAAGCACCGCTCGAGATCGTCTCTGTCCTCCCCACAGGCGACGAATGGCTCTACTGGTATCCCGAACTGGAGCTGAGTGCAGAGGTCTCAGGCCGCCGGCAGAAACAGCTTGAGTCGTCTCTGAAAAATGAGGTCGCCGCCGTAACTCAGCAATTCCCCGACCTGAAGACGAGCGGGTCGGTGCCGACCGGAGATCCGACCGAAGTTCTCGTCGGGATGACAAAGTCGGCGCAGCTGACCGTCCTTGGCACCCGTGGACGTGGAGCAGTGAAAAGTGCCCTGATGGGTTCCGTGTCGCGCGGAGTCCTCCATCAGGCGGAGGGGCCGGTCATGGTCATACCGAACTGATCACAGCTGTTCTGATCGAGAATCGATTCGTGGTCGCCGACGCCCGGAACCATTGGCGAACTCTTCGCACCGGGTCCCGGTCTCAGGCTGATGTACAGTGGGTGCCACGACAGGGGAGCGCCGACTAAGGCGCTGAGAGTGCAGATGAAGCTGCAGACCCTCGAACCTGATGTGGTTAGCACCGCCGAAGGAAGTCGAGACTCTTCTACCCCTCCTTGATCTGAGGAGGCACAATGCCAAAAACGACCGCGCCGGATACCACCACCGGATTCAAGCCGAAGTATTCCCACGTCCCCGTGACGAAGCAGTGGAGGGTCGTCGACTACGTCGTCACCGCCGTGCTCGGAATCTCCGTCGGACTCATCTTCTGGGTGCTGGCCCTGAGCTGGAAGGTTCTCGAACTCGGGTTCCAAGCCTTCCCCCCATCGATCGGCCTCATTGCCGGCCTGTGGGTCCTCGCGGGACCATTGGCTGCGATCATCATCCGCAAACCCGGTGCCGCACTGCTATGCGAGATGATCGCCGCCATCGTCGAGGCCGTCCTCGGCTCGCACTTCGGCGCCACAGTTCTGCTCTCCGGGTTCATCCAGGGTCTCGGTGCCGAACTCATCTTCGCCGCCTTCGGCTATCGAAAATTCAGTCTGTGGGTCACGAGCCTGTCCGGACTGCTGGCTGCGACATTCATGTCCGTGAGCGAGAACATCATGTACAACGCCGAATGGCAGCTGGGCTTCCAAGCCGCCTATGCGGTGTGCGCCATCATCTCCGGCATCGTCATCTCCGGCATCGGAGCCTGGTTCGCCTACCGTGCGATCGCGAAGACCGGTGCGCTGAGCTCCTTCGCCTCTGGCCGCATGCGCTGATGGCTCTGCCGATCACCGCCCGCGGGTTCTCATGGCAACATGCCGATCGTGATGAACCTGCCGTCGGTCCCATCAACCTGCACATCGCCGCAGGTGAGAAGGTCCTCCTGCTCGGCCCGTCCGGGGCAGGCAAGTCCACCCTGCTCCACGCCATCGCCGGTGTCGTGCCTTCCGAGTCCGGTACGGCGACCGGTGAGCTCCTCATCGGCGACTGTCCACCCGACCCTCGCCGAGGTGAGATCGGGCTGGTCCTGCAGGATCCCGATTCGCAGGTGATCTTCTCCCGCGTCGGCGACGATGTCGCCTTCGGCATGGAGAACCTGGGTCTGCCCGCCGAGGAGATCGAGGCCCGGATCGCCTCATCGCTGGCGAGGATGGGCCTCGCCCTCCCCCAGTCACATCCCACTGCGGCACTGTCTGGCGGCCAGAAGCAGCGTCTGGCCCTCGCCGGCATCCACGCGATGAGACCTGAGATCATCGTCCTCGACGAACCGACGGCAAACATCGACCCCGACTCTGCCGGGGCCGTTCGCGATGCCATCCTCGAGACCCAGGCGGCAACCTCGGCGACGATGGTCATCGTCGAACATCGAGTCGGCCTGTGGCTCGATCACGTGGACACCGTCGTTGTGCTCGGCCGCCAGGGGCTCATCACCCAGGGCTCGCCGAGGCGGGTCTTCGGTGATCCGCAGATCGCCGGGGAGCTCCGCGACTGCGGCATCTGGGTCCCAGAAGACCCGGAGGCTGCGGCGAATCGTGAGCCGATGGCTGGGAATCGGGCCACACGAGCCACTCCGAATCCGGCTCCAGGCTCCACCGGAGAGGTGCTGCTGAGCACGCATCGCCTCGGCGTCGCTCGTCCACGGGCGAAGGTCGTGGCGGCGACGGACATCGACCTCGATGTCCGCGCCGGTGAGGCCCTGGGCATCATCGGGGCCAACGGGGCGGGAAAGTCGACGACGGCGCTGACGCTTGCCGGTTTGATCTCCGAATTCGACGGTGAGGTCAATGCCTTCGGGTCCCTGCGATCGGGGGCGAAGCAGGCTCGACCATTCCGCTGGCCCTCGGCATTTCTGGCCCCGCGGATCGGGATGGTGTTCCAGGAGCCGGAGCATCAGTTCCTGGCCTCGAGTGTCACCGAGGAACTGGCCCTGGGGCCGCGACTGGCCGGATGGTCGAGTTCCGATGTCGACGAGCGTGTCGAAGAGCTGCTGCATGTACTGGGTCTGGAGACGATAGCCGAGGCACATCCGCAGGGTCTGTCCGGCGGTGAGAAGCGCAGGCTCTCGGTCGCTGCGATGATGGCCCCGCGGCCCAGGGTCCTCATCGTTGACGAACCGACGTTCGGGCAGGACGCCCTGACGTGGGCGGGGCTAGTCGAGCTGTTCATCGATGTGCTTGCCCGCGGCAGTTCCGTCGTGGCTGTCAGCCACGATCATTCATTCCTCGATGCGATCGGCGCCAGGCGGATAGAACTGGGGCAACCAGCTGCCAACGCCTCGCCCGCAACTCTTTCCGAGACCGCCTCCGATCGGCTGCCAAGGAGTGAACGAGTTGAGTGATCTGAGGAATGCTCCCGCGAAGGTGGAGGTTCAGGATCCCGGTCAGCTCATTCCTGTGGTTCGCTCCACTCCCTTGGGCAGGTGCAATCCGCTGACGAAGATCGCTGTGGCGCTCATCCTCATGGTCGGTGCCCTGCTGAGCATCGACCTCGTCTCGGCCGGTGTGGTCCTCGGGTTCACCCTGATCGGCCTGCCAGCCACTGGGCTCGACATGATCGCCGCACTCAAACGGCTGTGGTTTCTGCCGCTGGGAGCATTGTTGGCAGCCTGGGGCACAGCGATCTTGGCGGAGAAGTCCGGTGCCGTGCTCGTCGATCTCGGCCCGATTCTGATGACAGCGGGATCCCTTGATGCCGCGGCAGCGATCTTCGTCCGGGCTCTGGCGCTGGCGATTCCGCTGATCGTGCTCGCATCGACGATCGATCCCAGGGACCTCTCTGATGCGCTGATCCAACATCTGCGCCTGCCCGAGGTCGTTGTCGTCTCGGTTCTAGCCGCCAGTCGGCTCTTGGGCCTGCTTGTCATCGAGTGGCAGACGCTGTCGATGGCCAGGCGGGCCAGAGGTGTTGCCGGGGGTTCGGTCGTGCGGCGGACGAGAAGCCTCTTCGCCGGCATCTTCGTGCTGCTGGTGCAGTCGATTCGACGAGGTACGACCTTGGCGATGGCGATGGAGGGCCGCGCGTTCGGCAGGCCCGGGCGGACCTGGCGCAGGCAGTCGGTCTTCGGCGCCGGGGATGGGGTGGCCGTGGCGGTGTCCCTCGGAGTCTGTGTGCTCGCGATCGTGGCCGCACATGCGCTGGGGACGTGGAATCCGATCATCGGCGGCTGAGTCCCTGGGATGGCAGGCCCAGGGCAGCTGCGAACCCGTCACAGTTGACTGAGGAGTTCCTTCAGGTGAGTGCGCCGATCTTCGAGCGCCTCGGCGCTGGGCAGTTCGGAGATGGTGAGCACGAGACGCGTCCTGCCCTCGGACTTGGGTTCGGCGGCCGCTTCGAATCGGGTTCCGTCTTCAAGGTTCGCCCGCCAGAATGAGCGCTTGTCCGTCTTCGATGTGCGAGGCTCACCGTCGATGGCCACACCAGCCAGCGGACCTTGGTCGACGAGGAACGCAAACCGGGTGATGACGTCGTCACGGTCGCCGGTCACGGTGCGAGAGACCGCGACATCGAAGGTGCCGTCGGCGCGCTGGCCGGGCACACGTCGGCCGATCTCCTGCTCGTAGGCGACGACCGCGCCTTGGACCCACCAGCCATGTTTCTCAACGACGCCGTCGAACTGCGGATAGAGGGCATCAGCGAGTTCCTTATGACTCGCCGATGACCCCCCAGCCACCTCGAGGCGAGCTCGGGTTGTCGCCCAGGGTTCTCCGAGGGCGTTCTCGATCGCCTGCACATTGACTGCCTTGGTCGTCATGGGAGAAGTATAGGCAATCGAGTCGTCAATGACTATGGTTCAGCCGACGACCATAGCTCAGTCGACTTTGAGTTCGCCCATCTCGTCCCAGCCCTCGCCGTCGATCTTGCGGGAGATGATCTTCGGTGTCGATGCCAGGTGCGGGCGCATGGCCTCGAGCCCAGCGGCGAAATGGTCGCTCTTGACGTGGGGTTCGGCACCTTCGTCGGTGAATGCCTCGATGAGGACGAACTCATTGTCCTTGTCCAGGCTCTTCGACCATTCGAACCAGAGGTTGCCCGGCTCGGCGCGGACCGCCTCGGTGAAGGTGCGCACCGCCTCGGGGAAAGCCTCGACGCTCTCGGGCTTCACGTCGTACTTCACAACGATGAAAATCATGCTGACCGCTCCTGTTCGTATGAGAAAACCGTCGGACCGTATCGAGTCGACGCAACCAGCCAATCATGTTTCGGCTGACGCTCCAAGAGCCACGTCAGTGCGCCCCGAGCCGGTGCACGTCGGCATCACGTTCGCGGTTCGTCTGCGCTGACTGCCTCAATGATCATCAGCGGTTCGTCCGCGGATCCTGTGAACGGAATACGGTCCCAGTTCCGCCAGACGTCGCTCACTCTCAGACCAGCGGCACCCAGATCGTCACGCAGAGTGGCGAAGGTCCTGAACTGCAGTCGCTGACTGACGTCGACCACCTCGTCGGCATCGAGAAATTCGTAGACGCTGTCCATGGTGATGATGCCCAGCTCGTCCGGCGCCGAGGTAGTCGTTGCTTCGCGCAGGCGCCCCACTGCGGTGTCCCGTGTCTGGGCAGGTGTGTTCCACTTCTGCCAGGCCTGAGCCAGAGGATTGCGAGCCTCGAAAGCCAGCACACCGTTTTCGCGCAGCCCTCGGCTGATGTCGCGCAGAGTCGCAGTCCAAGCATCGCCGAGGATGTGCATCGCGACATTGCCGCTCATCACAATGAGGTCGCTGGAGTCGGTTTCGATCAGTTCAGATGTACCGCGACGCCATTCGACCTTGTCGCCTTCGGGCCGTGCTGCGGCGCGCTCAAGCATGGCCGCGGAAGGGTCGATGCCGACGACGATGCGCCCCGGTCCGGCCATCGTCGCGGTGAGGATTCCCGTGCCGCATCCCAGATCTGCGATCTGAGTCGCCGACAGTTTCCGTGCACGTGCACGAAAGTAGTCGTGATCTGGCCCATCCGGGTTGTCATCGTCGTAGATGGCGGCGAGGAGTTCCTCCTCGTAGGCGCGATTGCTCATCTCGGAGTCCTCGTTCACGCACGTTCGGCGATGAGGACGAGGAAGTTGCTGTCGGGCTCGTAGGGGTGGATCTCCCAGGTCGAGAGTTTGAGGTTGACGAGCATTCCGGTCGACGTCACATCGTCGATGAAGTCAGCGAAATCATAGCCTCGTCCGGCCCCGAAGCCGGCGACGAAGCGTCCTCCGGACTTCAGCGTCGATTTGATGTTGGATAGGGTCTGCCGCCGTGAGGCGGGGTCGAGGAAGGAGAGGACGTTGCCCGCGCAGAAGGCCACATCGATGTCGTTGATGCCAGCTGCTGAGAAGTCGAATTCGGCGAGATCGCCCGTGTGCCATTCACCGCTCGGGAAGTCCTCCTCGGCGACGGCAATGAGGAACTCGTCGAGGTCGACGCCGTAGACAGTGTGTCCTTCGCTGATGAGCAGACCACCGGCACGACCTGTGCCGCAGCCGGCGTCGAGGATGCGTGCTCCGCGCGGGGCCATCGCGTTGACGAATCGCGCCTCTCCCCCGATATCGTGCCCTGCGGCGGTGAGCTTCCGCCACCTGTCCGCGTAATTCGCAGAGTGATCGGGGTTGGTCTCACGGATGCGGTTCCACTGATGATCGAAGTTCATGGCCCCATCCTAGGGCGAAAGCTGTCGGCGAAGACGTCGGTGACCACCTCGGCGACGGCCCCGACCGGGTCTGCCGGGTCCGGGGAAGTCAGGACGATGATCGCTCTGCCGCCTGCCTCGTCGATCGGATGCAGGTCGACTTCGGGTCCGCCCAGGGACATCATGATCGGCGTGGCCAGGGTCAGTCCGAGCCCCGTGCCTGCCAGGGCGAGCGCGACGGCGGTGTCGGTGACGATGTGGGTCTCCTTCGCAGCGATCCCCATCGCCGAGGTGGCAAGGCGCATCGCTCGGCCGAAGAGCTCCTCGGCCGGCGGCAGGATCCAATCGGCCTCGGACAGGTCCGTCTGTGTAGGTCGCGGGGCGCCTGCGGGCACCACGATGCCGAAGGCCTCTCTGGCCACGGTCGTCCAGCTCAGACCCCGCATAGGCGGCAGAGGCACGGCCGGATAGTTGATGCCGATACCCAAGTCGATCGCTCCGTCGATCACGGCCGCCGACATCGTCTCGACGTTGATCTCACGGGCTCGGACTTCGATGTGCGGATGCCGCTGACCCAGGAGCCTCACGATGGAGGGCAATGCCTTAGTCGATGCCGAACCGAAGACGCCGAGGGTGACGATGGCTTCGCTGCGGAAGTCTCTGCCCAGCATCGCCATCTCTGCCTGCTTCTGAGCAGCGAGGATGCTTCGGGCACGCGGGAGCAGCGTTCGGCCGGCCTCGGCGAGGACCATTCCCCTGCCTCGGCGCAGAAAGAGCTCGGAGCCGACGGCGCGGCGCAGGGCGCTCATGTGCTGGGAGACAGCGCCGATGCTGTAGCCCAGCTGTTCCGCGGCTCTGGTCATCGACCCCAGTTCGGCCACGGTGACGAAGGTGCGCAGCTGTCCGAGAGTCCATGCCATGGCTACAGCCTAGCTCTTTTCACGTTTCCTAAAAACAGTTTTCATGAACTCGCTCTTGCCCTTAAACGTGACTGGAACCACAATGGGCAGTGAGCCGCAATTCGCCGACATCGACGTCGGCACTCCCCGTTGCTGCGACGACCCAGGACGGACGTTCGCAGCAGAAGACAGTGAGGTGGAAGTTGGAGAGCACATCACCGACAGGCACGGCCCCGACGAGCGCCGAGGTCGTCATCATCGGCGCCGGAGTCATGGGAGCATCCATTGCCTATCACCTGGCCAAGCATGGCGTGGAAGACATCGTTCTCGTCGAACGGGACGTCCCCGGTTCGGGTTCGACGTCGAAGGCCGCCGGTGGGGTGCGTTGCCAGTTCTCCGATGAGGTCAACATCGCCCTGTCCACGCGCAGCCTCGAGGTCCTGCGCAACTTCGAGGCCGAGTTCGGCGTCGACATCGATCTGGTCAGCAATGGGTACCTGTTCCTCCTCGATTCCGCCGAGACGGCCGACACCTTCGCTGTCAATGTCGAACTCCAGCAGCGGATGGGTCTGGATTCCCGGATGCTCACCGTCGCCGAGGTGGCTGAGCTGGCCCCGTATATCAACACCGAGGGTCTCGTGGCGGGGGCGTTCAATCCCACTGATGGGCACTGCACCCCCGAGGCCGTGGTGTCCGGGTACATCAGCGCCGCACGAGAACTCGGAGTCACGGTGGTCAAGAACTGCGAGGTGACCGGGTTCGAGTCGACTGCGGGTGAGGACCCGAGCGGCAGCACCCGTACGGTGCAGTCTGTGCTCACGACGAAGGGCAGAATCGAGTGTGTGCAGGTTGTCTGTGCCGCCGGTGCCTGGTCCGGGCTCATCGGCGAGGCTGCCGGTGTTGACCTGCCGGTGAAGCCCCTGCGACGGGAGATCATGGTCAGCGAGCCCGTGGATGAAGCGGAACTGGGCATCGACCTGTCGCGGATGCCGTTCACCATCGACTTCTCCACGAGCTTCTACGTCCATCCGGAGGGTCCGGGCCTGCTCTTCGGATGCCCCGACGAGACGGATGTCTGGGATTTCGACGACAAGCGCAATCCGGACTGGCTGCCCACTCTGGCCGAACTCATCGAATCACGGGCTCCGGGCTTGGGCGAGGTCGAGGTCAAGCGCGGCTGGGCGGGACTCTACGAGATGACGCCCGATCACAATGCACTCATCGGCGAGGCCGAAGAACTCTCCGGATTCTTCTACGCCTGCGGGTTCTCCGGACATGGATTCCTCATGGGACCGGCAGTCGGGGAGGTCGTCGCCGACCTCATGACCGGTCGCGAACCGTTCGTCGACGTCTCCGGCCTGGACAAACGACGCTTCGCCACCTCGGGACTGCGCAAGGAGCTCAACATCGTGTGACCTGCCACCCACCACCCCAACCCACACAAGCACCAGCGAAAGGACAGCAATGACTGCATTGCCCACTGACCAGACGATCACCGACCTCCTCACCTCCGGGCTCACCGCCTGCGGAGTCGAGGCCTCCGTGCTGACAGCAGGGTCCGGTGCCCCCGCGAACCTTCCTGCCCGCTCCCCCATCACCGGTCAGAGCCTGGGCACGCTGGCCGCGGACACCAAGGAGTCTGCTGCCGACAAGATCGTCGCAGCCTCCGAGGCGTTCGCCACGTGGCGTGACGTCCCAGCACCCGTGCGTGGTCAGCTGGTGCAGCGCTGGGGGCAGCTGTTGGGTGAGCACAAGGAGGATCTTGCGAAGATCATCACGGTCGAGGCGGGCAAGACCCCGTCCGAAGCCGCCGGTGAGGTGCAGGAGATGATCGATATCTGCGAATTCGCGCTCGGTCAGTCCCGGCAGCTGTGGGGCAAGACGATGCCCAGCGAACGCCCCGGACACAGGCTCATGGAGACCTGGCATCCGCTCGGAGTCGTCGGCGTCATCTCCGCCTTCAACTTCCCTGTGGCCGTCTACTCCTGGAACACCGCACTGGCACTGGTCGCCGGGGACGCTGTGGTGTGGAAGCCCTCGGAGAACGCCGTGCTCGCCGCCCTGGGGGCCCAGTCACTGCTGGCCCGTGCCGCCGCCGAGGTGGGGGCTCCGGAGAGGCTCGTTCCTGTCCTAGTCGGCGGTCGGGACATCGGTGATGCCATGGTTCGCGATGAGCGTGTGGCCCTCGTCTCGGCCACGGGCTCGGTGCGCATGGGCCGAGAGGTCGGACCGGTCGTGGCCGAGCGCTTCGGTCGGGTCCTCCTGGAACTCGGCGGCAACAATGGTGCGATCGTGGCCCCGAGTGCGGACATCGATCTGGCGCTGCGCGGTGTCGTCTTCGCCGCTGCGGGAACCGCGGGGCAGCGGTGCACCACTCTGCGCCGCCTCATCGTCCACGAATCGATTGCCGATGACCTCGTGGAGAAGATCGTCGCCGCTTATAAGACCTTGAGCATCGGCTCCCCCACCGAGGACGGCGTGCTCGTCGGGCCGCTCATCAACAAGGGATCGTTCGAGGCGATGCAGTCTGCACTCAAGCAAGCCGAGTCCGAAGGCGGCACGGTCCTCTGCGGTGGCAGGCGGGTTCTCGACGACGAGCGGCCCGAAGCCCACTATGTCGAGCCCGCGGTCGTGCGGATGCCCAGCCAGACCTCGGTGATGGAGTCCGAGACCTTCGCCCCGATCCTCTATGTCGTCACCTATTCGGATCTCGATGAGGCGCTCGACATCCACAATGGCGTGCCGCAGGGGCTGTCCTCTGCGATCTTCACCTCCGAGCTGGCCGAGTCGGAGAAGTTCCTGTCGCGTTCGGACTGCGGCATCGCCAACGTCAACATCGGCACCTCCGGTGCGGAGATCGGCGGCGCCTTCGGCGGTGAGAAGGAGACCGGTGGCGGGCGTGAGTCGGGCACCGATTCCTGGAAGGCCTACATGCGCCAGGCCACGAACACGGTCAACTATTCGGGTGAGCTACCGCTGGCTCAGGGAGTCGAGTTCCTCTGAGAGCCACGAATCAACGAGGCTGTTCTGGTTCCTGACCTGATTCGCGGGGATTCGGGCGTCGGTGCCGGCGCCGGTTTTCTGTGCTTGAGAAGCAGGGAAACGATTCCTACCAGCACGGCGAGCGGGAAGACGATGAGTTCCAAGATCCACGTCGCACCACCGTCATTGACCGACTCGATGCCCGACGTCGCCGAAAGCCCAAAGGCAATGCCCCCTGATGACTGTCAAAACGATGTCCCTCATGATGTGAAACCGATCTGCCAACAAAAGTCCTTACAATCACATTCGCGCACAACTGTCTGCTTGATCACGGACAGGCAGGGCGACCGCGACGGAAGAGACGCAAACGACTAAAGTTGAGGTTGAGCCCGTGAAGACTGAAGGAGAACACCCGTGATTGAGCTGAAGACACCCGCCGAGATCGACAAGATGGCGGTCACCGGCCGATTCGTCGCGAAGACATTGGCCGAGCTGTCTTCGCTCGCGGAACCAGGCATGAACATCATGCATCTGGAAAAGCGGGCGCGGAAGCTCATCGAGGAGGCCGGGGCCGTCTCCTGCTATTGGGACTACGCTCCATCGTTTGGCGAAGGCCCTTTCAGAAATGTCATCTGCCTCTCAGTCAACGACGGAGTCCTCCACGGCAAACCCCATGACTACGTAATGAGGAACGGCGACCTGCTCACCCTGGACTTCGCCGTGTCCATCGATGGCTGGGTCGCCGATGCCGCACGCTCCGTCGTCGTCGGTGACGGCAGCGACGAGGACCAGCGCCTCATCGACTCCACCTGGGCAGGGCTGGAAGCCGGCATTTCGGCAGCGCAGCCGGGCAACCGCCTCGGCGATATCTCGAAGGCCATCGGCGATGTTGCCGATGAGCAGCGGATTCCGGTGAACCTCGACTTCGGCGGCCACGGGCTCGGCCATACGATGCACGAAGATCCACATGTCGCCAACCGGGGCAAGGGCGGACGCGGCCTGGTACTCAAACCAGGCCTGACACTGGCGATCGAGCCATGGTGGTCGTTCACCTCGAAGAAGCTGGCCGTCGACAAGGACGGCTGGACCCTGCGCCTGGCAGACGGATCGAACGGCGCGCATTCGGAGAACACGATCGCCATCACCGAGGACGGCCCGCGAGTTCTCACCACCCTGGACTGAGATCGCCAGCGCTCGCCCACTGTACGTGCGGCTGTGTCAGTGGGACGTGCCAGACTTGTCGTATGTCTTTCACCTGCACCGAATGTGGCTATTCGACCGTCAAATGGCTGGGTCGCTGCCCTGAATGCCAAGCCTGGGGCACACTCGAGGAGAAGGGCGCGGGGAAGACCTCGGTCAAGACGAAGGTCAAGAAGTCCACCGGGGCGAAATCGATCAACCAGATCGATTCCACCCTGGCCCAGGCGAGAACCACGTATGTCAGCGAATTCGACCGCGTCCTCGGCGGTGGCATCGTCCCCGGTGCTGTCGTTCTCCTGTCTGGTGAACCGGGCGTAGGAAAATCGACTCTTCTGCTCGACGTCGCTTCACGCCTTGCCAAATTCGGCTCCAAGGTCCTCTACGTCACCGGTGAGGAATCCGCCGGACAAGTCCGGCTGCGGGCCGAGCGCATCAACGCGCTCGAGGACTCTCTGCTGTTGGCGGCGGAGACCGACCTCGGCGCTGTCCTGGGAATGATCGAGGCTGAAGAGCCCGACATGCTCATCGTCGATTCCATCCAGACACTCGCCTCATCCGAGATCGACGGTGTGCCGGGAGGAGTCACTCAGGTCCGAGAGGTGGCTGCTGCCCTCATTCGGGAGGCGAAGTCTAGGTCGCTGCCAACAGTGCTCGTTGGCCACATTACGAAGGACGGCACGATCGCCGGACCCCGGCTTCTCGAGCACCTCGTCGATGTGGTGTGCAACTTCGAAGGGGAACGCCACTCCCGACTGCGTCTGCTGCGCGCTGTGAAGAACCGGTTCGGGCCGACCGACGATGTCGGCTGCTTCGACATGGAGGAAAACGGCATCAAGAGCCTCGAGGATCCCTCTGGCCTCTTCCTCTCCCGCAGCGGCAGCAATCCCCCAGGCACCTGTCTGACAGTGACGCAGGAGGGCAAACGTCCGCTCCTCGTCGAAGTTCAATCGCTCATCACCGAATCCGCGGGCGGGCAGTCTCGCAGGTCCGTCTCCGGTGTGGACTCCTCACGAGTGGCCATGATGCTCGCCGTGCTCAGTCAGAAAATCGGGACTATCAGTTTGGCCAAGTCCGATGTCTTCACCGCCACGGTCGGAGGCGCAAAGCTCAGTGAACCGGCCAGCGACCTCGCGATCTGCCTCTCGCTGGCGTCGGCCGCGATCGGTAAGTCCATGGCCGCAAAATTTGTTGCGATCGGTGAGATCAGCCTCTCGGGAGAGATCCGCAATGTCCCTAACCTGGGCCAGCGGCTCAATGAGGCCTCCCGCCTCGGCATCACCCATGCGATCGTCGCTCACGGCGCATTGCGAAACGTCTCGACTCCCCAGGGAATGCGCGTCAAGGAATGTGAGCACGTCTCCGAAGCCGTTGAGCTGCTGCTGGGAGGCAAATGAGCTAGACATCGCACGGAGATCACAGTTGTGTGAAAGTTCGGGACATCTGCACATAAATAGCGCATCCTGGAAGTATGACCACGACAGTTTTTCCGGCAATGAGAACCACGGACGCGGCCGCCACGACCGCTCTGTTGGCAGCACTCGGTTTCACTGAGCGGCTCACAGTCAGGGACGAGGCCGATCCCGAGCTCATCGTCCATGCCGAATACGCACTCGGTGATACGGGTGGAATCATGTTCGGCTCCGTCCGCAACGACGGGTCAGCACTCGACAGCGTCGGCGGCAACTCTCTCTACATCGTCGTCGACACGGAACGAGAAGTCGACCGGCTCTACGAGGAGATCACGGACATGGGCCATGCGATCGTCAAGCCGGTGGCAACACAGCCCCATGGCGGCCGAGAGTTCGACTTCCGCGACCACGATGGCAACTCCTGGGGCGTGGGCTCCTACCGCGGAGCCTGAGCCCGCAGCCGCCCCACCGACGCGAACTGCTCAGCCGTCCGCGGAACCTGAACCGTCGGAATTCTCGTCCGACTTCTTCTCGTCAGGCTTCTTCTCGTCAGGTTCCTCGGACTTCTTCTCCTCAGCCTTCTTCTCCTCGGCTTCTCTCTTCTCTTTGGCCTTGGTGGCTGCGTCCTTCTCCAGTTCGAACTTCGCCGGCTTGCTCTTCTTCTCACCAAGCTTGACGACCAGTTCGTACTCCCCCGGACCGAAATCCTTGTTCGTTCGGTTGCAGTTCTTGTCCACCTGGACCCGGTTCCATTCAAGCTGGGCAGTCTTCTCCGACTCAGGTGCGAACTCGGTCGAGACCTCAGCGTTCTCGTCTTCACCTGCAGCGCAGAACTTCGAGGACCAGACCACGTCACCGTTCTTCTGAACGAGGTACTCCTGTTCCTTGGTGCCGACCTCGATCAGGCAGGTGGCCGTGTGATTGTTCTCAATCACCATCTCGAACTTGGGCTTCGCGTCCTCGTCAAAGCTCTTCTCGTCGACACCGGCTTTGAGTCCGACCTGGTCCTCCGGGCATTTTCCGCTCGCGGCCTTCTCATCCGGCACCGGCGCTTGTGTCGTCGGACTCGCCGACGGCGTGTCTTCGGCAACAGGTTCTTCCCCGCCGCCTCCGCCCAGTCCCCTGACTATTCCGACGGCTCCAAGCACCACCAGGGCGACCACCACGAGGCTGGCAAACAACAACATGTAGCGCCGCCGACGGTACACGCGCGCTGGCAGCTTCCCGCTAGACTGGCGGGGCTGCCTGGCGCCGTTCTTCGGCTGCGAACCACGATTGGAAGGAGTCATCGCTTTGAGCCTAAGCCGAAGCGTTTGAGCATCCAAATGACACACCGAGCCACCGCCGAATCGAGATCTTCGCGTCCCGATTCCCCATTCCCCACAGTTGCAGACACGGATATTCACCGCGTTCGCCAGACGATCATCACTTGGTTCGAAACCGCGGCTCGCCCCCTGCCCTGGAGAGATGCCGACACCAGCGCGTGGGCGGTCCTCGTCAGTGAGATCATGTCACAGCAGACTCCCGTCTCCCGGGTCGAACCCCGCTGGCGGGAATGGCTGCAGAAGTGGCCCACACCCGCGGATCTGGCGCAGGCGACCACCGCCGAAGTGCTCCATAGCTGGGACCGTCTCGGCTACCCGCGAAGGGCTCTGCGGCTGCAGGAAGCCGCGCGGGTGATCGCCGAGGAACTCGACGGAAGCGTGCCCCAGACCGCACAGGAACTCGAACGTCTCCCCGGCATCGGTGCGTATACCGCAGCCGCTGTGGCCTCCTTCGCCCACGGTGAACGCACCACCGTGCTCGACACAAATGTGCGACGTGTTCTCATCCGGCTCTTTGCGGGACGTGATCGCCCTTCAGCCTCACCGGGCCGTGCAGAGACCGAGTGGGCAGGCCAGTTCGTACCCGAGACGGACCATGAGAAGTGGAACGCCGGGGTCATGGAATTCGGCGCACTCGTGTGCACGGCCAGGAATCCCGGGTGCCAGACCTGCCCGCTCAATGACATCTGCGCCTGGCAGAAGGCGGGAAGACCTGCCTCGGCGGAGAAACCGAAGACACAGAAGTGGGCAGGCACGGACCGTCAGCTGCGCGGCGCCATCATGGACGTGCTCAAGTCTGCGCATGCGGAGGCAGCAAGCGACTTCCCGGATTCTGTGACCCTCGACCTCTTCACAGCGTCGACCACGACGATCGATTCGGATCTCTTAGACACCCTCGGCCATGCGACTTCCGAATCACTGACAAAGATGCGCGACCTCACCGCGGATACAGATCGGATCCTGCGCATCATCGACGGGCTCGTCGTTGATGGACTCGCAGCGCAGCACGAGGAACGCCTCACCCTCCCTCAGTGAAGCTCACAGGTACTTGATCATCCGAGCATTGCCCAACGTATTGGGTTTGACTCGGGCCAGGTCCAGGAACTCGGCCACGCCTTCGTCGGCGGAGTGCAGAAGCTCGACGTAGACCTCTGGGGAGACTGGGATGCCCTTGATCGGCTCGAATCCGAGCGAACCGAAGAACCCGGTCTCGAAGGTCAGGCAGAAGACCCTGTCGACACCGATTGCCACAGCGTCTGAGAGGAGCTGCCGGATGAGCGCCTTACCCACTCCGCGCCCCCGATAGGCCGGCGAGGTGGCAACCGTGCGCGTTTCCGCAAGGTCGGCCCAGATGATGTGCAACGCCGCGCATCCGGCAAGAATCTCGGTTCCGTCCGGCTGCGGGTCCACAACCAGCCAGAATTCCTGCAGGGTCTCAAAGTAGGTGACGGTGTCCTTGGCCAGCAGGATGCGCTCTTCGGCCAGCGGCGCGACCAACGCCTCAATCCCCTTGACGTCGCTCGTCCGAGCCCTGCGCAGGAAGAGGCCACCGGGAAGGGAATGGTTGAAGTGGTGGTCTGCGGAGACCTGATCATGGTCGAAGTCGATTGGGGCTGAGCTCATATCTTCATTCAACACCATCGGAAGCGAGCATGAAAAAGCCCGGGGACTCAGCCGATGCTGTGTCCCCGGGCGCTTTCAGCGCTCTAGGAGGAGATCAGGAAGCAGAGCTTCCAGAACCGCTGCCGCCGGACGAACCGGCTCCAGCGAGTTCTCCACCGGAACCGGAATCATCCGGACCGCTGGCGGCAATGCTCTCGGTCTCCACGCCCTCGAACGTGAATTCCATTTCCTTGCCTTCTCCCTTGACGTCGACCCTGATGGTCTGACCGCTTCCGATCTCCTTGAACAGGATCTTCTCGGACAGGTGGTCTTCGATCTCGAGCTGAATCGTGCGACGCAGCGGACGAGCACCCAAGACCGGATCGTAGCCACGATCGGCGAGGAGGCTCTTGGCCGCATCGCTGACTTCGACCTTCATGCCCTGATCGGCCAGACGTGCGTCCAGACGTGCCAGGAACTGATCGACGATCTGCAGAATCTCTTCCTTGTTCAGCTGAGGGAAGACAATCGTGTCATCGACACGGTTGAGGAACTCGGGCCGGAAGTGCTGCTTGAGCTCCTCGTTGACCTTCTGCTTCATACGCTCGTAGTTGTTGTTGGTACTGCCCTCAACTTGGAAGCCCAGCTGCAGACCACTCGAGATGTCTCGTGTACCCAGGTTGGTGGTCATGATGATGATCGTGTTCTTAAAGTCCACCTCACGACCCTGCGAGTCAGTCAGACGACCATCCTCGAGGATCTGCAACAGTGAGTTGAAGATATCCGAGTGAGCCTTCTCCACCTCGTCGAAGAGGACCACTGAGAACGGTTTGCGACGGACCTTCTCCGTCAGCTGACCGCCCTCTTCGTAGCCCACATAGCCGGGAGGCGAACCGAACAGTCGCGACACGGTGTGCTTCTCCGAGTACTCCGACATGTCCAGGCTGATGAGCGAATCCTCATCACCGAACAGGAACTCCGACAGAGCCTTCGCCAACTCGGTCTTGCCGACGCCCGTGGGGCCAGCGAAGATGAATGAGCCGGAGGGCCGCTTCGGATCCTTCAGACCCGCACGGGTCCGGCGGATGGCACGGGAGATCGACTTGACCGCGTCGTCCTGCCCGATGATGCGCTTGTGCAGTTCGTCTTCCATCCGCAGCAGACGCGAGGATTCTTCCTCGGTGAGCTTGAAGATCGGAATACCGGTGGCGGCTGCCAGCACCTCGGCGATCAGGTCCGCGTCAACGACGGCAGAGGTGTCTTTGCCGCTCTTGCGCCAAGCCTCGGTCTGTTCGTCTTTGTCCTGCTGCAGCTTCATCTCGGAGTCACGTTCAGATGCCGCGAGCTCAAAGTCCTGAGCATCGATGGCGGCTTCCTTGCGATGGCGAGCCTCGAGGATCTTCTCCTCCAGGTCACGGATCTCCTGCGGCACCGACAGACGCGAGATGCGCAACTTGGCACCTGCTTCGTCGATGAGGTCGATCGCCTTGTCCGGCAGGTACCTGTCATTGACGTAGCGATCGGACATATTCACGGCAGCCGAGAGTGCGCCTTCCGTGATCGTGACCTTGTGGTGCGCCTCGTACTTGTCGCGCAGCCCCTTGAGGATCTCGATCGAATGCGCCAGCGAAGGTTCGGGAACCTGAATCGGCTGGAACCGACGTTCCAGAGCCGCATCCTTCTCGATGTGCTTGCGGTACTCATCAAGAGTTGTCGCACCGATCGTCTGCAGTTCGCCTCGAGCCAACATGGGCTTGAGGATCGAAGCCGCATCGATGGCGCCTTCAGCAGCACCCGCACCCACCAGGGTGTGAATCTCGTCGATGAAGAGGATGATGTCCCCGCGTGTGCGGATCTCTTTGAGGACCTTCTTCAGGCGTTCCTCGAAGTCACCACGATAGCGGGAGCCGGCCACCAGTGATCCGAGGTCCAGGGTGTAGAGCTGCTTGCCCTCGAGGATCTCCGGAACTTCGCCGTTGACGATCGCCAAGGCGAGTCCTTCGACCACTGCGGTCTTGCCGACGCCGGGTTCACCGATGAGGACAGGGTTGTTCTTGGTCCGACGGGACAGGATCTGCATCACGCGCTGCATCTGCTCGTGCCGGCCGATGACCGGATCGAGATTGCCCTCGCGTGCGGCTGCGGTCAGGTTCGTGCCGAACTGGTCGAGGACCAGCGAGCCGGAGGGGGTTCCCTCCTCTCGTCCGCCCGCGGAGACGGGTTCTTTGCCCTGGTAGCCCGACAGAAGCTTGATGACTTCCTGACGGACTCGTCCCAGGTCGGCGCCCAGCTTGACGAGCACCTGTGCGGCAACGCCTTCACCCTCGCGGATCAGTCCGAGCAGGATGTGCTCGGTTCCGATGTAGCTGTGCCCCAGCTGCAGTGCCTCACGGAGGCTGAGCTCGAGGACCTTTTTCGCACGCGGAGTGAACGGGATGTGCCCGCTCGGTGCCTGCTGTCCCTGTCCGATGATCTCTTGGACTTGGTCGCGCACCTGCTCGAGGGAGATGTCCATTCCCTCAAGTGCTTTGGCTGCCAGGCCCTCACCCTCGTGGATCAGGCCGAGCAGGATGTGCTCGGTTCCGATGTAGTTATGTTTGAGTAGTTTGGCTTCTTCCTGGGCAAGCACTACCACTCGGCGTGCTCGGTCAGTGAACCGCTCGAACATATTCACCCTCCTCGGTCTTGTTATTCTTTAGAGCCTAACGACCATTGGCCACGATCTATTGCACGTTTCGCCATCAGCCGAACCCGTTTGGCTGTGGGCGAAATTCAATGCCCGCCCCTTACACACCCTGATGGCCAGCACTCGGCCGTCCCCGTTCTGCGCCACTAGCTCTGCGGTGACCGTCACTTCAGGCCGCGAACGACAGCGCACTCCACCCCTGCGCCCATTCTGGCTCTGCGCGTCGATGAGGTGGGTCGATTCCGTACTGCCCAACGGGAAAACAAGATGCTCCGCATATTGCAGCGGACGCCTCGTCATACTTTACTGTCCGCGATCAGGTCACACCGTGATCGAAGTCGATTCTCACATTCGACAACTGCAGCGAGCATTCGTTGAATCAAACGTCATTCGCCGCGCAGATATTCCAGTCCTGGTTCCCGATCTCCCACCTGCGAAGCTCATCAACAGAAACACTGAAGGACCAACGGGCGCACCGTTAGTCCTTCAGAAAACAATTATGGAATCGCTCGAAATCAAACGATTCGCTATGCCGCTTCAATAATCGACAGTACCTGGAAGCAGTCGAATCAGCTGTCTGCAGCTTCGTATGCCTGGACGATTTCAAGTGGAATGCGTCCACGATCGCCCAGCTGATATCCGTTTGCCTGTGCCCATTCGCGAATCTTGGCAGTGTCGCGCTTCGGACCCGTAGCGGAGCCGGACCCTGTGCGTCGTCCACGACCGCCCGGGTTCGCTACCCGACGAGCCTTGGCGATGAACGGGGCGAACGTTTCACGGAGCTTTTCGGCATTCTCTGTCGACAGTTCAAGTTCGTAGGTACCTTGGTCGAGGCTGAAGCGAACTGTTTCCGACGCCGCCGAGCCATCGAAATCATCCGTAAGAACGAGTCGCATCTCCCTTGCCATGTTCACTCTTTTCATCATCAGAAGTATTTGTCGAAGTCATCTTAACATCTGATTCATGATTATCGCCTAATTCGCTAACTTCATGCTCTGAATAGAATTTGTCGATCTGCTCGCGTTCTGTCCGATCTGCACGCAGAATGTTTCTCATCACGTACCAGAACAGCAAACCAACACAGATCGACGGTAATAGAGCCTTCATCAGATCCATCATGTGCTCAACCCTCCTCAGCTATTTCCGAATTACCCGAGGCAATTGGCTTCGTAAATGGGAAGAGAATGGTTTCTCGAATTCCCAGGCCGGTCAAAGCCATGAGCAGACGGTCAAGCCCCATCCCCATACCGCCCGTCGGCGGCATTCCGTGTTCCATGGCGGTGAGGAATTCCTCGTCAAGCCCCATTGCTTCTTCATCACCCTTGACCGCGTCAGCCGCCTGAGCCTCGAACCTTTCACGCTGGATGACCGGGTCGACGAGCTCGGAATAGCCTGTGGCCAGTTCGAAGCCGCGAACATAAAGGTCCCACTTCTCCACAACGCCCTTCTTGGTCCGATGTTCACGGACCAGAGGGGAGGTGTCGACGGGGAAATCGGTGACGAACGTCGGCGCCCACAGCTTGTCCTGGTAGAAGTGCTCCCACAGCTCCTCGACATACTTTCCATGTGAGCGGAAGACTCCACCCAGGTCGACATTGTTCTCAGCCGCGATGCCTTCGAGGACGTCGAGCTCGGTTTCCGGGGTGACTTCGACTCCGGATTCCTCGGACAAGGTCTCGTACATGCTGACGACTCGCCAGTCACCACCGAAATCGTAGTCCTCACCGTCCTCCAGCTTCACCACGAGGGATCCGGTGGCGTCCTGTGCCGCATTCTGGACCAGGGTCTTCGTCAGATCAGCGATCGAGTGGTAGTCGCCGTAGGACTGGTAGGCCTCGAGCATCGCGAACTCCGGGGAGTGGGTGGAGTCGGCACCTTCATTGCGAAAGTTGCGGTTGATCTCGAAGACGTTCTCGATGCCGCCGACGATCGCCCGCTTGAGGAAGAGTTCCGGTGCGATGCGCAGGAACATATCGATGTCGTAGGCGTTCATATGTGTTTTGAACGGACGTGCCGCAGCGCCACCGTGCATGGTCTGGAGCATCGGAGTCTCAATCTCGACGAACTCCTGCCCGGCGAACGTCCGGCGCAGGGAGGACATGACCTCCGCTCGGGTCAGCATGGTCTTCCGTGCTTCTTCGCGTGTGATCAGGTCGAGGTAGCGCTGACGCACGCGAGTGTCCTCGGCCAGCTCGGTGTGCAGGCCCGGTAGCGGACGCAGCGCTTTGCTGGCCATCGTCCAAGAATCGGCGAGCACCGAAAGTTCGCCGCGTTTGGACTTGATGACCTTGCCGTGGACGAACAGGAAGTCTCCCAGATCGACGTCGGTCTTGAAGTCGCCGAGGCGCTCTTCCCCCACTTCACGCAGAGACAGCATGCCTTGGAGGCGCGTCCCGTCCCCAGATTGCAGAGTCACGAAGCAGAGTTTGCCCGTGGTCCTGACGAATACGACACGGCCGACGACGCCGACGATGTCCTCGGTCTCATCTCCAGCTTCCAAGCCGTCATGCGCGGCATGAACCTCGGCGAGGGTGTGCGTGCGCGGAATTCCGACCGGATAGGCATCGGTGTCGGAGTCCAAGAGCCGTTGGCGCTTTTCCTTTCGGATCCGGATCTGCTCGGGATCGAGATGCTCGGGTGAAAGGTCTGCGTTTTCGGGCGTGTTCGACTCGGTATCTGCCATACCCTCCAGGCTACCGCGAGCGCGGCCCCGGGGGAATTCGGACCGGCCATCGACCGCTCCGGCGATCAGTCCAGGCGAGACAGGATCTCCTGCGCCTGCGACTCCGTGATCCGCCCCAGGCTCAGAGCCCTGGCGGTGGTGGATCTGGCCAGAGCAATGTAGCTGTTGCGTGCCGCAGGGCTGGAGACGTTGAGACTGAACTCACTGAGCGCTGCCAGGTGCGCGGAGACCGTGCCCACGTCTCCGCGGCTGACGGGTCCGGTCAGTGCCTTCGACCCATTCTGCAGGGTGTTCGTCACGCTCGCGTCGACGAGGGCTGTGAGCACACGTGAGGGGTCGCTGACTCCCGCCTCGGCGAGCATCTCCATGGCTTCGCTGATGATCGTGATCGAGTGATTGGAGGCGTGCGTGATAGCTGCATGGTAGAGCGGGCGGTCCGCTTCGGCCACGTCAATCGGCTCGGCGCCCATTTCGACGACGAGGGCCTGGCCCACCGGACGAATCGGTGCCGGTGCGGTGACGGCGATCGTCGATTGCCGCAGACGTGGAAGATCGACTGCGGTGCCGGTGAAAGACAAGGATGGATGCAGTGCGATCGGCAGCGCGCCGAGGCTGATCCCGGCTTCGAGGACGTCGGTTCCGTACCGGCCCGAGCAGTGGACGAGGATCTGTCCCGAGTGGATTCGTGACACCTTCGCGAGGCCGTTGACAAGGGATTGGATCTCATCGTCGGGGACGGCCAGAAGCAGGAGTTCGGCACGATCTGCGACATCGTCTGGGGGCAGGACGGGAACTCCTGGCAGCATGTCTTCGGCCCGTTGCAGGCTCTTCGCTGAGGTGGCACTGACACCGATGATGGCGTGGCCGGCTTCGCGCCAGGCGGCGCCGATGCTCGCCCCGACCTTCCCACAGCCGATGATTCCGATTCCCAAGCGAGGGGCCTCGTCCTGGCTCAATCCTGGGTGGCTCATGGCCTGCCTTCCTTGGCCCTGCGGGCTTCCTCGTCGTAACGTTGCCGCGCGATTCGCGTGCGTTCGGAGTGTTCGCTGAAGAACTGCTTCGCGTCGTCGACACTCTGATGGGTGACCCGAGGGTCGATGGGGCCAGCCGTGGAGTGCACGGCAACCGTGCCCAAACCAAGCGAACGCATGAGTGGGCCCTGATGATAGCTCATCGACTGCACTCGCACATGGGGCACGAAGTCGACACGACGGTCCAGGACACCCAATCGCAGCACGAGTAGAGATCCGGTGACGGCATAGGCTCGCCGTCTCCACACCAATGGGTCGATGAGCCGAGAGGTCCGGGGCTGGCCATGGAAGAGTTCTTCTGCCGTCTCGGCCTGCGGGTCCTCGGACTTGCGGTCGTACATGGCTGATCGCACCAGGGTTGCTGCGCTGAGGCCTTCTGGCATCTGCGGGTCCGGGAGCGCGAGGCCGACCATGAGCAGCGCCTGGTCGATGTCGCCGACGGGCAGGAGGATGTTCGACTCGTCCGAGCCTCCGGCGCTGGCGATATTGTATTCGACCTTCCACCAGCCGGCCCACCGCCACAGCAGCGGCTGATGGAGGCACACGGCCTGCAGACGGTCGAGCGGGATCACCTTGCGGGAGGTGGAGACGAGTCCGTGGTTGACGGCCAGTCCGTTCTCTCCCAGGTTGACCACGAAGTTCGCGTTGTCGAGGTTCTTCCTGAAAGCGGAGAATGCCGCGAAGAGGCCTGGGATGACTGCGACGAGCATCGGAATGAAAGCCTCGGTCAGCCCCATCACTAGGAGGACGATTGCTATGGCGATGACGAAGAGGACGGCCAGGACCGAGATGATCGTCTCCGATTTCAGCAGTGAGGAGACCACGACCCGGTGCACAGGTACGCGGATGATCTCGCCTTCGTCACTGACATCGGCGGAGACATTGTAGGGAGCCAGGAGTTCATTGAGGCTGGACTCCGCCTCTTGTGAGGCGTCTTCGGCCAGCGAGCCGAGGCGTTTGCTCAGGCGTACACCGATGCTGTCATCGCGGCGCTCGGGTACGGTGCGATCGATCACGGCCTCGCCACCGGGGCCACCCGGGACACCCGTGGCATCGGCCGGAGCCCCGGTCGCGCTCGCGGGGGACGAACTTATGGTGCTCGGTGCTGTCCCAGCGGCCGCCTCGGCGGAGAGTCCGGCGGTCGGGGTTCGCTCACCCTGCTGGCCACCTTGCTTCTTGGCGCGGACAGCGGCGAGAAGCTCGTCACGCAATCCTTCTGCACGCTTCTTCGACAAGTACTTCAGAGAGATGTTGGAATCGGAACCACCGGCGACGTCGAAGACGAGTTCTGCCATTCCCAGGATCCGGGGCAGCAGCTTCTGCTGCAGGTCGATCGACTGCACACGGTCAAGTCTGGCCTTGCGCAGCTTCTTCGACAGCAGACCGCGCCGATAGTAGATAGCCTCCGAATCGATTCGATAGCCCCTGACCCTCCACGCCAACCAGCTGAAGAGGGCGGTGAGGAGGAGAAGGAGAACGATCCCTCCGACGCCGCCAAGGATGACGAAGGGGTGGGTGCGCAGCCAACCGGCGAACCCCAGGTCGACACCATCCCCCCTGGCCAGGTCTTCGATAGCAGTCTGCGCGAAGTTCTGCAGGCTGTAGGCGCCTGCGATGAAGATACCCACGAGCACACCGAGGCTTTCGAGAATCGGCGTCAGCGGGTGGACCCGGTGCCACACCTCGGGAGCCACTGCGTCGTGTTCTGTGAGCTCACCTGTGGAATGGTCTGTGGGTTCGCCCGTGGATTGGTCAGTGGGTTCGCCTGGGGGCTCCGGAGGTTGGTCGTTCGGTCCTTCCTCGACCATGCTCACAGTCCCGCCAAGTTGGCCTGGCCCAGGCCGGCGAGGCTATCGCGCAGACGATCGGCCTCGGCGCGGGGAAGGCCCGGGATGGTGGCGTCTGTGGCTGCCGAGGCAGTATGAAGTTTGACCGAGGCCAGGCCGAACATGCGATCGATGGGGCCGGCGTCCACGTCGACGAACTGCAGTCGTCCGTACGGGACAACCGTGGCCTTGTGGAACATGATTCCACGCCGGATGAGAAGGTCATCTGCCCTCTCCGCATAGCCGATGGCTTTGGCCTGGCGGATGATGATGACGACGAGGACGACGGTGAGCGCCACGAGGGCGGCCCAGATCGCGTGCAGCCACGGGACTTCGGAGGTGAAGATGATGGCGAAGACGAGGGCCACGATGATCATCGGAACGAGGATCGTCAGAGACGCGATCGTCTCCTTGAGCCCGTATTTGGGACTCACCCGGTTGAAGTCGGCATCTGTTCCGAACAGATAGTTGAAATCGCGACTCATGCGGCTTCGGCTCCTGGTGGGTCTTGAGGGGGCAGCGCGCAGAAGCCTTCGACGATCAGGCCGACGATCATCAACGCTGCGGCTGCGATCATAGCGAAAAGCATACCTGCCGCCAAATCATTGCGGATTCCCGGTGCGGACAGGAAATAGTAGGCGGCGTTACCCATGTACCATCCGGCCAGTCCGGCACCTGTCAGTGCGCTGGCCTTGGCCATGACGGCTACGCGAGCTGCTTGAAGCGGGTCGATCTCCTTGGTCCGGTCGCCGTCGTTCCATTTCTTGATCGGCCAGCCCAGGACCAGCAGGACGGCGGCGAGTATGAGCATTCCGATGATGGCGAACCAGGGCAGGCCAGGCAGTGAGAAGCCCTGACTCTCCAGCAGCACGTCGAGAAGTAGCGCCACCACGGCGCCGATGACGGCCCAGATGACGAGAGTGCCAGACGCTGTTCGCTGCATAGCTCCAAGTCTCTCAAACCCTGGGCACTTATGGGGCCTGGATTCGCGTGATTTCCTGGTCTCCCAGTTCGGTGAGGACTGCAGTGATCGGGCGCGGACCGGTGGGGGTAAGTATTTCTGCGCCCTCATCGAGCTCAACCCACGGTGCGAGCACGAAGGCTCGTTCGTGTGCCCGCGGATGGGGCAGGGTCAGTGCCTCGGTGTCGAAGACGAGCTCCTCATGGTTGACCCCGAAGCGGATCAGATCGATGTCGAGGGTGCGTGGACCCCAACGCAGTTCACGGGTCCGTCCGCAAGCGACTTCGATTCCCTGCGCCACCGCGAGGAGTTCCGGGGCAGGCAGACTGGTACTCACGATGAGGCCCAGATTGAGGAAGTCGCCCTGTTCGACTCCGCCCCAGGGCGCGGTGCGATACAGCGAGGATCGCCTGAGCACAGTGATTCTGGGATGTCTGTCGAGAGCGGCAACGGCCTGGTCGAGTGTATCCGCCGCGTCGCCGAGGTTGGCCCCAAGATTGAGGTATGCCTCGGTCTCCGTCTCGGCGATGACGGTGCTGTCTCGGGAACGGACGACGGTGACGCTGACGTCGTTGAAGGACCGTTGGATCGGGGCACCGGGCTTATGGACAACGACCTCGACATGCTCAGCCAGGTCCAGGCAGTGCTCGGCAATCCGGGAGGCCAGGGTCTCGATGAGGTCGAAGGTGTTGTCTTCGACGATGTGTGCGACATCTTCGGCCAGTTCACCGTAGTGGACGGTGTCGGCGATGTCATCGGTGGCCGCGGCCCGGGTCACGGAGGTGTGCAGGGTGACGTCGATGACGAAGTCCTGGCCCTCACGCTTCTCGAAGTCGAAGACCCCGTGGTTGCCGCGCACTCTCAGCCCGCGCAGTTCGATCCGATCCCGATGGGCACTCATGCGTTCCCCTTCGCTGCACGGACATCTGGTGTGGCTGCCGGGGAATGCGAGTTCACGGCGTTGATGACCGTGGCTGCGATCGCCGAGGTGGTGGGTTCGTGGACGCGCACCGCCCACGCTCCTGCTCTGGCCGACAGTGCCGAGATCGCGGCCGTGGCCTGATCTTTCGCCGATTCCTCGGCGAATTTCGGATCCTTAGGTGAGAGCAGGGTGGAGATGAAGCGTTTGCGGCTGGCAGCAACGAGGAGCCGGTGATCCAGGTTCGCAAATTCGTCGAGGGCTCCGAGGATCTGCCAGTTGTGTTCGGCGTTCTTCGAAAATCCCAGCCCCGGGTCGAGGATGATGTTGTCCGGTTCAACACCGACGGTGATTGCTTCGTCGATTCTCATCTTCAGCTCCGCGATCACCTCGGCGACCACATCGTCGTAGTAGAAGGACGCCGACGCACGGTCGAGATAGCCCCGCCAGTGCATGAGCACGACGGGGGCAGCGGTCTCGGAGGCGACAGCCAGCATCGTCGGATCGGAGAGTCCGGCAGAAACGTCGTTGATGATACGGGCGCCGACATTCAGTGATGCCTCGGCGACCTTGGATCGCATGGTGTCGACGCTGATCACAGCCCCCGCAGCGGCCAGCTCACGGATCACAGGGACGACGCGCCGCAGCTCCTCCGCCTCGTCGACCCGGACCGACCCGGGCCGTGTGGACTCCCCTCCGACATCGATGATGTCGGCGCCCGAGCGCAGCAGTTCGAAACCGTGGGCGATGGCCGCATCGTGGTCGAAGTAACGACCGCCGTCGGAGAAGGAGTCGGGCGTGACGTTGAGTACGCCCATGATCTTCGTGCGTTCCGGTGTGGGCATGTCAGACCTCTAGCTCCGGATGATCAGGCTCATGGCTTCTGCTCGGGATGCCGTTTCACGCAGCTGCCCGCGCACCGCCGAGGTGATGGTCGAGGCGCCCGGTTTCCGGACTCCGCGCATGGTCATGCACAGATGTTCGGCCTCGACGACGACGATCGCACCCTGCGGCTCGAGGTGTTCGACGAGGGCGTCGGCGATCTGAGTCGTCAGCCGTTCCTGGACCTGGGGGCGACGAGCATAGATCTCGACGAGGCGGGCCAGCTTCGACAGTCCTGTGACTTTGCCGTTCCTGCTCGGAATGTAGCCGATATGGGCGACCCCGTGGAATGGCACGAGATGATGCTCGCACATAGAATACAGGTCGATGTCGCGAACGAGGACCATCTCCTCGTGGCTGATGTCGAAGGTGACGCCCAGAACGTCTGCCGCATCGCGGTGGAGGCCGGCAAAGACCTCTTCGTAGGCACGGGCGACCCTGGCAGGAGTCTCCAGCAGCCCTTCCCGATCAGGGTCCTCGCCGACAGCGATGAGGATCTCACGCACAGCGGCGGCGATCCGAGGCTGATCGACCTTGTTGCCGGTCCCGGCTGGGGCCTCCCCGAGAACCTCCGTCACCTCTTCGAGCTCAGACATCAGTAGCCGCTCTCCCCACTGCCGTCGGAATTGTGTGGGCCAGTTGGGCCAGTCGGGCCGGTTGGGCCCATCGGGTCGTTGGGATTGATCGGTCCCGTGGGGTTATGGGGAACATGAGGTCCATTCACGCCCGTGGGTCCGGCGCCCGGAACGTCGGTGGTGTCGACCTCCGAATTGCCGTTGCCCTTGCCGTTGCGATCCCCACTCAACGGAGCGGGCGGATCGATCGGACCGCGTTCGGAGACCGGGCGTTCGTCGTTGGCCAGCCACACATCGCGTGTGGGGCGCTTGACGATGGGGGTGAAGATCTCTGCCAGTGCCGCCTGATCGAGGGTTTCCCGCTCGAGCAGCTGGTAGGCGAGGTCGTCGAGGACGTCGCGGTTGTGCGTCAGCGCCCAGTAGGCGTCGGCGTGCGCGGCGTCGATGATGTCGCGGACCTCGCGGTCGATCGAGGACAGGGTCGCATCGCCGTACTCGTCTCCCCCGCCGTAGCCGCGTCCGGCGAAGGGCTCGCCCTGATCGTCGCCGATCTTGACCATGCCCAGCTTGTCGCTCATGCCGTACTGGGTGACCATCTTCCGGGCGATGTTCGTCGCCTTCTCGATATCGTTGCTGGCACCCGTAGTCGGATCGTGGAACACGACCTCCTCGGCCACACGGCCGCCCATCGCGTAGGCGAGCTGGTCCAGCAGTTCGTTGCGGGTGGTGGAGTACTTGTCCTCGTTGGGCAGGACCATGGTGTAACCCAGAGCCCGTCCGCGGGGCAGGATGGTGACCTTGGTGACCGGGTCGGTCTGGTTCATCGCGGCAGCCACCAGGGCATGTCCGCCCTCATGGTACGCGGTGATGAGACGTTCCTTGTCGTTCATCAGCCGGGTCCGCTTCTGCGGTCCGGCGATGACACGATCGATCGCCTCGTCGAGGATCCGGTTGTCGAGGACCTTCGACCCCTCGCGGGCGGTCAGCAGGGCCGCCTCGTTGAGGACGTTGGCCAGATCGGCGCCGGAGAACCCCGGGGTGCGCTTGGCGATCTGGGCCAGATCGACGTCATCTGCCAGGGGCTTGCCCTCGGCATGGACCTCGAGGATGTGCTGACGGCCCTTCATGTCCGGGGCCTCGACGGGGATCTGACGGTCGAAGCGACCGGGGCGCAGAAGCGCTGGGTCGAGAACGTCGGGACGGTTGGTTGCGGCGATGAGGATGACGTTGGTCTTCACGTCGAAGCCGTCCATCTCAACGAGCAGCTGGTTGAGCGTCTGCTCGCGCTCGTCGTGGCCGCCGCCCATGCCGGCTCCGCGTTGGCGACCGACGGCGTCGATCTCATCGATGAAGATGATGCAGGGAGCGTTCGTCTTGGCCTGCTCGAACAGGTCGCGCACGCGGGAGGCACCCACGCCGACGTACATCTCGACGAAGTCAGAACCCGAAATCGAATAGAAGGGGACGCCGGCTTCACCGGCCACGGCCTTCGCCAGCAGTGTCTTGCCGGTACCGGGCTGTCCGTAGAGGAGGACCCCCTTGGGGATCTTGGCGCCGACTGCCGTGAACTTCTCCGGTTCGGCCAGGAACTCCTTGATCTCTTCGAGCTCTTCGAGAGCCTCATCAACTCCGGCGACGTCCTTGAACGTGACGTCCGGATTCTCCTTGTTGACCAGTTTCGCCTTGGATTTGCCGAAGTTCATCATCTTGCCGCCCGACATCTGCGAGATGAGGAACCAGAAGACGACGAAGATGATGACGAATGGAATCAGGGTGCCCAGCAGCGACATCAGCCAGCTCTGCTTGGGCACCTCATCGGTGTATCCCTTGCTGGGCTCGGCGGAGTCCACAGCCTTGACTATCTGGTCTCCGCGCTGCTCCACGTAGAAGAACTGGACCTTCTTGCCGAAGTCCTTGCCCTCGATCTTGAGGTCCTTCTTCAGGGTCAGATCGACGCGCTGGTCGTTATCGACGATCTTGGCCTGCTCGACCTGCTTGTCATCGAGCAGCTTGAGACCTTGTTCGGTGTCGATCTGGCTGAATCCGACTCGGCTGAAGAGCAGAGCACCGATAGACACTATGAGAAGTGCCAGAACGATCCAGACCAAAGGGCCTTTCGTCGCCTTGTTGAGCAGTGGGCGACGCTTATTCGACTCGGCCATAAGTCCTCTCAGGAAAAAGATGTGGGCAACCTGTTCAGGCTACCGAGGCTGCCTGGGAACATCCCCCACAGCCTAATACCTCGCACTGACTTAGCTCGAATGCGCCCGGTTTTGTTCCCGGGCGAAACAGGCACTCAGCCGATACGCGGATCGCTCATGCGCAACGCTCAGCTGTAGACGTGCTGAGCCAAGGTGGCGACGAACGGAACGTTGCGGTACTTCTCCGCATAGTCGAGCCCGTAGCCGATGACGAATTCGTTGGGAACGTCGAAACCGATGTACTTGACGTCGATGTCGACCTTGACAGCCTCGGGCTTGCGCAGCATTGTGCAGATCTCAACAGTCGCCGCTCCACGCGAACGCAGGTTCTGGACCAGCCAGGACAAGGTCAGGCCCGAGTCGATGATGTCCTCGACGATGAGCACGTGCCGGTCTGAGAGGTCCGTGTCGAGGTCCTTGAGGATGCGCACCACGCCGGAGGACTTGGTGCCTGAACCGTAGGAGGAGACGGCCATCCAGTCCATGGTGACAGGCGAATGGATCGCGCGAGCCAGATCCGCCATGACCATGACAGCACCCTTGAGGACGCCGACGAGCAAGATGTCCTTGCCCTTGTAGTCTTCATCGATGGCGGTTGCCAGTTCAACGAGTCGCGCGGCTATCTGTTCTTCCGAGACAAGTACCTTTTCGATGTCATTGCCGAGATCGTTGATGTCCACTGGGGTCGTTTCTCCTCGCTTGGGGTGGGATGTGTCTCCATTATGATTCACTTCTGCCCCGGCATGCCACCACGGAGGCCCGCCGTGCCGCCACAGGTGCCTGACGCGCCACCACGAGGCCCTGCTGTCTCCAGCTCGTCGTCGACCGTGCCCGGGGTGGCGGCGAGGTATCCGGTCACACCCATGAGCGCTGCGACGCAGATCATGAACCACAGCGGCACCGACCAGCCGCCGCTCAGCCCGAGGAGTCCACCGACGGCCAAGGGACCGATCGCAGCCAGCACATAGCCGCTGGACTGCACGAACGCTGAGGTTCGGGCGGTGATCGACACGTCCTTCGTGCGGCCTGTGATGAGGGCGAGCGCAGCGGGGAAGGCGAAGCCACCGTAGCCCAGGAGGATGGCCCACAGCACTGGCACGGTCGTGGGAACCAGAAGCAGTCCGAGGTAGCCGCACACGGCGCTGACGGAGAAGGTGACGAGGAAGAAGCGCGGCAGGATGTTGCGCATGATGATCTGCGGGGCGAGGAATCCACCGGGGATCCCACCGAGGGTGACGACCGTGAGCATGAGACCGGCGAGAACCGGATCGATCCCCGCATCACGGTAGATCTGCGGCAGCCACCCGAACTGGACGTAGGCGTTGACCGACTGCAGACCGAAGAACATCGCCATGTACCGGGCCTTGGACGAGGTGAAGATATGCCGCCGAGGCGGGTCCGCCTCGTGCGTGTCCTGCGCAGGCTGATCCAGGTTGGGCACGGATCGGGCGAGCTTGAGGATGATCCAGGTGACCAGTGCGCAGGCCGGCACGAGTGCCCAGACACCGAGTCCCACGCGCCAGTTGTCGAAGTGGCCGGTGATGGGTGCGGTGAGGAAGGCAGGGAACATCGCCCCCAGTCCCAGCGACACAGTGAAGGCGGTGGCACCGAGGCTGGCTCGGTCGGGGAAGCGCGTTTTCACGTACACCGGCAGAATGACGTTTCCGATGGACATTCCGGCCAGAGCGACCACGGTCAGCCCGGCGAAGCCGACCCAGTTGTCGACGAGGACCCGAGCGCCCACACCGACCGCGATCAGCACGCAGGTCATCACCAGCGAGCTGAACAGCCCGATCTTCTTGAGCACGGGAACGGCGATGAACCCGCAGATCGCGAAGATCAGCCCGGGAAGTGCTGTGAGCAGGCCCGTCTGCCATTCGACCAGAGTGTAGGCGCCCTGAACTTCGGAGAGAACGGGACCCAGCGAGGATGCTGCCGGGCGCAGAGAGCAGGCGATGAGGATGAGGCACACGAGTGCCAGCACGTCGAGTCCCCGACCCGTACGATGGCCGTATTCGGGCTGAGAGGTCATTGCCTCATCCTTTCAGACGATGTGCACGCTGGGCCCACGGGTCCATGCCCGAGCCACATCACGGTATACCATTTGGAGGACAGGTGCCCTCCCACGTTGAAGGATGATGATGACCAGTCTGAGAAATGTTCGCCTCTTTCCCCGCACTGCCGATGCCGCCACCGTTGATGTCGAGATCGAAAACGGGCGCTTCGCCGCTTTCACAGCGGCCGCCTCGGCGCAGACGATCGGCGGCACCGATACCGGCATCGACGGCGCCGACGTCATCGATGGGGCGGGACGAGCCCTGCTGCCCAGCCTCGGTGACGTTCATGCCCATCTCGATTCGAACCGGATGGGCCAGACCTTCCGTCCCCACACGGCGGACGGAACGCTGCAAGGCTTCATCATGAACGATCGGGAGAACTGGCGGCAGGGCGAGCGCAGCGTCCGTGACCAGGCTGCCTTCGTGATCGCAAAGATCGTCTCCTCCGGGGGCACGCGCATCCGCTCGCACACCCAGATCGACGCCGACTGCGGTCTCGAGCGCTTCATCGGCGTCCGGGACGCGCTGGCTGATCACGCCGCGGTCCTCGACTCTCAGATCGTCGCCTTCCCGCAGGCCGGCATCGTGGCCGAAAAGGGTGTCAGAGATCTTCTCGACGCGGCCTTGAGCGAGGGTGCTGATCTGGTCGGTGGGCTCGATCCACTCCAATACGACCGCGATCCGATCGCGCATCTCGATGTCGTCTTCGGGCTTGCGGAGAAACACGGCAAGGGCGTCGATATCCATCTGCATGAGCGCGGCAGCGCAGGCGTGTTCACGTTCGAGGAGATCGCTCACCGGACGAAGGCTCTCGGCTTGGAGGGGCAGGTGACGATCTCCCATGCCTTCGCTCTGAGCTCGAACCCCGCATCAGAGGTCGACCGGATCGTCGAGCTCGTCGCTGAGGCGGGCATCTCGCTGACGACTGTGGCACCGCAGAACGGTGTCCTGCCGCAGCGTGGCCTGCGTGAGAATCGGGTGGCGCTGGGCCTCGGTGAGGACGGACAGCGCGACTATTGGAGTCCCTACGGTGACGGTGATCTGCTGCGGCGGACCTGGCAACTGGCATTCACGAATGGGCACCGTCGCGATGAGGACATCGAGGATTGCCTCGACATCGCCTCCCGCGGTGGGGCGCAGGTGATGGCCGGGGCACGACCGGATGGAACAGCGCTGGTCGATGATGCCCGCTTCGGTCTGGGCATCGGTGCGCCCGCGGACTTCATTCTGGTCGAGGCCGACACCGTCACCTCGGCGATCATGGACTGCCCTGCCGATCGTGACGTCTTCAAGAACGGAGAGCTGGTGGCCACCGGTGGCCACCTGGTCGACGGCAAGGCCTGAGCCCAACGACCGGGCGCTGAGGTCAGACAGTCTTCGCGTCGCGTCGGAAGATCAGGGACTGCTCGGTGACGATGACCTCTGTGTCACCGGGCAGTGACAGGCGAGCGTGTGCCTGACCCGATGCGCCAGGTTCCCGGAGCAGGGCGCACAGTTCGCTCACACGGGCGGCGCCGAAGCTCTGCGCGGGCACGTCGAGGGAGATCAGCCAGTCACGGACGACGCGGGAGAGGATCGCATCCTCCAGCCCCGCCATTTCGGTCAAGCTCACCTTCGTGCGTCCACGGATCGTGGCGGCGGAAGTCTCAGCGAGTTCATCGAGGCAGTCAGCATCGGCACGGCACAGTTCGGCGGTGCGAGCCAGGTTCGCGGTGATGGGTTGGCCCAGGTCGGTCTCCAGGGAGGCCAGTAGGCTGCGAGCCCGCACCCGGGCGAAGGAATCGTCGACGTTCATCGGGTCGTTCCAGACTTCAACTCCCTGAGCCCGGCATGAGGCGACGGTGCTCGCCCGTTCGATGCCGAGCAGGGGGCGCACCACTGTGCCGGTGCGCGGAGCCATTCCTGCCAGGGACCTCGTGCCCGAACCGCGCATCAGACCCAGCAGAACGGTCTCCGCCTGGTCGCTTCGAGTGTGCGCGGTCAGCACCCACTTCGCCGCATGTACTGCCCGGGTGGATTCGAGTACGCCGTAGCGAGCCTCACGGGCTGCTGCTTCGAGGCCCTCAGCACCGGCCTCGACGGTGACGGTGGCGACCTCGGCGGGAACACCCCAGGATTCGGCGATCGCTGCGACCCGGCGGGCCACCTCGGCGGTCGAGGGCTGCAGCCCATGGTCGACGGTCACGGCATGCGCACGCAGCTCCCCTCGTCGATGGAGGAAGGCGCAGGCGTGCAGCAGCGCCATTGAGTCCGCTCCCCCAGAGACCGCGACGATGACATTCGGCTGCTGCTCGGAAGGCTGCCCCACCAGGGCCAACGCTTCACGGACACAGTTGCGGATCGCCCCGCTGGCCGGATCGAGGCTCGGGCGCCGAGGTGGTGGCCCCTCAGCCGTGGACACGGTCCAACCACAGGCTCGGGGTGTGGATCTCCTCGCTCTTCGGCAGGTTCTCCGGGCTGGCATAGATGGCGGAGAAACCGGTCTGTCCGACTTCCTTGCGGATGGCGCGGACGAAGGTGGCGCCGTCGCGGTACTGGGCAAGTTTGAGGTTCATGCCCAGCAGATTCGACAGGAATCCGCCCTGACCGGCGTCTCGGCGGGCTTCGAACTTGCGTCGCAGCTTCGCCACGCTCGGGATCACTTCGATGCCGACCTCGTCCATGACCACATCTGCGTGCCCTTCGAGCAGACTGAGGATCGCCGTAGCCTCGTCGAGTGCGCTGCGCATCCCCTCGTCTCTGATCAGGTCGACCATGCTCGCCTCACCCTTGACGATCTGGCCCACAGTGGAGAAGACGTCGGCGAGGCCGCGGATCCCAGGCGCCTTGAGCGGGGTCGCAACCACCTGGGACAGGAGAGAGCGCATGTGCTCACGCAACCAGGGTGCGGTGGCGAACTGAACCTGATGCGTCGCCTCGTGCAGGGCCACCCACATACGGAAGTCGCGGGCAGAGACGTTCATGGCCTCCTCGGCAAGGAGGACTGCCGGGGCAACGAACATCAGACGGCCCGTGGCCACCGCGAAGGGGTCGAACTGGCCCAGGACTCGCGTGGACAGCAGCGAGAGCACACCTGCCAGTTCCACGGCGGCCGCCCTCGCCGCCCCCGGGCCGACGGGTGCGGGCAGAGCGTCCGCGTCGACCATGCCGTTGAGCGACTGGGCGTTGGCCTTGATCCAGCCGATCTGATCAAGCACGAGCACGGAGCCGGCACCCAGGCGTGTTCGCACATCATCGGCATGGTCAGGGTTGAGGAGGAACGAGTCGACGACGAGCTCCTGCGCCGTCAGCGCATTGTCCTTGAGTCCGGCGACGAGCTCGTCGAGTTCATCGGTGTTGGGCACGCGCGCTGCGGGGACGAGCTCCCGGGCTGTGCGGGCGGCGAACTTCTCATCGACGATCATCGGCAGCCGCAATTCGCAAGTGCTGCCACGACATCGTCCACGGTCTTCCTGGCTTCCAATATTTTCTCCTTGTCTACGTCGTCGATCTGCAGGGTGAAGACGAGATAGCGTCCATCAGCGTCGAGCACTCCTCCTGCCAGTGAGGTCACGGTCGACAGGGTCCCCGTCTTCGCGTGCACCGTCCCGGCTGCGTTCTCATCTTCGGTGAAACGTTGTGTCAGTGTGCCGGTCAGTCCGCCGACGGGCAGATAGCTGATGAGGCTGGCCAGCGAATCGTCGGCGACGACCGACGCCTGCAGGATGGTCGTCAGGTCGTGCGGACTGATCTGGTTGCCATAGGACAGGCCCGAGGTGTCCTCGAGGTGGGTGCTGCCCAGGTCAACGGAATCGGACAGGGCCGCCAGCACGGCTTCGGGGGCGCCCTCCAGGCTGCCCGGCTCGCCCTGGGCGATGGCGACCTCATTGCCGAGAACCTCGGCAACGACGTTGTCACTGTGCACGAGCGCGTATTTAACGATCTCGGAGATCGTCGCCGACTCCACCTCCGCCAGCTCGCTGGCTTCAGAGTCTCCATCGGGTCTCGCGCCGTCCCCAGCCTCCGCAGCAGGCTTCGGGGTGTCGGTGACCGTGATTCCGGCCGCTTTGAGTTCCTTGGAGAAGACAGCGAAGGCGTCCTTGGCCGGGTGCTCGCTGCGTGGTCGCCACTCCTTGTCTTTGCTGCCGACGTAGCCGGTGTCGATCATCAGCGGCTGGATCGGTGTGATGACGCCCTTGGCGATGTCACCGCGTTCCCATCCGGGGCTGAAGTCCTCGCCCGTGTACCGGGATGTGTCCAGGCCCAGGGCCACCTCGGCGACGTTCTGGCTCTGCAGCGACTCAGCGGTGCGCTGCGCCAGTGTCGTCAGGCCAGCGTGGCCATTCACGGCACCCGGCTGGGACTCCCCCGCACCCAGCAGCGAGTCGCCGCCGCCGGTCAGGGTCACCGTCGAGGTGGACGGGTCGAATTCCGTGGTCGTGCTCAGACGCTTCTGCCCACCGACCGTCAGCAGCGCCGCCGACGCAGTGAGCACCTTCGTCACCGAGGCCGGCGTGCGAGGTCTGTTCTCCTTCTTGGCGTAGAGGATGTCATCGCTGAGCCCGTCGCGGATCTCGATCCCGAAGCCCTTGACCTTGGCGTCGGAGAGGACCTTGTCCACCTTGTCGGGGATCGTGGTGGGCACGGGTGCGGAATCATCCAGCGCCGAGGCTGGCGCGGGCAGGTCTTTCCCCTGTGCGTCGGGCGCGGGGATCGCCTGGACCTCGATCGCGGGGTCAGTGGTCAGTATTCCCGGCAGCTCGGGGAAGACGTCGTAGGCGTCGACTGCCGCCACCGCGGCCAGCACGACGGCGAGGCTGCCTGCAGTGATACCGGCGACAGCCTTCTTCGACCGCTTCCGCCTTCTCCGCTCAGGGATCTGGTTCAAGCGCGGGCTCTCATTCTCATTGCAGTCGTCCTCGCCGTAGCCGTTGTGGTTGTCGTTCGTGGGGACTTGTAAGCTCTATTCTAGTGATGCAACCCTAGCTTGAAGGAGCACTATGGAACTCTTGGCCACAATCGAGATCCCGCGCGGATCGCGCAACAAGTATGAGGTCGATCATGAGACCGGTCGAGTCAAACTCGACCGCTACCTCTACACCTCGATGCAGTACCCCGCAGATTACGGCTTCTTCGAGGACACCTTGGGCAACGACGGTGACCCGCTCGACGTTCTCGTGCTGCTGCCCGAGCCTCTGTTCCCGGGCGTTCTCATCGATGTGCGCCCCATCGGCATGTTCAAGATGGAAGACGAAGCAGGCGGGGACGACAAGGTCCTCGGAGTCACGGCCGGCGATCCTCGGTGGGAGAGCTACCAGGACATCGGCGACGTCGACCAGTTCACCCTCGACTCGATCGAGCACTTCTTCACTCGCTACAAGGACCTTGAGCCGGGCAAGTTCGTCAAGGGCTCCAGCTGGGTCGGCCGCGCTGAGGCCGAGGCCGAGGTCAACGCCTCGATCGCCCGCTTCAAAGAGTCTCACTGAGTTCAGCCTCGCCGCGGTGGGGTGAAGCTTCACCCCACCCGTGATGAGTGACCGCCCGAACCTCGCCGTCCGGGCGGTCGCTGCATTCTTCAGATGAGTGACTGCTCTACCTGGAACGACCCACTACTTAGGTGATCCTAATAAGAAGTGTGAGCCAGGTTATGCCAGTGTCGAGACATGAAACTCGATCATGTGTCCTTCGCCAGCGAACCAGACGGGTACAAAGCCACTGCCGAGAGAATCTCGGAGAAGCTCGGCGTGGTTCCCTACGACGGTGGTGTGCATCCTCGATTCGGTACCAGGAATCTGATCTTCCCTCTCGCAAACGGTCATTACCTCGAAGTCGTCGAAGCCTTGGAGCACCCGGCCGCGCTGTCAACACCCTTCGGCCAGGCAGTCCGAGCTCGATCCGAGCTCGGCGGCGGCTGGATGGGCTGGTGCGTTTCGGTCGATGACCTCGCCGGAGTGGAGACCCGCCTCGAGCGCAAAGCCGTCGACGGAAACCGCACCCCAGAATCAGGCCTGGAACTCAGGTGGCTGCAGATCGGAATCAAGGGGCTCATCGCCGACCCCCAGCTTCCGTTCTTCATCAAGTGGGCAGCCGACTCGTCTCAGCATCCCTCGTCGTATAAGACCAACGGCGACGTCGCACTCGACACCCTGCAGATCGCCGGGGATCGTGAACGACTCCGCGACTGGCTGGGCACCCAGGATCCCAAGCCGATCCCGGAGATCCACATCGACTGGTCGGCGCCGCACGGCACCCCCGGCATCATGTCGATCAGCTTCGACACCGCGAAGAACGGCCTCGTCACCATCTGAGATGCCGTAGTCCGTTCTGATCGGCACTCGCCACAGTTCGGTACTCGTCCCTGATCGGCACACGTCACTGATCGGCACTCGCCGGTCGGCTGACGCCGCACAACGTTGAGGGCAGCACACCGATTCGGTGTGCTGCCCTCAACGATTCTGACAAAGACTGACCAACGGTTGGTATGTTCTGCTCGAAGTTTTGAATTTCTTCGAGCAGAACATACCAACTGTTGGATGTCTGCCAGGTCAGCGGTCGGGCGGGTCGACTTCAGGCCTCCGCGGACTCCTCTGGGAGGTCCTCAACGCCTTCGGCCGACTTCTTCTTGCGCATGTGTGCCGCAGTGGCCATCGCACCACCTGCGGCAAGCAGACCAGCACCTCCGCCAAGCAGCGGCAGAGTGCTGTCGTTGCCGGTGCGCGGCAGGTCACCGCCACCGCCGGAGCCGGAGCCACCTGACCCCGAACCGCCTGACCCCGAACCGCCTGACCCCGAACCGCCTGACCCCGAACCGGACCCGCTCGAACCCGATCCGCCGTTCGAACCGGCATCACTCGCGCCGGCCGCTCCGGCCGCGGCGGCGTCTTTTGCACCGTCCTGCGATCCGCTCTTCGAGCCCTCGGACGAGCCGTCAGATCCATCGGCCGAGCCCTCAGCCCCATCGACTGAGTCCGACGAGCCGTCCTCGTTCCCTTCGGAGTCTGCGTCCGCGTCCTTCGGATCCTCTGTCGGCGGGTCGTTGGGCTCTTCGCCGCTGCCCTTGATCACCTGGACCACCGTCGGGCGGGGAATCGCGGCCACGCCCTTGTCGACATCCGTGGCGTCGACGTAGTCGGGGAACCGCGAGTGCTGATCCGAGTATTCGCCGTCCTCACCGGGGTGCTGGACGGCCACGAACGCCGAGTTGTAGGAGTCGTGGATGAGCGGTCCGCAGACCTCGCCTTCACACGGGACGGAGAGGAACTGCTCGACGCGTCCCCGCTGCTCACCCTCGATGGTGACCCTGAACAGGCCGTCGCAGTATCCGATGCCGTCGGGTGCACCATCGGTTGAGATCCACAGGTTGCCGGCGGTGTCGAAGGCGACATTGTCGGGGCAGGAGATCGGTGAGACCTGGTCGTCGGGGAAGCCTGCGAAGTAGGTTGCGTCGCCCTGCTTCGGGTCACCGCACACCAACAGCAGAGTCCAGTCGAACTCGGTGCCGGTGTGGTCGCCGCTGCGCTCGGTCAGTTCCACGATGTGTCCGTCGCGGTTCTCGGTGCGCGGGTTCGCCTCGTCGGCTGCGGCCTTGCCGTCCACGCCACGGTCCGAGTTGTTCGTGCACGCGACGTAGATCTTTCCGTTGACTGGGTTGGGCTCGACGTCCTCACAGCGGTCCATCTTCGTCGGGCCGACCTTGTCCGCTGCCAATCGGGTGTTGACCAGCACCTCTTCGATGGCCATTCCCGAGATCTGCGACTTGCCGTCCTTGATCAGCGGCAGCCACTGCCCGCTGCCATCGAACTCACCGTCGGTCGGCACCTCACCGCTGCCGTCGATCTCACCCTTCGGGGAGTTGCCCGTGAACTTCGCGACGAACAGGTCGCCCTTGGTCAGCAGGGTCATGTTGTGCGACAGGTCGCCTGCGATGTATTTGTCCGTGGAGACGAACTTGTAGAGGTAGTCGAACCTCTCATCATCGCCCATGTAGGCGACGGCCTGACCGGAATCGGCGATCGTGATGTTCGCACCCTCGTGCTTGAGGCGTCCCAGGTTCGTGTGCTTGAGCGGAGTCGATTCGGGATCTCGCGGGTCGACCTCGACGATCCAGCCGAATCGGTTGGCCTCGTTAGAGTAGCCGGAGTTGTTCGTGTCGAAGCGGTTCAGATCGGCTTCCCAGCCGTTCGCGGAGGCGTCGTTGCTCAGACCGTAGCGCTTGTCGGCCGCCGAGGTGCCCTGCGCCTTGAAATAGGAGTTGAAGTTCTCCTCCCCGGAGACCAGTGTTCCCCAGGGAGTCAGACCGCCCGAGCAGTTGCCCAGGGTGCCCTGGACCTTGTCGCCGCCTGGGTAGTCCTTGGTCCGGAGCAGGTCGGATCCGGCTGCCGGTCCGGTGAACTCGTATTCGGTGTCGATGAGGAACCGGCGGTGGTTCGCGCCGTTGACATCAACCTTCCACGGGGTCTTCTCATTGGTCCGAACCAGTTCCGCCACGGTCAGCCCGTGAGCGTCGCGGCTGATGGCGCGCTGGGTGGCTTTGTCTAAGGTGTCCGGGTACATGAGCGCGTCGTTCGTGTACTCCTGGTTCGAGAACAGGAGGGCACGGTTGCCGTCTCCACTGTCATCGACCTGGATCTGGAGGTAGTCGTTGTTGTACCCGAATTGGCGACGCTGCGATTCGACGCTCTGGTTCTCGGGATCGAACTTCGGCGCGTCCGGGAACAGCGGGTCACCCCAGCGCACGACGGGATGCCAGGAGTAGCCCTCGGGGACGATGAACTTGTCGACCTCGTGCTGGACCGGGTCGATTGCGGTGAAGTCGAGGCTGCCCCTGGTGCCGGCCGCTGCCGCGGCTGCACGCGTGGTCGGACTCGGTGCGGTCGTGACTGCGATGGTCAATGCTCCCGCCGCCGACGCCCCCAGCACTGCTCGGCGGGACAGCTGTGCCCCGACGATGTCACGGAAGTAGCTGTTGGACGACGTGTTGCAGATGGCCTTCGTGCACGCGTTGTCGCATTTGAGCGCGCAGGTGACGGGGCTGCGCTTGCCACGGACGTGGCCGGCCATGGGCAGAAGTTCACGTAGGGGTGCCATCGGTTCGGTTGTCTCCTCGGATCGGGTCTGTCGGCCCTACCTCGCGAAGCGGAGTCGGGCTCACCAGATCGAGACTGTCAGGAGCAGTTGGACCCAGAACCACCGGTGCATGAACTGCGCGTGAACCAGTTCAGCCGATGTCGACGAGGGCGAGGATTCCCGGTGCCAGGAAGCCCACGGCATCGATGATGAAGTGCGCCCACACCAACGGCATCAGTCTGCCCCTGCGCATGAAGTACCATCCGAAGATGATGCCCATGGCAACGTTTCCGATGAACGGCCCGATGCCCTGGTACAGGTGGTAGCTGGCACGAAAGACCGCCAGGCTGATGATGATCGGCCACATCCCGTAGCCCAGACGCTGGAGCCGTTCGGCCCCGAAGCCGAAGATGATGACCTCTTCGACGATGCCGTTCTTCGCTGCCGCCAGGATGAGCACGGGAACGGCCCACCAATGATCGCCGAGGTTGGCAGGCTGGATCTCGGCCGTGATCCCCAGGGCCCTGCCGCCCGCGTAGACGGCCAGAGTGCCGATGCCGATGATGGTGAAGATCAGCGTTCCACGACCGAAGTCTTTCCCGCTCTGACCGTTCACGCCCAGCCGTGTGCTCAGGGGCGGGGCATCGGTGTCGCGAGTGAGCAGGTAGAGGGCCAGGAGCACGGGCACAAGGGTGAAACCGATATCGAGGATCTGGTAGACGAGGTCGAACCCGGGCCGCGGCGACATCGAGGTGTTGAGCTTCGCCTGGGCTTCGCTGATCGGACCGCGGGAGGTGATGTCGGCCAAGCGCACAATCGCATAGACAGCGGATTGGCCCAGCGAGAGTGCGGCAACGAGACCGAGCTCGAACCACAGGCGTTTCTTCTCCTGTGGTTCGAGCTCGTCTCTCATGGATCCCACTGTAGTGGGCGAGGCATCAGTGCTTCGGTTCCTCACCTGTGTCAGGGCGCTCAACCGCAGTGCCCGAAGCCGGCGGGCTCGGCTCCTCGCGTTCGACTGTGGCCACTGACCCCGCCTCGGCGGTGGTGCCCGACCGCTTGCCGGAGCGGGCGCGGTCCGGCGCATCCGGACGTTGCTCGGCTCTCGCCTCGGCGACGTCGAGGACCTGGCCACGCGCCATGTTCTTCACGTACTTCTTCTCGGCCCGACGTTCCTTCGCCCCTTCGAGCACGAGGTAGAGGACAGGCACGAGGATGAGCGTGAGCAGGGTCGAGCTGACGAGACCGCCGATGACGACGATCGCCAGCGGCTTCGAGATGAACACACCCCCGCCGGTCAGGCCCAGCGCCATCGGCACGAGCGCGAAGATCGTCGCTGCCGCGGTCATGAGGATCGGACGATAACGCAGCCTGGCGCCATGGACGATCGCCGCGCGCAGATCGACGCCTCGAGTTCTGAAACGGTTGATCAGGTCGATGAGCACGATCGCGTTGGTGACAACGATGCCGATGAGCATGAGCAGACCGATCATCGACGTCAGGCCCAGCGGAGTGTCGGTCAGCAGTGACAGCCCGATGGATCCGGTGGCTGCGAACGGGATCGAGACCAGCAGGATCAATGGCTGCAGCAGCGACTTGAACGTGGCGACCATGATGACGAACACGATGAGGATCGCGGCCAGCATGGCCAAGCCCAGCTGGGAGAACGCGTCGTTCTGCTCCTGCGTGGCACCACCGGTGTCGACGCTCACCGAGTCGGGAACGTCGACCTCGTCCAGCGCTGACTGCACATCCGCGGACACGGTTCCCAAGTCGTCACCGGCGGGGGTCACCGACACCGTGGTCGAACGCTGAGAATCGGTGTGCCGGATCGTCGGTGCGGTCTTGACCTCTTTCACCTCGGCGACGTCACTGAGATCGATGAACCGGGGCTCAGACGTCGGCGCTGGAGCGCCGGCCATGGCCCCGGCCGCGCCGGCGTCACCTCCGGCTCCTCCTGCAGCACCAGCTCCGCCGTCTGCAGCACCAGCAGCGGGACCGGCTGGAGCGATCTCCTTCGGCTTGCCGGGGATCTTGAGGTCGCGCAGTTCGTCGACCGTGTCGGCGTTGCGGTCGAAGAGGAGCACCGAATGCGACACGTTGTCGATGACGACCTCACCGATGTTCTGGCCGTGCATCGCCCGCTGGACGTATTGGCCGATGGTTGCTTCCGTCAGGTTCTCCTCCGCGGCCTTCTTGTGATCGACCTTGACCTCGATGACGGGCTGGACCGCTTCGATGTCACTGGTCACCGACTGGGTGCCGGAGACGCCCTCGAGCTTGTCCGTGACGGCCTTCGTAGCGTCGTCGAGTTCTTTGGTGTCGGATCCCGACAGCGTGACGTCGATGGTCTGGGCACCGGGCATCGAACTCTGGCTCTGCACCTCGACCTGGCCGACGTCCTTGAGCCCGTCGAAGTCCTTCTGCAGCTCATCGGAGATCGACTGCGCCGAGATCCCCGACTTCGAGGTGACGATGTAGGTGCCTGTGATCGACGAATCGTTCGTGAATCCGAATGTGGTTCCGCCCACGGAGAGCTGATAGGACTCGACGTCGCTGTTGTCCTTGAGGATCTTCTCGACCGGTTCTGCCTGCTTCGAGGCTTCATCGAGGTCGGTGCCAGGGTCGAAGGTCTGCGAGATCTGCAGGCTGTCCTGGCCGGTGTCGCCGAAGAGTTCGGTCTTCAGCTGCGGAATCATCGCTCCGGTGCCGCCGAGGACGAGGACGGCGACCAGGATCATCACGACCGGGTGCTTGGTGGAGAACGAGATGAGCGGCATATAGGTCTTCTGCAGCCGTGTCACCGGCGAATGCATGCCGGCAAGCTCATCGACCTCACCGGTCTCCTCCGCGCTGGAGTCATAGCGCGGCGCTGTCGAGGTGGTGGCATCGCTTCTGGTGCGCACAGACCCAGCACCTGCAGTCCTGGACTCGGTGCCGGGCTCGTCATGGCGTCCGGCGGTGAGGATATTCTGCTTCTTGGACGCCTTCTTCGCGGCCTTGCTCTCACTCCTCCATTCGGAGAGCATTCCCTTGCGGTTCCGGCGGATCTCCGCCTTCTCCTCGCGGGTGAGTTTGACCTTCGCCTCACGCTGCCGCAGGAACCAGTAAGCGAGGACGGGCACGATCGTCAGCGCCACGAACAGGCTCGAGAGCAGGGCGATGGTGGCTGTCAGGGCGAAGGGTCGGAACATCTCTCCGGTCTGGCCGGAGACGAAGGCCAGCGGCAGGAACACGGCGACGGTCGACAGTGTCGAGGCGGTGATGGCCCCAGAGACTTCGGAGACGGCGGCGAGGATGTTCGCAAACTTCTCACCACCCGAGGCGTGCCGTCGTCGGATCGCCTCGATGACGACGATCGAGTCGTCGACGACGCGGCCGATGGAGATCGTCAGTGCTCCCAGTGTCAGCATGTTCAGGGTCTCACCGCCCATCCACAGCCCGACCAAGGCGATGAGCAGCGAGAGCGGAATAGAGATCGCCGTGATGATCGTGGCACGCACCGAGAGCAGGAACACGAGGATGACGAGGACCGCGAAGAACAGTCCCAGGCCGCCCTCGACGAGCAGATCGTGGATCGACTGTTCGATGAATGGTGCCTGATCGAACGCGGAGACGAACTCCGTGTTGTCCCCCATCGACTTCTCAAGATCGGGCAGCTTTTCGGCAACAGCATCGGAGACGTCAACGGTGTTGGCGTCGGATTCCTTCATGATCGACACCGACAGTGAAGGCTGTCCGTTGGTGCGCGAGATCGACTCGACGGGTTGGTTCGCGATCGTGACGTCGGCGACGTCGGAGAGCTTGACCGGGTCGTCCTTGCCGCTGATGACAAGGTCCTGGATGGCATCCACGGAGCGGATGCGGGTGCCGACCTCGACCGGTGCCGTGCCCTCGTCGCTCTTCAGTTCGCCCGCCGAGGTGGGGATTCCATTGGCCTGGAGGATGCCGGCGATCTCGTCGAGGTTGGCGCCCTCATCCTCGAGGTCATCGCGGCGGATGGTGACCTCGACCTGTTTGGTCTTCGCACCGGAGATCAGGACCTGTGAGACGCCGTCGATCTTCTTCAGTTCGGGTTCGGCGATGTCATCAAGGTTGGCGGCGAGTTTGTCCTCGTCTGCGTCCGAGGTTACGGACAGTGCGAGGACGGGGATGTCATCGGTTCCAGCCGTGTTCACGGTGGGTTCGACCCCGTCGGGCAACCGGGCCTGGACCTGTGAGACTGCCCGCTGGAGGGCCTTGACCACATCGTCGGAGTCTTCGCCGTACTTCGTGCTCACTGTGATCGAGGAGCTGCCCGCCGAGGAGGTCGAGGTCATGTCCTCGACCTCGGGCAGAGCCGTCAGCACACCTTCGAGGGGGTCGGTGACCTCCTGTTCCACGGCCTCGGGCGTCGCACCTTCGTATGAGGCGGTGACCGTGGCCTGCGGGTTGTCCAGTGAGGGGAACAGCTCCTGTTTGAGAGCTCCCGCTCCGATGATGCCGAAGATGATGGCGACGACGGAGATGAGCGCAATGAGTGCGCGATTCCTCAGGCTCAAACGGGTCAGAAAACTCACGTGGTGACTCTCTTGTCGATGCATGTGCGCAGAGATCGTCTGCAAGGAAATGATGTTGTTTACATCAATACTAGCGATTCACACTATCCAAAACACGTGAGTGGACCCTGAGCGCATACTCCCTGGCCGAGCTCAGTTCAGATCGCCCTCGATCCGCTCATCCCGCTCGGCTGTGCGCACCACGCGGGGTTTGGTCTCACGGCCGGTGAACCAGAAAGCGGCAGCTACGACGCCGAGGAGCCCGGTGAGCAGGAATGCCCACGAATAGTCGAAGCGATCGACGATGGCACCGGCGATGATGGGACCGACGATGGCGCCGCCGTCGAGGGCCATCTGGTATCTCGAGAGCACGCGGCCGCCCTTGCGATCACGCCCGATGACGTCGGCCACGGTTGCCTGCTGGGCCGGGTTCGCGAGTCCGGAGCCGACGCCGGCGACGATGGAGAATACGAAGAACACCCAGATCGCGTCTGTGAAGGCCAGTGCAGCGGTGGTCAAGCCGAGGATCAGCAGTCCCCATTGGATGAAGGGCTTGCGCCCGTAGGTGTCCGCATACCTGCCGACGACGGTGACAGCTGAAGCATTGCCTATCGCGAACATCGTCAGCGCCAACCCGGCCACGGCGGTGTCGGCCTTGAGCGCCTGGATAGCGAAGAGCGGGTAGATGGCCACACGGATACCCATCGCCGACCAGCCCTGGACGAACGCCGAGAACAGTGCACTGCGGTAGGCCGAGTCCTGCCACGCCTGCCGGAAGGTCATGACCTCCTGCTCGGGATCGTCCTTGGCCGCATCGAGGCGAGCGCGCCCCAGTTTCGTCGAGGACCCGGCCTCCGCAGTGGAGGCGAGGAAAATACGGACGACGATGGCCGCAATGAGGAGGCCGACGGCGTAGATGATGAACGGGATGCGCATTCCCCATCCGGCCATCGCACCGCCGAGGACGGGGCCGGCGATATTGCCGACGAGGAAGGCAGTGGCATAGGTGCTCGAGGCCTTGGCCCTGGCATCGATCGGAGCCAATCTGATGATCAGCGCCATCGCGGAGACACTGAACATCGTCGAGCCGATGCCGCCCAGCCCACGGAAGACCAGCAGCTGCCAGTAGCTCTGTGCGAAGGCGACGGCCGCGGTGGAGACGGCGACGATGAGGAGGCCGGTGATGTAGATGCGCCGTTCACCGAAGGCGTCGACGAGGCGGCCAGAGGAGGGCGAGAACACGAACCGGAAGAAAGCGAAGGATGAGACGACGATCGTGGCGGCGGTGACTCCGAAGTTGAAGCTCGCCGCGAACTGCGGAAGCACGGGGGCGATGATGCCGTAACCCAACGCCACGATGAAGGCGGCCGCGACAAGGACGTAGATCTCCTTGGGCAGTCGGCGCGAGGCAACGTTCGACTCTGTCTGCTCGTCGTCTTTGTTCGTCACGTCGTCGTTGTTCGTCACGTCATCATTCGTCGAGTCGCCGGTCACAGGGTATCGAGAAACTGGTCAGGGTCCGGCAGCGGTCGGGTGCTGTGGGCCAGGCGCTGTCGGTAGCGTTCGGGGACCGCCCCGATGTAGAGCCAGCCCATGAGCAGTTCCTTGTCCTTGAGTCGGTGGAGTCTGCGCACGGCGGGTGCGTTGGTGAGGTTTCCGCTGCGCCACATGACACCCCAACCTGCCTGCCACAGAGCGAGTTCGAGCAGGTGACCGGCGCCGGCCGCGGTGGCGTGCTGTTCCCATTCGGGGACTTTGGGGTTGTCCTGAGGTGAGGCCACGAGTGCCAGGAGAAGTTCTGCCCGCAGCGGCTTCGCGTTGATCTCACCGGCCTTCCGGTGCACTTCTCCTGCGTCGTCGAGTGCTTTGCCGAGGCGGATCCGGTCGTCACCACGGATGATGATGAACCGCCAGGGCTTGAGCCCCTTGTGATCGGCGACCGAGGAGACCGCGTGGATGAGTTCACGCAGGTCAGAGTCGTTGGGCGTCTCCGGGTCGAGTTTGGAGATCGATCGTCGGGTGGAGATCGCGTGCAGCACGGGGTCGGCCACGATGTCGATGGAGCTCGGCACAGAATAGTCCGGGCCCTGTCGGTGCGCGGGGCGCAGAGTCTGTTCATCGGGGTCTGATGCCTCGTCAGTTGTCGGACCTGCGGCCAGCTTCTTCGCCCAGGGGCCGGTCTCGCCGTCGAGGAAGTGGGAGCGCACGCGACCCTTCGTCACCTCGCAGGCACCGTCGTCCTTCTTAGGCTTCTTCGCGCCGCTGTGCTTCTTCGAGCCTCGATGTTCAGACGAGTCCTTGTGTTTCGACATTCAGCTCACCCAATCCGCAAACGCCTCCCGTGCGTGGGACAGCTTCGGATCAATGATGACACGGCAGTATCCGTTGTTGCGGTTCTCGGTGTAGAAGTCCTGGTGGACCGCCTCGGCGGTATGGAAGACACCCAAGGGTTCGAGGGTCGTGACGATCGGGCGGTCGAAGATCTCCTGCGCCTCGATGATGGCGGCACCGAACCGGGCCTTCTCGTCATCGTCGGCGTAGAACATGGCCGACCGGTATTGGGTGCCGACGTCGTAGCCCTGCGCATTGAGACTCGTGGGATCGTGTCCGGTGAAGAAGAGGCCCAGGATGACGCTTTCGGGGACGATTTCCGGATCGAATGTCACCTGCAGTGCCTCGGCGTGACCTGAGGTGCCGGAGCAGACTTCGCGGTAGTGCGGATTCGGGGTACGGCCGCCGGTGTATCCGGAGATCACCGAGGTGACTCCAGTGGTCCGCTGGTAGACGGCGTCGAGGCACCAGAAGCATCCAGCGCCCAGGGTCAGGGTACGAAGTTCACTCATATTCCGTACAACCATGATGTGGCCGAGTTATTCCCGATCAAGTTCACATGAGCATGCCGCTGGGCAGGGTGAACCCGAGCTCGGCGGCAGCCTTCTGCGTTGAGGGTTGGCTCCAGAACCGCGCGACCGAGGTGTTCGTTGCCAGGGACCGCATCTCCGCTTTATCGAGGAACATGATGCCTTCGAGGTGATCGGTCTCATGCGCGACGATGCGTGCCGACCACCCGGAGACCACCTCGGCGATGGCCGTGCCGTCGAGGCTCTGGCCTTGCAACTCGATTTCGCGGGGACGGGCCACGACCGCCTGATAGCCGGGGATCGACAGGCAGCCTTCGAAGAAGGCGACGTCCTCGGAGGTGGCGGGAGTGTAGCCGGCGTTGAGGACGACGCGCAGGGGCATCGGTCTCCGTTGCCGCACCTCGGCAGTCTCGGGGTCGAGGCTGCCGGGGTCTTCGGCCACGAACATCGACAGACCGATGCCCACCTGCGGTCCGGCGAGTCCCACCCCTGGCGCGGCGAGCATGGTTGCCCGCATCACCTCGGCGAGTTGGGCCAGTTCCGCGTCATCGACCTGCCCGTCGAAGGGGCGAGTCACCGAGCGCAGGATCGGGTCGCCGGCCTCGACGATCGGGGCCACTCCCCCACCAGTCTCTGCCGCGGCGAGGACGGACCGGATCTGGGCGGCGATGAGCGCATCGGCGTCGTTCATGTTCTCACTTCCTCCACTGCGCTCAGACGTCTCGCGCGACGATGAGTTCGGCGTGCTTGAGCAGGGGCGCGTCGATCATCTTGCCGTCGTAGGCGAAGGCGCCCTTCTCACTCTGCGCGAGATCGAGTACGGCCTTCGCCCAGGTCAGCTGCTCTTCGCTGGGTCGGAACGCGTCGCGGACGACGGGAACATGGTTGGGGTGGATGGAGACCTTGCCGCTGAAGCCGGACTGGACGGCGTCCTCGGCTTCCTCTCCCAGTCCGTCGAGGTCGGGGATGTTCGCCCAGATCGAGTCGAGGGCGAACTTGCCGTGTGCGCGGGCGGCCAACAGGGTCGAGCTGCGCACGTGTTTGGCCACGTCGCGGTAGCTTCCGTCGGCGGTCCGCGACGATCCCCCGCCGAGGTCGGCGATGAGGTCTTCGGAACCCCACATCAGTGCGTAGGCGTTGGGTGCTGCGGCGATCTCGGCGACGTTGACTGCGCCCAGGGCCGTCTCGATCAGTGCGATGACCTGGTAGTCGCGAAGGACCGTGAGGTCAGAGGCGTGCTCGGCCTTCGGCAGCATGACGGCCGTGTACTCGGTCTTGGCGAGCATCGCGAGATCTTCGCCGAGGTGCTCTGAATCCCGGGCATTGATGCGGACCACCGTGCGGGTGGGGTCGAGCGGATAGTCGATGATCGCTTCGCGTGCGGTGGCTTTGTCGGCGTCGTTGACCGCGTCCTCGAGGTCGAGGATGACGATGTCGGAACGCTGTGCGGCCTTCGCATAGCGGTCCGGACGGTCGCCCGGGACGAAGAGCCAGGCGGGTTTGAATTCCAATGCCATTGTGGTGCTCACTTTCCGGAGTCGGGCTGCGCGGTCTCGGCTGGCCGGGCGGCCTGACTGGCGTGGCTGGAGTCGAACATCATGGTCTGGCGCACGGCTTTGGCGACGAGAGTTCCGTCTTGGTTGTAGCCGCGGTGTTCAAGCGTCACGATGCCCTGTCCGGGGCGTGACTTCGAGTTTCGTTTGTCCAGGATCGTCGTCTCGGCGTACAGGGTGTCGCCGTGGAAGAGCGGGGCGGGGAAGGCGACCTCGGAGAAGCCGAGGTTGCCCACGATCGTGCCCTGAGTCAGCTGTGTGACCGAGAGTCCGATGAGGGTGGAGAGGGTGAACATCGAGTTGACGAGTCGCTGGCCGAAGGGCTCGGTTGCTGCGAAGGCCGCGTCGAGGTGCAGGGCCTGCGTATTCATGGTCACGGCGGTGAACCAGGTGTTGTCCGCCTCGGTGATGGTCCGTCCTGGTGCGTGCTTGTAGATCGCCCCGACTTCCATCTCGTCCAACCACAGGCCTCGTTGTTCGATGACCTTCTGCTCACTCATGCGTCACTCCTCTGTGTCACTGACCACTTGTCGTGTTGTGAGTTTATCGCCTGGAGCCCAACGACAGGCACCCCGGGTCCAGGTACGGACCTGAACACTACCGAGACCATCCCTCGAGGCAAGGGCGGTTTCGTTCGAGTGAAACCGCAAGCTGCGAAACCCGACTAGGCTGGTGGCATCGGCTCAACGACTATCTTCAGGAGAGACATGGATCGCGATTCGATCGAATGCTGGTTGACCGACATGGACGGCGTCCTGGTCAAGGAGAACAATCCCTTACCGGGCGCGGCCGAGCTCCTGGCACAGTGGCGACAGGCAGACATTCCCTACCTCGTGCTGACGAACAATTCGATCTACACTGCTCGGGACCTCTCGGCACGGCTGCGCTCGAATGGTCTCGAGGTTCCCGAGACCCACATCTGGACCTCTGCCATGGCCACCGCCGATTTCCTGTCCAATCAGGTCGAGCACGGCACCGCCTATGTCGTCGGCGAGGCGGGACTGACCACGGCCATCCATGAGGCCGGATTCGTCATGACCGAGAAGGACCCGGACTTCGTCGTCGTCGGCGAGACCCATTCCTACTCCTTCGAGGCCATCACAAAAGCGATCCGACTCATCGACGGCGGTTCACGCTTCATCGTGACCAACCCTGATGCCACCGGACCCAGCCCCGAAGGCGTTCTCCCGGCAACTGGGGCCATTGCCGCGCTGATCACCAAGGCCACCAACCGTGACCCCTATGTCGTGGGCAAACCGAATCCGATGATGTTCCGCTCCGCACTGAACAAAATCGGCGCCCACTCGATGTCCACCGCGATGATCGGCGACCGGATGGACACCGACATCATCGCGGGCATGGAAGCGGGTATGCACACGGTGCTCGTCCTCTCGGGGATCTCCACCGCCGAGGATGTGCGCCGTTTCCCCTTCCGTCCCAATGAGATCGTGGGCGGAGTCCACGATCTCCTCGAGGTCCCTCTCGACCAGCGGGAGACGCTGGGCCCGGACGTCACCGGCTCCGCCTGAGTGTGAGCTTCACCGGTGCGTGGCGGTCTACTGACAACGCTTCGTGGCGGCCCTGCAGTTTTTCGTGCATCCGGTTTATGCTCGCACCTAGTGTCTTGTAACGCATAGGTTTTGAGACAGTCAGGATAAGAGACGCCAACCCACCAAGTCTCGTCACATCGCCAACGAGATTTATATAACTGCAGACTACGTCCCATCAGGGGTCCCACAAATACCCGCAACTTTAGCTCAACACGAACCCGGTCAGCGCGATTACGATAACTCCCGCTACGGTCAGCCAGGTAGACCATGCCACGCGGCAGTGCTTTCGCCAGGCGATCGTAGACATGCGGACAACCTGGCGCGTCACGCTTGAGAGTGGATCATGCTCGTCGAGTGCTGTTGCAAGATTATCGGGGTCCCAAAATCGAGCATGGCCAAAATAGATGAAATTGCTCTTCGCTTCCTCTTTAAGGTTGCCGAGACGAAGAGCAGGCGCTACTGCCCAAGCGGCCAGGACCGCTGCCGTGACAAATAGGAGAATTGATAGGTCATAGAGAAGCTGAAACGGGCCAGTGCTAACTCCGTGAAACACCATCCCCTCAGAAGATAAAGCTATAGAAGTTGTTATTGCGGCAGCGTCAAGAGTGAGAATGAAACCAGCCTTTGCGTCTACTTTGCCAGTCCACTCCATTTGAGCAGAGTGAAGCTTCCAAGCCGTATCAATGGGGTCTGGCATTCAGATCTTCCACCATGCGTTCGTGTGATAAAGCGGAGCATAGCCACCCAACGCTTGCCTGCCGTCTGAGCTGCGCCAAAAGTTGCCACCATCGGGTAGAAGCTTCTGCGGATCCATCAGAGCGTCGTAGACAGCTTCGGTGATGTTGATTGGCCACAACCGATAGTCACTGAGATGCGCGGCATCATTAGGGGCATCACCAATGGAAATAAGGTCGTTGTTTTCCCGAGCTCCGCCCCGAACGATAAGCGCTTCGCCAGTGTCGATGCCGATGCCGTGGCCAATCGTGTAGCTCTTGGCGATGTCGCTCCATCTCCTCTCTATTGCTGGGGCGATCACACATTCTACTGCCCAATTGATAGCCAACGCGGCCCGAACTGCATCGTTGTTCTTGCTCTTCCCAATGAAGATGGCCATAACCCTGTCGCCGTCAAAACTGCGAATCTCGCCGCCCTTGTGCCGAAGTATGCGGACTGCCGTGTTTATATAAGCCCGGATTATCTTCGCAGCAACCTCGTTCTGCTTGATATGGGCCAATCTACTTGAGCCCGCCAGGTCCGCATACAAATATGTTGCGTCAACTACACGTCCACCGTTCTTCATAACGATGTCACTAGTTTCGGGCACGACAGTCCCATTTGTAATATTCCAAGGCTCATTCAAGATATCGAACACCGACGTCTCGACTTCAGGGTACATAACGGGCTCCTGCGTAGATTCGCTTTGGAGCCGACTGTAGCAGTGGCCTCTGACACGTAGTGGCAAATTGCGGAAACTCGCGAAGGGCCACTTTGCTCTCAAAACCCTAGGGTCATGACACACTCCGCTGACGGCTTGGAGCCAGTATCGGTGACACCATACCTTGTACCAGTGCTAGGTAGTGGAAGTTGTTTCGGACACTACGAGCGCAAGTAGATGCATCGATGTCTTTACTGCTTCTTCCATTCGCCACAGTGCTCGGCGGAGAACGAATAGTCGGATGAACTGATTGTGACTTCGACCCGGAACCCGCTATTGACGAAATTGTTATCAATTATCTCGCCTGCCGAGTCCAGCCGTTCCCAATAGCATCCGTCAAATGCGTCATCAGTCTCTGCAACGTACGTCCCCGGCTGAATGTCATCGCCCACCTTGTAGGTTCCGTCGTTGAAAATTTCGCCTCGGTCTCTTGCCTCTTCCTCTTCTTGTCCCTCAGCCATGCGCTCCACCACAGTCTTTCGATCGGGATGGTCAGGGCAAAGTACAAGTGCTCCGTTTACCTCATCAATCTGGCTAGAGGACCAAGGCAGGTACTGTTCGAGGTCCCCCATGTCCGCCTCAGCGCAAATCGAATAGAGAGTGTCTACACTCTTCATCTCATCGTATCCAGCGGTTTCAACGGCCTCATGCTCTTTGTCGGTGAGCGTGTATTTATTGAAGAAGGAATCGTCCGTGAGGTCATCCTGAGAGTTGTAGCTCACGCCGCATGATTCACGTTCTTCGCGCGGGCTATCCCAGGCCTCTTCTGGAGTAGAGAAATTGTTGAAGACTTCGCTCTCCGAGTCATGGCATTCAATCGTAATGTCCTGACCTGGACTCAGGGGCGGTGGTGCTTCCGTTGTCTCCGCGACTGTTTCGACTGGACTTGGTACATCAGTAGAGCCTTCATCATCCGAAGGAGAAGCTGCGCAGCCCGTCAAAATAAGAGCAATCACAGGCGCAACCAGCGCTGGTCCAAGAATTCTTTTCACACCTTGAGGATACCCTAAAATTCGAAGAGGAACTTTGCTGATTGAACGCGATGACAAGGAAGAACCAAACCATCGGTGCCACGGTAAGAACGCAGAAAGATTGATGCCCTATCACTGGCAGTGACTATCCTCAATTTTCAGATGAAGTCGAGATCACCGCTTAACTCTATGTACGTTCGGTTCGCGTGGTGGTTGCGGATGTGCTGATGACGCACTTCACTGGCCGGAAACGTCGAATAGCTCCTAGCGAAGCGCCTAATGGACGGCTTGAGCATCCGCAGGGATCGGTGCGTTGGGATATTGCAATCTCGTCCATTACATCGCCAGGGGGAATACTGGAGGTACGGAATTCAGGCCCCACCTACATTCCTAAATGCGAAGAGCTCGACTTCTTATGGGATAATCCAGTTATGGAGCGAATAATACATGTTTCGAATACCGGCCACGTACCTCTAAAGTGGGGCACGATTGCGTTTCTCGTAGGTTATGCTGTTCTGTTCGCATCGGGGCTGGGGGCAAACACTGTGGCCCTCGTAATCGGGTCAGGTGCCACCATAATCGTCCTCGCCGGCGCCGTGACATGGGTGGTAGGCCTGGTGATGCGGATTACGTTCAACAGGAAATCTGCCAAACCGCTCCTCTTCACCGCGGGCGAGAAAACCGCGCTCATTGGTATTGCTGTAGCCGTTGTGGGCATCCTTCTGATTAACGGCAGTCTCGACGAAGACGGTCAAGGAGTTGCCCGGATCGTTGGAGTTCTCGGGTTCGTCGCGTCTGCTGGAGGTGCCCTTTGGCATCTGTTAACGCCGCGTCAACGTTCGGCCACCAAGTAGTAGGGGCTCGGGGGCTTCCTCTCCTTACTCTTCTATTTCTTCGCACCCAAAGCACTCCAGCGACGATGGACCCGCAAAGCTAGTAACCGAAACTGGAAACCAAACCTCAGAGCAGGTCATGAGTTGTTAGAACCGCTGGTGAGACGTCTCTTAACCCTAGGGATACGAGACGTCTCACTGACGAGGAAATCACACCGTGCCTGAGTGGGCCGGGCTTTGCGGATTCTGTGAGCTTTAGCGATAGATGGCGGTGTTCTTTCAGCGCCCTGTGGCGGTCGTTCACTTTCTACGCGCAAGCTGGAACTACCAACGAGCACCAGCTATGGTCGGTGGTTATGAATGCGGAAGAATGGACGCATGAACGAATTCGAATCATCTGTGCCGGTTAACCGTTACGAATCGACTGTCGATTGGCGCGCGGTCGACGAATACTTCGCTTCGACTCTTCTGCAAGAAGACGGTGCTCTCGTTGCGGCCCGTAATGCAGGCCTCGCGACCACGATGCCCAATGCCGAGGTCGCCGCCAACCAAGGCGCGTTCTTGAAGCTGCTGGCCCAGATTTCTGGTGCTCGGCGAGTACTCGAATTCGGCACGCTGGCAGGCTACTCGACGATCTGGCTCGCACGAGCAGTCGGCGAACAGGGACAAGTCGTCACGCTCGAACTTGAACCTGAGAATGCTGCAATCGCCGAGGAGAATTTTCTTGCCGCTGGCGTTGCTCATCGAATCGAGACGATTATCGGACCGGCAACGGAATCGGCAGAGCGGCTGATCAACGATGCTACCGAGGCGTTCGACTTCGTATTCATCGATGCCGACAAGCCGAACAACCCCGCCTACCTCGCAGCAGCCCTCAGGCTCACATGTCCCGGTGCAATCATCGTCATCGACAACGTTGTTCGTGACGGGGCCGTAGCGGAGGCCGCAAGTGCCGACCCGAGAGTTCAAGGGGTACGTAGGGTAGCTGAGGACATTGCAGCCCATCCTGAGCTGGACGGCACGGCTCTCCAGACAGTAGGCGAAAAGGGATGGGATGGACTCATTATCGCCCGGCGACACTGAACCAACAGTAGGCCAAGCGATAGGGCAAATGGTCGGCTTTGCTGTTCACCTGGTGGGGCCGAAGCGGCGATCGGCGGCGTTTTGACAGAGTGAATTCGCGTTGCTGCTCTTGCCTCCGTCATCCGTGGCCCTGACGCGTCATATTGGATCATGTGACACCGGTGTCGAGACAGGTCAGACCAACACTGCGCGTTCGGTTTAAAGGGCGCAAACGCTAGTGGCATGGATGCCGAAGAAGGTGGTGAGTTTCTGTTTCCCCGACTTCTGCGAAGCCTTCGCGTTCGTATAGCCGCTTCGCTCTGGCATTGACTTTGTGGACCTGGAGCCGCACCCCACGGTCAGCTTTTGCAGACTGTTCCACTACCCAGGTGAGAGCGGCGGCACCGATGCCTTGACCTTGTCGAGCCGGGGTAACTTCAATCAGCTCTAACCAGGTGTCTTCCTCGCGCCTTCCCAGATAGAGTGCGCCAACGTCGGCGCCCTCCGATACAAGTATGAACACATCATGGCCCTCGATAAGTGGGCCGAAGAACTCTTGCTGTTGTGCAACCAGCCAAGGGCCATAAGCAGCTTCTACCAATTCTTTATGAGTATCTTCGTGGAGCTGGAACAGCCAAGCTTCATCTTCGTATGTGGCAGCGCGGGTCGAAATCGTCATCTATCAATTCTCCTACAGAGCCGAGACTATCCACATGAGTTCCATCGGTAAATCGTGGTCTGCTACCGAAACTTTCTAGCAGCTCTGGGGCGAACGCTCGCGTCTTCCGTTGCTTGGACGTGCCAAAATGGCGATATGCCAAACTCAAACCGTTCCCTCGCCGGTGGCAGTGAGGAGTGGGCATCGAGCTTAATTTTCTCCGCAATGACAATTCGATCAAGTCACGAGATTGCCGATACGTGGAAATACCCTCACCCCTTTGACTTCTACGACGCCACAGCGGATCCAGACGACTACCACGAGTTCGTCACACCGACCTTGTGGCCCGAAGTGTTCCAGCAGATCCATTGTCACGGGGATCTGGTGGGATTCTTTTGCGCCCATCCCATCCTTGAGGGCACCGCTTTCGAATTGAGTCTTGGCCTGCACCCGAGCCTGACGGGGAACGGTTGGGGACACGGCTTCGTGAACTCCTGCCTGACTTGGTTGGACGACCATGAATATCGAGGGCGCATGGTGCTTAGTGTTGCCTCATTCAATATGCGCGCCATCAAGGCCTACCAAGCAGTGGGCTTCGTCAAGATTCGTGACTATGCCCAGATGACCAATGGCGGCACCTATGATTTTGTCGAGATGGAACTCGTCCGAAACACGTAAGCACCCACCTACAGACGGGCCCACAGTGAGACCGCAGATGCGCGGTGTTGAGCATCGCCTCGTCAGCAGTGTGAGTAGAACTGCCCAATCGCAGCGAAACGAGTTTGAAAATGTCAGAGATTGAGCCCAAATGGGAGACCATCGATCGCTCCCTGGTCCACGACGGGCGCGTGATCCTCTACGACCATACTGTGGCTCTGCCTGATGGTTCACATACTCAATACGAAGTCGACGCGAGCATTCCCTTTGCAGCCGCTGTGCTTCTTGTCAGCGGAGGGCACGTGTTAGTCACGCGACAGTATCGTTACCCGATAAATCGCTGGATCTTCGATCTACCTGCCGGCGGAGCCCAAGATGACGAAGAGCCGATAGACACAGCCCGCCGCGAACTCGAAGAAGAAGCGGGGATCGTGCCGATAAGCTTGGTGCCCCTCCATACCTTCTTCTTGAACCCTGGCCGGGCAAGCTGGCCCGTGCACCTCTTCTTTTCGTCAGAGGCAACGACAAGCCGGACCGCGTCTCGGGACGATCCGGCGGAACAGGTTAGCGCTGTTTGGCTACGAGTAGAGGAGCTGGACTCGTTGATCGTCAAAGGTGAGATCGTCGATCCAGCCCTGATTATTGCGCGGACGATGGCCGCTAGCCGCGAACTTATGCCACCTCTTGAACTTCTATGTCATCAGACTGTAGAGACGGTTGGTACAAGACAATCGATTTCTCCTGCGCGTCGGTAATATTCGATGTGTGGTCGCGATGCGTCATGGTCGACGAAAGCAAAAAGTACGTCGAAGGCTGGCGCAATTTGCTCGTATATTTCAGGGGCTCGACCACGAAGACGTAATCGCAGATATGAACCACCGGGCACGACGGTTTCATCAAGGTTGAGATCGTTGTTAACGTCTCTGTCGAGGCGAACCGATGCCATCCGGTACACGCCCAGGTCGTCATAGAACAGACCCATCATTCGCCGACCTCGTAGTGAGTCAAAAGAGCTTTCGAATTCGGGCCAGGCGCGTTGGATTGCCGGTAGGTTGAGCGGTACGTCGCGGCTGAGTGCGTAGGAGTCTTCTAGCAAGAGATCGTCGATGCGGCCAAGTTCATGGTTCTTGGGGTACGAGTCCATGACTGTATGTTTACAGGATTTTAGAGCTATTTCTCAATGGTTGGTTCCGACGACGGGCAATAGGTTATCGGTCGACCCTAGTGTCGTCTCGTAATCCTTTAGCTTTTTGAGACATCAAGGCATCTCGAATCTAGTGACCGACTCGGCCCGGTTTCACAGGGTTGAGAACGTCTTATAATCTCGTCTCGTCGCTTTTTGTCTCATAGTCGTGACTTTTTGGATTTTGTGAGTCATTCTTGAAGCATGAGACTTCTGGGATACACGCGAGTCAGTACTGCCGGACAAGATGCGCAGCTCCAACTCGATGCACTCGTCGGTGCGGGAGTCCAGAAACGAGATGTTTTCTCAGACGTAACCTCTGGGAGCAAGACGGCAAAACAGCGACCTGGAATGAGGCAGCTGCTTGAATATGCCGAAGACGGAGACACGGTCGTCGTGTGGCGCATCGACCGCCTTGGCCGTTCGCTCCTTGATGTTCTGGCGACCGTGAACCACCTCCGGGACCGAGGCGTGAAGGTTCGATCTGTCTCAGACAACATCGACCCCGAGACTTCATCGGGTCGGATGATGTTGGGAATGCTCGCCACTTTGGCTGAGTATGAACGTGAGCTCATCACCGAACGCGTCAACGCGGGCATTGCCGTAGCCAAGCAGAACGGAACGAAATTCGGCAGGCCGCCGGTGAACCCGGACGACATCGCCCAGAAGCTCTCTATCGCTGAAGACGCCCGTGCCAAGGGACGCACCGCTAGAGATGCGGCACGCTTGGTGGGCTGGTCGAGAGCCACCTTGTATCGACACCGTCAGGCTGCCGGCTCTGACGACGCACTGGCGGGGCCGGTGTGAGATGGACGGGCCGGAGAAATGGCGAATCCTTCTTCTGGCCGTTGGTAAGCGATGGCAAATCCGTGCATTCCACACCAGAAGCTGATGCTCTGCTGGACGTCGTTGACCAATAGTTCCGGAACAAGGCCGGGTTCGAACTGAGTAGAGCTCACGACCCCATAGTTTCAGACGGCAACAGTATTTGGTGGACTCTCGACGCCATTGAGCTCTGAAGAATCACCCCCACTCACCGTTCGACCTCCCAGCCTACGCGCGTCGAGATGACACCAGCAGTGGCTCGCTACACCCGTTGAAAACTCTGCCCGTGTGGCCCGACAAGGGCGTAGGGACTTCCGTTATGGGCAAGGATGGTGCGCCCTTGAATATCTAAGCTGATCTGAGAGCTAACAGACGGCAGTACACCGGCACCTTCGTTGCTAACCCAGGTTACGTTGTCCAACGATTTGATCAGTTCAACGAAGCGGTGTCGATGGGATTCGGGCAAATAGTTCAGAACCGCGCTATGGAAGACGACAACGTTCGCGCCCTGCGGAGCCTGCGCGACAAGATCTGGTAACTCATCAACCAGGTCGCCTTCGACGAGAAGCGGGGGATCGTTCGCCACGATTTTAGCCGCTTCGCGCAACCGTTCGCGTCGTTCATCATGTTCTGGCCAGATGAGTGCTTCGAGCCAGTCGAGTTGTTCCTGATTGTTCACGTCAAGCGGATTCAGGTCGATTCCGGCCCGCCATGCAACCTCGGGAAGAGCTGAAGGCACGCTAGCGCTGTCTATGACACAAGGTATTTCGACTCGACTGGGCCCTGAAGCTGGATGGACGAATTGGGTAGTCGAATCATCATCCCTGTACCGATAGCTGTATCTATCGGGGTAAAGCGTGAGTCCTGCCGATGCTCCAACTTCGATGAGCGCCAACGGTCCTCTGAGTTCTGAGAGCAACGGCAGCAGAACTGCGCAGCGCGCTGCCTCGTTCGTTTGAGTTGACCGCTCCATAATAACTGGCGCAACTTCACCCCAGTGATCTACTAGCCACTTACCAAATTCGGAATAAGGCTCTAGCGGTGCACCGACAAAACGAGCAGCGGCGAAAACAAGGTTGGGCTGCTTCTTGTTTCCAGGCAGGTCGGCAATTAGCGTCCTGACCGTCGGGTCATTCGAGATACCTACAGCCCAGTCGTAATACGTATCGGAAATACCTAGCGCTTCAAGCTCGGCAAACCTCTTATAGCCTTTCGCTACGCGATCTTCCATGTTGCCACGATACCGTGCTTCGACTTCGATCCACCGATGTGCTTGGAATGGGCTTGAATATCGTGGTCAGAGAACGGTGGTGTGCCGAACGTAGGCATAGATGGCAGGAGTCGCATTCCGGTCGTCCATGTGGCCCGCTGTCGCTCCGTTGCGACGCTGATACTCAAGATGAGCAACGAACTCAAGAACGCCACAGAACGATGCATTAAGACCGCCATTTATCGTTGAAGCTCACAAGTCAAAGTATGAAAGGCGCAAATAGACTACCTCGCGCATTTCGGGTCGCTAGAATCGGAATCCGGATTTGTACTTTTGGTGCTTAAAGCTGTGCGCAACAAGTGCTTGTTTCGTGTTGACGCTTTCATAGGCAGCAGGTGCCTGTTTTCAGGCAGGCACAGAGCGTGCAACACGCGTGCCGCCAGCCAAACTGCTTGTTGCGCCTCGTCAAAGGCTAGATCCCTTGTGTTCCTGTTCCCGTGAACGATGTCGCTCCGAGCGTCGTACAAGTCCTTGACATGTTGCTCCAACTGAACTCGCTGAGCATCTGCATTGCCTTCTAGTAAATACGAAATAACGGTAGCGAGATTCTGCGTGAGTTTTTCCGTTCCCGATCCAGGGCTGAGAAGAGACTCGATCGCAATGAAAGCATCCACCAGTTTGTCTGTAGGATGCATCCGATTGCCAGCAGCTTGCAACAAGCGTCGCACCGGAAGAATAATGTGATGCGCTTTGGAGAGCAATGGAAAAAGGACTTCATGCTCGCCTACTACTCGAGCGACATCATCCTTGCCCACCTCGACGTCGGGTTGAGGGTGGTTCGTTTCAAGTACTGTCGCTCCCCAGATTTCCGTTGACGCAGGAGAGCGTGGTGAAAAGAATCTCGTGAAATATCTGGTGGTCGCAATTCCTCGCTGGGGGCCTGTGCCGAGGTAAATTGCGAGGCGTATCAGGTTCAGTTTTTCCTCGACTAATTCAGTTACGCGAGAATTGATGGCAGTTTGAGGATCCCAAGAGCAGGAAAGAAGTTTCGTCGGAATCTCAAGAGTGACTGTATGAGTGCCACTGCCTACGTTCCCGAGAAAATGGGAATCTAAAGCGGTCGTCTTGCGAAGCGAATGACCGCCGTGAAAAACCACTCCATCAAATCCGTCCATAGGCAGGCCGCCGAGGCCGATCAAGACAGGGAAGCTCACCTCTTCCCCACGAGCCAAACTTCGATAGCGCTGGACAGTCTCCACTACCTTCTCCCAGAAACTCCAGAAGTCCCAAGGCAACTGCCGAGCTGCCAGCCTCACTGCCGATACAAGCAACATTTGCTCGATCACCAGGCCAACAGTTGTGGAGACCATACCCGGAGGATCAAAAGAAAGCTGCCAATCGGACGACACGAACGAAGGAGATCTTACTGCCTGCTCCCGATTCGGACTCGGAAACAACCGGGAAAGCGCCTCGTCCTTCAAAAATGCAGCCGCAACCTCCTCCTGGTGGTTGCTACTTTGATTCCGAAAGCCCGTTGAGATACCCATTCTGCGGATCGAGTCATGCCAACCGCAAAGAAGCGTGACTGCTGGCCAGTGAATACTTGCGTACGTAAACATCTCGCCGAGAAACTCATCGTCAGTGATCGGCGATCGCGGCAATACTCCTCCGGCCTTTAGCCGCAACTCTGTAGCCCGAGCGACGTTGCGGTCGTAGCGCGGCAAGTAATGAGCCAGCGCGTTGTATGACACGTCGGCCTCGATGAGGTCGTCGAAAGAGGGCTCAACAGCGACCTGGAAAAGCTCCTCGACCAACTCAGCCGGTTGTCTAGCGAACAACTCAGGGGTCACTGACTGCCCGTCGAGCGCGAATATGTACTGGAGGAATGGATCACCATAAGCACGACGTAGCTGATTGCACCTTCGGGCTGACTCGCTTTCCATGAACTGAGTATAACCATGAAATGCGGCGAGCTTTCAGGTGTAGCGCCACGCACTCGAGCTGCCTCTCAATCCACCAGAGGCCGTTCAACAATGACGTCGAAAGTCGAAAGGCACCTGGAACTATCGCAGCTAGAATTCCTGTCGCATGTGACGCAGGTGCTGGAACTTGCTAGTTGTCTCATAACCCTAGGATTATGAGGCGTCTCGTCGACCGCACGGACCACTTCGGCGGCGCCAAGTGAAGCTTGTGAACTTTTCGGGCTTTGCCGGTCGGGCGCCCGATTCTCATAACTATGTCTTGTAACCAGCTGGGTAGTTTGGTGTACTCACCGTTAGTTGTGAGACACATCGAAACACACCACTGCCTCGCAGGAACGGGAGCCTCACAACCCGAGTTCGATTGAGCACTCAGTAACCTTATCGACGGCGATACTCGCACCACCACTCATCCCAACTGACTGAGACGGTCAACGCAGGACATGCTCGCCGGGTCTCTGACATTCAGATCCGCAATGCGACCCATTTGGTCGAGAGCGGAGAACCGGCGGCGCAGCTAGCGCGTGATCGCGGAATATCGCGGGTGACTTTCTATCGGTGAAGCTCGCATAGCCTGAGGCGTCCGACCCCGGCGAACTCAACTCACTGCAGTGCCGAGGTCAGTCTCATCACGGACTCGAGGTAGCGTCGGATCAGGGGCCGCTGTTCCCATTCCTCGAGGGAGAGCTCACGGCTGGCACGCTCGTAGTCGGCCACCACCTCGGTGATGTCATCGACGAGGTCTCCCCCGGTCGTCAGCAGGCTGATCTCGTAGTTGAGGCCGAAGGAGCGCATGTCCATATTCGACGATCCCATCACCGCGTACTCGTCATCGACGACGAAGCACTTCGTGTGCAGCACCTGTGGCTTCGGGTAGAGGAAGATGCGCACACCTGCCTCAAGCAGTGACCTGTAATAGGAGGACTGGGCGTAGTCGACCATGAACTGATCGGCCTTCTCGCTGACGTAGAGCTCGACGTCGACCCCGCGCCGAGCTGCGGTGATGACAGCGGCCAGCAGAGACTCGTCGGGGACGAAGTACGGGCTGACGATCGCCAGCCGAGTCTGCGCCAGATACATCAGTGAGGTGAAGACCTTGAGGTTCGGTTCGGTGGTGAAGCCGGGGCCCGAGGGAACGAGCTGCATGGCACTCGTCGCCCCGCCCACATCGGCTTCATGGAATTCACCGTCGTAGGTCCTGATCCCCAGGGCCTCTCCGCTTTCGGAGTACCAGTCGGTGGCGAACACGGCTTCGACAGCGGCGACGATGGGTCCGCTGAGTTCGACCATGATGTCGTGCCAATGCCGACCGATGGCCACGTTCTTCTTCTGCAGATACGAGGAATCGATCATGTTCTGCGAGCCCATCATCGCCTTCTTCCCGTCGACGACGAGCAGCTTTCGGTGATTGCGCAGATCGATGCGCCGCAGCTTGGCGCGCCAAGGGATGAAGGGAAGCATCAGGTGCCACTGGATGCCGACCTTGGTCAGGCGTCTGCCCAGGCGGTGGAAGCCGGGATATTTCCGGGAGCCGATGTGGTCGAAGAGAACCTTGACCTTCACCCCGCGTGCCGCGGCCCGTTCGAGCGCACGGAAGAACACGTCGGTCGTGGAGTCCCAGGCCATGATGTAGATCTCGACATGCACGTATTCGCGGGCCTCATCGACGAGCTCGGCCATCCGCTCGATGCTGGCCTCATAGTCGGAGATGACACCGTGGCTGTTGCCGGTGACCATCGGCAGCGCGGTGAGCCGGCGGCCAAGCTGCGCGATCGACACGAATTCTCGCGGAGCCTGCAGGGACGGGGGCACATCGGGCAGTTCGTCGGCGCCTTCGTGCAGGAGTTCATCGGCATCGGCTTGGATCCGGGCCCGACGGTGGTTGATGTAGGGGCTGCCGAGCATGAGGAACAGCGGAATGCCGACGATCGGAACGAACAGGATCAGCAGCAGCCAGGCCGATGATGACGAGGGCCTGCGGTTCTCCGGGACGACGCCGATGGCGATGATCTTCACCAGGTATTCGGCGACGATCCAGCTCACACCGAGGATGGCGCCCACGACGCTGAGATCCAACTGCACACTCCCTGTATTCGGCTGGCCTTCTGCCCCACATTAGCCGAGTCCGCAGGGGCCGATGAAAACACCGCCCGCCGAGGCGGCCCGACCGTCCATACGAACCGGCGGGCCACCTCGGTGGGCGGTGTGACTGTGGCTGAGCTCAGATGCCGAGTTCGCGGGCGATGAGCATGAGTTGAACCTCGGTGGTGCCCTCCCCGACTTCGAGGATCTTCGAGTCGCGGTAGTGGCGGGCGACGAGGTATTCGTTCATGAAGCCGTAGCCACCATGGATCTGAGTCGCATCGCGGGCGTTGTCCATCGCGGCCTCACCAGCGATCATCTTCGCGATCGCGGCTTCCTTCTTGAACGGCAGTCCCGCCATCATGCGAGAGGCCGCCAAGTAGTAGGCGGAGCGAGCGGCGACGACGCGGGCTTCCATCCGGGCGATCTTGAACGAGATGCCCTGGAAGTCCGCAATCGGCTTGCCGAAGGCCTGGCGTTCCTTCGCGTACTTCACGGATTCGTCGACACATCCCTGTGCGGCGCCGACGGAGAGTGCTCCAACGGCGATACGTCCCTCGTCGAGGATGCGGAGGAAGTTCGCATAGCCGCGTCCCCGCTCGCCCAGCAGGTTCTCTTCAGGCACCTGCACATTGTCGAAGGTCAGCGGGTGTGTGTCCGAGGAGTTCCAGCCGACCTTGTCATAGGCCGGCTCGGCGGTGAAGCCGGGGGTTCCCGTCGGAATCATGATGGTCGAGATCTCGGGGACCTCGCGACCGGACTTGGAGGTTCGGGTTCCGGTCACCGCTGTGGCCGTGACCAGGCGGGTGATGTCGGTGCCCGAGTTCGTGATGAAGCACTTGCCGCCGTTGACCGTCCACGTGCCGTTCTCCAGCGTCGCCTTGGTCCGCGTGCCGCCGGCATCGGAGCCGGCTTCGGGTTCGGTCAGGCCGAAGGCAGCGAGCCCGGAGGCGTCGGTGAGCCCCGGCAGCCATTCGCGCTTCTGCTCTTCGGTGCCGAAGCGGTAGATCGGCATTGCCCCCAGGGAGACTCCGGCTTCCAGCGTGATCGCCAGTGACTGGTTGACGCGGGCGATCTCTTCGATGGCCAGGGTCAGGGCGAAGTAGTCTCCGCCCATGCCGCCGTACTCTTCGTCGAAGGGCAGGCCGAAGAGGCCCATCTCGCCCATCTTCGCAACGAGTTCGTAGGGGAACTCGTGTTTGGCGTCGAGTTCGGCGGACACGGGTGCAACCTCTTCGTCGGCGAACTTTGCGACGCCAAGTCGCAGGTCTTCGTATTCTTCGGGCAGCATGCCCGGAACGAAAGCTGTCATGATTTCCTCCCCGCTGAATGCGTGGTCAGTGAACTTCTTGTGGTCAGTTGGCTGATTCTGCTGCTGTGCTTGCGTCTGTGGAGGCGTCTGCTGCGTCCGCTGCGGCTTCATCGACGACCGTCGCGAGCACTTCGTCGAGTCCGACCTGGACACCCTGGACTGCGGTGACGGTGACGATTCCCGCAGCCGGCGCGGTGAGCACGTGCTCCATCTTCATCGCTTCGACGACGACGATCGGATCACCCTGTTCAACGCGGGCTCCGGACTCGACCCGGACCTCGACGACGGAGCCGGGCATCGGGGCAAGCACCTCGGCGCCGTCAAGACCCGGGGTCAGGGACGTATCGGCCTGGGGACGGGTGAACGCGTAGACTCCGCGGTCGCTGCTGACCCAGATGCTGCGATCCCGAGCATCGGAGAACACGCGGGCCGTGTACTGAGTATCGGCGACGAGCACGTGCCAGAGGCCGCTGTCATCGATCGTGACATCGTCGACGAGAGATTCGACCGTGGCTGCCTCCCCGCCCGAGGTCAGGGAGACCCTCGCACGGAAGTCCGGACGCGAGGTCCGCCAGGCAGAGGGCCTGCCCCACGCCGAGGCGGCCGCTGAGCCTCCAGCATTGGCCAGGTTCCCTGCAGCCCCGGACAGATCCGCCGAGGCCAGTGTGCCCGTGAACTCGGTTCCAGCCTTGCCGCCGGTGACGAGCACGGCTGCGGCTGCGATCTGCCGGTCGATCTGGCTCGCGGTGTGTGCGAGCTGGTCCTCGTCGAGACGGTCGATGAGCGAGGTGTCGAGGTTACCCGAAACCACCTCGTCAAGGGTGATGAGCGTGCGCAGGAAATCAATGTTCGTCACGATCCCGGGCACCGCCGAGGCGGCAAGCGCGGCATCGAGACGGGCGATCGCGGCGCCGCGGTCCGGGGCGTGGACGATGAGTTTGGCGATCATCGGGTCGTAGTCCGAGGCGATCGTCTGCCCGGCTTCGAGCCCGGCATCGACGCGGATGCCCTCACCCTCAGGAAAGACGACATCGAGCGCACGGCCACCGGTGGGCAGGAATCCGCGGGAAGGGTCCTCCGCATAGATACGCGCCTCGATCGCATGCCCGGTCATCGTGACGTCGTCCTGGGCCAGCGTCAGCTCTTCGCCGGCACCGACACGCAGCTGGAGTTCGACGAGATCAACGCCGGTGACCTCTTCGGTGACCGGGTGCTCGACCTGCAGACGGGTGTTCATTTCCATGAAAAAGAACTCGTCGGGGCGGTCGGCGCCGACGATGAATTCGACGGTGCCCGCCCCCCGGTAGCCCACGGACTTCGCGGTCTCGCAGGCCGCCTGACCGATCCGCGCACGGGTCGCCTCATCCAGCAGTGCCGAGGGCGCTTCTTCGATGACCTTCTGATGGCGTCGCTGCAGCGAGCACTCACGTTCACCGAGGTGGATGACGTTGCCGTGCGCATCGGCCATGACCTGAACCTCGATATGACGCGGGGTCGCGACGAGGCGTTCGAGGAACAGCGTGTCGTCTCCGAAGGAGCTCGCGGCTTCACGGCGCGCGGTGTCCAGAGCCGCAGGCAGCTCGGAGGGTTCGAAGACAGCGTGCATGCCCTTGCCGCCACCACCGGCGGAGGGCTTGATGAGCACGGGGAAGCCGATGTCGGCGGCCGCTGTGACAAGCGAATCGTTGGACATGGCAGCGTCCTTGGTGCCGGGCACCAGCGGGACTCCACGCTGAGACACGGCATTTTTAGCCGTGATCTTGTCACCCATGATGCGGATGGCTTCGGCTCCGGGGCCGAGGAAGACGATTCCTTCCGCCTCACAGGCGGCGGAGAACTCGGCGTTCTCGGACAGGAACCCGTAGCCGGGGTGGATCGCCTCGGCGCCGGTGGCATTCGCTGCGGCGATGACCTTGTCGATGCGCAGGTAGGACTCGGAGGCCTGTGCCGGTCCCAGGTGCACGGCGGTGTCGGCGGCCTTGACGTGGGCGGCATGGGCGTCGGCATCGGAGTAGACAGCGACTGTTCTGATGCCCAGTCGGCGGCAGGTGCGGATGACGCGCAGTGCGATTTCGCCGCGATTGGCGATGAGTACGGTATTGAACATGGATGAGCTCACATTCTGAAAACGCCGTAGCCGCTGGCATTCAGCGGGCGTTCCATGGGTCCGAAACGGGCGAGTTCGAGTGCCAGGGACAGCACCTGACGAGTGTCGGAGGGTTCGATGATTCCATCGTCCCAGAGCCGAGCCGTCGAGTAGTACGGATTGCCCTGGGCTTCGTACTGGTCCCGGACTGGCTGCTTGAACGTGTCCTCTTCCTCGGCACTCCAGGTCTCGCCACGGCCTTCGATCTGATCGCGCTTGACCGTCGAGAGAACGCTGGCGGCCTGTTCGCCGCCCATGACGGAGATGCGTGCATTGGGCCACATCCACAGGAAGCGGGGGCTGTAGGCACGGCCGCACATCGAGTAGTTTCCGGCGCCGAAGGAGCCGCCGATGACGACGGTGAACTTGGGCACGCGGGCTGTGGCGACGGCGTTGACCATCTTTGCCCCGTGTTTGGCGATGCCGCCGGCTTCGTAGTCACGGCCCACCATGAAGCCGGAGATATTCTGCAGGAAGATCAGTGGCACGCTGCGCTGGTCGCAGAGTTCGATGAAGTGCGCGCCCTTCTGAGCGGATTCGCCGAAGAGAATGCCGTTGTTTGCCACGATGCCCACCGGGTGTCCGTCGAGGTGGGCGAAGCCGGTGATGAGGCTGGTGCCGTACTCGGCCTTGAATTCGTGGAATTCGGAACCGTCGACGAGGCGGGCGATGACTTCGTGGACATCGTAGGGAGTTCTCGAGTCGACGGGCACCACCGAGGTCAGTTCCTCGGCAGCATGGTTGGGTTCCCGGGGCTCGATGACGTCCCAGTTGGCCGCCGACTTCGGTCCCAGCGTGGAGACGATGTCACGCATGATTTCCAGGGCGTGGGAGTCATTGGCAGCGAGGTGGTCGGTGACGCCGGAGACGCGCGAGTGGAGTGCTCCTCCGCCGAGGTCCTCGGCCGAGACTTCCTCACCGGTGGCGGCCTTCACCAGGGGTGGGCCACCGAGGAAGATGGTGCCCTGTTCACTCACGATGATCGACTCATCGGCCATTGCCGGCACATAGGCACCGCCGGCAGTGCAGGAGCCGAGCACGGCCGCCAGCTGCGGGATGCCTGCGGCGGAGAGTGTGGCCTGGTTGTAGAAGATGCGGCCGAAGTGCTCCCGGTCGGGGAATACGTCGTCCTGGTTGGGGAGGTTGGCTCCGCCGGAGTCGACGAGGTAGATGCAGGGAAGGCTGTTCTCTTTCGCGACTTCCTGGGCGCGCAGATGCTTCTTCACCGTGACGGGATAATAGGTTCCGCCCTTGGCCGTGGCGTCATTGGCCACGATGACGCATTCGCGTCCGTTGACGCGGCCGATGCCCGTGATGATCCCTGCTCCGGGGCTGGCATCGTCGTACATGCCGTTGGCGGCCAGAGGCGAAAGTTCGAGGAACGCTGTGCCCGGGTCGAGGAGGCCTTCGACGCGCTCGCGCGGAAGCAGCTTGCCTCGATCGATATGGCGTTGCCTGGATTTCTCGGGTCCACCCAGGGCCGTGACCCGGATGCGTTCCCGGAGTTCAGCGATGAGTTCGGCGTGGGCATCGGCGTTCGCCTGCCCCGTCGCCGGACTGACCGCAGTTCCCACTGCTCTCATTTCACTCCCCGTTTCAGTTAATGCTTGTTAACTGAATGCTATGATACTGCTCAAAAGCCGTTGTGACAATGCGCACGATCGAATGCCGTGCCGACAGCCTCGCGCGGAGTTCGCAGAAGGGAAAGGGGATGACGGATATGGTGCCGAAGTCGGTGCTGCCGCCAGTGGCGGACGGGTTAGCGCCGGTCGCAGACGGGTCAGCGCCAGCGGCAGGGACTTCCCGGGCCGCAGCGAAGGCAGCGCGACGTGAACAGCTGCTGTCGGTGGCGAAGAATCTCTACGCCCAACATGGCTTCCACGGAGTCCGTCTCGATGACCTGGGCAAGGGTGCGGGGATCTCTGCACCGGCGGTCTATCGTCATTTCGATTCGAAGGAAGCGGTCCTCGAGGAGCTCCTCGTCGGTATCTCCCAATATCTGAACTCGGGTGGGGACGCGATCATCACGCGCCATGACAACGACTCGTCCACCTCGGCGCTCATCGAGCTCATCGACTTCCATGTCGCCTTCGCCATGAGCGAACCCGAACTCATTCGCATTCAGGACCGGGACCTGGCTGCACTGCCCGAGACCTCACGGCGCACCGTTCGTCGCCTGCAGAGAAGCTATGTCAGCCAGTGGTCTGAGGTCGTGGCGCGGGCCAATCCGGGATGGTCGCTCGATGCGGCGACCGTGCGTGTGCATGCGGTCTTCGGCATGATCAATTCGACCCCGTACCAAGCCCGACGCTCAAGCGCCGAGGTGGTCGGGGTCGAATTGCGGGCCGCCGCTCGGGCAGCACTGGGTATCGCCTGACGCCGCTCAGGGAACGATGACGAGCTTTCCTCGCGTGTGTCCTTCCGCGCTGGTGCGGAATGCTTCGGGCACCTGATCGAGGCTGAAGGTCTGAGCAACCTCGACGGTGAGTTCGCCCGAGTCGACGAGCTCGGCCACACGAGCGGTCTGCGAACCGTAGGGGCGGACCCAGATGTAGCGCCCGCCGTGTTCTGCCACCGAGGGATCTGCGACGGAGGCATGTGCCCCGCCGTCCCCCAGCACCGCGAGGGTGGTCTCGAGCATTTCTCCGACGAAGTCGACGGCCCCGTCGATCGGGCCGCCTGCGAGCTCGAGGACGCGATCACTCAGTCCGTCCCCGTAGGTGACCGGTTCGGCGCCGAGGGCGCGCAGATAGTCATGGTTAGCCTCCGAAGCGGTGCCGATGACTCGGGCGCCGAAGGACTTTGCGATCTGCACGGCGAAGCTGCCTACTCCTCCGGAGGCTCCGTGGACGAGAACGGTCTTGCCGTTGATGTCACCCAACGCTTCGAGGGTGCGCAGGGCGGTGCCACCAGCCAACGGCAGCCCGCCCGCCTGTTCCCAGCTCAGGGAGGCCGGCTTCGCGGTCACCGAATGAACAGGCACAGCCACCTTCTCGGCGAAGGTGCCGGCACCGAGGACGTCCTTGCGGGCGTAGGCGATGACCTCATCGCCGATCTGGAACTCGGGGACATCTGCGCCGAGTCCGATGACGACGCCCGCAACGTCCCAGCCTGGGGTGACGGGGAACTGGACCGGCATGATGGCGTCGAGGTGACCACCTACGAGTTTCCAGTCGACCGGATTGACTCCGGCGGCGCGGACCTCGATGAGCACGGATGCCGGCGGAACCTTCGGGTCGTCGACGTCGCGAACCGTGATGTCGCTGAAGTCATCGGTGTACTGGTCATAGACTGCTGCACGCATGTGTGAGGACCTTTCGGAGGGACGGCATGTTCGTGGCGTGGCCGACACCGGCCTGCCACAGACAGAACACGATCTCACCGACTGCTATTCCTTGAAGGTTCAACGGCACTGGGCCGGATCGGTTGATTCCGACCCGGCCCAGTGCCGTGACTGTGTCAGCAGGTTGTCCCGCCGCTGGTTCTATTCGTACGTGTTGTTCGACTTCGCCCGCTCGACGAGTGAGGCCGGAGGCGTGAACCGCTCGCCGTAGGTCGCGGCGAGTTCCCTTGCACGTTCGACGAAGCCGTTCAAGCCGCCCTCGTACTGGTTGACGTACTGCAGCACCCCACCCGTCCAGGCAGGGAACCCAATGCCGAAGATCGAACCGATGTTCGCATCCGGCACCGAGGTGAGCACACCCTCGTCGAGGCATTTGATCGTCTCGATCGCCTCGGCGAAGAGCATCCGCTCCTGCAGGTCTGCGAAGGGCTGGGTCGCCGAACCGGAGTTGTACCTTTCCCGCAGACCGGGCCACAGCTTGCCGCGCTTGCCCTCTTCGTCGTAGTCGTAGAACCCAGCGCCGTCCTTGCGGCCCGTGCGACCGGCCTCCTCGACCATCCAGTCGAAGACCACATCGGATGGGTGACTGACCCAGGTGCCGCCTTCAGCCTCGGTCGCCGCCTCCGACTCGGAGCGGATCTTCTGCGACAGCGTCAGCGTCAGCTCGTCGAGCAGCTGCAGGGCGCCGGTCGGATACCCGGCCTGAAGTGCGGCCTGCTCCACCGATGCCGGCTCCACACCCTCACCGACGGCGGCGACAGCCTCGGCGATGAAGGTTCCGATCACACGGGAGGTGAAGAATCCGCGGGAGTCGGTGACGACGATCGGGGTCTTCTTGATCTGCTGCACGAGGTCGAAGGTGCGCGCCAGAGTCTCATCCGAGGTGTTGGCACCGCGGATGATCTCGACCAGGGGCATCTTATCGGCGGGCGAGAAGAAGTGGACGCCGATGAAGTCTGAATCGCGCGTGACTCCGGTGGCCAGGTCAGTGATCGGCAGGGTCGAGGTGTTGGAACCGAGCACGGCGTCAGAGTCGACGACGTCCTGGATCTCCTGGAACACCTGCTGCTTGAGGGGCACGGATTCGAAGACGGCTTCGATGACGAAGTCGACGCCGGCGAAGTCATCAGCCGAAGCACTCGGCGTGATGCGATCGAGGACGGACTGGCTCTTCTCCGCGGTGGTCTTGCCCTTGGCCAGAGCTGATTCCTCACGCTTTCGCGCATAGGCCTTGCCCTTGTCCGCGGCCTCGATCTTGACGTCCTTGAGGACAACCTCGATTCCGGCCTTGGCTGCGGTGTAGGCGATCGCGGCGCCCATCATTCCGGCGCCGAGGACGCCGAGCTTCTTCACCTGGCGCGGTTCGAAGCCATCGGGCCGGGAACCGCCGGAGTTGATGTGGCCGAGGTCGAAGAAGAACGCTTTGATCATGTTCTTCGCTACCGGGGTGTGGGTGAGGTGGATGAAGTAGCGAGTCTCAATGGCCAACGCCGTGTCAATGTCGACGTAGGCGCCTTCGACGGCGGCAGCCATGGCCGCACGAGGTGCCGGCATCGTTGCGCCGTTGGTCTGGCGGCGCAGCAAGGCAGGCAGTGCGGGCAGCATCGCGCCCAGTGAGGGTGATGTGGGTGCTCCGCCGGGGATCTTGAATCCCTTGACATCCCAGGGCTGAGCAGCCTCGGGGTTGGCTTTGATCCAGTCCTTGGCACGCGCTTCGAGCTCTGCCACAGGCGCAAGTTCATCCACGAGACCGAGGTCCAGAGCATCGGCTGCCTTGAACTTCGTCGACGGCATGATGGCCTTCTGCAGTGCGTTCTGGAGACCGATCAGCCGCACGGTCCTGGCGACGCCGCCACCGCCGGGCAGGAGGCCCAGGGAGACTTCAGGGAATCCGACACGCAGGCTGGAGACGTCCTGCGCGGCAACACGGTGGTGCGTGGCGAGGGCGACCTCGAGGCCACCACCGAGTGCGGCACCGTTGATGGCCGCGACGACGGGCTTGCCCAGCGTCTCGAGGCGACGCATGACCGCCTTCATGTGGTTGGTCAGTGCGGCTTCGGCTTCCGAGTTCTCAGGGTCGGCTGCGCGCAGCTTATTGAGGTCTCCGCCTGCGAAGAAGGTCTTCTTCGCCGAGGTGAGGACGACGCCGGAGATGTCATCGACGTTCGCTTCGAGCCAGTCCACGATGCCCTCGAAGGCAGCCTTGAAATGGTCGTTCATCGTGTTGACCTTGGAATTCGGGTCGTCGAGGACGACGGTGACGATTCCGTCCGAGTCAGTGGAATGGGAGTAAGTCGTTTCAGTGTTCGTCATGTCAGACCCTTTCGATGATCGTCGCAATGCCCATTCCGCCGCCGATGCACAGCGTGACGAGGCCACGCTTGAGGTCACGGCGTTCGAGTTCGTCGAGGACGGTCCCGAGGATCATGGCTCCAGTGGCGCCCAACGGATGCCCCATGGCGATTGCTCCGCCGTTGACGTTGACCTTGTCATGCGGAATGTTGAGGTCCTTCATCCATTTCAAGACCACTGCAGCGAAGGCCTCGTTGAGCTCGAACAGGTCGATGTCCTCAACGGTCAGGCCCGCTTTGTCCAGCGCCTTCTGCGTCGCGGGTGTCGGACCCGTGAGCATGATGGTCGGTTCGGATCCGGTGACGGCAGTGGAGATGATGCGGGCACGCGGCTTCATATTCATCGTCTGACCCACCTCGGCGTCGCCGATGATGACGAGGCTGGCTCCGTCGACGATTCCCGACGAGTTAGCGGCGGTGTGAACGTGCTCGATCTTCTCGACCCAGTGGTACTTCTGGAGCGCGACTTCGTCGAAGCCTGCCTGCGCAGCGACCTTGGTGAAGGCCGGGGACAGCTTCGACAGCGACTCCACTGTCGAACCGGGGCGCATGTGCTCATCGGTGTCGAGCAGGGTCACCCCGTTGATGTCCTTGACCGGGACGATCGACTTCTCGAAGTAGCCGTTCTCCCAGGCGTTGGCCGCACGCTTCTGCGACTCCTCGGCGAATTCGTCGATATCGGTTCGACTGAATCCCTCGGTCGTCGCGATGAGATCGGCACTGATGCCCTGCGGCACGAAGTAGGTGTCGAAATTCGTCGTCGGGTCCTGCGCCCACGCGCCTCCGTCGGAGCCGAGGGGAACACGCGACATCGATTCGACACCGCCGGCCAGGACGAGGTTCTCGAAACCACTGCCGACCTTCTGTGCAGCAATGTTGACCGCCTCGAGCCCGGACGCGCAGAACCGGTTGACCTGAACGCCGGCGACGGATTCGTCGAGGCCTGCGACGAGCGCCGCGGTCCGAGCGATGTCTCCGCCCTGTTCGCCGACAGGCGAGACGACACCCAAGACCATGTCGTCGATCGCCTTGTCGTCGAGATCGGGATTGCGTTCGCGCAGGGCGTCGATGAGCCCTGTCACGAGATCGATTGGTTTGACGCTGTGCAGGGCTCCGCCGCGGTTCTTTCCGCGCGGCGTGCGCACTGCGTCGTAGATGTACGCTTCGCTCATCTGTTCCTCACAGTCCTAGAGAACGGCCGAGGGTCACATCCGTGACCTCAGCCGTGGATACGTCAATGACGCTCGCTCAACCTCACCGGCTGATCGATCGTTCAGTAACATTCACACCACCATTCAATACCAGTTGCCTGTGATGGTCAACACGGAAACGGCGACAGTCGGCACGTGCGCATTGGGAGTCCTGCACTGCGACAGACGCAATGCAGAAGACGGAGCGGGCTCGACGCGGGATGGGAGAATGAAGCATGCGTCGTTTTTTCGCAGTGACCTCGATCCTGGCCCGGAGAAGGACAGGCTGGATGTACTTCTGGCCGATCCTGGCATCGGCGTGCGTATATGTCATCGCACTGTCCGTCCTGGTTCCGCTCTTCGGTGTCGTCGAACGGGCAGGTGCCGATGAGGGGATCCCGACCCCTGCCCCGACCGCAGCGAAACAGCCCTCAGGCTCGCCCCCGAACTTCTCGATCGCAGTCGGCACCGACGACGAGGCGCAGGAGATGCCGGCGATCCAGAGCGCAATGACGGACTACCTGTCGTTCTCCGATGAGTTCTTCACCCGAATCGAGCAGGGCGCGATCGCTCCCGACTTCTCCACCCGTGAACGCGAGCTCTCCCCTGAGTCCGCCCGTGCCCAGGTGGAAGACGGAACTTCGGTTCTCGCAGTCCTGCTGCCGAAGAACCTCACCCCTCGAGTCATGGACGACATCGGGGCGTACTATCGCGGCGACGCCGACGCCCCGCGTTATACGATCACGGTCCTGGCCAGCCCGCAGGCCTTGAACGAAGACGAGTTCATCCTGGACCAATATCGGGACCAGGTCATCCGCCAGGCCGAAGAGCATATCTCCGAGCAGATTCGAGTCGTGGCCCGGAAGCTCGGGTGCGAGGCCGGTGGCCAACAGGACTGCCCACGTTCTCAGCAGGACGCGGAGCGCGCCTTCGAACGGCCCTTCGACATCAGGGTTGAGGATGTCAGCGGTCCACCAGCTGTCGACTACTTCAGTCAGGGATCCGATGGTGACGGTCCTCCGCCAGCTGCGCAGCCCTCTGCCCCAGCACCGAAGGTCACGGCGTCCACGCCGCACGAGTCACAGCCGTCCACGATTGCCACACTCTCTGCCATCATCACTGCGCTCGTCTTCGGTGCAGTCACTCTGGCCATGTTGTCGTCTGCAGCCATCAATCGAGCGGCAGGCCTTCAGGTCGTCATCATCGGACCATGGCGGTCGCTGTCGCCGCAGAGACCATTCCCCAGAAGAACGCTTCTGAGCCAGAAGTTCGGCTTGGCCGCCGCCGGGACCCTGGCACTGACGACGGTTGCCGGCATCAGCTCGATCTGGCCGGGGAGGAACATCGTGGACAGCCTCGGCGCCTACCCGAGTCTGCGGATGATCGCGATCATCGGATCCCTGTGTCTGGTCTGCCTGACTGTGGCTGTCGTGGTCCTCGCCGTGACCGATACCCTGGGGGTGCTGGCCGGAGCCGCAGTCGCCGTCGGCGCGATTGCCGGGGGAACTGTCTGGACTGCTGTGGCGAGTCTTCTCGATCCGAGCTACTCGGGCCTGTGGGCCAAGGCTCAGGTGCTCATCGGTGGGAACAGGCAGACCGTTGTCGAGCTGGGGCCGACAGTCGTCGTTCTGCTGTTCATCCTTGTCGCGTCTTTGCTCGGAAGCCTCACCGCGACCGGCGCCTTCGACCGGAGATTCAGCACTCAGATCAATCGATCATAGGCCGAACCGAGCCGGCGCAAGAGAGAACCCCTGTGCCGGTGTGTTTTCACCGGGCACAGGGGTTCTTTGCCGAGCCGCCTGGGAGAATCGAACTCCCGACCTATTCATTACGAGTGAATCGCTCTACCGACTGAGCTAAGGCGGCAACCGACCTAACTTTAGCCAAAACCAGGACTCCTGGTCAAAAGGAGCATGACTGAAGTCTGAGTAGGTAACACAGCTCACATATGCTGGACCCTATAGACCAATCCTTGCGCATCTCAGAAGACACATGAGAACCGCTGAGCTGGTCGGCCCTCAGGTCGCCGAACTTCCCAACATCGGTGCCGTACTCGATCGTTGGCAGTCCGACGATGGACCTCTCCACCACCACACGGGAGACCTGGGCTGGTATTCACTGAGAGGCGCAGAAGCAACAGCCCAGGCGCTGCGGGTCTGGCGGCGCCAGGACAGGATCCTCGCAATTGGATTGCTTGACAGTGAGGACCTTCTGCGCCTGTCCGTTGATCCGGATCTCAACCATGACGACTCTTTGGCGCCACAGATCGAATCAGACATCGACTCATCGAACCGCACCGTCCTGGAGACGAACAGCACTGTCTTAGGGTCCGAAACGGCAATTGTCGAAGCTCGGGGAGCAACCCGCCTCCGCGATCGGCTGACAGAGCCAGGATGCTGGGGCGCGGACGAGCCCTGGCGATCGCTGCGGCAAGAAGCCTACAGCAACCGGGATCGCCATGAGCATCAGTCTGTGCAGAGAGCTCGAACAAGGGTGCTGTCGCGGCCTATTCGTCCGCTGGCTACATTCCCCGCACTCAAGTGAGGGATCTTCGCCGAGTCAGTTGAAGGTTCGCTGTCGTCACGTCTGACTGGCAGCTCACCCGTTAACCTGGTGACGACAGACTTTCCAAGAGAGAAATGGGTGACGCACGTGGGCGAGTTCGACTCGAAGGACTTCATGAGTGATTTCAAGGCGCTCATAGAATGTGAGTCGTTCTCCCAGGATCCCGAATCACTGGCTCGCAGCGCTCAGCTCGTCTCCCGGATCGGCACCGGCCTGCTGGGGGCGGCTCCGCACATCATCGAAACCGATTCGCACCCCCACGTGCTGTGGCGCTTCGGCACCGGGCCTCGCAAGGTCGTGCTCATCGGTCATCATGACACAGTGTGGCCGACCGGTACGCTCGCCGAGTTTCCCTATTCGGTTGCCGACGGTGTCGTGCGCGGGCCGGGCGCCGACGATATGAAGGGCGGTCTGCTCATCGCTCTCTATGCGATGGCGCGCCTGCGTGACGAGCGCGGCAACCTCGACGGCGTCAGCATCCTCATAACCGGAGACGAAGAGCTCGGCTCCCCCGGCTCACGCCAGATCATCGAAGACGAAGCCCGTGGAGCCAAGGCGGCGTTGGTCTTCGAAAGCGGCGCGCCCGATGGAGGGGTGAAGATCGCCCGCAAAGGCGTCGCCATCTACTCACTCGAAGTCACTGGTTTGGCCGCCCATGCGGGCGTGGAACCGGAGAAGGGCATCAACGCCACAATCGAGGTAGCCAACCAGGTGGTCAAAATTGCGGAGCTGCATGACCCGTCCGTGGGAACTTCGGTTGTGCCGACCCTCATGCACAGCGGTTCAACGACGAACACCGTGCCTGCCAAGGCCGTTGTGGGTGTTGACTCCCGAGCCGCCTCGGTGACAGAGCAGGAACGCATCGACGCGATCCTCAGCACTCTCTCCCCCACTGTGGCCGGGGCGAAGGTCGACGTCCGAGGCGGAATCAACCGGGCCCCGCTGGAGGAGAAGATGGCGATGGGTCTCTACGCTCGAGCCCAGCGTCTGAGCGCTCACCTGGGGCACCCACCATTGCGGTCGGTCGCCGTCGGCGGTGGATCGGACGGCAACTTCACAGCCGGAGTCGGAACTCCGACCATTGACGGACTCGGCACTGTGGGCGGCGGCTCGCACGCAAGAACCGAGCATGCCCTGCAGCTGTGGATCCCTCGCCGGGTCGAGCTCACCACCGCACTGGTCGGCGAGCTTCTGGCCGAAGATGAACCTCCTGCTCAGGACTGAATTTCACAGCGCCCCGGTGCGGTCCTCGAGCAGCCAGGGGTTCGACAGCAGCACGAACGCCGATTCGACAATGAGCACGGGCGACATGTTCGTCTGCAGCCGTCGTCTCGCCTGGGTGATGGCGTCAATGCGCAGCAGAGTCGTGTCGGGTCCGTCCCTGTTCGCCTGCTCGGCGATGAGATCGACTTCGCCGGCGTTGATCCACCCGTCGCGGATCCCCAACTGGTGCATGAGGATGTCGCGGTAGAGGCTCATGAGTTCGAGGAAGATCCGATCGAGTTCATCGTTGCGGGCGCGCACCGACCGTCGCTTCTGCTCCTCTTCGAGCTTCCTGATCTGAGATCTCGCCGAGGGTGGAATGGACTTCTCGGATTCGATGCCCAAAGTCGCCATGAGATCGCTGCGTTCCGAAGCATTGCGTTCCTCGACACGAGACTTTGCGGTCTCCGCGGCTTCGTCGACGATGCGTCCCGCCAAACGGATGGTTGCCCCGACGGAGGTCAGCTTGCCCGGGATCGCGAGGATCTGTTTGCGCTCCTCACCTGCGGACTCGTTGAGCGCCATGTACTTGGCCCGGCCGATGTGGTTCTGCGCCACGGCTGCTGCCCACTTTGCTCGGTCCTCATCGACGTGGTCTCGTTCGATGAGGAGCTGCGCCACGGCATCGCGAGAGGGAATGCGCAGACGAACTGGACGGCACCGAGAACGGATCGTGGTGAGCACATCGATGGGGCTTGGCGCGCACAGCAGCCACACCGTGGCTGGGGGTGGCTCCTCTATGGCCTTGAGCAGGACGTTGGCCGTCCGCTCGCTCATCCTGTCTGCGTCTTCGATGATGACGACTCGCCACGGGGAGTTGACTGGAGCTGACTGTGCTCTCGACACCAGTTCCCGCACTTCGTCAATGGCGATCACCGATTTCTGAGTCGACATGATCGTCAACGATTCGTGATGCCCCTTGAGCACGCGCGCGGTGACACCGTTGGGGTCTTCACCGCCGGAGATCAGTGCCGCAGCGAAGGCTCGTGCTGCATTGGACCGGCCGGACCCCGGAGGCCCGGTGAATAGCCAGGCATGGGTCATCGCACCCGGCGATTGGAGAGCGTACCTGAGCTGGGTGATGACGTCGTCCTGGCCGACGAGCTCATTGAAGACGCTCACTCAGTGACCTTCCGGGTTGTTGAAGCGCTGATGGTTGCGTTCTCGCTGCTTGCGCAGCCGCTCGCGTGCCTGACGTTCGATCTCCGCCTGGGCCTGCAGTCGCTCTCGACTCATCTGTCGGGGGCTGCGCACGGGCAGAACTGTTGTCTCTGCATTCTCGCCCCCGCTCTCGGTGCGGGGCCTGTCTCCCGTGCGGGGATCATCGTCGCTGCGATTCTCGACCTGCTTGACGACACGAGTCTGCGCTTCTTCCGAAGAACGTGTCTCGATCACGTCTGTCGGGACACCGTCATCATCGTCGTCGTCATTGTCCTGCACTGTTGCGCTCGGGGTGAAACCGCGGGCCGGCAGGACCGTTGTGGCAGCTTCTTCCTCGGACTCAGGTTCGGCCCCATCGACTGGTACTTGCCCGCTGGCCGACTGGTCATCGCTGCCCGGCTGGTCATCGCTGGCAGGCTGGTCATCACTGACAGCCTTGCCTTGGGTCTCCGACTGATCCAGCTCACCTGGTTGGCGCAGATCAGCGCCGAGGTCAACTCTCTCCGTCTCCACTCCGTCATTGCGCTCTTCGGATTCCCGACGCCCCCCAGCCTCTAGGACGAACCGTTCACCCGACAACGGGACGAACCGGACCCCGGGCTCGGGAGTGAAATCCTCATCGTCGGCTGTTGAGGCGTTCTCGATCAATTCTTCGTCTCGCGACTGCGCAGACTGCGCCTCGTCTGATTCCTCGGACGGATTGCCCACGACGGCCTCGGAGGGCTGACTTGCAGCCACCTCGGCGCCGGTTGACACACCGGTGGCGACACCTGCATCGGGGGCGGACGCACTGCCCGCCTGCCGCGGCAAACGGGTGCGGATGGAGGTGAGGATTCCGTCGGTCAGTTCATCCTCGGATACCGATGCGTCGAGGACGACGTAGCGGTCGGGCTCTTTGTGTGCACGTGTCAGGTAGGTCTGCCGGACCCGCTGGTGGAACTGCTGGTTCTCCTCGTCGAGGTAGTTGTTCTCGCCGCGTGCGCCCATCCGCGCTGCGGCGATCTCGGGATCGATGTCAAGGACGATCGTCAGGTGCGGGACGAGACCCTGAGTCGCCCATTTGCTCAGCGCCAGGATCGTCTTCGGGTCGAAGTTGCGGCCAGCGGCCTGGTAGGCGATCGTCGAATCGATGTATCTGTCGGTGATGACGATGTTTCCAGCGTCGAGGCTCGGATCTACCAAAGAGGCCACGTGGTGGGCGCGGTCGGCAGCGAAGAGCAGCGCCTCGGTGCGAGGGCTGGGCGGTTCGGAGTCGAAGAGGACAGAACGGATCTGTCGCCCCAGCTCGGTTCCACCTGGTTCGCGCGTGGCTTCGACGTTGTGGCCCTCATCGGCGAGAATCCGTGAGATCCGCTTGATCTGTGTACTCTTGCCCGAACCGTCACCGCCCTCAATGGCGATGAAGAATCCGGCTCCCAGCCGTTCCACGGAGTTTCCGATGCCGTCGTTCGCTCCGTTCTCGAGGGTGCTGGGAGGACGGAATCCGTGCACGATGTCAACGGACAGGCCTTGTAGGCCGTGTGGGTCGAAGATGAAGAGTCCGATGATGCCGGCGACCAGAGCGGCCAAACCCATGATTCCGAACGCAACGTCGCTGGGGGCCAACAGCCATTCCATGGCCGAACCGACAGGGACGGCGATGCCGAGGTCGATGGAGTTGAGGATGAGGGCGACAACTGCACCGCCGACTGCCCCGACCCGCCGCGAGAAGTCGTAGGGCTGTGAACGCACGCCGACTCCGACGAGGAAGGCGATGACTGCGGACAGAACGACCTTGCCGGAGAGCTCATTGATGGCTCCCGTAGCGATCAGCAGAATTCCTGACACGGCCAACGCGAACGCAGAGACACGCGGCCTCGACATTCCGGGAGCGAAGGTGGGCCCCATCTCGAATCCGATGGCCCAACCCACCAAGCACGACGCAATCATGAGGGCGAAGCCCGCTTGACCGAAGCTGTGTTCGACAGCGGTCGGCTGCGCGAGGATGACTGTGGTTCCCAGCACCGCGAACAGTGCGATGCAGACCCACGGTGTCTTGATGGTCGCGGCAGGTCTGGCCACGCGAGCCTTGATCGCGGGGAATGCGCCAGTTGTCGCTGATTCGGCGTGGAGAGCGCGCTCAGGAGTGAGGAAGATGATCACGGCGCCGACGGCCATGGCGACGCCCACCAGGAGACTCATCCACCCCAGAGCCTGAGTGCCAGCGACGGAACCACCGATGATCTGGAAGGCGAAGGAGACGAAGACGAGGACCGCCGCAGGAATGCCGACCCTACGCCACGGCTTCTCGTTCGAGAAGGGATTGATGCTCAGCAGAAGGCCGACGACGGCTCCGAGGAACAGTGCGGTGACCCAGGTCAGCCAGGCGCTCGGCGCGAGGCTGAGGACGATGAGAAGCCCTGCCTCGACGAAAGCAGCAATGCTGAGTGCGAGTTTGCGGGCGGCTGGGCCCCTGCTCGCCAAGATCTTCTGCGGAATGAACAGTCCGGCCCCGGCGAGAACGAAGACGATGAGAAGCGACAGGCTCCCCAGCTGATTGTCGAAGTCTCCCGCACCGAGACTGTCGGCCGTTGCAGTAAAGGCCCTCCCGCCGATCGTGGCGAAGAATCCGCTGGTGCCCGCCACGACATAGCTGATCGCCACAAGTACGATCAGTGCGCCCCAGGCAGCGGTCTCGGCAACCAACCGGCCAGGGGCTCCGGGAAGTCGATGTCCTGTAGTCGTCAACATACTCACAGACCTACAATATCTGCCGCGACTGACATATCTCTTGGAACCGACCGGATCTCTTTGCCCAGATGCCTGATCCTCTACTCTTGATTGCGTGCACACAACGAATACCGCTATGTCAGCAGTAGCGACCACCGGACTGGGCCCGATCGAGGAACTCGCCTTCGCCAGAGTCCTCCTCGACTCGGTCAAGCATGGCAGCCGCGGGGCGACGCTGCGGATGTACCGGCCCGCACCGACGGTGGCATTCGGGGCCAGGGATCGTTTCCTCCCCGGGTTCCCGACAGCCATCGAAGCAGCCCGAGATCACGGTTTCACTCCAGCTCTGCGCAGCCTCGGTGGGCGAGCCGCCGCCTATCATCGGGGATCGCTGGTCATCGACCACATCGAACCCAGTGATGCGTTCATCAAGGACACGACCGCCAGGTTCACCGGGTTCGGGCAGGACTACGTCGAAGTGCTGCGAAGCATCGGGGTCGACGCCCGCCTCGGCGAGATTCCCGGGGAGTACTGTCCCGGTGAGCACAGCGTCAACGTGGCCGGTCGGATCAAAGCGATCGGAACCGCACAGCGGGTGGTCTCGGGGGCGTGGCTGTTCTCGTCATCTGTGATCGTCGAGGACCCTGATCCCATCCGTGCCGTCCTCACCGACGTCGAGGCTGCTCTGGGCATCGAGTGGGACCCGACCACGGGAGGCGCGATCAGTGAAGCTCACCCCGAGATCACGACCGACACCGTCGCCGAGGCGTTCGCCTCCTACTATGCCCACGCCGATCCGCACACTCCCGGTGAGCCCACCGCTGACGAACTCGCGGCGCTGCCGGACAAGTCCGGCACCCACGTGCTGTAACACCCCCTGCATTGTGACACCCTCCGTGCCATGACAACCCTGCACTGCGACACCGAAGCGATTGGAGACCATCACCTCATGAATGTGCGCGAGGCGACACACAACGACCTGCCGGACATTCTCCGACTGGTCCAGGCTCTGGCCGTGTACGAAATGGAACCCGAAGCGGTCGAAGCCACCGAAGACGACTTCGCTGCAGTGATGTTCCCAGACGATGGGCATCCGAACACCTACGGGCTCGTCGCCGAGGTGGAAGGGCAGATCATCGGTATCGCGATCTGGTTCCACTCGTTCTCCACCTGGACGGGAAAGAACGGGATCTGGCTCGAGGATCTGTTCGTCGACCCCGATCATCGCGGCGACGGGGCGGGCAAAGCCCTGCTGGGGCGATTGGCTCAGATCTGCCAGGAACGGGGTCTGACCCGACTCGAGTGGTGCGTCCTCAAGTGGAACGAGCCCTCCATCGGGTTCTACCGCTCACTGGGTGCGAAGGCTCAGGACGAGTGGGAGACCTTCCGTCTCGACGGTGAAGCCTTGGACTCATTTGCCGCCGAATCGGAAGAGCACGAGTCGAGAGGCTGACAGGTTTCACCTATCTGATTTCTGTCGCCGCGACGTCACCAGCCCGAGTTGCCGCCAGCGGGAGTTGAGGAAGAAATGGGCCGATTCTCCGTCTAGATATCGTCCCAAAACTTCCACAACTCGGTGTACTGCTGACACTTGCAACGCCCAACGCCCAAACGACCCACCGTCTAGACGAGGAGGGGCCGCGCGGCCTCAGGGAGTCTTCGGCTTGGCCGCCGTTGTCTTCTTCGCCGCGGTCGTCGACTTAGCGGTTGTCTTCTTCGCCGCGGTCGTGTTCTTTGCCGCTGTGGTTGTCGACTTCGATGCCGTAGTCGACTTGGCAGCAGTCTTCGCCGGAGCCTTCGCCGCAGTTGTCTTCGCCGTGGTCTTCTTCGCAGCCGTGGTCTTCTTCGCAGCCGTGGTCTTCGCCGCAGTTGTCTTCTTGGCAGGAGCCTTCTTCGCCGGCGCCTTCTTCTTAGCCGGTCCCTTCGCACGCTTCTCGGCCAGGAGCTCGGCGGCACGGTCGATGGTCATCGACTCGACGGTGTCGTCCTTGCGCAAGGTCGCGTTGAACTCGCCGTCGGTGACGTAGGGACCGAAGCGACCGTCCTTGACGACGACCGGATTCTTCGAAATGGGGTCTTCGCCCAGTTCCTTCAGCGGTGCTGCCGCTTGGCGACCGCCGCGCTGTTTCGGCTGGGCGTAGATCTTCAGTGCCTCGTCCAAGGTGATGTTGAAGATCTGATCTTCCTCGGTCAACGACCGTGAGTCAGTGCCCTTCTTCAGATACGGGCCGTAGCGGCCGTTCTGGGCGGTGATGTCGGTGCCCTCTTCATCCTGGCCGACGACTCGGGGAAGGCTGAGCAGTGTCAGTGCAGTCTCGAGGTCGATCGAGTTCAAGTCCATGGACTTGAACAGGGAGCCGGTGCGAGGCTTCGGTTTCTTCGCTCCGCGCTTGGGCTTCTCTTCGGGCTCGGGCAGGATCTCGGAGACATAGGGACCGAATCGCCCGTTCTTCGCCACGATCGTGTGTCCGGTCTCGGGATCGACACCGAGTTCACGGTCGCCATCACCCTGCGATTCGATGAGTTCAGCAGCCTTGGCTGCGGTCAACTCATCGGGGGCCAGATCTTCGGGCACAGACACACGTTTCGGGTCCGCGCCCTCTTCAGAGGCCGGAACCTCGAGGTACGGGCCGTAGCGACCCACACGCAGATTCACGCCTTCGCTGATGACAACGGTGTTGACCTCGCGGGCATCGATGTCGCCGAGGTCGTCGACGACTTCCTTAAGTCCTTCGCGGTCCTGGGACTTGTCGCCGAAGTAGAAGCGAGCCAACCACGCCTTGCGGTCTTCCTCGCCCATGGCGATACGGTCGAGCTCGGACTCCAGGTCTGCGGTGAACGCGTAGTCGACGAGCCTGGTGAAGTGCTCTTCGAGGAGGCGGACGACAGAGAACGCCAACCAGCTGGGAACCAGGGCATTGCCGCGAGTGGTGACATAGCCGCGGTCCTGGATCACGGAGATCGTGGCTGCATACGTCGAGGGTCGGCCGATGCCGAGCTCTTCGAGCTGCTTCACCAGGCTGGCTTCTGTGAAGCGTGGCGGTGGAGCCGTCGTGTGACCGTCGGCTTCGGCCTTGACCACGGACAGGGCCTGACCTTCGTCGACCTGCGGCAGGCGTGACTCACCGGATTTCGTGTCGTAGCGTCCGGCGTCGGTGCCCTCTTCGTAGGCAGCGAGGAATCCGCGGAAGGTGATGACGGTGCCGCTGGCACTGAAGCCGGCCTCATGACCGTCAGCAAGGTCAGCACGGACTTTGATCGTTGCTGTCTTGCCCTTGGCATCGGCCATCTGGCTGGCGACGGTGCGCTTCCAGATCAGGTCGTAGAGACGGAATTCGTCGCCGCTGAGTGACTTCGAGACCTGGGCCGGTGTGCGGAAGGAGTCACCGGAGGGACGGATCGCCTCGTGGGCCTCCTGCGCCGACTTCTGCTTACCCGAGTAGGAGCGAGGCGACTGCGGGACGAATTCGGGACCGTAGAGTTCGGTCACCTGTTTCCGTGCCGCGGAGATCGCCTGGCCCGACAGTGCGGAGGAGTCGGTACGCATATAGGTGATGTAGCCGTGTTCGTACAGCGATTGGGCGGTGCGCATGGCCTGTCGGGCGCTCATGCGCAGCTTGCGCCCGGCTTCCTGCTGCAGGGTCGAGGTCGTGAACGGAGCAGCCGGTTTGCGTGAGTACGGCTTCGATTCGACGGCCGTGACCGTCAGCGCGTTCTTCGCGGTGCCGTTGAGCTGTGTCGCCAGCTCCTCGGCCTTGGCTTGGTCGACGACGGTGGCCGAGGAGTTCTTCAGCTCACCCTTGTCATTGAAGTCGCGGCCCGAGGCCACACGAGAGCCATCGAGGGTCGTGAGGTTCGCGGCGAATGCGCTGCTGCCATCGGGCAGCCCCAGGTCGACATCGAGGTCCCAGTAATCGGCGGAGACGAAGGCCATGCGTTCGCGTTCGCGTTCGACAACGAGACGTGTCGCCACAGACTGGACACGACCGGCAGAGAGTCCGGCACGGATCTTGCGCCACAGGACGGGCGAGATCTCGTAGCCGTAGAGGCGGTCGAGGATGCGGCGAGTCTCCTGTGCGTCGACGAGGGCGACGTCGATCTCGCGGGTGTTCTCCAAAGCCCGTTCGATGGCTTCAGGGGTGATCTCGTGGAAGACCATGCGCTTGACGGGGATCTTCGGCTTGAGGACTTCGAGAAGGTGCCAGGCAATTGCCTCACCTTCGCGGTCCTCATCTGTTGCGAGATAGAGTTCGTCGGCGTCTTTGAGAAGACGCTTGAGTTCAGTGACCTTCTTCTTCTTGCCCGGGTCGACGCGGTAGTAGGGATCGAAATTGTTGTCGACGTCGACAGCGAACTTTCCGTATGGCCCCTTCTTCATGTCTGCCGGGAGTTCGGACGGGGTGGGAAGGTCACGGATGTGGCCGACCGACGCCTCAACGTCGTAACCCTCTCCGAGGTACCCAACGATCGTTCGCGCCTTCGTCGGGGACTCGACGATGACGAGACGGCGGGGCTGCTTCTCGGTTGTGGTCACGCTTTCACATTCCTCTCACGGCGCCGGTTGATCGAATAAACGGACGATCCGGCCCAATGTAACACTGATGATCGTGCTCGACCTGCATCGGGTTGATGCAGTGAACCTCAACGGCAACGGTTTTCGATACTACCGTTATTCCTGCTTCCCATCGTGCACAGGCAGCAGTGCACCGGCAGCGACGAGCTGTCTCACCTGAGCGATGAGCTGGTCTTCGAGCGCGGTCGGGTTGACGTCGAGCAGCTGCGCAAGAGCCACCGCTGTCTGCCGCAGAGTCAGGCTGCCGTCGGCGACTGAGACGAATCCAGCCAAAGCTGTGTCGAGGTCGAAGACCTGTCCGAAGCCGATGCCCTGTTCCAGCGTGATCGAGCTCGGATCTGATTCTCCGGGCATATGGTGGCGGTGCTCGACGAGGTCCGGAGAGCGGGTGAATACGGTGTTCGCGATCTCCTCGGCTGCAGCAGTTGCCAGCCACGACCTCAGCGCGAACGTGGTCGTGACGAACTGTGCGAGTCCATGCGGATTGTTCGCAATCGCCGAGGTGGTCCTGACCTTGGTCTTGAACGTCGACGGCGGTTGCCCGGCATCGGTGGCAATCCCATGATCGGCAATCGCTGGGGCAGCATAGTCGGCCGTCGACGCGTGTTCTGGCTTGTGCATGATGACGTATCCGAAGACGACCTCTCTCACGTCACGCGTGTCGAAGTCGTCCATCCAGGCTGCGGTTGCCGCGTTCCAATCCTGGCCGGCACGAGGGATGCCTCCGTCCCGGATCCACGTCTCTGCATAGGCGATGGGGTCAAGTGCCTCGAGTTCGATGACGAGCACCGAGGTGTCCGGGTCCGTGACCCAGGCCTCCGGTCCTGCACCCACCGCCGAGGTGGTCTCCCAGTTCCCGAGGCACACGGAACGCCCGCCCCTTTGGAGATGGTCGGGAATCGCGGTGAACAGGGACCGCACCAGCCGGTCCCCGGTCATCCCGCCGTCCCTGTATTCGAAGTTGGCCACGGTGGTGCGCGGGGTGATGACGAAGGGCGGGTTGGACACGAGCAGATCGACCTGTTCGCGCAGTGGTTCAAGCATTGATCCTGCCCGGAGTTCGATGTTGTCGACACCGTTGAGTCCAGCGCTGAGTCTAGTCAGGTGCAGGGCGCGCTCGGAGATGTCGGTGGCGATGACGCGGTCGCTGTGACGGGCCAAGAGCAGAGCCTGGATCCCACACCCGGTGCCGATGTCGGCGGAGATGGTGACATGGTCACGCGGCGTCAGCGACACGAGCGTGCGTCCCGCCCCGCCGAGTCCGAGCACGAAGTCACCGTCGAGAACATCGGGATTGATGAGAGTTCCATGGTCGCTGACAAGATACAGGTTTTCGTCACCGGGGCGGAACCCGCGTGGAACGCCGACCGGCAGATCATAGGGAGTGATCGCAAACGGAGCGCACACGTATCCCGGATCTCCCACCTCGGCGTTCGAAGACTCGTCATCGTTGCTCATCAGGTCACGATTGATTGTCGCGTCACCGTTGCTCATCTTGTCACTTCTGCTGGGCACGAGCAGTCCGGCGTCGACAGCGACACCGAACGCGTCTTCGCCGAGGGCGGCACGCGCCGTTTCGGTACTGACTTCACGATGGAAATGAAAGAGCATGGCCAGTGCCGCTAGGTGCTGGTCGAACGGACTCGGGGCCTCCCCTCGATTCCGTGCCTGCCCATGTGCCTCAGCTGCTTCGAGCAGATTCTGGCAGAAGTGGATCGCAGGGGCGCCGTTGTTGCGCACCAGCGCGGAGGCGATGGGTCCACCCCAGAACTGCCGGAGCCGCGGCTCGGTGTACCCGGCCCGGTAGAGTTGGTCTGCCACGAGGGTCATGTCTTGTTCAATCACACACAAATCCTAACGACTGCACTTCGATGACCCTGACTGCGCCATAATTGGGGCCATGGCCTCTTCTGCTCTTCTCGACATCGTCACCGGGTTCGGTGCCAGGGATGAACGGATCGTCCACGTGCGCGATATTCCACAGCGGTTCGAACATGAGTCGGACTGGCCGGAGTGGATCGACGAAGAACTCAAACACGCCTGTCATGCCATCGGCGTCGATCAACTCTGGGACCACCAACTCGAAGCTGCGCAGTCCGCGCGAGACGGTTCCGACGTCGTCATCGCCACGCCGACTGCCTCGGGGAAATCCTTGGGGTTCTGGCTTCCGGTCCTCGAATCCATTCAGAGCACCCGCACGAAACTGCGCACCTCCTCGGCGATCTACATCGCACCGACCAAGGCCTTGGCCGCGGACCAGATGGCGAACCTGGAGAAGCTCATCGTCCAAGGCATGCGACCGGCCACCTACGACGGGGACACGTCTCAGGCGTCGAAGGATTGGGCGAGACGGCACGCCAACATCGTGTTCACCAACCCGGACATGCTCCACCGCGGGATCCTGCCGCGGCACGAACGGTTCGCCCGGCTGTTCAAATCGCTGCGCTTCATCGTCATCGACGAAGCTCATCGCTACCGTGGAGTCTTCGGCTCCCACGTCGCACTCATCCTCCGCCGTCTGCTGCGCATCGCCGCGCACTACGGGGCTCACCCGGTGGTCATCGGAGCGTCTGCGACGATGGCGAACCCGGATGAGGCGTTCTCCAAGCTCACCGGACGCGACGTGCACGCGGTGAACCAGGATTCGTCTCCCCGTGCCTCAGGCAGCTTCGCCCTCTGGGAGCCACCGGTCTCCCCCGGCGGCGAGCGCCGCAGTGGTCTGGTCGAAGCGGCAGATATCCTCACCGACGCGATGTGTGCAGGCTATCGATCGATTGCGTTCATCGCCTCCCGCCGCGGCACCGAAGCACTGGCCTCGACCGTGCGTGACCAGGTCGGTCAAGTCGATGACTCGTTGAAGGACAAGGTCGCGGCCTATCGCGGCGGCTATCTTGCAGAGGAGCGCAGACTCCTCGAATCCGCACTGCGATCGGGACGTCTTCTGGCTGTGGCGTCGACGAATGCCCTTGAGCTTGGGATCGACATCTCGGGCCTCGACCTCGTCATCATCTCCGGGTGGCCCGGGACCCTGGCGTCACTGTGGCAGCAGGCTGGTCGTGCGGGACGCGCGGGACAGCGGTGGATGGCCGTATTCATCGCCCGTGACGACCCGCTGGACACTTATGTCGTGAACCATCCCGAGGTCATCTTCGATGCTCCCGTCGATGCGGGAGTCATCCATCCCGGCAATCCGCACGTTCTGGGCGGGCACCTGTGTGCTGCGGCCGCCGAGGTGCCCCTGACGGAGGCGGATCTCGTTCACTTCCCCGACAATTCCGGTGAGGTGCTCGCCGACTTGGTCGAACGAAAGCTCCTGCGGGCACGCCCCACCGGGTGGTTCTGGGCGAAGGACGAATCTGCAGCGGATATGTCCGATATCCGCGGCAGCGGGGGCGGCCAGTTCCGTCTCGTCGAGGCCAGCAGCGGTGCACTGCTGGGCACCGTTGACGAGTCGGGGGCCTTCACCGGTGCTCACCCAGGCGCGGTCTATACGCATCAGGGTGCCGATTTCACTGTCCTCGATCTTGATCTCGAGGATCGAGTTGCACTCGTGGAGCGCGCCGAGGTCGACTACACGACGCAGGCCCGGTCCCAGACCGAGATCGACATCGTCAACACCGACCGGCACCGTGCCCTTCCTTCTGGGGTGACGGTGTACAGCGGGACCGTCGACGTCAAGGACCATGTCATCGCTTATCGGATGCGGGCGAAGCGCGGCGGGGCGATCCTCGCCGAACATGAGCTTGATCTGCCCGAACGTACCCTGGAGACCAAGGCCGTGTGGTGGACGATTCCACAGACGCTGTTGGATGAAGCTGAGATAGTTCAGGCCGATCTTCCCGGTGCCGTACACGCAGCCGAGCATGCGTCAATCGGGCTCCTGCCGCTGTTCGCCGGCTGCGACCGGTGGGACATCGGCGGTGTCTCCACCGCCGGCCATGCTGACACCGGGATGGCCACGGTCTTCGTCTACGACGGTCTCGCCGGTGGAGCTGGATTCGCGGAGCGCGGCTATGAGGTCATCGAAGGTTGGCTGGGGGCGACACGTGATGCGATCGCTGCGTGCGAATGCGTCGACGGCTGCCCTTCGTGCGTGCAGTCACCGAAGTGCGGAAACGGCAATGAACCGTTGGAAAAGGATGCGGCTCTGCGACTGCTGCGGGCCGCTCTGGGGTGACAACCTCCGTCTTTTTTGACCACTCGTTCTACTTCCCAGCCACCGCTTTTTCCTTCACCTTCGGCAGCGGACCGGGGATTTCGACCTCCACCTGAACATATGCGCTCTGCTCCGTCAGTGAGGCGCGGCAGTCGTTGACGACTGCGCCGTTGCGTTTCGCGACCTCGTTCGCAATGTCACAGGGTTCGCCAGCGACGATTCCGCGAACTGCGTCGGCTGCCGCGAGCGCCGCAAGGTCGGCGGCACTCTGCGCGGTGCTGTGGGCTGCGAATGCTTGGCTGAGTCCGCCGATGGCGGTGGCGAGGACCAGGACCATTGAGCACAGTCCGACAACGATGTTCGTCATGGCGGTCCACCTGAAGTGTGCTGGCCCTGGGCCTCAGCGGCGGTGGAGCGGCTTCCCTCTGTTCGCGCCGTCGCCGCTGCTTCGACTTCGCTGAGGAAGATGATCGCCGCCGGGAGTTCGATGGTGACGGTCACCGTCGAATATCCGCCTTCGGAGCGGACCAGCACCTCGGACGCCTTTCCAGCGTGCTTCTTCGCTTCGGACACGACCGCTGCCTGCGGTTCACCGCGGGCGATCTCTCGGGCTGCGGATCTGGCTGCGTCGAAGGCTCTCAGCTGGGAGAAGCCGACGGCGGCTGCCCCTGTGAGCACGATGATGAGAAGCACGATGGCGGGCATGACAACGGCGAATTCTGCGGTGGCCGTTCCCGCATCACGGTGCTGCTTCTCTCGTCGTGGATCACAGGAGCATCCGGTCGCCATGTCAGGCTCCGAGTCCAAGCGCGGTCTGGATCACACCGGTGACGAGTTCTTTGATCGGTTCAGATTTCAGAATGACAACCAGCAGTGCCGCGAATCCGCAGGCTGCGAGGGTGGTGATCGCATATTCTGCGGTCGTCGCCCCAGCGTCGGGACCCCACGGTTCTGGGATGCCGTCCTCTCTCCACGGTTCCTCGCTGTCGAAGGCATCCGCGGCAGCATCCGAATCGGTGCCAGAGCCAGAGTACTTGGGTGCTCCTGCCCAATCGACATCGCTGGTGTCGACGCCGCGCGCCTCACCCCAAGGTGGGTAGGGCGGCCCGTCACAGTCGTGCGGCCTTGTTTCTATGCTCATAGTCTCCTCCTCGTTGAAGCCCTCATTCGCGGTCTGCGATGGGAGTATCAGTCTTGGATGAGACGTGGACTCACGTCCAGAGTCGACAACCGGGCTGTGGAAACAGGTTCACCGTCAACAACCGAAACGCACTCGAGTCGAGGTGAATTCCACAGGCGTCAGCACTCGAGTCAGCTCGGCCTACGAGCCTACGAGCCTACGAGCCTACGAGCCTACGAGCCTACGAGCCTACGAGCGTGTGCGGGCCAGAAGACCGCAAGGGTGCAGGTGAGCAGGATTGAGAGTCAGCCCCTGCCTGCCCACTCCTCTTTGAGGATCGCCATGATGACTTCATCGTGGCGGCGACCGTTGAAGAAGACAGCCTCACGACGGCGCCCCTCTTCGACGAATCCGGCCTTCGTGTACGAGGCGATGCCGCGGGTGTTGAACGCCCATGTCTGCAGCTCGATACGATTGAGTCCCAGCTGCAGGAAGCCGTACTTGATGCCCAGTCGCACAGCATCGGAGCCATAGCCGTGACCGTGGAACTCCGGTCCGAGGACGATGGCCAGTGTGGCGGACTGGTTGATCGAATTCCGGCCGAAGAGTGTCACGTGGCCGACGAATTCCTCGGTCTCGAGCAGCTCAATGCTGAAACCGACCGCATCGGTGTCCTTGTTAGCGCTCCACAGCGCGAACTGTTCGGACACCCCACCTTCGGGACGAGGGAGGACGGTGTGGTTCTGCAAGACCACGATCGAGGGATCAAACCACCACTGCTCGAGGTAGGGAAGATCCTCCTGCTGCAGCGGACGAAGCCTTACGTGACGACCGGTGAAGAGGTTGTCAGCGTATTCTTCGGCTTGTTCGACGTTGGACAGTTGATTGAAGGGCGTAACCGGTGCCATGCCCCCGACATTACCAAGGTCAGCTGAACGGTCGGTCGACAATCGCTCGTACCAGTCAGAGTGCGCGCTCGGAGCGCGAGGTCGGACGGACCTGTCACGCGAGGTCGGACGGTCCTGTCAGAAGAAGACAGTCGTCAGGTCCGACAGCAGAGAAATGACCACGGGAACGACCGAGAGCAGCAGAAAAGCTGGAAGGATGCAGACTCCCAGTGGTACGACGAGTTTGACGCCCAGAGCTGCAGCCGCTTCCTGTCTGCGTCTGCGGGACGAGTCTCTCAACTCCTTCGCGACAGACTCGATGAGTGGTGCGGGTCCAACGCCGGTGTGCTCGGAGAATTCGAAGACTTCGAGGACAGGGGCGAGCCGGTCATCGTCGGACAGGTCTTGGCCTCCGATCGTCATGGATCGCGCGATTCGTCCCAGCCCGGACCGATCGTCTGTCGCGTCGGCGGTCAATGCCAGAGCGACCGGGATCGGCAGCCCGGAGGTGAGGCAGATGGCCACGAGATCGAGGTCGAAGGCGAGCAGGTCATCGACCACCCGAGGCCGGCCCCTGGTATCCCGCTGTGAATCCGTTCGGGGCGCTTCAACACCACCTCGCTGTCGTGGACCGTGCCCGCCCAACAGTCGTCTCAAGCGCCCGTCGGATCTGCCCGACCACAACAGGACCCCAGCCGCGATGAGGACTCCCACCAGGAGTGCGGTCATATCGATCAGCGCTCCGCCCGAGCCATCATCCGCCTCATCCACCAGCGCCCGACGAAGTACAGGGCGAGACCGCCGCCGATGCTCAATCGGCCCGGCAGCCCCAAGAGCAGCTCAACGGGGTGGACGCCGATGAGCAGGCCGAGACCGACACCGATCAGCGGCAGCCAGCTGAGCACTCTGACTGTCGCTCGGGGGCCGGCCATCGCTATGCGTCTCTCCCGATCAGCATCGAGGGTGCTGCGCTGCGCCTTCGCATAACGGAGGATCATGTCGGCTGCGGGTGCTCCGGATCGTTCCGACACGGTCCACACCGAAGACATGCCGGCGAAGACTTCGGCGGCTGCCTGCGGCAGTGCTGCTCCCCTGGTGGCAATGGCTCGTCCGGGCTCTTCGCCCAGGGAGATCGCACGTGAGATCGGTGCCAGTTGTGCGTTCTGCCTGCTCAGGGTCGCCATCACTGCCTGCGGGGTCATACCCACTTTGAGCAGATGCGCACAGTTCTCCACCGCCGAGATGGCCCACAGCTTCTCTTGTTCGGGATCCTCCTTGGCCTGCCGTCCACCTCGACGGGAGTCGTCTTCGTCCTGGCGTGTGCGGAGTAGGTCCTGCAGTCGCGATGCCGGGTCAAGCGGTGCGCTGAGGATGATGCTCAGAGCCACCAGCACGGCGATCGCGGTGATCATCAGGCAGCCTTCTGCTCGAGCACCGCTTCGAACCGGGCCAGCGCCCGACGATTGAAAGTTCCCTCGGACAGCGGAGACGGTCGACCCCAGACGGGTTCCATTCTCACCCCGCTGCTGCTCTCCCGCGTGGGAATCGCCAGTTCGGTGATTCCTCGGTCAGCTCCGATTCGGCGCAGGTGGATGACAAGGTCGATGGCGGTCGAGAATTGTGAGAACACTGCTTGTGGACTCATGTTCGCCAATGCTCCCAGCGCTGCCAGACGGCTGGGAACGGCTTCTGCTGTGTTCGCATGGATTGTGGCGCTGCCGCCCTCGTGGCCGGTGTTCAGCGCAGTGAGCATGTCCCTCACCTCGGCGCCTCGACACTCTCCGACGACGAGGCGATCGGGACGCATCCGCAGTGCGTTGCGAACGAGATCCGTCAGCGTCACTTCGCCGCCGCCCTCGACGTTGGCCTGGCGCGCGGCGAGCGCGACCACGTGGGAGTGCCCGACGATGAGCTCCCGGGAGTCCTCGACGATGACGATGCGTTGATCCGAATCGACAAGACCCAGAAGCGCGCCGAGGAGGACCGTCTTTCCTGTTCCGGTACCGCCCGAGATAAGGATGTTGGCTCGAGATCGGACCGCCTCAATCAGGAGCTCGTGCACATCTTCGGGGATGAATCCACCGGTGAGCAGCTGTTCGAATGTGAAACCGGCGTGCCGGGGAACCCGAAAGGAGATCGTGGTGTGCTCACCGGAAATCGGTGGCACTATCGCATTCATACGTACCCCGTCGGGGAGCCTGACATCGACGAACGGACTCGCATCATCGAGACGGCGGCCGCCCAAAGCTGCCAAGCGCACGGCCAAGGACCGCACTTCGTCCTCAGCACCCAAGGACAGGTCGAGGAGTCGGGGTCCCGCTCCGGTGTCGGCGAAGATCTCACGCGGGCCGTTGACGAACACGTCGGTGGTGTCAGCGACCTCGAGCACTGATTGGAGGGGACCTGCACCGGAGAGCTGCGCGGACAGACGGTTCACGAGTTCGAGGAGGGCGCTGGAACCGAGCACCCGACCGGTGCGCTGAACTGCCTCGGCGACGGCCGCTGTGGTCACCGGCCCCGGATTGTCGAGCAGGGTTTTGCGGACCTCTGCCACGAGTGAGGCATCAAGCCATTCGCTCATTCCACCCACTCCCCCAGGAGACGGTCGACGAGTTTTCCCAGTCGTGCCCCGCCCGGGATGCCTTCGCCGCGGTCGACGGCGGCGGACAGGCCACGGTCGTCGCGGATGCTGCCGGCGAGGTCGAGTCCGATGGATTCGGCGAGGAGATCAGCGTCGAGTCCTCCGGCGCCGGTGTCGCGAACGACGAGACGCACGTCTGGGTGGGATTGGGACAGACGTTTTGCGACTTGAGATGCTGCGACTGCAGACCGGACCCGTGCAGGTGAGACGAGAAGGACGTGATGGCAGCGGCGTGTCCACTGTGATGGGGCGTGACGCGGCAGATCGACGATGACGAGTTCGAACGCCTGTCCGGCTGCGGCCAGGAAGTCGTCGAATACGTCCGGGTCGAGGTCAAGGATGTCGTCCCGACCCCACGACAGGATCGCCAGGCCCTCGTGGCGGGGCAGCGCCTGGCTCAGTGTCGAGGGGCGAAGCTGTCCACGTGAGGCACTGAGATCGGCCCAACGTGGGCCGGGGACCTGTTCTGCACCGAGCACCAGATCGAGTCCACCGCCCAGCGGATCAGCGTCGACGAGGACCGTGCTCACGTCCGGTCCGGCACGGCGGGCGAGCGCGCAGGAGAGCACCGATGCGCCAGCCCCTCCGCACCCGGCGACGACGCCGACCGTGACGCCTGGTGCTACCGGCGGTTCGACGGCTGCGATCATGCGCCCGCTCAGCCATTCCGCGGCCGAGGGCAGAACCGCCAACTGTTCGACGCCGAGGTGGGCGGCACGTTTCCAGGCCGAGCTGGTCTCATCCCCGTCAAGGACGACGAGGATGCGGTCCGCATGGTCCGTGGCTGGAGCTTCGCGAACATCCTCGCCGAGGAGAATGAGAGAGGCGTTCTGCCAGCCGCCCGAGTCCGGAGGCAGAACCTTGAGCGAAATGCCGATGCTTTCGGCGACTCGTGCGCATTCGTCGGTGATGGCGCCGAGGTCGGTGATGAGTGCTATCTGCATGGTGACAGCGTGGACCTACGGTATGTCGTGAGTACAGCTCCACAGTGCAGGCTGTGGACAAAAAGCAGGCGGGGCGACTCCTGTGCACTCAAGTCACAGGAGCCGCCCCTTATCGGTCGACTTGAAGATCTCGACTGGTCAGGTCCCTCACGGGCACAGTCTGACGGATTCTGCTCAGATGGTCAGACGACGTGCGCTCGGACTGTTGTCCACAGCCCGCGCGCACGAGTCGGCCGTTTAGGGATCATCCCCGCTGGACACCTTCGGTGTTGCGCAGAAGTCCTTCGCGACCATCCGAATCGCGAACCTTGAACCACGATCCGTTGTCCTCGAGACCGAGGAACCAGTCTCCGGGGTAGATCGTGAACACCGGCATTCCGGTGGTCGCATCCACAGCTTCGCGCGGTTCGGGAACGGCGAACCAGAACGCCTGGATGACATTCTGGCCGGTGCCCCGGTTAGGCCCGTCCTGGTCAGCGCCACTCCGGTTCTCACCTGATCGGTCCTCGCGATCGTCCCGGCTGCCGCCCGGCTGAACTGCACTCTGAACGACGGTCTCCTCTTCGCCGACTGCGGAGGCATTCGACGAGGCATTCGCGGCTCCGAATTGTGGAGCAGAAGGCGCATTCTCGGCGTTGTCTAGGCCGCGGCTCCTCGCCTCTGCAGTTCCCGAGCCGCTGCTGCGATGGCCGCCGTTGCCGTAGCCGGCCACCGGCACATACTGCGTCGGTTCGTCCGCTTCTGGGTGAGTGGTCCGTTCCGAACCGGATTCTGCGACGCCAGTTGCGGCGGGACCGCTGACGACGGTGGCATCGTCATCTGCAGCCCCGGTGTGAGGCCCTGCGACGCCAGACTCGCTTCCACGAACCTCGTCGGCGGTCGTGCTTGCTTCTGACTGTTCGGCGTTCGCCGACTCGACTGAGTCCGCCAAATCGCCCGAGGTGGTTGAGGTGGTTGAGGCGTCTTCAGGCTTCAGCGAAATTCCTTCGGAGGCACGAAGGTTGGTGTCCGAGTCATGAGCGTTGACCTTCGTGGCAAACGAGCTGCTCTCCGCAGGAGATGCGGAGTCGTCGTCGGTCAGTGCTGAGGAGTCATCCTGCGTCGAAGTCACAGCCGCACCTGAAGCGGTTTCTGCTTTGTCTCCCTGGTCGCTGGCTGCTTCACGATCAGCGCTTACGATGCGGTCGGAATCACCTGCTGGGCGCTCGGTCAGGCTATCGACCCGTGCGTCAGCTGTTTCGGATTCGGTGTCCGAGCTGGGAGCGGCATGGCGTCCGCGACGACGTTCGGATTCCGAGCTCGGTTCAGATTCCGAGCTCGCTGAGGCGGCTCCGGCAACAGCTGCACCGACGCCCACTGCGCCCGCACCTGCGACAGCAGCGGTCGTCCCCGCTCCCGAGGAAGTGCTGCTACCGCTGTCGGACTCCGACTCGGCGGCGCCCAGGCTATCCACACTGGAGTCACTCGTGTCGCGAGAGTCGCTCAAGTCATTTGAGCCACTGGCACTTGAGCTGTCTGCAGACACCGGAGCCTGAACTGCAGTTTCGCCGTCGTTGCTCCACGGCGATTCTTCACGATGAGCGCCGAAGCCGAAGGTCTGCGTCGGTTCGCTCTGCGTGTGCTGGGGATCCAGTGAGTGCTGAGCACCCAGGTAGGTCTGACCTGATCCTGTACTCTGCACCGCCTGGTCCGCCGAGTCATCGGCGGACGCTGCGGAGTCGAAAGACGACTCCTGCACCTGCTGCTCCGGTGGAGCATAGGGGCTGTTCTGCTCGGCTCCGACGGGCTGGCCGAACTGGTGCTGTCCATTGGGCTGGCCGTTCTGATCTGGCGCGGAGAACTGACCCGCTGGTGCCGACTGTGCAGGCGCAGCGACCTGCCCTGGCTGGCCCGGCTGGCCGAACTGATCCGGTCCACCGAACTGGCCCGGGCCTCCTGGCTGACCTGGATATACGGGCGCTCCCGGGTGACCCTGCGAACCGATCGGCCCGTTGGGCTGACTGCCGTAGGGCGCACCGAATCCGCCTGGGCCGTTGTGGGCGCCTGGCATGTTCGCCACTGGCGCTGGGTGCGGTGCGCGCTTGGTCGTGGGGCGTGCCTTCGGATGTGCGGCAACGTCATCGCGAACTGCGAATTCCTTGCTGAAGAAGGGAAGCATCGTGAATACGCCTGCAAAGAAGGCGATCAGAGCTGCGAAGAAGGCGAGGTACGCGCCGACGTGCCAGTACTGGACCGAGGTCAGCAGGTGGACGAACGCGAAGGTAAACGAAGCACCAGACAGAACCGAGATCGCCTGGTCAAGGCTGAGCGAACCGACTTTGAGTCCACCGTTGCCGAATTTGTTGACGAAGACTGCTGCCACGATCAACCAGATCCCGAACACGTCGAATGTCAGAGTCCCCATGGCGTCGATCGTCCAATGCCACAGCGACCACGACATGAACCCATCAGCCTTGAACGGCACGAAAAGAACAATCAACGAGAGGAGCCCGGCGAAGAGCAGGAACAGATCGCGCAGGGTCAGCGGACCGAGAAGCCCCGGGCCGGTGCGAGGACGCTTCTGAGCTGTTGGACCTGCGGAGCCGAACTGGCCTGGTGCTGCCCCTTGAAAGCCGGGAGCAGAACCATAGGCACCCGGCGCCGAACCATACGGACCAGGGCCCGCCGAACCATAAGGCCCCGGCGCTGAGCCGTAGGGCCCGGGCCCTGGCGCTGGTGCTGAGCCGTAGGGCCCTGGCGCTGAACCATAGGGCCCAGAGCCGGAGTTCTGCGGGCCTGGGCCCGGACCATAGGGCCCAGGGCCTCCCGAACCGACAGGACCGCCGCCGTACCCTCCAGACCCGGAGGGCTGAGACTCAGGTCCTGCGCCGAAGGCAGGTCCTGATCCATATGCGGGCCCCTGGCCGAACTGTGGCTGGTTGCTCGGCCCGGGGTTCTGCGCGTGCGGATCGTGCCACTGCTGTGGTCCTGATCCAGTCGGGTGCTGCGGCGAACTCATCGATTACTCCAGTCGCTCTTGGGGACAGGGTCGTCAAACTTAATGTGTCTATCTAGTTCCCATCCTGACAGACTCCGTCCCTATCCTTGCAGAACAGGATTCCCTGCGCACTCCTTCTGTGCCGCCTGCCAGGTGCAGGTGAATCTCCGGGTACGCCTCGTCCACGTTTCACTCGGTCCGTAGAGTGTGTCTTATAGCACAGTGTCTGGGCGATTGCTACCCCCGGAAACCATCGTTCATCGAACGGACGACGGTGCCCCGAGGCCCCATCTCGGGTATACAGTGCAACTAGAATTTTCGATCCATCAAAGAAGCCGGAGGGAAAAATGACCGACAGCACAGCAGAATCCGAAACCTTTGCCCCACCTGAAGAGTTCGTCACTGCCGCCAACGTCAAGGCCGACGAATACGAACGTGCCGATGCCGACTACCTGAGCTTCTGGGCCGAGCAGTCTCGTGACCTCGTCGACTGGAAAGAGGACTTCGGCGAAACACTCGACTGGACCAACCCGCCGTTCGCGAAGTGGTTCATCGGCGGCAAACTCAACGTGGCCTACAACTGTCTCGACCGCCACGTCATCGCCGGCAACGGTGACCGAGTTGCCATCAACTTCGAAGGGGAACCCGGCGACTCCCGCACCTTCACCTACGCGGAACTGCTCGCCGAAGTGTCAAAAGCAGCCAACACTCTCGCCGACCTCGGGGTCAAAGCCGGAGATCGCGTGGCCATCTACCTGCCCATGATCCCCGAAGCGATAATCTCAATGCTGGCCTGCGCCCGCCTCGGAGCTGCCCATTCAGTGGTCTTCGGCGGCTTCTCCGCCGACGCTCTGCGCTCACGCATCATCGATGCCGAAGCGCGTGTGGTCATCACCGCTGACGGCAGCTACCGCCGCACCAAGGCCACCAGCCTGAAGCCGGCCGTCGACGACGCATTGTCACACGGCGACACCCCTGTCGAGACGGTCCTCGTGGTGCGTCGCACCGGTCAGGATGTCGAGATGGTCGACGGCCGGGACCAGTGGTGGCACGAGTCGGTGGAGACCGCGAGCCCCGAGCACGAATGCGAATTCTTCGACTCCGAGAACCCGCTGTTCATCCTCTACACCTCCGGGACAACCGGCAAGCCGAAGGGCATTCTGCACACCTCGGGCGGTTACCTCACTCAGGTTCTGTACTCGATGAAGGCTGTCTTCGACATCAAGCCCGAATCCGATGTGTTCTGGTGCACTGCCGACGTCGGCTGGGTCACAGGACACTCCTATGTCACTTACGGACCATTGGCAGCCGGCGCCACGCAGATCGTCTACGAAGGCACTCCCGATACCCCTCACCAGGGCCGCTGGTGGGAGATCATCGAGAAGTACAAGGCAACGATCCTCTATGCCGCGCCGACGGCTATCCGCACGTTCATGAAGTGGGGCGAGGAGATTCCAGCGAAGTACGATCTCTCGAGTCTGCGTCTGCTCGGCAGTGTCGGTGAGCCGATCAACCCGGAGGCCTGGCGTTGGTACCACCGTGTCATCGGAGGTGATCGCTGCCCGATCGTCGACACCTGGTGGCAGACCGAAACCGGCGCGCACATGATCGCCCCGCTTCCCGGCGTGATGTCGACGAAGCCTGGTTCTTCGCAGCGCGCGATTCCTGGAGTCTCCGTCGATGTCGTCGATGACGCAGGAAACAGCCCTGCTGGACCCGAGGGCGGGCTCCTCGTCATTCGCCAGCCATGGCCTTCCATGCTGCGCGGTATCTGGAAAGATCCCGAGCGTTTCAAGGAGACATACTGGTCACGGTTCGAGAACACCTACTTCGCCGGAGACGGTGCCAGGCGCGATGAGGACGGGGACATCTGGTTCCTCGGCCGTGTCGATGACGTGATGAACGTGTCCGGACACCGTCTGTCGACAACTGAGATCGAGTCATCCTTGGTCGCCCACCCCTATGTCGCCGAGGCGGCAGTGGTCGGAGCAGACGACGCAACGTCTGGTCAGGCCGTCGTTGCATTCGTCATCGTGGGCAACAATGTCGAAGACTCCCCGGAAACCTCTGAAGAGCTGCGTCAACACGTCGGGAAGGACATCGGGCCGATTGCCAAGCCGAAGAAGGTCCACATCGTGTCTGAGCTGCCGAAGACCCGCTCCGGCAAGATCATGCGCCGCCTGCTCAAGGACGTCGCTGAGCATCGCAAGGTGGGAGACTCCTCGACGCTGGCCGACTCATCGGTCATGGACCTGATCGAAGAATCGGTGGCGAAGTCCTGATCCTGCGCTGAGACGAACCCGCCAGTGAGAACGGACGCTTGCAGAGAGCCGTTCTGGTTTCATCTGGCGGGTTTTTCTCGTTCTACTGACCGTATTTCTTTGGTCACCGGGCGCGTTCAGACTACTCTTAAGAAAGATTGTCCAAGTTTTTGTCGATAGGAGCACTCATGGCTGAGAGGTCGATCAGCGAACTGATCAAAGGCATCGGCGACGATTCCAAAGCGATCGCCGAGGAAGAAATTGCGCTGGCCAAGGCTGAAGCCACAGCCGGTGCGAAGAACTTGGGCATCGGCTCGGCACTTGCCGTCGTGGCCCTGTTCTTCCTGTTCTTGTCATCGTTCATGGTGATTTTCGCCGGGGCTGCCGCATTCCACGAAGGCCTGGGATGGCCATGGTGGGGAAGCTTCCTCATTGTCTTCGGCATCCTCGCGGTGCTCGCCATCATCCTCGTTCTGATTGCTCTGCCGTTGTTCAAGAAGGGCAACCCTGTCCCGGGTACGGCGATCAATTCGGCCAAGTCGTTGATCGCCTCGGTCAAGCGTGCGGTGAAGAATCCCTCCGGTCCGCGGTACTGACAGGTTTCGCAACTGAGCACAGCAGAATAGCTCCAAACAGCGGTGGCGTCGGGCTCAGCCCGGCGCCACCGCCGCATTCACTCGGCTGGCTTCGTGGTGAGGAACGTGCGGATCTTTTCTCCGAAGAGGTATTCGACCGAACTTGTCCCGCAACGTGACCGCGGCTTGTCATGTGGCTGTCTTCGTTTCATCGGCGGACCGTGGGCCTGGTCGGCTTCTTTGTGGCGTCGACGTCGCTTCGCCACGTCGAGCTCGGGGTCAGCCGAATCCGTCTCAGCTGCGCGGGCGTCGATGGGCTTGGTCCTCGTCTCGTAGCGGTGGCCCGTCGGGGTCTTCACAATCAGCTTCTCTGGAGACGATATGTGCTTCCAGCCGTTGAGCTCCTTGGCGAAGTTGCAGGCGGCGCATAGACCCGAGGCATTGTCCCAATCAGTCTCGCCGCCGGCGGAGTAGGCCGTGGCATGGTCAGCGTGTTTGATCTGCGCATCGCACCACGGTGAGCGGCAGACGTCGTCACGGATGACGATCATGCGTCGCAGCAGCCCCGAGAACTCCCGGCGCCGCGTATCCATGCGCACCAGCTGGCCGTCGTCAGGGCGGGTGTAGAGCCTGCGCAGGAAGACGGTGGCCTCGTTCTCGGCCACGAACGTGCGTGCGGCTCCCGCGGGCAAGGGGCCGAAGCCGGGAAGCCAGGCCGGATCGTCGCCACGACCCACCAGGCTGGCATCGTTCATCACAAGATGGATCTCTGTTGGAACTGCTGCTGCGCACTCCTGACCCGTCGTCCGCTCGACGAGCAGGTCTGCCATGACCTGGGACTGTGAGCGTTGGCCTGACTCCCCTGTCCCGATCAGGGAGGCCGCAGACTTCTTCAGATTCGCGTAGACAGCAACAGCCTGGGGCATCGGCAACAGTGCGGTGAGGTATGCCATGTTGCCCGGGGCAGGACGAACCGAGACTGACCGCTCCTCCGTGCATTTCTCGAGATGTTCAACGGCGGCCTTCTGGTCGACTTGCTGCGCCAGAGCACGAACCTCGTTGCCCAGCCGCCCGACTCCCACCTCGGCGAGGCGTTGCGCCATGCGCTCATCGACCTGTCGACGTTTGTCCCTGGGGAGCCAGTCGGTCTCCTTCGCAACGGCACGGGCCTTCTCTTCGGATATGCAGCCGGTCTTCAGCGCTGAATACGTGTGGGGCAGATCGATGAGCAGGGAGCGCGAGAACTTGAGAAGCGTGCTGCCCCGAGCCCGAGAGACCTTACGTGCGAGGGCGATCTCCGCCCCCACACCTCTGCCCTGTTTTTTGCTCGCCACTCCGTCGTCGGCTTCGCTGTTGCGTCGGCGCATGTCAAAGGTCAAGGTTTCCCTGGCCTGGGCCGCAGCGGCGGCAGCCGTCAGTTCTTCAAGTGCGCCGATCCGGTCGATGGCATCGACCTCGCTGAGGGCTGGGGGCAGATTCGACAGCGCCTCACGCCACCGGTGGATCTCGGTGATCACGTCGGGAACCGTCTCTGCTTCCATACCAATAAGGCTAGTCCACGCCACTGACACGACATTCTCGGCAGGTGTTCGCCCTGATCAGGCACCTCAGCCGTCAAACTCGCGAGCTGTCGTCCGCATGCTCTGTCATCGAGCAGTCGACTTCGAAGTGAAGGAGCAACAGCCTCAGAAGTCGATGTCGATGTGTGAGTCGCGGTCCCATTCCCCGGCCCAGCCGAGGTGCTCGAGAGCGAAGTCGAGGATGCCTGCAGTGAAGCCCCACACCTTGAGCACTCCAACGTCGAAGGCCGGTGTCGTGATCTTCAGGTCCGGCCGGGAGAACGTGCCTCGGTTGGCCGGCGCCACCAGATCGGCGGCAGAGACCCGGTAGACGGAGTACGACTCAGCTGTGTCCATCACCCGCACCGCACCGGGCTGCGCCCAGTAACCGATGACAGGAGTGACCTGGAATTTGCTGACGGGAATGTAGAGCGGATCCATCTGCCCGAGCACGTCGACCGTTGACGGCACGATGCCGGCCTCTTCCCGCGCTTCACGCAGGGCTGCAGCGACTAGGGAGTCGTCTTCGGGATCCCGTCGGCCACCGGGAAACGCGACTTGCCCGGGATGGTTGCGCAGGGTGCTCGCCCTCTGCAGCAGAACGATGTCGACGTCGTCGACACCGAAGTCTGCCAAGCGTGAAGACTCTGCCCGACCGGCGTCTGTGCGCGGCTGGCCTCCCTTGCCGAAGAGCATGAGGACGGCGGCGTCACGCACTGAATCATCACCCGGAGCCTGTGCCCGTCGCAGCCACTCGGGCGAACCATTCGACGCCGCGAGGCTCTCCAGCTGCGTCCGCAGAGTCTGGTCGTGCGCGACGGAGACGTGCGCGAGGGAGTCGTGCCCGGTCGAAGCCTGCGCAGCGGATCCCTGCCCCACCGATCCCTGCCCAGAAGTGCCCCGCTCACATGCTTCAGCACTCATGCCTGGGGTGCCATTTCGAATCTGAGCATCGCCCGCGCCTTCTCCGGATCGAGTTCCCCGACCCCGAACGAGGGACACAATGCCATCAATGGGCACACCCCGCAGGCAGGTCTGCGCGAGTGGCAGATGCGTCGTCCGTGGAAGATGACTCGGTGGGAGAGCAGGGTGAGTTCCTTCTTCGGAAACAACGCCGCGATGTCATGCTCAGCCTTGACTGGGTCACTCTCATCGGTCCAGCCGAGCCTGCGAGCCAGTCGCCCCATGTGCGTGTCCACGGTCAGGCCCGGGGTGTCGAACGCGTTGCCGAGCACCACGTTCGCGGTTTTCCGTCCGACTCCCGCGAGCTTGACGAGTTTGTCCAGTGAGTTGGGGACCTCACCGTCGTGGGTGTCGACGAGTTCGTTCGCGAGCTTGACGATGTTGCGGGCCTTCGCCCGGTAGAAACCGGTCGAGTGGATGAGTTCCTCGACCTCGATGAGGTTGGCCACCGCGAGGCTGTGTGCATCAGGGAAGACCGAGAACAGTCCCGGTGTCACCGCGTTGACCCGGATGTCTGTGGTCTGGGCAGACAGGACGGTCGCGATCAGGAGCTGGAATGGCGTCTCGAAGTCGAGCTCGCATTTCGCATTCGGGTACACCTCGGCGAGGATTCGATGAATCTTCCTCGCCCGTCGAGTCTTGCCCAATGGGGTTTCCTTGGCGAACTTCCGCGCGCTCTTCTCTGCCACCGTCAACACGACTCACCATCCTAATCCGTGCCCCGCATTTCCGCAGTAGCGTCCCTCACATCGCCGAGGTGGCTCTGCACTGACCCGTCGAACGGGATCGTCCGCATGCAACCGTGGCCCACCTCGGCGAGGGTGGAGGAAACGCAAACAAAACCCCTTGTTTTGCACTAATGCCGCAAACTCCCGCGCCTTTGCTGGTATCAGCACCGTTGACCAGGTAGATTTATCTGTGATTACCACGACAAGGAGGACACAGTGGATATTGAAGTTGTGCGGGGCGCCACGCTCTTCGCAGGTTTGGACGATGAAGCGACAAGCGCATTGATGAAGTTCATGAACCCGCGGAGTCTCCGTCGGGGAACCGCGCTCTTTCACGAGGGCGATGCCGGTGACGAACTTTATATCGTTTCCAGCGGCAAGCTCAAGATCGGCCGCGAGTCCTCCGACGGCCGCGAAAATCTGCTCTCGGTCATCGGACCGGGAGAGATCATCGGTGAGCTCAGCCTCTTTGATCCGGGCCCACGTTCGACCTCTGTCACCGCTGTCTCTCAGTCCGAGCTGCTCAGCCTCAAGCATGAGGACCTTACGACGTGGCTCGATGAGCGCCCACGGGCCGCAATGAACCTGCTCAAGGCTCTGGCTCAGCGTCTGCGCCGCACAAACGAGACCGTGGGCGACCTCGTGTTCTCCGATGTTCCCGGTCGTGTTGCCAAGGCATTGCTGGACCTCGCGTCTCGCTTCTCGAAGCCGGCACCGGACGGTGTCCTCGTGGCTCACGATCTCACTCAGGAAGAGCTCGCGCAGCTCGTCGGTGCCTCACGTGAGACTGTGAACAAGGCCCTGGCCGACTTCGCAGCTCGTGGCTTCATCCGACTCGAGGCCCGTTCGGTCGTCATCCTCGACATGGAGCGCATGCGCAACCGCGCCCGCTGATCAGTCCTCGGCAGTTGCCGAACCGCGAAATCCCACATCGTACGAACGCCCAGGCACTGTATGTGCCTGGGCGTTCGTACGTACGTGATTGGGCGCCTCAGCCGTCGTTACTTCGCTGTGCAGACGAGACCCTCGTTTGCAGACAGTGGTCTCGTCCGCAGAACGAGTGAAGGATGATGTCGGCCGAGCAATGCCGTGCGAGACGCTTCAGCTGCATGTGCTCACATCTGGTCGTCGGGCGCCAGGGCCCCCAAGTAGTTCAGCTGCGCCCGCACAATCTGCTCGGCGGCTCCGCGGACGCTCGGATCGACGTCGTGATAGACGATGTCACAAACTTCGGTGGCACTCATGGCTCCTTGCGCCCGAGCCGCTCTGACCTGTTCGATCCGTTCGAGCCGGTGGCTGCGGTAGTACTCAAGCACCTGAGCAGGAGATTCGATGCTGGGACCGTGTGCGGGCTCAATAGTCGAATAGCCCCCCTCACCAAGCAGTCGGATCAGCCTGTCGAGTGACTCAAGGTAGTCACGCAGCGACCCTTCCGGGTGGGTCACGATCGTCGTCCCCTCCCCCAGGACCGTGTCGCCGCTGTAGAGCACGTGATCGTGGATGAGGCTGATGCTGTCCATCGTGTGTCCCGGAGTCGCAACGACCTCCATGACATCGGCCTTGTCAGTGCCGAATGCGATCATGTCACCATCGGCCACAGGAGGACTCAGACGGGAGAATTTCTCGAGGACCGCGTGCACGGGCACCTCCGGCGCCCACTGCTCCACACTTCCGAGCATCTCCGAGTGATCGTCATGCTGATGAGTGAGGATGATGGCCGACAGCTTCCGGTCGCCGAGCTCAGCAAGGAAGTTCTCACGATGTTCAGCAAGCTCCGGGCCCGGATCGATGAGCACAGCCGAGGTGTCGTCCGCCGAGGTGATGACATAGGTGTTGGTGCCTGTCAGAGTCATCGGGGATGGGTTGTTCGCGCGGATCCTCATGAATCGTCCGTCTCCTCTTCGCCTGCTTCGGCATCGTTGTCCTCGTCGCTCAGAGTCAGAAACCCAGGGCTCTGGTCATTCTCGTCGTCACCGACGGCCACCGCATAATCGCGGAGAGTGCCTTTGCGGTAGAGGTCACGTCCGGGGTGGATGACGACCCGCCACTCGCCGTCGTCGTTGGTGACCTCGGGCCGCAGCGGATGCAGGTCGCGGACCTGGGCCATGGCGGCTCCGACGCTGGGCACGCCGACCAGGCTCTCGGCGATGATGCGTGTGCTCGCACTGATCTTGTCGGGATCTCCCTCGGCCTCGGCGAGGATCTCCTCGGGCCGCTTCCATCCTCCCGAGGTCTCATTCGGAGAGAGGAAGTCTACGTTCTGCCCGAAGGGCACTGTGGCCACAAAGTAGGTCGTATCGAAGCGGTGCAGCTGGGTCGCCGTGTTGATCCACCGCAGCCAGGGTTTGCAGAGGTCGGGGCGCAGCTTGAGATCACGTTCGCGCAGAATCTGGGACCAGGAGATCTCACTGGAGAACAGCCGTGACCGCGTGCCGCGCCAATCCGTCTGTGGTGCGGCGACGATATCCCGGTCGACGTCCTCTGCCAGCAGGACACCAGTGGCAGCGAACGAGATTCGTGCCGCGGCCGAGAAATGGTGTAGGGCCCGTGACTTGTTCTCGATGCTCAGAGTCCTTGCACAGCGGGCCGAATTCCATCCGGCCAGAGGCAGATTGCGCAGGTCACCGAGACGCAGATTGCTGACCGGGTAGGCCAAGCGGTTGCGGTCTTCGATTCCCCTGGCATCAAGCTGCCGAGTGATGAAGGTTTCCAAGCCATCCAGTGAGTCTCTGATCAGCACGATCGCCGAGGCAGGTCGTGGAGCTTCGGGGACCGGGAACCGCCCGTCGGACTGCCATTGGTCCAAGAGCCAACGCAGGTCCGACGAGACGGGCAGAGTGCGTCCGCTAAGCGGCATCGTCCTCAACCTCGACGACGACCTCGACCTCAACGGGGGTGCCAAGAGGAAGAGTGTTCACACCCACGGCGCTGCGCGTGTGCTGGCCGCGGTCGCCGAAGATCTCACCGTAGAGTTCGGAGACGCCGTTGATGACGGATGGCTGCTGTGTGAAGTCATCAGCCGAGTTCACGAACCCGGTCACCTTGACGACGCGCACGATCTTATCGAGATCGCCGATGACGCCGGCAATCGCGGCGAGAGCATTGAGCCCTGCAGTCCGTGCCAGGTCATAGCCGGTCTCAAGGTCGACGTCGGAGCCGATGTGGCCTGTCGCGGGGAGTTTTCCGTCGACAACAGGCAGCTGGCCCGAGGTGTAGACATAATTGCCGGTCCGCAGCGCCGGGACGTAGGCGCCTGCGGGTGTGGCGACATCGGGCAGGGTGAGACCGAGTTCAGCAATGCGGTCTAGGGTCTTCGACATGTTTGGTCCTTCGACGAGGGTGTTTCAGGTCAGATGAGTGCTCAGACTCTGGAGCTTCAGGCTCTGTTGCTTCAGGCTTTGGGACGTTTGAGGTAGGCCACAAGTCCGTTGTTGTCGGGGCCCGGAACAACTTGGACAAGCTCGTAGCCGTCTTCGCCCCACTGGTCGAGGATCTGCTTCGTCGCGTGGACGATGAGCGGCACAGTGACGTATTCCCACTTGGTCATGATTCTCCTTGAGTCTCTGGTTGCCCGTGTCCCGATGCGCCATCGGAACGAGCGCCTGCATGGACCGACAGCCGATCATACTGCAGGAGTGCGACCGGCAATCATTGTCGTTGCCAACACTAGCCGAGAACCCGGGAACCTACCGCCAGCCATGCCACAGAGTGAACGCTCCTGCCAGACGAGAAGGGGGTGGGGCGATCGCGATGATCGTCCCACCCCTGTGTCTCTCAGGCTGTCCGGCGCTCAGTTACCGGCGAGGCCCGGCGCTTCGCCGCCGCCGTCTCCGTTGTCACCGTCTCCGTTGTCGCCATCTCCGCCACCGGTGCCACCGCCGCCGTTCTGGCTGCCACCGCCACCGGTGCCACCGCCGCCGTTCTGGCTGCCACCGCCGCCGTTGTTGCTGCCGCCGGTGCCACCCCCGCCGTTGTTGCTGCCGCCGGTGCCGCCACCAGTGCCACCACCGCCGGAGCCTCCACTGGAGCCGGCGCCGCCCATGTACTTGCCACTCGGCTTGGGGAATCCGGTGTTGCCTTTCGTCTCCTTGACCGCCTGATTCATATAGGCCTGCCAGGTCTTGCCGGAGATCGTGGCACCGTAGACATATCCGCGCACCGCTCCCTGGCTGTTCGTGCGCCAGTCACGCGTTCCAGCCGGGTCACCGGTCCAGACGGCGGTCGACAAAGTCTTGGTGAACCCGAGCAACCAGGTGTGACCGACATCGAAGTTCGTCGTACCGGTCTTTGCACCAGCTGGTGCTCCGATCTTCAACTGGGTAGTCGTACCACCGTTGAACGTCTGCGTCAGCGCATAGGCAACGCCCTTGGCCACCTCTTTGTCGAGGACTTGTTCGCAGCCTCCTCCCGGCACATCGACCTTCTTACCCGAACGGTCCTTGATCTCAAGGATCGGCTTCGGACCACAGAACTCGCCCTCGTTCGCGAAGGCCGCAAACGCCGCTGCCATCGCAATCGGGGTGGTCTCTGTCGTACCCAAGATCGACGAGGGCGACAGAGCCTGGATAAAGCCGTTCTTGTCCTTGAAATCCAGTTTCTCGCCACTGCCGTAGCGAATTCCCAGATCCATGGCGGTGTCCATGATCTTGCACATGTTGAGCTGATTGCCCATGGCCGCATAACCGGTGTTCACGGACTTCTTCGTGGCTTCCAGCGCGGTCATCGAGCCCTTGCCCTCACCATCGCCGGCGTTGTTCGGGTCCCAGTCACCGCCCATGTTCGGACAGCCATCATATTTCCATGAATTTGCCGGGAAGTTGCGCTTCGTAGCGTTGACCGTGGCGTTGAGGCCCCTACCCGATTTCAACCAGGTGGCCAGTACAAAGGGCTTCCACGTCGAACCGACCTGGAAACCGCCACCACCGTTGTGCTTCCTGTCGACGGTGTAGTTGATGCTGGTCTTTTTGTTTTTGTCCTTCTTCGTGACGTCGGCGACCGTGTATTCGCGGTTCTCAGCCATGGCGATGACCTCACCCGTGCCCGGCTCGATCGTGACCAGGGCATGTCCGGCACCGGACGGATCGCCCACAGGAACACGCTTCTTGATCTGCTTGTCGGCGATCTTCTGGATGTCAGGATTGAGGCTGGTCTTGATCGTCAGCCCGCCTCGCTGCAGGAAGGCGATGCGATCTTCCACGGTTTCGCCGAAGGTCTCATCATTCTTGATGACGTTCTCAACATAGTCGCAGAAGAACGCCGCGTTACTCTTCGCGGCAGAACAGCCGTTCGGAGTCTCATGCAGGTCGAGGTCGAGGTCGGTCTTGACCGCCTTGTCATATTCCTTCTGAGTGATGTGGTCATATTTGAGCATCTGCCCGAGCACAGTATTGCGGCGCTGCTTCACCTGATCGGGGAACCGCTGCGGGTTGAAGGCCGAAGGGTTCTGCACAATGCCGGCGAGCATCGCCGACTGCTGAATGTTCAGATCCGTCGCATCGATGCCCCAGTATTTGTGGGCCGCCGCCTGCACACCGTAGGCGTTGGGTGAACCGGAGTAGTTGTTGATGTTCATGTAGCGGTTGAGAATGTCCTTCTTGTCGTACTTCTTCTCAACTGCAACAGCGAGTTTGGCCTCGCGCAGCTTACGCGCATAGCCAGCCGTGCCCTCGGACTCCTTGGCCGCTTCCACACCTTCATCGTTCCCTTTGGCGTGGGCGTTCTCCGCCAGCACGTTCTTCACATACTGCTGAGTCAGCGTTGATCCGCCCTGGGTCGTCGAGGACACCATGTTGTGCACCGCTGCACGGGCGATACCCTCGATATCGACGCCGCCGTGTTCGAAGTACCGATAGTCTTCGACCGAAATCGTCGCGTCCTGCATCTCCTGCGAGATTTCGTCGAGGGGCACCTCGACGCGGTTCTGCCAGTAGAATTCCGCAATCTCCGAACCGTCGGAGGCAAGCATCGTCGACTTCTCCCCCAGATCCTGGACCTCCAGGGTCGCGGGAAGCGAATTGAAGATCTCGACGGCACTGTTTGCGCTGGCAGTAGCTACACCGACTCCGGGGATGGCAAGACCAGCTGCGACGATTCCCGCCACCGCGCTCACGGCGACGAACTGGAGAAACGCACCTGTCTTGGTCGGATTCGGATTTGACTCAGGAGACACCATGAAAACAAGTTTAGCTAATCCGAGTTGTGCAAATTCTCAAAAATCGATGAGAAGGTCAGACCCTGGGGACGAGAGTCAGCAGACTGACCTCCGGTCGGCAGGCGAAACGCACCGGTGAGAAGGGCGAGAATCCCAATCCTGCAGAGATTTCGACGAGAGATTTCCGGTAGGGAAACAGGCCTCTCGCGCGTGTCCGATCGAGGTCGCAGTTCGTCACCGGCGCGCCCCAGAATGGCACCCGGATCTGCCCCCCGTGAGTGTGCCCGGTCATGATGAGGTCAGCTCCCGCCGAGGTGAACGCCTCCAATGTGCGCGAATAAGGCGCATGCGTGACCCCTACTTTCACCCCAGCTTCAGGATCGAACCGAGGGTAGTCGAACGCCTCAGGGCCGCGGCCCTGACCGTCGCTCGGCTGGATCCGGTCACGGTCGATGTGGGAGTCCCCCAGGCCGCAGAAATCAATGCGGGTTCCACGGACCGTCAGACTCGCCTCGGCGTTGTCGAGGAAATGCCATCCACGGGCCTTACTGTGCGCGTCACTGGTGGGCGTGTCGCCGGTGGGCGTGTCCTCGGCTGTAATGTGACTGCCTTCGAACCCACGAATCAGGGCCTTGACGTCGAGGTCGGGCCGCGTGCGATGCTTCACCTCGGAGGGAGACCGCAGGTAGGTGGCAGGATTCTTCGCCTTGGGCGAGAAGAAATCGTTGGACCCGAGGACGAAGACGCCGGGAACATCGAGGAGTCCGTCGAAGACGTCGAGGACGGCGGGCACGATGTCTGCAGAGAGGTTGTCCCCCGTGTTGACGACGATGTCGGGGTCCAGGCGTGTCAGCGCCTTGACCCATGAGGCCCTGTGCTTCTGCCAGGGCGCCAAATGCAGATCAGAGACGTGCAGCATCGTGATGGTCTGTGCTCCGGCCGGCAGGATCGACAGGGTGTGGCGACGGACGGCGAAGAGGTGCGGCTCGATGACCGCGCCCCAGATGCCGGCTGCCGCAGGAATCGCGAGGGCGCCGGCGAATAATGCACGCTTCTTCATTCGTCCAACTCTAGTCGGCCATCCTCGACACTGTCCCAACTACTACCTCACGGCGGCCCAGCACCATGGCGCAAGGTTGCTGGGCCGCCGTCAGGTAGTTCGGGAGGAGTGGTGGGCTCGCGGCGTCTCAGGCTGGGAACGCGACCGGCTTCTCGTGTTCATCGGCAGCACGGGCGGTGCGGCGTCGGTGCAGATGCTTCATCCGGCGCTGCCCCACGAAACGGCAGACGAGGTAGATGAGGAACGAGATCGTGGTGACGAACGGGCTGATCGGCACGACCGGCGAGCCCAGAGCGATGAGAATGCCGCCGACGGAGGACGTGACCGCGAAGATGACGCTGAGCACCGGAACCCATACGGGGGATGCCGAGAGCTGGGTGGCCGCCGCGGCCGGGGTGATGAGCAGCGCGAGCACCAGGAGCACGCCGACCACCTGCACACTCAGTGCCACGGCCAGGCCGAGGGTGAGCATGAAGACGATCGTCAGCCCCGATACCGGCACCCCTTTGGCACGTGCCACCTCAGGATCGAGGCTGGCGAACATGAGCGGGCGCCAGATGACGGCGAGCACGAGGAGCACAATCAGCGAACACACGACGAGGGTCATGATCTGACCCGGTGTGATGGCCACGATCTGGCCGGTCAGCAGTCCGAATTTGCTGGCTGCCCGGCCATCGTAGAGTGCGAGGAACAGGATCGCCAACCCCAGCCCGAAGGGCATGAGCACACCGATGATGGCGTTCTTCTCCGACGCTTTGGCCCCACCGACACCGATGATCAGCGCGGCGATGATGGAGCCGATGATGGATCCACCCACCACGTCGAAGCCGACGAGGAGGGCGAAAGCGGCACCGGCGAACGAGAGCTCGGAGACACCGTGGACGGCGAAGGGAATGTCGCGGGCCATGACGAAGACGCTGATGAGACCACCGACGACGCCGAGCAGCCCGGCGGCGATGAGCGAGTTGGACAGCAGCGCCACCAGTTCGCCGTAGTCCTCGAAGGTGAACAGACTGCCGAAGATCTCCTGAGCTGACATCAGATCGCACCTCGTTCCATGCTCATCTCGTCCTCGTGGATGTGGTGGTCGACGCATTCGGCTTCGCCGCCGACCACGATGAGCCGGCCACCGACTCGGACCACTTCGACTGGGGAACCGTAGAGTCTGGTCAGCGACCTGGTGGTCATCACCTCGGCGGGAGTGCCGACGAGGAAGTGGCCGCCGACGATGTAGAGGACGCGGTCGACGTAGGGCAGGATCGGGTTGATCTCGTGGGTGACGAAGACGACGGAGGTGTTGCGTTTGACTCGCTGCTCATGAAGCAGACCGGCCACGACCTTCTGATGATGGATATCCAGGGACAGCAGCGGCTCATCGCACAGAAGCACCGAGGGGTCGTTGGCCAGGGCCTGGGCCACGCGCAGACGCTGCAGCTCACCGCCGGACAGAGTCCCGGCAGGGGCGTCTGCGTAGTCGCTGGCGCCGACGGAGTCGAGGAGCTCATCGACCTGCTGGCGGCGTCGCTTCAAGAGCCGGCCGGGCCCCCAGCGGTGTCCGTCGATGCCCATCCGGACCAGATCGCGGCCCCGCATCGGGGTGTGCTGGTCGATTCCGCGCTGCTGGGGAATGTAGCCGATGGCCGAGTTTCCCGTGTGCACTTTCCTGCCATTGACCTCAGCTGAACCGGTGGACAGCGCATGCTGGCCCAGCAGCACCTTGAGCAGCGACGTCTTCCCGGTCCCGTTCGGGCCCAGCACCGCCACGAACTCCCCGGGCGCGATATCGAGGTCGAGGTCGTGCCAGAGCACGCGCTGACCGAATCGCAGCTGCGCATCGCGCAGACGGATCACCGGTGGTTGGCCAGCTGTTGTGATCTGCTCGGGAGAAATGTCGGAATCAGTGGCCATTCTCAGTGTTCATGTCCTTCGAGCGCAGTGGAGATTTCGGTGATGTAGTCGCCCATCCAATCCGCATAGTGCGCATCGGCCGGCATCGTTTCACTAAGGTCGACGACCGGAACGTCGGATTCCTCAGCCGTGGATTTCAGCCGCTCTGCCTGTGGACCTGCCGCTTGAGTATTGTACCCAAGCAGAACTGCGTCACCCGCCGAAATCTGCTCCTCGGCCTTCTTCAGCACCAGGGGCGGCACGTCGTTGCCCTCTTCCACGGCTGCGAGGAACTCATCGGAGGTGATGTTCGTCAGCCCCATGTCCTCAAACAGCCACAGCGGCACAGGTTCCGTGGCCGCGACCTCATCACCCTCATGTTTAGTCTTGGCCGCATCGATCTGCGACTGCAGCTTCTCCAGCGTCTTCTTGTAGTCGACTGCGTTGGCGCTGAACTCGTCCTTATGCTCAGGTTCCGCCTCGCCGAGGTGGGTCGCGACCTCGGCGACGAGTTTCGTCATCGTGGGGACCGAGTACCAGAGATGTTCGTTGAATTCCCCGTGTTCGTGAACGTGGCCTTTCTTGCTGTGTTCGTGGCCTTCCTCGTCTTCACCGTGGTCATGGACGTGGCCGCCGCCGTTGGCCTCTTCACCGTCGTGGTCATGGGGCTCGTTGCCGACGTCCTCGGAGCCGGGGAGGCCTGAGATCGAGACTGTGTCGATGGTTTCGACCTCGACGTCGGAGGCTTGAAGCATCGTGGTCATGAACGAGTCGTAGCCGCCGCCGTTCTGCACCACCAGATCGGCCTTCGACAGCTTCAATCGGTCCTGGGTCGTCGCCTCGTAGGAGTGCGGGTCCTGGTTGGGATCGTCGATGACTGCGCTCACCTTCGCGAAATCACCTGCCACCTGCGACACGATGTCCGCATACACATTGGTCGAGGCGACAACCGAGAGCTCGGTGGAGCCTGACGCCTGTCCCCCGCACCCGCTCAGAGCGGCGACAGTGGTGAGAGCGGCTGCCCCGGACATGATGCCGAGTAGGGAAGATCGCATGGTGTGCCTTTCAGAGCGTGAGCGAGGATCAGCGTGTCAACGACGTTCACACTACTCAGCCCGAAGACTCACCACTAATATAAATATTTATATATAGCAACTTGTTTATGTGTGGAATCACGAGAGCCGCCCGCAGACCATCGGTCTGCTGGCGGCTTTCTTACAGCTTAAGTTTCAGCTTGTTCCAGCTGGGAGATCAAGCCGCCTGTGACTCAACCTTCTTCGCCAGCAGCGCCGCGATCTGCACCGTGTTCAAGGCGGCACCCTTGCGCAGGTTGTCGTTGGCGACGAACAGGACGAGTCCCTTGCCTGCCGGGGCGGACTGGTCGGCGCGGATACGGCCCACGAAGCTTGCGTTCTTGCCTGCTGCCTTCAGCGGTGTGGGCACGTCGTCAAGTTCGACGCCGGGTGCCTTCGCGAGCACCTCGGTGGCCTTGGCCGGGGTGATCTCGGAGTCGAACTCTGCGTGGATGCTCAGGCTGTGTCCGGTGAACACGGGAACGCGCACACAGGTGCCTGCCACGAGGAGATCCGGAAGCCCCAAGATCTTGCGGCTCTCGTTGCGCAGCTTCTTCTCTTCGTCGGTCTCGAGTTCACCGTCATCGACGATGGATCCTGCCATGGGCAGGACGTTGAACGCGATGGGTTCGACGTAGTTGTCCGGGGCGGGCAGATTCACGGCGCTGCCGTCGCGGGCCAGCTTGCGGGAATCTGCGACCCCGGCTTCGAGCTGACCGGCGAGCTCTTCGACTCCGCTCACACCTGAGCCGGACACTGCCTGGTAGGTGCTGACGATGAGTCGCTGGAGGGCAGCGGCGGAATCGAGTGCCTTGAGGACCGGCATGGCGGCCATTGTGGTGCAGTTCGGGTTGGCGATGATGCCCTTGGGCAATGTGTCCAGAGCTTCCGGGTTGACCTCGCTGACGACCAGGGGAACGTCAGGATCCGAGCGCCAGGCCGAGGAATTGTCGACGACGATGGCTCCGGCGGCGGCGAAACGCTCCGCCTGTGCACGGGATGTGGCCCCGCCGGCGGAGAACAATGCGATGTCGAGCCCACTGGGGTCCGCCTCGGCGGCGTCTTCGACGGTGATGTCCTCACCGGCGAATTCGATGACCTTGCCCGCGGACCTCGCCGAGGCGAAGAGCCTCAGGCTGTTGATCTCGAATCCGGGATTGTCCGCCAGCAGGTCGAGCATGACGCCGCCCACCTGACCGGTTGCTCCGACTACTCCGATATTGACGCTCATCGTCCGGTACCTCCGTAAACCACTGCTTCGTCGTCTTCACTGTCGAGTCCGTATGCGGCATGGGCGGCACGGACGGCGTCGTCGAGAACATCTGCTCTCGTGACGACGCTGATGCGGATCTCCGAGGTGGAGATCATATCGATGTTGACTTGGGCGTTGCTCAGTGCCTCGAACAGGATGGCGGTCACACCGGGGTGGGAGCGCATGCCTGCACCAACGACGGAGAGTTTGCCGATCTGATCGTCGTAGCGAACCTGGTCGAAGCCGATCGAGGTCTTCACCGCGTCGAGGGCTTCAAGTGCCTTGGCACCGTCGTCCATCGGCAGGGTGAAGGAGATGTCTGTCTTGCCGGGTTCGCGCGTGGAGATGTTCTGGACGATCATGTCGATGTTGATCTCCGTCGCGGCCATGGTGTTGAAGATCTCGGCAGCTTTGCCAGGAACGTCGGGAACGCCGACGATCGTGACCTTGGCCTCCGAGCGATCATGGGCGACTCCGGAAATGATTGCCTGTTCCATGTTGGACTCCGTTTCTGATTCCGCTGCTGCCGGGGCCTTCGACCCCCGTGTCGGCCGGAAGGCTTCAGGAATGGGTGAGCCGGTCACCCAAGTGCCTTGATTACGTGAGAATGAGGACCGCACGTGCACGGGCACATTGTAGCGGCGGGCGTATTCGACGCACCGGAGCATGAGGACCTTGGCGCCCGAGGCCGCCATCTCCATCATCTCCTCGTATCCGATCTCGTCGATCTTGTGTGCGTTCGACACGATGCGGGGGTCTGCGGTGAATACTCCGTCGACGTCGGTGTAGATCTCGCACACGTCGGCATCCAGTGCCGCTGCCAGTGCCACCGCGGTTGTATCCGATCCGCCGCGTCCCAGTGTGGTGATGTTCTTCGCTGTCTGACTGACTCCCTGGAATCCGGCCACGATGGCCACGTATCCCTGGTCGAGTGCCGAGCGGATGCGACCCGGCGTGACGTCGATGATGCGCGCCTTGCCGAACTGCTCGTCGGTGATCACACCTGCCTGGGAGCCGGTGAATGACTGTGCTTCCTCGCCGAGGTTGGCGATCGCCATGGCAAGGACCGCCATAGAGATGCGCTCACCGGCAGTGAGAAGCATGTCGAGCTCACGGGCTGGGGGCATCGGAGAGACCTGTTGGGCCAAGTCGATGAGATCGTCGGTGCTGTCTCCCATGGCCGACACCACGACAACAACTTCGTGACCGGCCTGACGGTTCTCGACAATTCGCTTGGCCACTCGCTTCACCGATTCCGCATCGGCTACCGAGGACCCGCCAAACTTCTGGACGACTATGCTCACTGCAGTCTCTTCCTTATCGCTGATAAGTTCCGTGCCGGGCGATCGATTCCATGCTTCCAAACATGGTCGTCTCGTGCTTGCATCGATCAGGATTTCAGCCGTGTCGGCTCTCCGGCACCTTGACCATTGTATGAGGTCAGCCGTTTCACTTCACCTTCGCCCGTCATTCAGACCCTGCTCAGGTCCTCGGGATTCGCATCGCAGATCCGCTGGGACCCCCGCGCTGTTCACGATCTCGGGTGGTCGGCCGGTGATGCACTCTGCTCGTCTCAATCGGGTCTGACGTTGACGGTGAACAGATCTCCCGGCTGACAGTCGAGGGCCTGGCAGAGCGCGATGAGCGTGGAGTATCTGATGGCCTTGGCACGGTTGTTCTTGAGCACCGACAGGTTGGCCAGGGACACCCCGACAAGCTTCGACAGCTCGGTGAGGCTGAGGCCTCTGCGCGTCAGCATCGAGTCAAGATGACAGACGACATGGAGCGAATCGAATTCCTCAACCATCAGACCAGTCCCTCGAGCTCGTCCTGGGCAGCCCGTCCTGATTTGAAGCAACGGCGCAGAAGCTCGATTCCACCGACGACGCCGAGCAGGAGGAACGCCTGCCCGGTTGAGACGCCGGGACCGACCTCATCAGCGATGCCGAGATCGCGCGAGACCATGTTGCTCCCCAACACCATGGCACAGAAGTACACCAACCAGCCACAGGCGATGAAACCCTCAAGGACTCCCAGTGCCGTGATCGATCGCCCGGTGAACGGATCACCTTTTGCGATGTCTCTGATGACAGGAACGATCGCGACTGCGGCGATGATGAGGGTGAGGATCAGAGCGATCTTCGCGATGAGGAGGAGCACCATCGTCGCAGTGGCCAGGTCAGTGGTGGACGCAGTTATCTGGGTCAGGCCGGTCAGCGCTGCCTCTGCCCCTGGAAAGTCGAGCGTCGCCACGGTGTCGGATTCGAATTCGAGTGGCAGCCTGATCGTCGAGTGGGCCAGGTCGGTGATCAGCTCTGTCACCGCGTAGATCGTGTAGAACGCGATAGCTAACCCGACCCAGAGTTCGTACCCCGCGCCGAAGGCCTTCGGCTTGGCATCGTCGTCACCGCGCTTCAGACCACCCCTGAGGCTTCCGATGACGGTGCCGTTGCGGTGAGCGGGCCTGTCTCCGCCCTCGTCCGACTCATCGGGCATTTCGTTGCGCCCGGTTCCCTGTGTCATGACTCTGCCTTCCCCGTTCCACCATTTCGATTCACAATTTCTTATCGTTACTCGATATATCGATAAACAATATACTTCACGATAATCGATATGGTGTCAAGAGCAGACAACGGCCGAAGAAGACCAGCAGGTTACTGCCGGTGAAGGCTGGGTCAGTCCATTTCGCGACGGCCGGAGAAGGCACGACCGAGAGTGACCTCGTCGGCATATTCGAGATCGCCTCCGACAGGCAGCCCAGAGGCCAGCCTGGTCACGGTGACTCCCAATGTGTTGAGCAGCCGCACGAGGTAGGTGGCTGTGGCTTCACCTTCGAGGTTGGGGTCGGTGGCGATGACGCATTCCTTGACTTCACCGTTCTGCAGACGCGGCATCAGTTCTTTGATGCGCAGATTGTCGGGGCCGACTCCGGCCATAGGATCGATCGCACCGCCGAGGACGTGATAGAGGCCTCGGTATTCACGGGTGCGTTCGATGGCGACGACATCCTTCGGCTCCTCGACGACGCAGATCATCGAACGATCACGACGCGGATCCTGACAGACGGTGCACTCTGATTCTTCAGAGACATTGCCACAGATGTCGCAGAAGCGCACGCGTTTCTTCACATCGGTCAGAGCCTGCGCCAAGGCGCTGACATCAGCGGATTCGGATTGGAGAATATGGAACGCCAGTCGCTGTGCGGACTTAGGGCCGATGCCCGGAAGCTTGCCGAATTCCTCGACCAGGTCCTGCAGGGCACCTTCGTAAACCGAGCTCATACTTCTCTTTCATCAATGATTTCGCCGCCGAGGACCCGTGCGATCACGGCCACTCCGATCTGTGGAGCTTCCGATACGTCGAGGTCCGTGTCCGGATCGTACTCGTCTTCGTCGGCGCCGGAACTCTGGGTATGAGAATCTGCGTTCTCGCTATTCGCATCGTTTCCGGTCAACGCGCCGTTCGTGTTCTGCGGGTACGCGTGTCCTCCCGTCTGGGCCGTTGGCTGTGGGGTGCCACCTCCGTGCTTCTCGGCAAGAGCGGCGAAACGGGATTTGAACGGCTTCGCGCCTCCGTGTCCCTGCGGTCGCGAGGACTGTGCTGACGGCTCCTGAGGCTGTGACTGCGCAATTGGCTGTGCCCCAGAATCCGGCAGTCCCATATCGGCATCCGCGTAATCACCGAGGAAGTCGAGATCATCGTCTTCCGGGGGAGGCACGACCAGCGCTCCGACTTCCACAGCACCCGAACCCGCGCTCGTGGACTCATCGATTGGATCCGTCGGCTCAGCTGCGCCGCCTGGGGAATCACCGAGGTTCGGGGCACCATCGCTTGGCCCATCGTGCCAGGCCGGTTCCTCCCATCGGGGCTGCACATACTCCATCGGTGCATCCGGCGCCACCTGTGCCGCGGTGTGCGCCTGTGGATCACTGTCCGATTGCCGATCGGAGGGGTAGTCGGAGGGACCGCTGAAAAAGTCATCGTCAGAGAGATCGGGCACGACGATATCCGAGTCCGCCGCTGACTCGTCCGATACCGAGATTTCAGATGCCTGCTCTTCAGCCGCAGCATCGCCTGATGCCGCTTTATCAGACGCCGACATTTCAGGGTTTGACTCGTCAGGCCCTGGTGCTTCCGCGGATGCTTCCTCGACCAGCTGCGATTGGTCGGCCGACATGGCAGCGCCGCCCGGACCGGAGTGGTTATCCGGAGCGAACTCTTCTGTCGAGGCGGGCGCACCTGCCGGTTCAGCCTGGTTGCCCGGATCGTCGTTGGCGCCGGCGGGTGTCCCCGGTTGTTCTCCCTCCTCATCGTCGTCGGACCAAGGTCCCTGAGGAGAGCCGCTGGTCTCCCAGAATTTCTCGTGATCAACCTGCGGCTTGTCGACCTCGCGAGTGCCGACGACCGCGGCGACTTCCTGTGGGCTGGGTCGTCTCTGCGCGGGGGCTGGTCCCCGGTTGCCGGTGGTCTCGTTCATCACCGGGGCCGAGGCGCCCTTGCCACCGGTTCCGCCCCCGGCATCTTTCTGATTCGAATTCCCACCAATACGGCCGACGTCGCCGATGTCGATGCGGGCCTGGATGCCGAGGACATCATTGATCGCCATCGCCAGCTTGGCAGCATGGTCTCTCTGCTGGAAGCCCTGGACAGAACCGGCGTTGTTGAATCCGAGGTAGACAACACCAGCCGAGTAAGATTGTGGGATCGCATTCGCCGCAATGATCGCCCTGGTCAGACGGCTACGTTTCTCAACTGCGGCAAGGATGCTCGGCCAGGCCCGCCGAATCGCTTCGATTTCGCCACCGATGTTGCCTGCGCCAGCCACAGCCCCATCTTCGGGAACAGAGTCAGCCTCTGGAGCTGATTCTTGAGACGGCGCGTTGGCCTCCTGCTCGCCCGGAGACTGAGGCTGCTGGTCCTGCGACGCTCGGTTCTGGGGTGCCGGAGTCTGCGACGCTCGGTTCTGGGGTGCCGGAGTCTGCGATGCTCGGTTCTGGGGTGCTGGAGTCTGGGGTGCCGGATCTTGAGAAGCAGGTTCGACCCCAGACTGTTCACGAGGTTCCTCTTCTGCGGCTGCGTTCACCGACTGCGGTGGCTCGTTGAGCATGGATTCCGCAGCCACAGCCATGTCGGCGAGATCGTCGAAATCGTCACGCGGTGACTGATTCGAAGGCTGCGGCGCAGGCGCCTGCGCTGGCTGCGCCGATTTCGGCTGCGCAGTGGTGTCCTGCACACCGCCCGGCCCGGCAGCTCTGCCCTGCTGGGCAACTTCTCTCTGCTGGGAGCCTGCATCCGGCTGAGCAATTCCATCCTCCTGTGCAGGCGGAATGTTCGCGGCCGTTCCCGATGCGGACATGCCGATCCGACGTTCCATCCGTTCGACACGGCTGAGCACGGCGTCGCGACTGCGGCCTGAACCGGGCAGAAGAATGCGCGCACAGATCAGCTCGAGCTGCAGCCTCGGCGAGGTTGCTCCTGACATTTCGGTCAGACCCTGGTTGAGTAGGTCCGCCGCGCGCGAGAGCTCGCCCTGCCCAAAGCCTCTGGCCTGCAGGGTCAGTCGTTCGAGGCGGTCAGGAGGGACCTCCGGAAGGAAGGCATGAGCAGCCTCAGGGGCCGCATTGATGACGATGAGGTCGCGCATGCGCTCGAGCAGATCCTCGACGAAGCGACGCGGGTCTTGTCCCGATTCGATGACACGTTCGACGGCACGGTAGACCCCGCCGCCGTCACCGGCGGAGAAGGCGTCGACAATGTCGGACAGCAGAGAGTCAGGGGTGTAACCCAACAGCGAGATGGCTCCGGCGTAGTCGACACCGTCAGGCCCCGAACCGGCGATGAGCTGGTCGAGGACGGACAGGGTGTCACGCACTGAACCACCACCGGCGCGCACGACGAGCGGCAGCACACCCTTGGCGACCTGCACGCCTTCGCGGGTGCACAGATCGTCCATATAGTTGCCCAGCGCCTCGGGCGGGACCAGCCGGAAGGGGTAGTGATGTGTCCGCGACCGGATCGTGCCGATGACCTTCTCAGGTTCGGTCGTCGCGAAGATGAACTTGATGTGAGGCGGCGGCTCCTCGACGATCTTGAGCAGAGCGTTGAACCCCTGCGAGGTCACCATATGAGCCTCATCGAGGATGAATACCTTGTACCGGTCGCGGGCCGGGGCATAGATCGCACGCTCACGCAGGTCACGGGCATCGTCGACACCGTTGTGGCTGGCCGCGTCGATCTCCACGACGTCGAGGGACCCCGGGCCGCCGTTGGCCAGATCCTCACAGCTGGGGCACTCACCACAGGGCACAGGAGTCGGGCCCTTGGCACAGTTGAGGCACCTCGCCAGGATCCGTGCCGAGGTGGTCTTGCCACAGCCTCGGGGGCCGGAGAACAGATAGGCATGGTTGATGCGGCCACGTTCGATCGCGGCCTTCAGCGGATCGGTCACATGCTCTTGACCGATGACCTCATCGAAGGTCTCTGGGCGGTATCTTCTGTACAGTGCGGTGGACACATGCTTAGCCTAATGCCAACGGCTGACACGACACACGTGCCCGCTGCTCGTCGTCATGGTGACCTGCAGCCCAAAGCGAGACGCAGTTCGTTGTGGCCGGCAGTGTGAATCGGGCACGATAGAGGCTATGAGCCACTCCGTCCCCGATTCCCCCGACAACGACCCTGCCGAGAACGACCCGGCGAAGACCTACCGCATCGGACACAAAGAGCGTGACGAAGCGATCGAAGTCCTGCGCGAAGCCGCCGGCGACGGCCGGATCACGGTGGAGGAACTCGACGAACGTATGGAGAAGGTCCATGCCGCCCGATTCCCGATCGACCTCGACGAAGTCCTCTCCGACCTCACCATCCAACTGCCCTCTGATCGATTCCGCCCCGGTACCGCTGTCAGCCGATCGGCTCCCGCTGGCCGGGCCATCGAGTCAGGCAAGCCATTGGTCATCAAGGCCGGCTGGGAGAGCGACCTCCGCCGCGGGCGGTGGCAGGTCCCGCCCTACATCAGGTGCGAGCCGTCGATGTCGAACGTCGAACTGAACTTCCTCGAGGTCGAGACCGACCTTGAGGTCATCCATGTCGAAGTCGTCGCCGGAATGGGGTCGGTCGTCGTCGTCGTTCCCGATGACTGGGCCGTCAACGTCGACGACCTGTCCAAGTCCTGGGGCTCGGTGAAGTCCGTGGTCAACGCAATTCCCGAGGGCCGCAGACCGACCATCGTAGTCACCGGGTCGATCGGCATGGGCTCCTTCCGGGCCCGCTTCGCCAACTTCCTCGACCGTCGCCGGATGGCCAAGTGATGGAGCCGGGTCTCGGCGCCGTCATCTTCCTCATCCTGACCATCATCGTGGTCTTCAGTGTGGGCGCCTTCCTCGTCTACCGGGTGATGAATCGTCCCAACGCGCACATCGGCTCCCGCTTACCCACAGAGGACCCCAGCGCCGAGGTGGGACCTGAGGACGGATCGGACCCTCCCTCGGATCCTTGAAATCCGGAGTGAAGCATGGTCGACTCAGGTCATGGTCGATGTCCAGATCACCCGCATCGAGCCCGACGATGTCGACGGGCTCGCGCAATGGCGTGCGCTCATGTGTGAGGCCTATACCTTCGGCCGCACCGCCGCCTGGTGGCAGAGTCTCGAGTCGACCCTCACCCAGTTCGCCCAGCCCCGTTCGGACAAGGCCGACATCGCACTCGTAGCCCACCTCGGCGAGGTACCCATCGGCGGCGCCGAGATCAACATCGTCTCCGATGCCCCTGCCGACGTCGAAGTCGGAGTTCTGCCCGCGCACCGACGACAGGGTTACGGCACGTCGATCGCCGGAGCCGTCGCGGATCTGCTGCGTGGACGCACGGAGCTCGTCCAGACCGAAACCTACTGCCCGGAGGGGGTGGCCTTCGCACAGGCACAGGGACTGATCATCGGCAATGAGGAACAGCGGCTGCTGCTGGACCTGCCGGCCTACCTGCGTGATGATGCCAACCGCTACAGGGACCCGGCTGTGAAGTCACGGCTGGCGATAGACCCCGATCCGAATGTGTCCATCACCTCGTGGATCGGTGGCTGCCCGGACGAAGCAGTCGAGGACTGGGCACGGCTGCGTCAGCAGATGGACGAGGACGTCCCGGTCGGTGACCTCACGCGCACGCTCAAGCATGCCGGTGCCGACGCGATCCGCACCCATGAGGAGCGGATGGCCGACCAGGGCTGGATTCTGGTCAGCTCGATCGCCCACGTCGACGACGACACCGCCGGGGTCGACGACAATGCCGCTGACGGGCCGGTTGCTGTCGGGTACACGGAGATCATGGTCTCTCGCCATGACACGGACATCGTCGTCCAGGAGGACACCTTCGTCGAGGCAGCGTATCGCGGTCGCGGCATCGGACGCGGGCTCAAGGTCGCGAACATGCGCCAGCTCCACGAGATCCCGGAAGTCGCCCAGGCCTCCTGGATCCAGACCTACACAGCCACGGGCAATGGGCCGATGCACGCGCTCAACCGAGATCTCGGCTTCTTCCCTGCGGATTCCATGACCGCGCTCGAGGGACGTTTCGACTACAGTTGAGTGTGAAAGTTCCGGCTATCTGATCGAAGCAGGCAACCGTGTCATCGAATATCCTCATCACCGTCTTGGTGTTCATCATCGTCGTTCTCATCACGGTGATCGTCATCCGCAGGCGTGCTGCCAGCCGCCGCAAGTTCGAAGAGAATGCGGCCGCACCCCACCGACCACAGGATCCGTTCGCGCCGGAGCAGAACGCAGGCGGGGATCCGGAGACGATCAAGGCCGGTGACCTGCTCGAATTCGGCAATGAGAAGTTCTTCGTCCGCGGCACCCTGCGCATCTCAGAGGGCGGCTACGACTGGGCCGAGCACTTCTTCCAGGCCGACCAGTCCGCTACCCGCCTGTGGCTGACCGTCGAGAATGATCCCGATCTGCAGGTCTCCCGGTGGAGTGATCGCCCCGAGCTCGACATCGAGCCCAAGGCCAAGACCATCACGATCGAGGGCACCGAGTACAAACTCGTCGAGCACGGCACCGCCTCCTATCGCTCCGAGGGCACCACCGGCCTCAATGAGAAGGGCGGCGTCGACTACGTCGACTACGAGTCCGATGACCACAAGCTGCTCGCCTTCGAACGCTTCGACCACGGTCGTTGGGAAGTGAGCACTGGCGAGTCGATCCCGGTCGGTTCCTTCACCATCTATTCGGGCAGCTGATGGCACTCACTCCCCCGATGACACAGCAGGTGAGCGCCGACGTGGCATTCACCGATACGTCTGCCCAAGCACTGAGCTTCAGCCTGGACCAGCGCCGAATCACACCTCTGGCCTCAGAGTTCATCGATCTGCCATCGTCGGATGGGCAGGGTCGGACGCGCCTCGAGCTCCACGTCATCGGCTCCTCCCACCAGGTGATCCTGAGCGACAACAACACTGACTCATTCATCGAGACCTTCGCCTGCCTCGGCGAGGATGAGAGTCCTGGCTGGGACACGACCCGCACCACCACTGGAACCTGGTCGGGATTCACCCGGCATCAGTTCCGCTGCGAGCTCACAGATGTTCCCGGCAGCTTCAGTGATGCCGCCGCCGAGGTGGTGCGCCGTTCGAGCGCCCACGACCGTCACCTCGTCGTCGACTTCCCCGGTGAACCGGGTGCGTTCACGGCACTGGCGCTGACGAACAGCACACCGGAACAAGTCTCCTGGCAGAGCTGGCACTGTTATCCCCAGCACCGACAGATCGTGCACAGCCACAGTGAACTGAGGAGGAGATCATGAGCCGCGATCCCAACGTCTCCATGGGTGGAGGCTCCTTCAACTTCGACGCCGAGAACGGGCGCGGCTCCGGCGGCGGAGATCGCGGCTCCGGCGGCAATCGCGGCTCCGGACCCTCGAACAATAACTCCGGAGACCCGAAGAAGGGTTCCGGGTGCGGCACCATCGTCATCCTCGTCGTCATCGTCCTGATCCTCGGCAGCATCATGAATGGCTGCACGGACGATTCGAACGGCTCAGGCGGGGGCGGCGGAGGATTCTTCTTCCTTCCCTTCTTCGGCGGCTCCAGCAGCACCGGATCGACCTACGGCGATGGCTCCGGATTCCGCGGCGGCGGACCCGGCACCGGCAAATGACAGTGCCCACAGCAACTGCAGAAATGACAGCACCGACCGCACCTTGAAAGGCAACCATGTTGGCAGACCTCTTCCTTGAGATCGGGATCGTCCTCTCCTACGCCGTGAGCGGCCTCATACTCATGCTCATCGGCTACTTCGTCGTCGACCTCCTCACCCCGGGCAAGCTCCACGTGATCCTGTGGGAGAAGAAGTCGAAGAATGCCGCGATCCTTGTGGCCTCCGACCTTCTGAGTGTGGCGATCATCGTCATCGCTGCGATCCGGGCCAGCTCCGATGACCTGCTCCTGGGCATCATCTCCACCCTCGTCTTCGGCCTCGTCGGCATCATCCTCATGGCGCTGAGCTTCCTGCTCATCGACGCCTTCACACCCGGCAAGCTCGGCGACATCATCAAACCTGATGAGTTCCACCCCGAGGTCTGGGTCAATGCCTCCGCTCACGTGGGCATCGCGGGCATCATGGCCGCAGCACTCCTTTGAGTTCACTGACAGACACCAGTGACGCCGGTTCCACCGGCGGCAGCAAACCGATCACCCTGCCGCTGAAGCCGGGGCCAGCCCGCTTCTTCGTGCTCCTGGCCGTCTTCATCTGCGCCAGCTGCGGCATGGTCTACGAGCTCGCGCTCGTCGCACTGGGTTCCTACCTCCTGGGCGACACGATCGTCCAGGCCTCGATCGTGCTCTCCGTCATGGTCTTCGCGATGGGCATCGGGTCCCTGGCCACGAAGCGCCTGACAGAGTTCGCCGCCGTCGCCTTCGCCCTCATCGAGGCGGCCTTGGGCATCATCGGTGGGCTCTCGGTCATCCTGCTCTACCTCGCGTTCGCCTTCGCCGACATCTACACCGTCGCCATGGTCGTCCTCGCCTTCGTCATCGGCGCCCTCATCGGCGCGGAGATCCCCCTGCTCATGGAGCTCGTCCAGCGCATCCGCGCGCAGAAGGCCTCAAGTGCCGTGGCCGATCTCTTCGCCGCGGACTACGTCGGCGGCCTGGTCGGCGGGCTCGCCTTCCCCTTCATCCTGCTTCCCGTCTTCGGTCTGCCCCGCGGCGCCCTGGCAGTGGGCATCACGAACGCCGTCGTCGGCATCCTCATCGTCCTCTGGCTCTTCCGCACCGAGATCCGCACCCGCACACAGGTGATCTTGGCTGGCCTGCTCGTCGTCATCGTCGGCGGGCTCACCGTGGTCTGGGTGTACACCGACGATATCGAGATGACCACCCGCCAGCGCCTCTACCGCGACCCGATCGTGTACTCCCAGCGCACGGACTATCAGGAGATCGTGCTCACCGAATCGCAGAAGACCGGGGACACGCGGCTCTATCTCAATGGGGACCTGCAGTTCGCTTCGGCAGACGAATACCGCTATCACGAATCCCTCGTCCACCCGCTCATGGACGGGCCCAAACGCAACGTCCTCGTCCTCGGCGGCGGGGACGGCCTGGCCGTTCGTGAGATCCTCAAGTACCCCGACGTCGAATCGGTGACGCTCGTCGACCTCGATCCGCGAGTCCTCGAACTCGCGAAGACCTCGGACCACTTCACCGACTTCAATGAGGATTCTCTCGACGATCCCCGGGTGACAACCATCGCCGCAGACGCCTTCACCTGGCTGCGCGAAGCCAAGCACACCGCCTACGATGCGGTCATCGCCGACCTGCCGGACCCAGACGATGTAGCCACCTCGAAGCTCTACAGCATCGAGTTCTATGGACTGATCAAGCAGGTCATGTCTCCCGAGGCCCGCCTCGTCGTCCAGGCCGGTTCCCCGTATTTCGCGCCGGGTGCGTATTGGGGCATCGGGGAAGCCGTCGCCGAGGCGGGACTGGCCACCACGCCCTATCACGTCGATGTTCCCAGCTTCGGTGACTGGGGCTATTTCCTCGCCGATGTCCCTGGACACGGCAGGACCAGCAAGAAGGGCCCGGACGTGACAGTCCCCCGGGATGCTCCCGAGGGATTGAAGTTCGCGACGTCTGAGGTGCTCGCTTCCTCCACTGCCTTCCCACCCGATCGTGATCGGGCCTCCGTGGATGATGTCGCGGCGTCGACCCTGCTCCACCCACGTGTGCTCGATCAGGAGCGCGGAGCCTGGGTCGGTTACTGAGCCTCAGGCTGTCGGGGCCTCAGGCTCCCAGCAAGCCTGCGAGCCCGGCGAAGCCGGCGATGGACAGGCCGAGCAGTCCGCCAAGTGCGGCCAGCGAGATGAAGACGATGCCGAGGATGAAGCCCCATTTGCCCATCTCGTTGTCGGCGAAGCCTGCGCCGCGTGAGTTCTTGCGTGCCATATGTCCGGTGATGATGCCGACGATGGGGCCGAGGAAGTTGAAGCCCAGGAAGGTCGAGAGGGTCGCGACGAGGGAGATGATTCCCAGAACCTTGCCCGGATCTTCCTCTGCCCGGGCGCGGTAGGACTGCGGTGGCTGTGCGCCGGTGGCGTAGCCCTGGTTCGGTTCCAGGTAGCCCTGGCTGCCGGTGTTCGAGGGGTAGTTGGTCTCTGCTGTGTAGTCGGAGTTGGGGGTGGGGTTCATTTCTCTGCCTCTGCTTGTGCGGCTGCTGTTGTAATCAGCTTAGGAACTTGCACTTGGCAGGGGAATGATACAAACCGTTCAGCTGTTCGGGGGTTTTCCCCCGCCTCGCCCAACGATGCGGTCCCTCACTTCACATCGACGAGGGCATGGTCCTCTCGGCCCATGAGGTAGAGCAGGATCTCCACGGGTTCACCGGTGATGGTGAGCCCCTGGGCACCGCCCTTACTCCCGCCGGATTTTCTGCCCGTGCTGTGCTGGCCGAATCCGGGGCTGACGATCGTGACGCGGCCCTCGGCCTTGGCAGCGAAGGGTAGGAGCGCGGTTCGGCACGCTGTCCACACGGCACGGTTCTCCGGCAGGGACAGCCTGCGTGGGATCCATTCGATCTCCGCGCGTCGGATGTCCTCGTGGTGGACGATGTATTCGGCGGTGTTCATCACGGATTCGACGCCGGGCCACCGACCCGGGGTCCACCTCGGCGGGGATGCCACGAGACCCAGCAGACTCGAATACGGCATCGGGGCATACACACGTTCCTGTTCCTCGCGTTTGCCTTCGAGCTTCGGCATGAAGATGCCGAGGGCGGCCACGGGGTGGCGTTCGCGGATGACGAGGTGGGTGGCAAGGTCACGTGTCGTCCAGCCCTCGCACAGCGTCGGGGCGTCTTCACCGGCCCTGTTGGCTGTATCGACGAGGCGGAGGCGTTCGGTTCGGGCAAGATTGCTCATGCCTGAAGCTTGTCATCATCGCCTTGGATTCCTCTGAGTGCCCACCCCTTGACGAAGTCGCCGACGCGGGAGATCGAGCGATAGTCAGCAAGCTCATCTCCCCTGGTGGGACCGTCTGTGACGATGACCACCGGCTTCCCGGCCTTCGCCGCCGCCCGCACGAAACGCAGCCCCGACAACACCGCGAGCGAGGATCCGAGCACGACGATTCCACTCGCCTCAGCGCAGATGCGATTCGCCTCCTGCAGCCTCGCCGGAGGCACGGAGTCACCGAAGTACACGACATCGGGTTTGAGGATTCCACCGCAGCGAGGGCAGTCGGCGACAATGAAATCCGCCGTCTCCTCTAAGTCCACGTCACCGTCGGGAGCCGTCTCGACATCGATCGGATCGATTCCCACGAGTTTCGCGAACTCGGGGTTGAGCTCGCTCAACTGGATCTGGACCCAGTCCCGGTCGAACATGTGCCCTTCCTTGAGGCAGATGACACGATCCAGGCTGCCATGCAGATCGATGACCGGACTGCGACTGCCCTCCTCCCGTGCCGCGGCCTGGTGGAGTCCGTCGACATTCTGCGTGACGATGCCGGCGACGGGCAGCTGAGCGAGCCCCAGATGTGCCGCATTAGGCCGGGCAGAGCGCATCCGCGGCCAGCCCACCCAGGAACGCGCCCAATAGCGGGCCCGCTGGTCGGGATGGGACAGGAAGGTCTGAATCGTCATCGGCTGCCGGGGCACGGCGTCGGGTCCCCGATAGTCGGGGACTCCCGAATCCGTGCTCATCCCGGCCCCGGTCAGCACCGCCCACCCGGAGGTGTCGATTCCCACGGCCCCGGCAGCGCCGGTGAGCACGTCGATGATCTCATCATCGCTGTGGCTGGGCTCGGGTCGTGTCCGCCCGCGGAGCGGATCAAAGATGACTGCCACGAATCCTCCCTCGTCGAAATGCTGCAGGGTTAGTCTGGTCCCATGGTCAGCATATTGCTCGTTCATCATTCCCCGTCACAGGCAACGACTGAAATCGCCGAGGCGGCCCTGTCCGGACTGCGCATGCCGGAGCTGGGTGACGTCGACGTCATAGTCCGTCCCGCCTTGGAGGCGACGGCCGAGGACGTGCTCGCCGCCGATGGGTTCGTCCTCGGCACGACGGCGAACTTCGGCTACATCTCCGGAGCCCTCAAGCACTTCTTCGACACCACGTACGACGCGGTCAGGGAGCCGACCGCCGGTCGCCCGTTCTCCTATTGGATCCACGGCGGCTACGACACGACCGGAGCGGAGACCGCGATGAAGCAGATCACGACGGGTCTGGGCTGGAAGCTCGCCTTCGACCCGCTCATCGTCACCGGCGAGGTCACCGCCGACCACCTCGGCGCGACCACCGAGCTTGCAGCCACAGTGGCTGCTGCGGCTTCTGCCTGAGCCCTGCCGCGAGAACAACTTCGCGAAAGTACTTTCCAACATGGAAAGTACTTGCTAAGCTGTAATTACTTCCATCAGGAAGTCACCGTTTCTCGGTGAAGACAGCAACAAAGGAGTTGTCATGACCACGCCCACCCCGCAGCAGGCCAAGGACCTTCTCTCACAGGTCGAGTCGAATCAGGCCCACGCCCGATCCAGCGATGCCTGGCCGCTGGTCACGATGCTCTTCGTCTACAGTGCGGCCATCTCTGTGGGGATCCTCGCCGTCGGACTCATCGAGGACAATACGATCCAACTGATCATCCTCGGCGCCGGCGGCGCCTGGCTGGTGCCGGCCCTCATCGTCTATTCCGTGAAGGCCCTGAGCTGGAGTCGCCGGTCAACCGTCCTGCTCTGCACCTGGCTGCCGCTGACCTTCGTCGCCCTGTTCACAGCGATCATCGTCGACTCGTTCACTCCCACGTCGTGGGTGCCGTTCGCCGCTGCCGGCTTCATCTGGGTCCTCTCCCCCATCATGGCCCTTGTCGGACTGCGCCGCTGAGAAAGGACGAGGCACGATCATGAATCCCTACATCAGCACCGACGACGAATCCGATGACACGATGGACAACCTCGGCGAGTCCTTGACTCGGATCGAATCAGATCTGAACAATCCCACTCGACTCGGCATCGTGGCGAGTCTGAAGAATCGGGACCGCGCGGAATTCAAACTCCTGCGCGACTCCCTCGGCGTTTCCGACTCCGTGCTCTCCCGCCACATCTCCGCCCTCGAGAAGGCGGGGCTGGTCGAGGTCCGAAAGGGCTATGTCGGCAAACGCCCCCGCACATGGGTCGCCATCAGCACAGACGGGAGCGCCCGACTCGACGCTCACGTTCAGGCCCTGCGGGAGCTCGCCGGGGGCGGCGCTGACCAGCAGTGACGTTCTGAGATTTCCCGGTTAGCATGGGGACAACCGATGCAAGGAGGCGTCCATGGCCAGCAGCACAACCACCTCGGCGAACAGCGGACTCGAGTTCCGTGAGCTGCACGAGGTCTCGGAACTCATCAGATCCGGGCGGCTGAGCTCCAGGGCAGCCACCGAGGCCATGTTCGACCGGATCGACGAACTCGACCCTCACCTCCTGTCCTTCGTCACCCTGATGCGCGAATCGGCCTTGGCCGCCGCCGACGACCTCGATGAACGTCTGGCGCGCGGGGACTGGCTGGGTCCGCTGCACGGTGTGCCGCTGGCGATCAAAGACCTGGCCTACACCCATGACGCGCCGACAGGTGCGGGCACCACGATCCACGCCGACTTCCAGCCCGACTTCGACGCCACCGTCGTGGCTCGCCTGCGGGCGGCCGGGGCGGTGATCCTGGGAAAGCTGCGGCTCACCGAGGGTGCGTTCACCGGACATCATCCCGACCTGCCGACCCCGGTCAACCCTTGGGAGCCCAACACCTGGTCAGGGGTCTCCTCGAGCGGTTCGGGCGTCGCGACCGCAGCCGGCCTCTGCTACGGCTCGTTGGGCTCGGACACCGGAGGTTCGATCCGACTGCCGTCCTCGGCCAATGGGGTCACCGGACTCAAATCCACCTGGGGCCGGGTCTCACGCAACGGCATCTTTCCCTTGGCGCCGAGCCTTGACCACATCGGACCGATGACGCGCAGCGCACGCGATGCCGCCATCATCCTCGAGGCCATCGCCGGCCATGACCCGAACGACCCGACGTCGGCGCTTGAACCGGTGCCCCGCTACAGCCGGCAGCTCAGGCTCGAGACCACCCCGGTCGTCGGATTCGACCGCGAACTGGCAGCCGAACATTTCGATGACGTCACCAACGAGATGCTCGAATCCACCATCGAGGTGCTCCTCGACCTCGGTTGGCGCGTCCTCGACGTGCGCACCCCCGGATTCGCCGAAGCGGCACAGGAATGGACTGCCCTGTGCGGAATCGAGACCGCGGGCGTTCACGCAGAGAACTACCCGTCGAGGTCGGCCGAGTACGGTCCCGACCTCGCCGGCCTCATCGAGATCGGGCGCGGCCTCAGCGCCATCGACTACCACGAGCTGCTCGAATCCCGGCGAGCATTCACCGGTCGCATGCGCGCTCTCATGTCCGACATCGACCTGCTGCTGCTTCCAGGCATCGGCGCCGCCTCACCGACGATTTCACAGATGGAGAATCTCGGCTCCGACGCCGAGCTGTTCGCCGGAGTCACGATTCCGACGGCACCGATCGACAACTGTGGCATGCCCTCGATCACTCTGCCCGCCGGCTTCACCGAGCGCGGCACCCCGCTGGCTGCTCAGTTCGTCGCCGGTGACTTCAAGGAGGGCCTGCTGCTGGCCGCTGGGCATACCTTCCAGCAGGCCACCGATTTCCACCGACAGCACCCTCACATCGTGGCCGTCTAGTCGAGGCTCACTGCGCCTGCCCAGGTCGGGGGCGCAGATCGCGGTCGGCTGCGCCTATCCTGGTGAGGTGCCCACGATCAGACCCTTCCGCTCCAAGACCGCACGCGTGGCGACGGCCTCCGAACGGACGCTGCCGAGCTACACCGCAGGTCAGGTGGAGATGCCGCTGCGGATCATCGGCTCCCAGGAGGCGATGGAGCACGAGACCTACTGGTCCGAACATTCGCATCCGACACATGAGCTGCTCTGGCGCGAGGCCGGGGTCGGCACGGTCACGATCGATCAGCGCACGTGGACGATCACCCCGCCCTTAGGGATGTGGATTCCCGCAGGAGTACGGCACTCCGGATGGACGCCCGCCGGCGTCGTCGTCTACGCCCCGCAGTTCAGCCTCGACAACCCGCTTGTCAGCGATCGGCCCACTGCCATCGCCATCACCCCTCTGCTCCGGCTCCTTCTCGATCGACTTCAGCACACCGATCCGGGGACTTCCTCCTACTCACTCACCGAGGCGATGATCCTCGACGTCATGACGCCAGCGGACAACGAGCTTCTGCTTCACATGCCGAGCAATCCGCTCATCGCTCCGATCGCCAACGCGATCATCGAGGGCCCGGCGGATGCCTCGAGTCTCCAGGACTGGGCGAGGAAACTGGGGATCAGCGGCCGCACCATCACCCGCGCCTTCGAGGCAGAGACGGGTCTCGGCTTCGGGCGCTGGGCGACGACGGCACGGGTCCAGCACGCGGTGAGCATGATCAGCCTCGGCGGAGAGGTCGACGAAGCGGCCGCCGGCGTCGGCTATCGCTCGGTCAGTGCATTCACGACTGCATTCAAGCGCATCACGGGCACCACACCGGGACAGTTCCGCCCCAGCGCGAACTGAGGAGCACGCGAGCTGAAGATCACTCGTGTCCGTTTCGCGAAATCATCTGTCGTAAATACTCCATTGCGCGCAGGCGATTCCTCCGATAGTTTGTTTAGGCACACCTAACTCAATCTCGCTTCGGGGGTGTGCTGAGAAGCACCTCCGAAAGGAAGAGATGTCCCGTCCGCTTCGCGCAATGACCGTTGCAGCAGCCATGTCCACCGCACTCGTGCTCACCGCCTGCTCATCTACCGAGACCCCCGCAGATGCGAAGGGCGGCGACGAGTCCTGGACACCGGTGACTATCGAGCACGCACTCGGCACCACCACGATCGAGGAGAAGCCCGAAAGGGTGGCCACCGTCAACTGGGCCAACCACGAGGTGCCGTTGGCACTGGGCGTCGTCCCGGTGGGCATGGCCAGTGCCGACTTCGGCGACGATGACGGCAACGGCGTCCTCCCCTGGGTCGAAGACAAGCTCGAGGAGCTGGATGCAGAGACTCCGGCTCTCTTCGACGAGACCGACGGCATCGACTTCGAGGCTGTCGCCGATACCCAGCCCGACGTCATCCTCGCCGGGTATTCCGGTCTCACCCAGGAGGACTACGACACCCTCAGCGAGATCGCGCCCGTCGTCGCCTACCCGGAGACCGCTTGGGGAACTCCCTGGCGAGAGATGATCGAGATCAACAGCAAGGCGATCGGTCTGGCAGAGGAAGGCGAGGAGCTCGTCAAGGACCTCGAGACCGAGATCGACTCGGCGGTCGCCGACCACCCTGCGATCAAGGACATGTCGACGATGTTCCTGACCCACGTGGATCCCTCGGACCTGTCCGAGGTGAACTTCTACACCACGCATGACACTCGCGCCATGTTCTTCGAGGACCTGGGCATGCAGGCACCCGCCAGCATCCAGAAGGCCTCCGACGAGACCGATCAATTCTCCTCGACCGTCAGCGCCGAACAGGCCGACGTCTTCGACGATGTCGACATCATCGTCACCTACGGCGGCGACGACCTGGTCACGACGCTCGAAGACGACGAGCTGCTGTCTCAGATGCCCGCGGTCAAGAACAAGTCGATCGTCAACCTGCCCGGTGATGCCCCGCTCGGCACTGCTGCGAACCCCACACCGCTGTCCATCTCCTTCGTTCTCGATGACTACCTCGACGAATTCGACAAGGCCGCCACGGCAGCGAAGTAGAAGCGGACACTTCACACGATGACGTCACAATCGACAGTCGAGTCGACCGCCGCCAAGCTGCGGCGGTCGACTCATGTCCGCCTCGCATGGATGCTGGCCGCTCTTGCAGTGGTTGCCGTCCTCATGATCCTGTCCACGATGATCGGCTCCCGCAACGTCGGCCTCGACGACGTTCTTGCCGCCTACGGCGGGTCGGCCGCGGGATTCGATCAGGCCGCGGTCGCCAAACGCATTCCGCGGACCCTGCTCGCCGTGTGCGTGGGAGCGGCTCTGGGCATCTCCGGGGCTGTGATGCAGGGCGTGACGAGGAGTCCTCTGGCCGACCCAGGCATCCTCGGTGTCAACACCGGCGCGTCCCTGGCCGTGGTCATCGGCATCGCCTTCTTCGGACTGTCAACGGCCGACGGCTACATCTGGTTCGCCATCGTCGGCGCCACTCTCACCGCGGTGTTCGTCTATGCGGTCGGGTCACTCGGGAGGCAGGGTGCGACCCCGCTCAAGCTGGCCCTGGCCGGGGCGGCCACCGCCGCTGCACTGTCGTCGTTCATCAGCGCCGTGGTCCTCCCCCGCGGAGACATCGCGGATCTGGCACGCGATTGGCAGATCGGCGGGGTCGGGGGTGTGACGTTCGATTCGGTCACACTCATCCTTCCCTTCCTCATCGTCGGCTTGCTCATCAGCGTCTATTCGGCGCCTGGCCTCAATGCCCTGGCCCTCGGCGATGAGCTCGCCGCCGGGCTGGGACAGCACGTCGGCACCACCAGAATGGTCTCCGCTGCAGGTGCGGTCCTCCTCTGCGGGGCAGCCACCGCCGTCGCTGGACCGATCGGCTTCGTCGGGCTCGTCATCCCCCATGCCTGCCGTCTGCTCATCGGCATCGATCACCGCTGGCTGATCCCGTTCTCGGCAGTCACCGGAGCCGCGCTGATCGGCGCCCCGTTCTTTATCGCCATCGTCCGCAGACAGAAGGTCCGTTCGCTGTGACCCCACCGAACCCCGCGAACCCACTCCTCGCGCCGACCAGCACGGCAGAATCGACATCGACGATCGCTGCCGTGGCACAGCTGCGGAGACGACGCTCCGCCCGTTGGACCGGCTTCGTCCTCATCTTCAGCGGGCTGGTGCTGCTTACTTTCCTGCTCAGTCTCATGGTCGGTCAGACCTTCTATTCCTTCGACAAGGTCCTTCGCGTCATCGGCGGCGATCAGGTCCCCGGCGCCACCTTCACGGTCGGGCGCCTGAGACTCCCCCGAGCCGTTCTCGCGCTCCTCGTGGGTCTGAGCTTCGGCCTCGGCGGGGTGACGTTCCAGACCATGCTGCGCAATCCCCTGGCCAGCCCCGACATCATCGGGATCAGCTCTGGAGCTTCGGCCGCGGCTGTGTTCGCGATCGTGACTCTGGGCCTGGGCAGCACGGGAGTCTCGGTCATGGCCATCGTCGCCGGTCTTGCGGTGGCGTTGGTCATCTACATGTTGTCCTACCGGAATGGCGCGGCCGGTATCCGGTTGATTCTGGTGGGCATCGGCGTCTCCTCAATGCTCAATGCGCTCATCAACTGGGAGCTGACCCGGGCCGCGCAGTGGGATCTGCAGGAGGCGCTGCGGTGGCTGGCCGGAAGCCTCAACGGGGCGAGCTGGGACAAGGTCGTGCCGCTGCTGTGCGCGCTCATCGTGCTGGTTCCCATTCTCTTGGGGCAGTCGAGGAACCTCTCCATCACGCAGCTCGGGGACGAGACCGCGGAAGCGTTGGGAGTGCGTGTGTCGAGGACCAGGCTTCTCGTCATCGTCGCCGCTGTCGGCCTCATCTCCTTCGCCACCGCCGCTGCCGGACCGGTCGCCTTCGTCGCCTTCCTCTCGGGCCCGATCGCCTCTCGACTCATCGGGCCGGGACCCTCGCCGCTCATCCCCGCCGCACTCGTCGGAGCCCTGCTCGTGCTCGTCGCCGACCTCGTCGGACAGTTCGGCCTCGGCACCCGTTACCCGGTCGGAGTCGTCACGGGCATCCTCGGTGCCCCCTACCTCATCTATCTCATCATCAGGATCAATCGTTCGGGAGGTTCCCTGTGACCAATGACCATTCGCTTGCCGCCCAGGACCTGCATCTGGCCTACGGTGACACAGAGATCATCAAGGGACTTGATCTGACCCTGCCGCCCGGCCAAATCACGGGCATCGTCGGGGCCAACGCCTGCGGCAAGTCCACGCTGCTCAAATCGATGTCCCGACTGCTGACGCCCAGATCCGGCACTGTCATCCTCGACGGCAGACAGGTACACACGATGCCGGCGAAGCAGCTCGCGCGGGCCCTGGGACTCCTCCCACAGACACCGATCGCTCCCGAGGGCATCACGGTCGCCGATCTCGTCGGACGCGGTCGCCATCCCCACCAGGGGGCCTTCTCACGATGGAATGCCCAGGACGATCTCGCTGTCGCCCAGGCTCTGGATACCACCGGAACCGCGGACCTGGCCGACCGTCCCGTCGACGAACTCTCCGGCGGCCAACGGCAACGAGTGTGGATCGCAATGGCCCTCGCCCAGCAGACCGACATCCTCCTGCTCGATGAACCGACCACCTTCCTCGACGTCAACCATCAGGTGGAGGTCCTCGATCTGCTCACCGAACTCAACCAGGGTTCAGGCGTGACTATCGTGATGGTCCTGCATGATCTCAATCTGGCCGCACGGTACTGTGATCGGCTCGTCATGATCGCCGATGGCGGGATCCATGCCTCCGGGGCTCCCGCCGAGGTGCTCACAGAAGACAATGTCCGCAACGTGTTCGGTCTCGAGAACAGGGTCATCGAGGATCCTGTCTCCGGTCAGCCGCTGATGCTCCCGATCGGCCGTCACCGCACTCTGAGCTGATTCCTGTGCGTCAGACTTCTGATCTGACTCAGGCCCCTGCTCTGCGGGCCACGATCTCCGTGATCCAGGTCGGGGCGAAGGGCGACGTGCAGTTCGGCGGGGTCGGATAGTCCTTGAGGACGCCGAGGCGGTTGCCGATGTCGATGGCCCGTGGCCGCAGGTCCTCGTTCTCGATGCCGATGTAGGACAGGGTTTCGTTCATCGCCCACTGCAGGCGCTCATCGGCGCCGAGCATCTGCGCCTCGTCGAGGAGACCGGACAGGTCAAGGCCCTCGGGTGACTTGTTCACACGCTCGCTGGTCAGTGCCCAGCCTGCCGACGCCACGATCGGATCAGGGTCGTCCATCCAGTCCAGGCGCAGCGATTCGGCATGCTTCGACTTCTTGACGATGTAGTTGACCAGCCAGCCGTGGACCTTCGGCACACGCGCCTCGCGCAGCATGGCATCGAGATGCTGTGCGTCATAGCTGCGGGGACGCATGATGAGGATCGCGACGAGGCGCGCCGCGGTATCGCCGGTGTTCCACAGTTCGACGGCGAGCTCGTCGTTCTTCTTCAGCTCCTTGGCCACGGCCCGCAGCTTGCTCAGATTCACACCGTGATCATCACCGTGCTTCTCGTTGACGGCACGAGCCTTGGGATCCTCCATCGCCGCCAATGTCTCCATGACGCTGTCCACGTTCGCTTCGACCATGCGCTCAGATTACCGCGAGTTCAGGCGAGCTGCCTGACGCATGAGGTGGTCGCGTTCGGCGAGGTTGCTCGCCTTGGCCGCGGCTTCGACGTAGAGCTTCGCCGCCGCCTCGTCTTCTCCTGCCCGTTCTCGCAGGTGGGCCTCGACGGCGAAGTAGCGCGGCAGCGTCTCATCGAGTCTGCCCAGTTCGGCCAGTCCGGCCACCGGTCCGTCGGCTTCACCGATCGCAACGGCACGGTTGAGGGACGCGATCGGGCTCTCGTTCAGCTTGAGGACTTCGTCGTACCACTCCACGACCTGCACCCAGTCGGTGTCCTCGACCGTCTGCGCATCGGCGTGGAGTGCCGCGATGGCGGCCTGTGCCTGATACTGGCCGAGTTCGTCCCGACCAAGGGCTGCCTGCAGGATCTCGATGCCCTCGACGATGAGCCGTTGATCCCACAGGGTGCGGTCCTGATCGGCCAGCGAGATGAGGCGACCGTCGGCGCCGAAGCGGGCATCGCGGCGGGCGTGGTGGAGGAGCATGAGGGCGAGCAGTCCGTCCACCTCGGCGGAGTCGATCATCGACGCAAGCGTGCGGGTCAGTCGGATCGCCTCGGCGGCGAGGTCGACCTCGCCCGAGTGCCCTTCGTTGAACACGAGGTAGAGGGTGGTGAGCACCGAGGACAGGCCGCCGGGTCGGTTGAGCCGGGACCCTGCGATCGTGGATTTGGCTCGGCTGATGCGTTGAGCCATCGTCGACTCGGGCACCATATAGGCTGCGGCGATCTACTTCGTCGTCAGTCCGCCGACCGCCCTCAGGGTCAGGGCCACCGCCGAGGCGGGGCTGAGGTCGGGATGGGCGCAGAGGAAGTAGAGGTCGAGGGTGTCATCGGCGTTCGGGACGCCGTCCGTCCCGGGTTCGGACGAGGTTTCGGGCTCGGCGAGAGTGGCGGCCATGACCCGTTCCTCGCGTTTCATCCGCGATCCTTCAGATCGCACGATGTCGAGGAACTTCCGCCATGCCACCGTCACGAGCCAGCCCCGCCGGTCACGGGGCGGGTCGGACGGCCACGATCGCAGGGCTTCGATGAGCGCGTCCTGAACGGCGCCCTCGGCGGTCGCGAAGTCTGCTCCACGACTGACGAGGATGCCGATCACGGCGGGGACGAGCTCACGCAGCTCCGCCTCGGCGAGGGGATCCCGATCGATCATCGCGAACTCCGTTCGCGTCCCTGATCATTCGTCCACGCTGGGTGCGTGGTCGAGGAAGGGGCGCAGTTCGAGCCATTCGTTGATCGGCTCTCCTCCCTTGCCCGGTGCGGCGGACAGCTCACCGGCGAGTTCGAGAGCGCGGTCGTAGTTCTCGACGTCGATGACCATCCACCCGGCGATGAGGTCCTTCGTCTCGGGGAAGGGACCGTCGGTGACCGGAGGCTTGCCCGGTCCGCCGGATCGGACGAAGGTGCCCTCGGGCGAGAGTGCCTGGGAGTCGACGAATTCGCCGGAGTCCTTGAGTCTGTCGGCGAAGGCGTTCATGTACGCCACATGCGCGTCGACCTCGTCGGGACTCCACTGATCCATCGGGGTGTAATCCATATACTGCTCCGGCATCCGATAGTGCTTGAGCATGAGGTACTTGGCCATGATGGTCTCCTTGTCTCGTGCCGCTCGCACGGGATGTGCTCGCTGACATGTCTGGGACGCAGCCGGACTCGTGTTCTCGACATCGGCGGCGAAGTTTTCTCGTTTCTCTTCGGCTCCGGTCATCGAACACAGTCCCAGAATAGGCCGATGTGTCCGTCCTGGAACATGCGTCACCGGATCCGAACACGAATCGGCCCAGGTCACGGCTCCGCGCTGAGAGGCTTGTCTTGTACGAAACACCGACCGCTTTTTGCACACGAGACCAGGAGCAGATCATGAAGGCACAGACACTTCTCAAAACCATCACCGTTGCCGGAGCTCTCGCCGCGACCCTGACACTCTCGGCCTGCGATATGAACATCACCTTCGGCCCAGAAGGCCAGGGGCAGGAACAGGGCCAGGAGCAGGACGGCCAGCAGGCGCAGCAGACCGAGGACACCGAGACGACCGCCGAAGAACCGGCATCGGATTCGGGCTCCACCTCGGACTCCGCCGGTTCGGGTTCGTCCGGCACGAGCGATAGCGGCACGACGGACAACGGCACCACCGGCAGCGGCGGATCCACCGATTCGTCCAGCGCCTCCTCGGCGAGTGGCTCCTCCACCTCGAACGGCTCGTCGTCGACCGGATCGTCGTCCTCGAGCGACTCCACCTCGAGCGGATCATCGTCGTCGAGCGGCACGACCGACAACGGCTACCAGGGCCCGCGGATCGGCGAAGACGGAGTCGAACTCGACGCCGACGGCAACGGCAAGATCCCCGCCGACGTTCTCGAGGCGGACATCAAGAACGCCTACGCCAAGCAGGGCACCACGGTCGACACCGTCGACTGCTATTCCGACCTGCGGATCTTCTCCCACAGCGGATCGCAGAACTGCACCGTCACCACTGCCGGCAAGAATCACTACGGCACTGTGAAGATCACCTCGGCGTCGCAGTCCGGCATCGGCTACAGCCTCGAGTTCCCGAACATCTGAGCCGTCCGCCGAGCCCGCGAAACGTACCCCTCGAGCGTCTCGCATCCCCGAATCGCATTCCCCTGGTCATCCCGACCAGGGGAATCCGTTCGTCGCGATCTGGAACAACTCTGCACTTTCCGTTGTTGTGTCCAATGTGGGCGTCGACCCAGCTGCACGTCGGCCTCGAGGTTTCGGCCAGCCGAGCCCATGTCAGATTCGACAATCTCACCAATCACAACCGACAAGGAGCACCATCATGGCACTCTCTGACAAGAAGATCGCATTCCTCCTCACCAGCGGCGTCGAGCAGGTCGAACTGACCAGCCCCCGCACAGCCCTCGACGAGGCCGGAGCGACGACCGTCATCGTCTCCCCCTCAGAGGGGACTCTGCAGGCGATGGAAGGCGATTGGGAGCACGCGAAGACCTTCGACGTCGACGTTCCCGTCGCCGAGGCCTCGGTCGATGACTTCGACGCCCTCGTCCTGCCCGGCGGCACCCTCAACTCCGATGCCCTGCGTCTGAATGAGGACGCCGTCAACCTCGTCAAGGCGTTCTTCGCCGCCGACAAACCGGTCGCGGCCATCTGCCATGCTCCGTGGATCCTCGCCGAGGCGGGAGTGGCCAAGGGACGGAAGCTGACGTCCTTCATCTCGACGAAGACCGACCTCATCAACGCCGGAGCCGACTGGGCCGACACCGAGGTGGTCGTCGACGGCAACCTCATTACCTCCCGCAGCCCCGACGACCTCGACGCCTTCAACAAGGCAATCGCTGATAAGTTCAGCTGACCTGGAACGATGCCTCTTTCGCCGAGGCGGAACCACCTCGGCGAAGAACTCCCCGGAACGATCGTTCCGGGGAGTTCGTCTGTTCGTCACCTGGGGTCTTGACAGCCGCGCTTGTGATCTACTCATGCCAGCTTCCCCGTCCGTCAAGGCGACGACTCCTACCCTCGCGGCACTGCTCATCGGGTTCCTTCTCGTTCTCTGCTCCACACAGCCTCCGGCACATGCTGCCTATGCGACTTCGGGTGCGATCGGAACGATGCACAAATCGCTCGGTGGGACTTCCGGCAAGCTCGGCCCAGCGGTCGGCCCACAGCGGTGCACGCTGATCCAGAAGGGCTGCTATCAGTCGTTCAAGCACGGCAGCATCCATTGGACGAAGGCCACCGGCGTCCATGCGACTCTGGGCGCGATCCGCACAGCATGGAAGAAGTCCGGGTGGGAACGCGGTCCGCTCGGCTATCCGACGAGCAACGAATACCGCTCAGGTTCGGAGACCCGGCAGAAGTTCCAGAACGGCATGATCGTGTGGACGGCGAAATCCGGGGCGAAGGTGACGCTGACGAAAGCGCCGTCGTCGTTCACGATCAAGGGGTCGGGGTTCGGCCATGGGGTCGGGATGAGCCAGTACGGAGCGCGCGGAATGGCGACAGCCGGAAAGTCGTCGACGCAGATCCTGCAACACTACTACACGGGTGCCAAGGTCACGACGATGTCGAAGAACGCCGACGCCAGTCTCAAGGTGCAGCTGCTGACCGGTAAGAAGTCCGTGACGGTCACTCCGCGGTCCGGCCGTCTGCGGGTCAAGGTCGGGTCGAAGACCATCGAATCGGGCTCGAAGGTCACGATCGAACGGACGTCATCCGGTTCGGTCAAGGCGACCGTCGGGTCGAAGAGCTATTCGGGGTCGAAGCTCACCCTCGAATGGCAGGGCACCCGATATTGGAAGAGTTCGTCGGCGACGACGGTGTCGGTCAGCGGTGCCCAGAACGGGGCGACCGGCACCTACCGACACGGACGGCTCGAGATCGGTCAGCTGAAGAGCTCGCTCAACGTCATAAACGTGGTGGGTCTCAACAAGGAATATCTGCCGGGCATCGCCGAGATGCCGGCGTCGTGGCAGTCCGAGGTCCTGCGCAGTCAGGCCATCGCTTCGCGCACCTACGCCTACCGCAATCTCGGTGCGGTGAAGCCGGCCTGCGGGTGCAACGTCTATGACGAGGTGGCCTCGCAGCGTTTCCTCGGGTGGACTCATGAGAATGCAGGCGATTCCGGTCCATGGCGCAAGGCCGTGGCCGCGACACAGACCACGAGCGGGTCGACGGTGAGGTCGGCGCGCCTCATCACCTACAAGGGCGGGCTCATCGATGCTGTCTACTCGTCGTCGGCCGGGTCAAAGACGCATTCGACTGCCGAGGTGTGGGGGTCGGCCGTGCCGTACCTGGTCTCGGTCGATGACTCTCCGTCGAAGTATGCCTCTGCGCAGAACCCGAACGCCTCGTGGTCGGTGACGGCCAAGCAGTCCGACATGGCACGGGCCTTCGGGCTGGCAGACGTCCGGTCTGTGGCGGTGGCGAAGACCGGCTCAGGTCTGGTGAAGACGGTGAAAGCCACCTCGGTGAAGGGGAAGACCGCGAGCCTCACCGGCGATCAGCTGCGAACGAAGCTGAAGCTCAAGTCCGCGTCATTCAGCGTGGCCTGAGGGAAACCGACTGGCTGACTCAGACTCCGGCAGGGGTGAGCAGTCCCCTGTTGACGAGTTCGGCTTCCTTCTCGCGCACGATCGGGATGACGGTCTTGCCGAACGCTTCAAGTTCCTCCTGGAAGTGGAGGAAGCCGGTGAGGGTGAGGTCGACGCCGATCTTCTTGTATTCGATGATGCGGTCGGCGACCTGTTCGGGGGTTCCGATGAGCTGGGTACGGAAGCCGTCGTTGTACTGCACGAGGTCTTCGAAGCTCGAATCCGCCCACATGCCTTTCTTATCCGAGGTCGCGGCTCCGGCGGTCTGCACGGACTCGCGGAATTCTTCGACCGCCTCGGCGTCGGCGTGTGCGATGATCTCGCACAGCTGGTCGCAGGCTTCGGCTTCGGTGTCGCGGACGATCACGAACCCGTTGAGTCCGAAACGGACTTTCCGATTGTGGGCGCGGGCCACCTCCGAGTGCTGTGTGCGGGCGAGCTGTGCCAGATTACTGAGACACAGACCACACACGGCGAGCAGATTTCGCGGGCCGCCGCGCACCGTCACAATGAGGCATTCCGCCACGGGGCGTCATGCGATTTGCGCCTCGGGCAGCGGTCCTGCGCTGCGGCCCACTCAGCATCCCTCACCCTCACCGGCGCACCACCCCGTTGCACCGGTGCGTAGTGCTGCGAATGGTGAGGGATGCGGAGGCACCAGTAGGAAATGCCACGGCCAATCCGGATTGCCACGAACGGTGAGGGATGCCCGAAAGGCGACTGCGAGGCCCGCGCTCGGCTCGAAACCGGGTGAATCGACGAAGTCCCGGCCCGCAGAAACTGCGAGACCGGGACTCCCGTGGCGGAGGATAGGGGATTCGAACCCCTGAGGGCGTTAACCCAACCCGCGTTCCAGGCGAGCGCCATAGGCCACTAGGCGAATCCTCCGCGAGCCAGCCTATATGAGTCGTGTCGACAATGCGAAATCAAGATGGCCAAGTGTGAACCATCACACTAATCGCAGATAGAATCCCCTCCAGTCCCTGCCGCACCGGACCTGGCTTCGGACCTCGTTTTGTGCCTCGAGGATGCTCTCGACTACACTGATCGATGGCTCCCCGTGCGGCGTCATCTTGTGAACTCCCCCAGGGCCGGAAGGCAGCAAGGGTAAGCGAGCTCTGGCGGGTGCACGGGGAGTCCTTCGATTCTCAAGGTTACAATTCCACAACTCCCCCTCCCCTATGTCAGTCCAGGTCAGGGCCCATTTCAACGACGATAAATGGCCTTTTCCCGAGGAATTCAGCCACTGCTTTAATACTTTCGTGATTTGGCTTCACTAGCATGGTCTGTAGCTCTCATCCCTTTGCTCGAACGAGGATCCCTGTTTTGTCACCCAAGAAGATTCACGGGGCGGTTGCTGCCCTTTCAGCACTCGCTCTGCTCACGGCCTGCACCCCGGCAGACTCTGACCCCGACGCGACTCGCGATGGTGCGAAGACGGCCGAGGCCGCAGCCGAGCCGGTGTTCCGAATAGGGAGCGTCTCCGAAGCCGAGGCAGCCCAGGCGACGGAACAGGGCTTGTCGGCGAAGGCTTCGAACTCCACCGCCTCGGCTACGCCCACCAGCACACAGACTTCTGCTCCCCAGCAGACCGGCGAAGTGGTCGAACCCGGTGCAGAGACAACAGCTGCCCCCGGCGAGCGCATCAGCCTCAGCGTCGAGAACGCGGCGCTGAGCGACATCTCCATCACCGAATCCGACCACCCGCGCATCAAGACCGATCCCGGAGTCTTCTTCGACACCGCCGGGAGCGAACTCGAAGCAGCAGACAGCACCGAAGACGCGAAGGCGGGATCTTCGACTCCAAGCGAATCAGCCTCAGAAGACTCAGACGCGATCACCGCCCCCGACGACGCCGCGGCCTGGATGTCTGCCTACGACCTCGTCGCCGACAGCACATACGAGCTCTCGGTCACAGCCACCTCGGCGGATGGAGAGGAACACGATTTCACCTCCACGGTCACGGTTTCGGCCGGCGACGCCTCGCCGATGGCGGTGCGCACGATCCTCTCCGATGACCAGACCGTGGGCGTCGGAGCTCCGATCATCCTCACCTTCGGATCCACGGTGGCCAAGAAGTACCGTGACGACGTCGAGCACCGCTTGTCGGTCAAGGTCACGGACAACGATGGGAAGAAGCGCAAAGTCGAAGGCTCATGGGCCTGGCTGCCTGATGACCCGCAGTCGCGACTGCACTTCCGTCCCAAGGAATTCTGGCCCGCGCACTCGAAGGTCTCCGTCGACGTGCCGCTGAAGAACGTTCCCACGACCGATGACACCGTCGGCCAGAACGATCTCACACTCGATTTCGACATCGGCCGCAAGCAGGTCGTCAAGGCCGACGCCAAGACCCACCGCATGGTCGTCACGCGCGACGGCAAAGAGGTCATGAACTTCCCGGCCTCATTGGGTGCTGCGAAGTCCCCGTCCTACAACGGAACCCATGTGGTGATGTCCAAGGCCTCGGACTACACGATGACCTCCGAGCAGTGGGACTACGAAACCGATGTGCGCTGGGCCGTGCGCATCCACAACAACGGAGAGTTCATCCATGCCGCGCCCTGGTCGACCGGGGTTCAGGGGTCGGCGAATGTCTCCCATGGCTGCATCAACCTCTCGACCGAACGGGCCAAGCAGTACTACGACTCGGCGATCTTCGGCGACCCGGTCGAGATCACCGGTTCGAATGCCACCCTGTCGACCGCAGCCAGCGACATCTCCGACTGGGTCTATGAGTGGGATGACTGGAAGAAGATGAGCGCGCTGCCTACTTCTTGACGTTCTCTGCGGCCTTGTCGATCATCGGCACATAGCGCTTGAGCGTCCATGGGACGGTGAGCGGGTTGATGATCGATGAGGCTGTGACGAACGGCTGGTCTTCGGGCGCGACGACCGCGCCGGACTTGATCGCCGGAATGTTCGCGTACACGCTCTGTGCCTTGATCTCCTTCTTGCTCTTCTCATCGGAGTAGAACGTGAAGATGAGGTCGGAGTCGTCGAGTTTGTCCGCGTTCTCCAGCCCGATGAGCGCGGAATCCGTACCCGGGGCGTCATAGTTCTTCTTGAGTTCGTCGACGACGGGGTCAGGAGTCAGACCCAGAGCCGAGACCATCGCCACTCGCTGCTCGTTGGGGTAGAAGACTCCGAGGGTGCCCGGTCCGTCGTTGTAGATGTAGGAGAACGTCAGTCCCTCGTATTCGGGCCGCTTGGCCTCGGAGAGCTGCGTCTTGATGTCATCGACGAGCCCCTCGGATTCCTTCTCCTGCCCCAGGGCCTTGCCGATGGTCGTGATCTGCTCGTCCCATTCGATCGTCCATGGCTGCTTGGGGTAGGCGACCGTGGGTGCGATGGCGTCGAGCTGCTTGTACTGATCTGCGGTGACGCCGGACCATGGTGCGAGGATGACATCTGGTTCGAGTTCGGCGATGGCTTCGACATCGAGCTCGGTATCTCCCTGGAACTGCTTCGGCAGCTCCTCGCCCTTCTCGGTCACCGCTTCATGGATCCACGGCATATAGCCGGTGTCATCGCTGCCCCAGGCGTACTCCTCCATGCCGACGGGTGTCTTGCCCAGTGCGATGGCGGTCTCGGTCGACCCCTGCCCGAGGGTCACGACGCGCTTGGGTTCTGCCTCGATGACGGCCTTGCCCAGTGCGTGTTCGATCGTGACGGTCTGGAAGTCGTCGGAGGCTGACTTCGCAGAATCCGCCGAGTCCTGGCTGCAGGCGCTCGCGCTGAAGGCGAGTGTGACGATGGTGCCTATGGCCATGGCCCGGCGAGTGAGATGAGCTGACATTCCTGCCCTTTCGTCTGTGAGGGTCGTGGTCGACCTCTCCACTTTAACAAAGGACAGCCTAACTTAACTTCGCGGCCTGGGTGCAACTCGACCGCGTCCTGATCCCCCTCGAGCGCATGACGGGGCAGCCGGTATTCGTCTGCTCAGAGCAGAAATCCGCGTGAGCGACGGCGATTCCTCCTAGGATCGCATCATGGATGCACTTCACGTCACAGATGCGTACGCCGACCGGACTCCGGCGCTGCTGTGGCGCGAGATGCTCGGGAGGGTGCTGCGGCTGCGCCGCACCGAGCTGGGCCTGACCCTGGCTCAGGTCTCACGCCGCTCGGGAGTCTCGACCCAATACCTGTCCGAGGTCGAACGCGGCCTCAAGGATCCCTCTTCGGAGGTCATCGAGGCAATCACCATAGTCCTCGGCCTCGCACTCCCCCAGGTGCTCGTCCTCGCCGCCGGCTCAACGCCGACAGCCGCGCCCGCGACGGTGCCCGCATTCGGGCTCACCGGACGGGCGCAGCTGTCCCTCGTGGCCTAGTCACACCCGCCGGGTGCCTCAGCTTGTACCCGAATCGAGGCGATTGGCCCTGAGAACCTCGAGTCTGCCTCGGTACTCGGCCTCGTCGATGTCACCTTGGGCGAAACGCTCGGACAGTGTCGCCTCCGCGTTCTTCGTCGACCCGAATCGGCCCTGACCATCTGCCCAGGGCGGTCCCCCGGCTTGGCGCCAACGACGCCGATTGAGCGTGATGATGAGAGTGACGACCAGTCCGATGATGAGCACCCAGAAGATCGGGATGAGGAAGAAGAACGGCCAGGCCGCGGGTCCGTGTTCCATGTTCATAATGCCTCCTTGTCAGGAATCCACGTCGCTCGTGGATATGACATCAATCCAACTCCTGCAGCCGCCTCGGCGAATCCCCCGCTGGGAGTCACTTCGGGTACTCGCTGAGGATGAGCTCCTACTGTTCGCGCAGCCAGCCCGGGGAGACCAGCCCGGACTCATAGGCGAGCACGACGAGGTGGACCCTGTCGCGTGCGGCGACCTTGCTCATGATGCGCGAGACATGGGTCTTCGCCGTCAGCGGTGAGAGCACCAGCTGCGCCGCGATCTCGTCGTTCGACAGTCCCTGCCCGACGAGGGCGAGCACCTCTCGTTCACGTTGTGTCAGCACGTCGAGATGCTTCGCCGGCTCCGCCCGCAGTCCCAGGGACATCCTCGACAGGAGGTATCGGGTCACCTCCGGTGAGAGCAGCGCCTCCCCCTCGGCGACGACGCGCACCGCTCGGATCAGGTCGACCGGTTCGGTGTCCTTGAGCAGGAATCCGCTGGCACCCGCCCTGACCGCGCGCACGATGTACTCGTCGAGGCCGAAGGTCGTCACCAGCACCACCCGAACGTGCCCGAGGTCGGGATCGGCTGCGATCGCCTCGGTGGCCCACAGTCCGTCACCGTCGGGCATCCGAATGTCCATGAGCACGACGTCGACCGGCCTCGCTGCCAGTTTCTCCAACAGCTCTTCCCCGCCGGAGGCCTGCACACTCACGCTGATGCCCGGTTCCGCATCCAACAGCGAAGCGAAGCCGGCGCGAACCAGCTGGTGATCATCGGCAATCGCCACCGAGATATCGTTCATGCCTGAGCCTGCCGATCTGTTCGTCCGTGTCCGCTGGTCCAGGGCAGCCGGACGCTGATGTGCGTGCCGTCCCCGCTCGCCGAGGTGATCGCGAAGGTTCCGTGGAGAAGTTTCGTCCGCTCCCGCATCCCGATAATTCCGGTGCCTTCGTCTCGCCCGTGCATCGCGTTCTCTGTTCCCTGGCCATCGTCACTGATCTCGAGGTGCAGGAACTCGCCTTCACGGAAGACTCTGACGTTCGCCTGGCTGGCGGCAGCGTGGCGGACCATATTCGTCAGCGACTCCTGCACGATCCGGTAGGCGGCCGCATCCGCGGCACTGCCGGGATTCTCTCGAGTACCGTCGGCTCGGAGCTCGCGCCGGTCATCGAGGTGGATGGCTGGTCGCCCGGTCATTGCGGCGATGAGTGCCGGCAGCTCGTCGAGGCCCGGCACTGGGGCCAGCGGCTCGGCTGCGCCTGCGCCGGCACTGGCCGCGTCAGTGCCGGCCGCGTCGGAGTCGAGATCGCTTGGGCCGGCAGCATCCGAGCGCATCGTGTGGAGCACTGAACGGACCTCGTTGAGTCCCGTTCGACTCAGCTCCTTGATGGCGGCGAGCGCCCGTCTGGCCTGCTCGGGGTCCCGGTCGATGAGGTGTTCGCCCACACCGGCCTGCACGTTGATCTGGGACAGGGAATGGCCCAGCACATCGTGGAGGTCCCTGGCGATGCGCAGCCTTTCGGCCGCAATCACCTCCTGGTGCCGGGCCTGCGCCTCCTCGGCCGCGAGCCTCCTGCCTTCGCGCCTGCGCCGAGCGAAGGCTCCGATGCTCAGGGTCATCAGCAGACCGATCGTCGCAGAGGCCACACGCCCCACCGACCAGTCGACACCGAGGAAGGGACCGAGCAGCAGGGCACCCAACCAGACACCGGCCGCCGAGGCGATGGCCCAGATCTGATGACCGCGGACCATGGCCACGACGAGAGCGAAGAGGAACGCCGCATAGAACGGTGTCATCTCAGGTCCGGTGAGCCCCTGCGCCCACATTCCGCCCGGGCCCTCCCCAGACCAGGGACGATTACTTGGACCGTGGCTCCACGCACCGGACAGGCTGGATCCCGCCAGTGCGGCCCAGACGACGATGTCAACCAGCGTCAGCCCGGCGATGATCGCGACTCTCGGGCCCGGCCATCGTGCACAGAGTAAGAAGATCATCGGGGACAGCAGGGCCACGGCGATGCGCACGCCCCCGGCCAGGGCATCGACACCATCGTGGGTGGCCATGAACACGGCGAAGGGCAGCTGCAGGAGCAGGGCCAGGACGCTCAGGGCAACCAGGAGCAGCCGAGGTCGACGACGGACGCGACGATCAGCATCGGGATCGCTCGCCTCGGCGGCGGCACGCCAGGATCGGCTCATCCTCCGATCGTAGTCACTGACACCGGATTCAACGTCGTACCACGGGAGTATCCGACCGGACTTCCCGCGGAGTACCGCGGCCCGGGAGCAACTCAGAGGATCTGATCGACGAGGCCGAAGTCCCGGGCCGCCTGCGCATTGAGCACGAGATCCCGGTCGAGGTCGGCATGGATCTGGTCCACACTGCGCCCGGTGCCCTTCGCCAGCATCGCCTCAACATCTCGGCGCTGCCGGGCGATCTCGTCGGCGGCGACGATGAGATCGGGGATTGCCCCGCGAGCACCCTCGGCATGGGGTTGGCGCAGCACCGCTCGAGCGTGTTCGAGCATCGAACGCTGACCGGGTTCGCCAGCTGCCAGGAGCACCGCGGCATCAGCGGCCGCCTGCCCCACGCAGATGGTCGCCACGGGCGCACCGATGTGGTGCATCGCGTCGTAGATGGCGGTCATGGCCGTCAGCGATCCGCCCGGTGAGTTGATGTACAGCTGGATCGGGAGTTCTCGGCTGCTCGCCTCGAGGTGGAGCAGCTGGGCGATGATCGTATTCGCCACCCCGTCATCGATCGGCACTCCGAGGTAGATGATGCGGTTGCCCAGCAGGTGGGAATACACGTCGACGATCTTCTCCCCGCCACCCGAGCGGTCAACGACATTCGGAATCGTGTACTGGCTCATGGCGCACCGATCCCGCCGCGCAGATCGGCCGGGGACTCGACGATGCGGTCGATGAGCCCGTAGTCCAGTGCCTGTTCGACCGTGAACCACCGATCGCGCAGGGAGTCCTCGAAGACGCGCTCATAGGTCTTTCCCGTCGCCTCGGCGATGCGATGCAGGACCGTGTCCCGGACGGTGCGCAGGTCCCCGGACTGCAGCTCGATGTCAGCGGCCGCTCCCCCGATGCCCGATGATCCCTGGTGCAGCAGGATCCGGGCGTGGGGCAGGGCGAGTCGTTTGCCGGGGGTGCCCATCATGAGCACGAACTGCCCCGCCGAGGCGGCCCACCCGAACGCCACCGTGACCACATCGTTGGGCAGAGTCTCGATCACATCGGCGATCGCGTGCATCATCGGCACCGATCCGCCCGGTGAGTTGATCCACAGGTGGATGTCACTGTGGGAGTCTTCGGCGGAGAGGAGGATGAGTCGCGAGATGATCTCCATGCCGTTCTCATCGCGCAGCTCCCCGTTGAAGACCACCGAACGGTAGGCGTAGAGCATTCTCTGGGACTCGGGGATGCGGGTCGTCGTCGTGGACTCGTCACCGTCGGCGAACCTCGGCGATGGTGAGGTGGGTCGGTTGTGAGCATTCTGATGTGCGATTCGTGTGTTCATGCCTCCACACTGGAGCTGGCTGTGCCGAGTCGGAAGTCTTTTCCGCCTTGAGCAGGAGGGTGCCGCTGTGAGCGGACGGCGTGCCTGTGCGCCCGGTGTGATGGTGCTGCCGTGATAAAATCGGGCGAGAAACCCCGACTGTGTCAAGGGAAGGCCGAGACGGAATGATGCTGAATCTGTGGATGACAGTTCAGTTCATCGTGGTGCTGCTCAGCGCCGATGCCGATACGGTCATTCCTCAGTCGTCCATGCATCTGATCGTCCTCGTGCTGCTCGGTGCGGCACTGCTGTCGCCGGTCGCACCGTGGTTGGCAAGGGCTCTCTTCAGGTTTCTTCCTCAGTCTCCTCGCGGTCTTTGGGGACGGGGAGAGCGAACCGAGGTTCGCGAATTCCGCATGCCCGAGGAACCCGGCACTCCGGGCACCGCTCAAGCCAGAGCCCCCTCTTTCGTCGTCCGCTCCTTCGCCTGACCGACGACGTGATCTCCGTGCTCCTCAAGCACGGTCGCTGACGCCACTCCTGTCTGTTTCCCTAACGGATCTTGCCTGTGGTGTTGCCCTGCGTCGTTCGGTCGCTGAACGTCCATGACGACATCACCACTGCTGCTCATCGCTGCACGGCCGAATTGCCTGCATCGGCAGCGCCCAGGAGGGCCATCACCATGAACATCTACGAATTTCCACCCATCGAACTGCTCGTCAACGCCGCCTATTGGGTCGTCACCTGGCTGACGACTCTGCTCGAACCATTGGCTGGCACCGCAAGTGCTGCGCTGGCGATCGTGGTGCTCACGATCATCGTCCGCGCCGTGCTCATCCCCGTCGGGCTCTCACAGGTCAGAGCCGGCATCACTCGCAAACGCCTCGCGCCGAAGATCACCGAGCTGCAGACCCGGTACAAGAAGACCCCCGAGCTTATGCAGCAGAAGATGATGGAGCTCTACAAGGAGGAAAAGGCCTCCCCGATGGCCGGCTGCCTGCCCGTGCTGGCCCAGATGCCGGTGCTCATGGCCGTCTATGGAATCTTCATCCAATCCACGATCGGCGGGCACGCCAATGACCTTCTCAACCATTCCCTGCTGGGCGTCCCCCTCAACGCCGGCTTCGTGGGTCTCCTGACCGGAGGGAACCTGAGCGTGGTCTCGGCCGCAGTCTTCGGCGTCATCGTGATCATCATCGCCGTCGTCGCTGCCCTCTCGCGGCATCTGCTCACCCCCGATATGCCGCAGACCCCGCCCGTCCGGGCGTCTGGCAGCCAGAACTCCACCACCGAGGGACCCGCCATGCCGGACCTCTCAGGCGTGACCAGGGTGCTGAGCTTCATGCCCTTCATGACCGCGGTCATCGCACTGTTCGTGCCTCTAGCTGCCACGCTCTACCTGATGACGACGACAGCCTGGACCCTGACAGAGCGCCTCGTGCTCAACCGTGTCCTCAAGGTTCACGAGCAGGAAGAGGCAGTTCCTGCCGCATGAATGAAACAGGGCCGGACCGGAAGACATCGCTTCCGATCCGGCCCCGTGCCGTGCAGGTGATCACCCTGCACAGGTGTCTCTGCCTCAGACTGCCACGGGAACCTCGGGTGATTCCGCGACCACTCGCAGTGTTCCGTCGTCAACCGTGGCGCTGACCCTTCCGCCTTCGGACACTGCCTCGTTGACGAGGAGGTCCGCAATGCGGTCATCGAGCTCACGCTGGATCACGCGGCGCAGCGGACGGGCACCGAACTCGGGTTCGTACCCGGTATCGGAAAGCCACTCCACAGCATCCTCGGACACGGTCAGGCCGATGCCCTGGTGCGCCAGACGCTCGACCGAACGCTCCAGCTGAAGACGGACGATGACGCGCAGCTGCTCACGATCGAGCCGCGAGAACATCACGGTCTCGTCGATCCGGTTGAGGAACTCGGGACGCATGAACTCCTTGAGCTTGCCCATCACCTTTGCACTCAGGTCCTTCTCGGTGACCTTCGCATCGGTGGAGCTGAAGCCCAGCGGGGTGCTGCCGGACATGAACTCGGAGCCCAGGTTGCTCGTCATGATGATGACGGTGTTCCGGAAGTCCACGGTCCGGCCCTGACCGTCGGTGAGACGACCGTCGTCGAGGACCTGGAGCAGCAGGTTGAAGGCGTCCGGGTGAGCCTTCTCGACCTCGTCGAGGAGGATCACCGAGTACGGCTTGCGCCGAACCTGTTCGGTCAGCTGTCCCGCTTCGTCGTAGCCGACGTAGCCGGGAGGCGAACCCACCAGGCGTGAGACGGTGTGGCGTTCCCCGAACTCGCTCATGTCGAATCGGATCATCGCCGACTCGTCATCGAACAGGGTCGCGGCCAGAGATTTCGCCAGCTCGGTTTTGCCCACGCCGGTGGGTCCGAGGAAGAGGAAGCTGCCGATGGGACGGTTCGGATCTCCCATTCCCATCTGGGACCGGCGCACGGCCTTCGACACTGCCGTCACCGCGTTGTCCTGACCGATGACGCGACCGTGGAGGATCTCTTCGAGCTTGGCCAGCTTGGCCTTCTGACCCTGGGTCATGCTCGCCGCCGGGATTCCGGTGGCACGGGAGACGACCTGTGCGATCTGGTCAGCATCGACGATGCTCGGCTTGGCGTCAGCCTCAGCCCGCTGCGCGCCGTCGTCCGGGTTCTCGGCTGCATGCAGCTTCTCCCCGAGACTCATGACCTCGTCGCGAAGTTCCCCGGCACGCTCATAGTTCTCTTCGCTGATCGCGGTGTTCTTCTCGGTCTCGAGTCGTTCGATCTCCGTGCGCAGGGCCTGGGCGTCGACCTTGGGCCCACGACGCAGAGACAGTCGAGCACCGGCCTGGTCGATGAGGTCGATCGCCTTGTCCGGCAGGAACCTGTCGTTGATGTAGCGATCGGAGAGCTCGACCGACGCGCGAATCGCCTCGGGCGTGTAGGTCACATTGTGGTGCTCGGCGTAGCGGTCCTTGAGTCCGTCGAGGATTGCCACGGCATCTTCGATGTTCGGCTCCCCCACGCGCACCGGCTGGAACCGACGTTCGAGGGCCGAGTCCTTCTCGATCGTGCGGTATTCCTTGAGCGTGGTTGCACCCAACAGGTGCAGATCACCACGGGCCAGCCGGGGCTTGAGGATGTTGCCGGCGTCCATCGAGTTGGATTCGCCGTTGCCGCCGGCACCGACGAGGGTGTGGAGCTCATCGACGAAGACGATCATCTCGCCGTCCTCGGCGATTTCGTCGAGCGTCCCGGTCAGGCGTTCCTCGAAGTCGCCGCGGTAGCGTGTGCCTGCCAGCATGCCCGGCAGGTCGAGTGCGACGACCCGCTTTCCCGAGAGCTGTGCTGGGATCTCGCCGCTGTGGATGGCCTGAGCCAGTCCCTCGGCGATCGCGGTCTTGCCGACGCCGGCCTCACCGAGCAGCACCGGGTTGTTCTTGGTGCGGCGAGCCAGGATCTCGATCGTCTCTTGGATCTCGTCGGCGCGTCCGATCACCGGGTCGAGTTCACCGTCGGCGGCCAGTGCTGTGAGGTCCGTGCCGAAACGCTCGAGCATGGTCTCCTCCGGCTGGCCCGCTCCGGGACCGCCCTGCGGGTCGCCTGCCTCGGCTCCGGCCTGCAGCCGTTCCTGTGTCACGCCCGCCTGGGCGAGGATGCGACCGGCTGGCATCTCGTGGTTGAGCACGAAGGCGAAGAACAGGTGCTCCGGGTCGACATAGGTCGAACCGAACGCCCGTGCCACCTGGTAGGCGTCGAGGAGCGCCCGCTGACCGGAACCGGTAAGGGTCAGTGCCCCTTCGGGCTTTGTGTCTGAGGACGCGGGCAGACGGTCTTCGACGGCGCGGGCGACCTGCTCCGGGTCAGCTCCGGCCTGACGGATCGCCGAGACGCCGGGCTCGGTCTCTGCCATGGTGCGCAGAATGTGCAGGGCGTCGACCTCCGCCTGACCGTGCTCCCTGGCATAGTCAGCGGCGTTGTCGATGACCTCGTGGCTGCGCTTGCTCAGCAGCTTGTTGATGTCGACGCTGCGCCCCTGGCGCGCGCCCTGCTGTCCCTGCAGAAAACGGGCAAGGAACTCGTCGAATGAATCTCCGCCAGAACCGGCGGATCCGAAGAACGTAGCCAATCTGATCTCCTGTCGAAAGTTGAGCCTATACGACTCAATCAACGACGGAGGAGGTGGTCTTATTCCCGAGTGCCGTCCCGATTTCCCGATTAGCCCTGCGAGGGCCAGCCGTTGGGCTCGCAGCCCTGCAGGCCCTTGGTCTGCTGCTGCATGAGCGGGGCCGTCTCGCCAGGTCCCGGGCACGATTCGTGGCTGTGGCCAAGTGCGTGGCCGACCTCGTGGTTGATGAGGTACTGACGGTATTGGGTGATGTCGTCGAACTCATCGGTGGCAGACACCCAGCGCTTGGCATTGAGGATGACGTTGTTGCCATTGCGGCACGAGAGTTTGCCCAGGGTGCGCAGCGGCAGGCACATCGAGTCCACGGTGTCGGGACTGGCGATGGAGATCATCGCATCCTCACCCTCGTCGACCATTTCGATCGACACATCGTCCAGGTTCTGCCAGCCGCGCTTATCCTGCAGCGTCTTGATGATGAAGGCGCCCGCCTCATCGACGTCGATCGGCAGATTGTCCTCGACTCGCAGTGCGACCTTGAACGTTGAGCCCTCGTCCCGGTTCGGTCCGGTCTCCTTCTTCGGTCGGTCCCACTCGCCGCTGCCCTGCATATCGATGTCGTCTTCACTGACACCGGCGGCACCGGCGGATTCCACATCCGGCTCAGCAGACTTGCTGGGTGCCGGGGACTTCGTCGGCGACGCCGCCTCACTCGGCTGGGCAGAGGCGGAACCCTCGCCGGACGCGACCGTCTCGTTCGAGGACGGTGCCGGCCTGGTCTCCTGATCCGAGTCGGTTGCGCAGGCGCTGAGTCCGATGAGCAGGGATGCAGCAACCACCGCCGAGGCTGACCTCAGCCGATGCGAGGAGCCCAGCAACGATCGACTTGAGTGCAGTGGACCTTGTGAAATGCGAGGAGTTGGCGACACTCTGTCGAGTCTAGCGTTTCACAACCGCTCCACTGAGAACTTTCGCTCAGAACTCGAGGACACCGCCGGGACCACGCAGGCGTGCATGCAGCCGATGCTCCGTGCCTTCGACGACCTGGGTATCACCGGCACCGAGCACATCGAGGGCACGGCGGCTCTCCTCGGCGTCCGGGGATTCGATGGAGAACTCGAGGAGTTCGACCGACGGCAGGGCAGCCTCGGCGGGGTGGGTCGACTCGCCCCAGTCGATGAGGAAGGGCTGCGTTCCCTTGCTCGGCAGCGGAGACCGCGAGGTCAGACGCCATTCGAGCAGCTCCCCCTCGGCAGTTTCGCGGGACATGTCGCGGACCTCGCCGAAGTCGATTCCTTCGGTGTTCGCTCCGGCGACCTTCGCGAGGAAGGCGTGCGGGTGGATGGCCCAGGTCTGGAGGGTCAGGCCCTGCGCCAGATGGGCATCCAACGGCAGGGTGCCATCGGCTGGCGCTTCCTGCTGCGGGTCGGGGCCCAGGATCTCGAGGTAAGTGTGAGCACCTTCGGGCCAGCCAGCAGGGGTGAGACCTATCAGGTAGTTCGCGGTTCCTCGGCCCGGGTGTCGTCCCCCGGCCACTGCTTTGACTCCGGTGAGGCGCTCGAATTCGGCGACCCCGGCTTCGAGCTCGGGCACCGTGATGATGAGGTGGTCAAGATTGGCGGGAATCGTACTCAGATCGTCCATGATCCACCAGGACCTTTCAGTGTGGCGTGCAGGGTTTCTGTGACTCCTGCCTCAACCTCGATGGTAGCCCCCAAGGATCGCAGAACTCTGGATGTTGTGTCTACATCTGGGCTCAACGCCCAGAACCGTTCGAGGTGAACCGAGGGCATCGCCTGGCGCGCAGGATGCGGAGAGTCCTGCCAATCGATGAGGAAGGGTTGGATTCCGCCCAGCGCCAGCGGTGTCCGCCTCGTCAGCCTCCACTCCAGAAGAGTGCCCGCAGGGGTGCGGCGGGTCATGTCATGAACCTCGCCGAGGTCGACGGGCGGTTCGCTCGCTCGTGCGGCTGTGGTGACGAGACCGTCGAAGTCGTCCGGGTGGATGGCCCAGCGCTGCACCGTGGGCCGGGTGATACCGGCCAGGCGCGCGACTGCCAGCTCGGGATCCTGCTCCGGGTCGGGTCCGAGGATCTCCAAATAGATGTCGCGGTGCTCATCGCCAGACTCGTCGCCGAACTCAAGGCCCAGCAGCGCATTGGCCGTCCCCAGCCCCGGATGGGCACCACCGGGAATAGGCTCCACGCCGAGAATGTTGTGATATTGCTCAACACTTTCGGCGAGATTCGGCACGGCAATGACGAGATGATCGAAATTCCAAGGCAGCAACATGACTCAATGTTAAGCGATCGAATTGACGCCCTGCATGCCGATGCGCTTAACTCAAAGCATGCAGACACAACCAGAGGGCCGAATGCTGTGGCGTCGACTCCACATCGATCTCAAGAGGCTCACCAGCTCCAATTGTTGAGCTATATCAACAATTGGTTGAGCACCCGACCCACCCCCGATCTCGGTTTCATCTGCACAAAGGACCACATTCCATGACGGACCTCCGTCCCTCCACCTCGGCGAGCCCCGGCCGGACCTACGGCCGACGCAATTTCCTCAGCCTCGGGCTGGGACTGGGCACTCTCATCACGCTCAGCGCCTGCACGCCGAGTGATGATGCTCCGCTGCCCGAGGGCGGCGACCCGGTCCAGGGCGGGGTGCTCACGTACTTCGAGCCTCAGACGTGGACGCTGCTCTACCCGCCCTCGGTCGGGTTCTATCCCAACGGCGGCATCATGAACAACATCTCCGCCCGCCTGCTGTGGCAGGATCCGAAGACCCTCGACCTCTACCCCTGGTTGGCCACCGAACTGCCTGAGATCAACGCCGATGCCACCAAGTTCACCTTCACGATCCGCGACGGTGTCACCTACTCCGACGGTTCACCGCTGACGGCGAAGAACGTAGCGGCGAACTTCGATCTCTTCGGACGAGGCGATGAGGCTCGCACCCTTCCGGTCTCCGAGCAGATCTCGAACTACGAGCGCAGCGAAGTCCTCGACGACAACCGAGTCCGCTTCCACTTCAGCGCCCCCTCCCCCGGCTTCGCGCAGGCGACGTCGACGATGAACGCGGGTCTCCTCGCCGATTCGACATTGGCGTTGGACGCCGAGGGCTTCGGCCCCGGCGGTGCCACCGGCATCCACACCTGCGGGCCCTTCCACATCACCGACGAGACGATCGGGACGAAACTCTCCGTCCGGGTCCGTGAGGACTACGACTGGGCCCCACCACACCTGAAGCACCAGGGCCGGGCCCACCTCGACGGCATCGACTACCTGGCCAACAACGAGTATTCGGTGCGCATCGGCGCCGTGCTCTCCGGGCAGGCCGATGGCGTCCGCGACGTCCAAGCCCCCGACGAATCGCGCGTGAGCGAGCAGGGGCTGCGCCTCTATGCGAAGGCCACGAACGGCATCAACAACAGCATCAACCTCCGCTTCCGGCACGAACTACTGGAAGACCTCAAGGTCAGGCAGGCCATCATCGCCGCCGTTGACCGGCAGGAGATCGTCGACAAGCTCTTCACCCCCAACTACCCGCTGGCCACAGGCCTGCTGGCCAAGGGCGCCATGGGCTACAAGGACCAGTCCGGGTCCTGGGTCCACGATCCCGAGGAAGCGAACCGACTCCTCGACGAGGCGGGCTGGTCCGAGCGCAACTCCGCCGGGTTCCGCACCAAGGACGGCCAGGTCCTGGCACTGAGCGTCAACATCGCCTTGCCGCAGCCACGCTCGAACGAGGTGCAGACCCTCATCCAGCAGCAGCTGCGTCACGTCGGCGTGCGCCTGTCGATCAACCCCGGTGACCAGTCCAAGCAGACGTTGGACGCCCTCGACCTCGATCGCGTACAGATCTACCATTCGATGGTTGCCCGCGCGGACTTCGACAATCTGCGCTCGAACTACTCCTCGGTCAACCGTGATGTCTTCCTCAATGGGAAGGACCGTGACGACGCCGACGATGAGAGCATCGATCCCGAGATCGACCGGCTGTTGGAGGAACTCGCCTCACAACCCGTGACGAAGAAGCGGCAACAGGCCGCGGAGAAGGTTCAGGACTACCTCGTTGAGAACGCCTATGTGCTGCCGTTCTTCGAAGAGCCGCAGGTCTTCGCCTTCCGCCGCCGCGTCAACGGCTTCACGACCGAACCGGTGGGCCGTCCCGACTTCTACAGCACATGGTTGGCAGGGCAGAAATGATCCTCGACATCCGCTACCTCTTCCTGCGCCTGGGCCAGGCACTGCTCGTGCTGCTGCTCGCGTTCACCGCGGCCTTCATCCTGCTCAGCCTCATTCCCGGCGACGGTGTCACCGCCAGATTCGCCGACCCTGCACTGGGTCTCTCTCCCGACCAGATCGCGCAGATCCGCACCGAGACCGGGGCCGATGAGTCGTGGATCAGCCGCTACTTCCTCAGCCTCGGAGGGTTCCTCACCGGCAACTTCGGCTTCTCCGTCCAGACCGGCTCATCAGTGTCGACGATCATCGCCGCGGCCCTGCCCTCGACCGCGGTGCTCGCCCTGTCCGGGTTCGTCTCCGCCCTGGTCCTGGCCGTTGTCATCGCGGTGCTGGCAACCTACGGGCCCTTCGCCTGGCTGCGGAAGCTGCTCGACTCGGTGCCCAGCCTCTTCATCTCGATTCCCGTCTTCTGGTTGGGGATCCTGCTCATCCAGATCTTCTCCTTCCAGCTCGGGTTCGTCTCCGTGGTCTCACCCGGCCCCGCCGAGGCGCTCGTCCTCCCAACCCTGACCGTGGCGGTACCGCTCTCGGCCCCCATCGCGCAGGTCCTCATCCGCTCCATCACCGACGTCAAGGCCTCCGGATTCGTCAAGGTCACCTCGGCGAAGGGTGCCGGTGAGCTGTGGATCCTCGTCCACACCGTCGCCCGCAACGCCGTCCTGCCGGGCCTGACGATCATCGGCCTCGTCTTCGGTGAACTGGTCGCCGGCGCCGTGGTCACCGAGACCGTATTCGGGCGCAACGGAATCGGCCAGATCACCGCCCAGGCCGTGACCCACCGCGACAACCCGATCCTCCTGGCCGTCGTCGTCATCGCGACCCTGGCCTACGTGACCATCAACCTCATCGTCGACCTCCTCTACCCCGTCATCGACGTCCGGCTGCGCACACAGCCCGGGGCCGCCTCGGCGGGGAAGAAGCCTGCCGATGAACCCACTCGCCGGGCACTGTCGACGACCGCGGCCAGCGTCGGGGTCGATCTCGACTGGGACGACAAGGACACCCACTCATGAGCCTCATCAGCAGTCTTGCCCCCACCTCGGGCACCGGTAAGCCGGGCTCTCCGGCGAAGCGACGCAGCCGCACCCGCGCGAACATCGGCCCCGCCACCATCGTCTCGGCCCTGGTCCTGCTCATCGCCATCATGTGGGCGCTCTTCCCCGGACTCTTCACCCAGCATGACCCCAACGACGGCGGCACCACTCCGGCGCTGCTTGGCCCCAGCCTCGACCACTGGTTCGGCACCGACCAGACCGGCCGTGATGCCTACGCCCGCGTCGTCTACGGCGCGTCCCAGTCATTGCTCGCAGCACTCGTGGCTGTCGGTGTCGGACTCATCGTGGGCACGGCCATCGGACTCATCGCCGGCACCCGCCGCGGCTGGGTCGACGATGTGCTCATGCGCTTGGTCGACGTGCTGCTCTCGATCCCGGCGATCCTGCTCAGCCTCTCGATCGTCGTCGTCTTGGGCTTCGGCACCATCAACGCGGCCATCGCCGTCGGCGTCACGGCCATCGCCCAGTTCGCACGACTGTCGAGGTCGGAGGCGGTGCGCATCAATACCAGCGACTTCGTGGCCGCGGCCTACGGTTCGGGCGGCACCTTCTTCTCCGTCCTCGTCCGCCATATCCTGCCCAACTCGATCTCGCCCGTGCTGTCTCTGGCCGTCCTTCAGATCGGGTCCGCGATCCTCCAGATCTCGACGCTGGGCTTCCTGGGCTACGGGACTCCCCCGCCGACACCGGAATGGGGCCTCATCATCGCCGAGGGCCGCAACTTCGTCGCCACCGCATGGTGGCTGACCGTGCTGCCCGGCTTCGTCGTCATGGCCATAGTCCTGGCCACCCACCAAATCGGCAACACCCTGAGAAAGGTGACATCATGACCGAGTCCGCGCCCCTGCTGTCCGTGCACGATCTCAGTGTCGCCTACTCCCAGTCCTCGGCCCCGGCCGTCGACGGCGTGACCTTCGCCGTGCGTGCCGGGTCGATGACCGCGGTCGTCGGCGAGTCCGGGTCCGGCAAGTCCACGACCGCGAATGCCGCCATCGGCCTCCTCCCGGAGTCCGCGCAGATCACGAGCGGGCACATCCACTTAGGTGAAGTCGATCTCGGTGGCTTGGGAACCAGCGGCTGGCGTGGGATCCGCGGCAGTCAGATCGGCTACGTCCCCCAGGACCCCGGCAGTTCACTCAATCCGCTGCAGACCATCGGCAAATCCGTCGCCGAGGCGCTGCGGATCCACAAGCGCGCCGATCGGAAGTCTGCCCGTGCCCAGGTCATCGAACTGCTGACCAGAGTCGGCATCGATCGGCCACAGATGCGCGCCGATCAGTTCCCGCATGAGCTCTCCGGGGGAATGCGCCAGCGAGTCCTCATCGCCTCCGCGATCGCACTGCGCCCACGACTGCTCATCGCCGACGAGCCGACCTCGGCCCTCGACGTGACCGTGCAGAAGCAGGTCCTCGATCTCCTCGATGAGCTGCGCGCAGAGACCGAGATGGGCGTCCTCTTCATCACCCACGACCTCGCCGTCGCCGGTGAACGCGCCGATGAGGTCGTCGTCATGCAGTCCGGACGCGTCGTCGAGGCCGGACCGGCGGCTCAGATCTTCTCCCGGCCTGCCACCGACTACACCTCGCGGCTGCTTGCCGATGCCCCGGCGCTGAAGACGAAGACCCACCGACAGGCCACAACCACCGCCGCACTCGCCGAGGCGCAGGCCCCCTTCGTCTCGGTCGAGGGCCTGACTCAGGTCTATGCCCGCAACGATGATCAGGTCATCGGCATCGACGACGTGTCACTGCACGTCGAACGCGGCACCACCCACGGCATCGTGGGCGAATCCGGTTCAGGGAAGACGACGACGGGCAAGGCCCTGGCCGGGTTCCTCACCCCACAGTCCGGTCGCATCCGCGTCGGCAATTTCGACACCGATGACTCTTTGCGCGGTCGTGCGGAGCGGGCCCGCCTGCGCGACTTCCGCCGCACGGTCCAGCTCGTGCACCAGAACCCGTACTCGGCACTGGATCCCAAGCACACCATCGGCCAGATACTCACCGAACCGCTGCGCAACTTCCGCATCGGTTCCCGGAATTCGCGACCGACCCTCGTCGCCGAGGCCCTGGAGAGGGTTGCCCTGCCTACCGAGTTCGGCGAGCGCCGACCGGCCGAGCTCTCCGGCGGTCAGCTGCAGCGGGTGGCGATCGCGCGGGCCCTCATCGCCGGCCCCGAGCTCGTCGTCTTCGATGAGGCCGTCTCGGCCCTCGACGTGACCGTGCAGGCCCAGATTCTGACCCTCCTCGACGATCTCCAATCTGACCTGGGACTGACCTATGTCTTCATCTCCCACGATCTCGCTGTCGTGCGACAGATCGCTGATACCGTGTCGGTGATGTCGCAGGGACGACTGGTGGAGAACGGACCGACGGAGGACCTCTTTGCTCGCCCGCAGACTCAGTACACGCGCACCCTCCTCGATGCGATCCCCCGCCCCGTGATGCTCCACGGCGACGGAGACAGCGCCGCTTCGACACCCACATTGCTCACCGCAGCAGAAAGTTGAGACTGACACGATGACGAACAGTTCCACCGGTCCCCGGCTCGGATTCTTCACCCGCCTGCTCGAGGACGCCCCGGCAGCTCAGCGCTACCGGTTCGCACTCGAACAGATCCAGGCGGCCGAGGCCCACGGCTTCGACTCCGCGTGGGTGGCCCAGCACCACTTCTCTGCGACCGAGGGCGGCCTGCCCTCCCCACTCGTGTTCCTCGCCCATGCGGCAGCCCAGACCTCGCGGATCCGCTTGGGCACGGCGATCATCACCCTGCCCATGGAGAACGGCGTGCGTGTGGCCGAAGACGCTGCGGTCACCGACGTGCTCTCCGGGGGACGCCTGGAGATCGGGCTCGGTTCGGGCGGAAACCCGAAGTCCTTCCCCGCCTTCGGCACCAGCTTCGATCAACGACGTGAGGTCTTCGCCGACAACCTCGCGGCACTGAAGACTCTGCTGGCAGGTCAGTCCCTGGAGACCGGGCATGCGCTCTATCCGGAACCGACCCGGCTCTCCGAGCGCCTCTGGCAGGCCACCTTCTCCTCCGGCGGATCCGGAGCTGCCGGTGCCGCCGGTGATGGCCTCATGCTCTCGCGCACCCAACCCCGCTCCCAGGACAAGCCCGAAGCAACCCTCGACGAGGTACAGCTGCCGGTCATCGACACCTACCTGGCGAACCTTCCCTCCGGTGTGGAGCCCCGAATCCTGGCATCGCGCACGGCCGTCGTCGCCGATGCCGCAGCGCTGCCCGAACTCCGCGCCCGGACCGAACCGGCGCTGCGGGCCGAGGCAGATCGCCTCGTCGGCTATGACACCTCGGGGCTGAGCCTGGACGAGCTGCTCATCGCCACCGACACCTACCTCGGCACCCCCGAGCAGGTCATCGAACGCCTGGCGACAGACCGTGTGCTGAACCGGGCCACCGACGTCAGCTTCCAGGTACACTCGGTGCCGGCGACGAATGAGACGACGCTGCGGTCCATCGAACTCCTGGCCACCGAGGTGGCCCCGGCCCTGGGACTGACGCTCACGACGGAACAGGCGGCCTGACATGACCGACATCATCAACACCCTCGCCGGAATCGCCGCACAGGACCCCCTCGACAAGCTGCGCGATCACCGTGCACAGGCCAAGGACAACGCCCAGCTCAGCTTCGAAGCGCTGCTCGAACCAGCTGAGACCGGTGGGTTCTCCCACCGTGACCGCTATGCCGTCGCCGCATTCACGGCCGGCCTCCTCGGCGCGCCCGCGGCCGAGGAGTTCTACCGTGACCTCCTCCGTGACGAAGACGAGGTCGCCTCCTGGGAGATCGCCGAACTCCTCGATGAGGTGCTGCTCGAACTCGACTCCCGTTCGACCGTGCGCGGCCCCTACGGAACCTTCGAATCGGCTGTCCTGGCGGCCGAGAACGTCCCGGGACCCTGGCTGAGTGTGGAGAAGAAGTCGAGCGAGGTGCTGGGCGCACAGCTGGCCGCCGGCCTCGAATTCGCCCATCTCCTAGTTCTGCATCCCCGCGACTCACGTCCCGAACACATGGCGCTGCTCCTCGACGCCGGCTGGGACGAAGACTCGATCGTCACGCTCGCGCAGCTCGTGTCATTCCTCAACTTCCAGATCCGCATCAGCACCGGACTCACTGCCATGGTCCACGCACCGGCGACGACCCTGCCCCCGGTCTCGGACGAACCGCCCGAAGCGGGCGACGGTGACGGCGAGGCCACCTCTGCGAGGGACTCTGCCGCTTCGTCGAAGGGCAGCGAGGCTCTGGCCCGGGTCGGCGAGCGCGTCAGCACCTATCCCGGGCTCACCCGTCCGGAGCTGTTCCAGCAGTCCGGGCTGGGCTGGGTGCCCTGGATCTCCCCCGTCGCCGAGGCGGACCTGACCGATGTCCAGCGCGAGGCACTCATCGAGGCGGGGCGGGCGAAGAACCCCTACTTCCGGCTCCTGGCCAGGGATCCGGCGGCCCTGCGGGCACGAACACTGACCGACCTCGACATCTTCTTCAACACCACCGACGGGCTCGGCCGGGCCGAACGTGAGCTGGCCGCGACCGTGGCCTCACGTCTCAACGGGTGCCTGTTCTGCGCCTCGATCCACTCGGACCGGGCCACGGAGGAGTCGGGTCGCCGGGACCTGGTGCAGACGCTGCTCGACACGGGTGTGGAAACGCCGTCGAACCTCGGCGATGCTGTCTGGGACGCTGTCGTCGACGCTTCCGCGGCTCTCACGCTGACCCCGCAGGCGTTCGGTCCTGCGCATGTCAATGCACTGCGCGAGGCCGGCCTCGACGATGGCGACATCATCGACGTACTCAACTGCGCAGCCTTCTTCAACTGGGCCAACCGCCTCATGCTCTCCCTCGGCGAACCCGAGGTGCTCGCACCCGGAAAGTGACGCGGCTCAGCGGCTGCGCACTGCCCTCACCACGACGTCGTCGATGGTGATTGTGCGGCCACCGGGTCCTGCCATGGTGCGCTGGGATTCCTCGGCGGTGACGACGGTCCAGACGACTCGATTGAGACGCTCAGTGATCGAGTCGGCAGTCGCTGAGGCTGCTGCCGGCGGGTGAGAATCGCCGTGAGAGTCGCCATGGCCGTGGTGGAGGTGGCCGACGATGAGGAGTGTTCCCCCGGGTGCCACCCAATCCGCGATGCGCCCGTAGAAGTCCAGCTGAGGCATTGCCGGATGCGCGTAGTGGGTGGTGACCAGGTCGTACTGCGTCTCCGGCGCCCAGCTGGAGAGATCGGCCTGGATCCAGCGCACCCGGTCACTGACTCCGGCGACCGCAGCGCGGTCCTTCGCGTGGTCAAGTGCTGCATTCGCAACGTCGGCTCCGGTGACATCCCAGCCCTGAGCTGCCAGCCAGATGGCCTCTGCTCCGGCACCGCAGCCGGCGTCGAGTGCGGTTCCGGATTCGAGTCCGCTGACCTCCTTGATCAGGTGGGGGTTCGGATCGCCTGAGCTCATCGCTGGGGCGCGTTCACCGGTCCAGGTCTGATCCCAGTAGGTCTTGTCGAATGAGTGTGTCATCAGCTTGCCTCCTGTGCCTGCTCGGTCTCGTGCTGCGCCACTGCGCGATCGAGGTCGGTGAAGATGAGGTCGGTGTTGATGTGCTGTGCGGCGAGCGCACCGGCCGCTGCCGCACCACTGACCTGCGCTCCGATGTCGGTAGCATTGCCGGCCACCCAGACGCCGGGGACCGCGGTCTGCCCGAAGGCTTCGGTTTCGATGAAAGCCCCAGCAGGACGGGCCGTGGGCTCGAGCCCGATCCCTGCGAAGAGTTCGGTGCGGGCAACCATCGGCGTAGCGACGACTGCAGCATCCACGGCAATGACCTGCCCATCACCCAGACGCACACCCGTGAGCGTGTCATCGGTGATCTCCAGGCTGTCGATGTCCCCGTCGATGACTGGGATGTCGAGCGCGCGAAGTTTGACCTGATCTTCCTCGCTCAGCTGTTGGTCTCCGGAGAAGAGCATCACATGAGGGCTCCACTGCTTGAACAGAAAGGCCTTGTGGATGGCCATCGGACTGGTGGCAAGGATGCCGATGCGACTGTCGCGGACCTCCCATCCGTGGCAGTAGGGGCAGTGAAGGACGCCACGACCCCACTGTTCGCGCACGCCCGGGATCTCGGGCAGTTCGTCGACGAGGCCGGTCGCCATGAGCAGCCGTCTGCCGACGATCTCTTCGCCGTTGTCCACGGTGATTGTGAACCTGTCGACTTCGCCGCTGATTTCGGTGACCTGGCCGTCGATGATCTCGCCGCCGTAGCTCTGCACTTCGTCTCGGCCTCGGGTCAACAGCTCTGCGGGGCTGATGCCTTCGAGTCCGAGGAGCCCATGGACCCCGTCGGCCGGAGCATTGCGCGGGTGGCCGGCATCGATGACTGTCACCCTCCGGCGTGCGCGGGCCAGGGTCAGGCCAGCGCTGAGTCCGGCCGCACCGGCTCCGACGATCACGACGTCTCGAATCGCGCTCTGCTTCTCTGCCATGTCCTGGTCCTCTCAAAGTATGTGGAGTCGCCGCTGCGGCGCTCCGATACTTCGATGGTGACAACCTATTCGCAGTATTGCAAACAGTTTTGCCGAATGGCAAAATAAGGGGCATGGATGAACTCATGGACCGCACTCTCGATACTGTTGGGCCACGGCTGAAGCAGCTGCGGCAGCGCCGCGACATCACTCTCACCGACCTGTCCGAAGAGACCGGCATCTCGATCAGCACGCTCTCGCGCCTCGAGGCCGGGCACCGCCGTCCCAGTCTCGAACAGCTCCTGCCCTTGGCGCGAGCATTCGGGGCCACTCTCGACGAACTCGTCGACGCACCCCCGACCGGGGATCCACGCATCAATCTGCAGCCCCTGCCCACTCGCGACGGCCGGACGATCCTGCCGCTGACGCGTCGGGCAGGGGGCATCCAGGCCTATAAATTCGTGCTGCCGACAGGCTCGGATGAGGCCACGCCAGAGCTGCGCAGCCATGAGGGCTACGACTGGGTCTTCGTCCTCAACGGCAGCCTTCGCCTCGTCCTCGGAGAGCACGATCTCATCATGGAACCCGGCGAGGCAGCCGAGTTCGACACCCGCACCCCGCACTGGTTCGGCGCCACCGGTGCAGGGCCCGTCGAGTTCCTCAGCCTCGTCGGCAAGCAGGGCGAGAGAGCCCACGTCCGTGCGGCACCGAAGCGCCACCTCGGCGAGGATTAGCGGTATCTCAGCCGACGTCCATTAGGGTGGACCGGATGATGAAGCGGTTGCCTGTCGGTGACTCGACGCTGAAGCCGCTGCCTCGTCCGGGGACCACATCGATCGTGAGGTGGGTGTGCTTCCAGTACTCGAACTGCTCGACCGACATCCAGAAATCGAGGCCCGCCTTCTCTGCGTCATCGACGGGCAGTTCGAAGTGGCCGAGGAGAACGTCAGCCTCCGAGGTCAAGAAGTCGCCTTCGGGGAAGCACATCGGCGAGGACCCGTCGCAGCAGCCACCCGACTGGTGGAACATCAGTTGACCGTGCTTGGCGACCAGATCGCCGAGGAGGTCGACAGCGGCCTGTGTCATGGCCACCCTCGACTTCTCCTCCCCGTCGATGGTCGGCGCTGATTCCAGCGCCGCGGTCTGTGTAGATTCACTCATCAGAAAAATCCTTGCGCGTTCTCCGAGTAGCTGACCAGCAGGTTCTTCGTCTGCTGGTAGTGGTCGAGCATCATCAGGTGGTTCTCTCGGCCGATTCCCGATGACTTGTATCCGCCGAAGGCAGCGTGTGCCGGATAGGCGTGGTAATTGTTGACCCAGACGCGACCGGCCTGGATGTCTCGGCCTGCCCGGTAGGCGGTGTTGCCGGTCCGGGCCCAGACGCCGGCGCCGAGTCCGTAGAGCGTGTCATTGGCCGTGGTGATGGCGTCGTCGTAGTCCTTGAACGAGGTCAGGGCGACGACGGGGCCGAAGATCTCCTCCTGGAAGATCCGCATATTGTTCGAGCCCTTGAAGATGGTGGGCTGGACGTAGAAGCCTCCGGAGAGGTCGCCCTCGAGTTCGGCCTTGTCACCGCCGATGAGCACCTCGGCGCCTTCGTCCTTGCCGATCTTCAGGTAGGACATGATCTTCTCGTACTGATCGTTCGAGGCCTGCGCGCCGACCTGGGTGTCGGTGTCGAGCGGGTTGCCCTGCTTGATCGCACGAACGCGTTCGACTCCGGCAGCGACGAAGTCATCGAAGATCGACTCCTGGACGAGTGCACGCGATGGGCAGGTGCAGACCTCGCCCTGATTGAGAGCGAACATTGCGAAGCCCTCGAGTGCCTTGTCGCGGTAGCTGTCATCAGCGGCGAGCACGTCTTCGAAGAAGATGTTCGGCGACTTACCGCCGAGTTCCAGAGTCACCGGGATGATGTTCTGCGAGGCGTACTGCATGATGAGTCGGCCGGTCGTCGTCTCGCCGGTGAAGGCGATCTTCTTGATCCGCTTGTTCGAGGCCAGGGGCTTGCCCGCTTCGACTCCGAAGCCGTTGACGATGTTGAGCACACCGGCTGGCAGCAGATCACCGACGAGCTCGGCGAGGATGAGGATCGATGCCGGGGTCTGCTCGGCGGGTTTGAGGACGACGCAGTTGCCTGCCGCCAGTGCCGGTGCCAGCTTCCACGTGGCCATGAGAATGGGGAAGTTCCACGGAATGATCTGTCCGACGACGCCGAGCGGCTCGTGGAAGTGATAGGCGACCGTATCGTCGTCGATCTGGGAGAGTCCGCCTTCCTGAGCCCGGATCGCCGAGGCGAAATAGCGGAAGTGATCGATGGCCAGTGGAATGTCGGCGGCCAGTGGTTCGCGGATGCCCTTGCCGTTGTCCCAGGTCTCGGCGACCGCGAGCATCTCGAGATTGGCTTCCATGCGATCAGCGATCTTGAGCAGGATGTTCGAGCGCTCGGTCACCGAGGTCTTTCCCCAGGCCGGTGCTGCTGCCCAGGCCGCGTCGAGGGCGGTTTCGATGTCTTCGGCGGTGGAGCTGGGAATCTCTGTGAAGGCCTGACCTGTGACGGGAGTGATGTTGTCGAAGTAGTTGCCGTTCTTCGGCGGCACCCACTCTCCTCCGATGTAGTTCTCGTAGCGTGGCTTGAACGTGACGAGGGAACCTTCGGTACCGGGTGCTGAGTAGACTGCCATGACACTCCTTCGTGTGAGTCCATCCGCTCGCCTCGCACGCACTGTTTCGCGTGCTGCGCATGTTCGTGGTCGACTGCGCGAAGCGGATGTGTCCGTGTCCTCTCACCATAGGTCTCAGAGTGCGAGGGGACAATAGGTGTCATGGGTTCGCCGCGGTGCTCGACCCAAAGTTCAGCGGCTGTCGAGAACGTTTCGCCGGAGGAGTTCCTGGCTGAAGTCCCACCCGTCAGAGAAGAAGTCGCGTGCCTCGCCTCGGCGGTCGATGGGAATGTCCTCGAAGGTGTGCGTGATACTCACCTTCGTGTCCCTGCCATGAGGCTCCAGAGTGATCGCAACGCGGTCGGTTGGGCCGAAGCGTCCGTTCGTCCGACGACGGATCACGAGGCCGCGCATTTCATCGACGGCAGTGATCTCACCGGTGAGCACATACTCGTAGGAGTCGTCTTCGTAGCGCTCCTCGTAGGGGCTGCCGACTCGTGGTTCGAAATCGATCTGCACCGTCGGAGGTGGACACCACCACCTGCTCAGTCGAGCCGGGTCAGCCACGTGCTCCCACACCTCGGCGATCACCGCTTTGATCACCAGCGATCTGGCGAAGCTCCAAACCGATTCCGCGCGGTCAGCACTCATACCGTAACGATTCCCCTGTTGGAAGGCATCGCGCCGTTGAAGGCTATTGGCACGGCAGCCGCATTATCAATGTCGACACTGTCGATCGCTTGGACATGCACATGCGGTTCGGTGCTGTTGCCGGAGTTTCCGCACAGCCCGATTTCTTCGCCGATCTCAACGTGCTGTCCCACCCGAACCCGTGTGCTCCGACGCTGGAGGTGGCAGAGCACGACCACGCCACCATCGCACCGGATCATGACGTGGTTGCCGGCGAGCGCAAGCCAACCTGCCTCGGCCCGACGCTTCTGTGTGAGCGTGTACCCAATCGACGACATCCCGCGGTACGAGAGATGGTCACGCTCGGTGTCATGAGACGCCACGACAGTTCCAGCGACCGGAGAGAGCACCGAACGGCCGAAGCCGACGAAATTTTCCGGCGGCTCCGGGCGCAGCAAAGAGCCGAACGTGAATGGAGCCGAGCGTCCGGAGTCATCGACCGGCACGAAGTCGATTGCGTATGAGGTCGCGAAGAGCCTCGTGCCGTGGCTCGGCACCCGATTGGCAGGACTGTTCTGGACCAGCCATCGGCCGGTGAAGGGGTAGTTCATATCAAGCACGTCGGCCATCGTCCGTCACCTCGCGGAGTGCCCAGGCCGCACCGAAGCAAACAGGACCATGTCCCGACGCTCACCACCGACCTTGCGATGCCTGTCCTGGAGGCCCTCTTCACGAACATACCCGGCGCGTTCGGCGGTGCGAATCGATCCGTCGTTCCAGGGTTCGATAAAGAGTTCAACGCGGTGCAGACCCGGAACCGTCCATGCGAACTCGGTCAGGGCCGCGAGCGCCTCGGCTGCGCAGCCGCGTCTCCGCGCAAACGGCGCTATCGCGTAGCCGGCGCTCGCCCGCCCCTCGTCGAGATCCTTCAGCCAGAGACCACAATGGCCGATTGCGACATCATCAGACCGGCGCGCAATGGTGAATGAAAAGCCTGCCCTTTCAGCGTGCCGCATCTGCTGTCGCCTCACCCAGGCCATGGCTTCCTGCACAGTGGCGTCTCCCGGCAGTGAACCCGTCTGCGGCACATAAGGATCGGTCGACAGGGATTGCGCCATCGCTACGTCTCGCGCCTCTACCGCCCGCAGCAGAACCTGCCCATGAGCCGGAGTCTCCGCAGGCCAGGGTGGCAGCGTCATCCGCCCTCGGTGATGGGGACTTCTGCGGCCTTGGGGAAGAGAAGGTTGTAGGTGAGTCCAGCGACGGCAGCACCGGCGAGCGGGGCGAGGAAGAACACCCACACCTGGCCGAGTGCATCTCCACCGGCGAACACCGCGACCCCGAAGGAGCGGGCCGGGTTGACGGAGGTGTTGGACACCGGGATGGCGACGAGGTGGATGAGCGTGAGTGAGAGACCGATCGCCAGAGGTGCCATTCCGACCGGGGACCTGTCATCGGTCGCCCCGAGGATCACGTAGAGGAAGATGGCGGTGAGGACGAACTCGGCGATGAGCACGCTGAGCAAGGAGAATCCGTTCGGGGAGAATTCTCCATAGCCGTTCGTCGCCAGCCCATCCTTCGCTAGCGAATAGTCCGGGTTGCCCGAGGCGATGAGGAGCACGACTCCACCGGCGACGATGCCGGCGACCAGCTGCGTGATCCAGTAGGGCACGGCGTCTTTCACTGGGGTCCTGCCCGCAAGCACGCAGCCCAGTGTCACTGCTGGATTGAAGTGTCCGCCGGAGACATGTCCGACGGCGTAGGCCATGACGACGACGGTGAGGCCGAAGGCCAGTGCGACACCGAGGAATCCGATGCCCATGTTGAGGCCGTCATCACCGACGACCTTCGCGGCGAATACGGCCGCGCCGCAACCGCCGAAGACGAGGACGAAGGTGCCGAGGAATTCGGCGAAGATCTTTGAGACTAGTGTGGGTTTCTGCTGGAGAGCCATGACGAATCATCCGATCTGTGATGCGTGTCACATACCATGTCGATTCCCATACTACAGTCACGTCTCAGCAGATGAACCCAAGCTGTGCTGTCGTTTCCTCCCAGTGGGTACGACGAGGCTTCAGACCAGCGGCATGACCATGATCAGGCAGGGCGTCTGCTCATCCCAGAGGTCGGTCTCCTCGAGCGGGAGAAATCCCATCTTCTGATAGAAGTGTCGAGTCCGGTCGTAGTTGGGATCGGGGCTCGAGGCTCCCAGGGTCTTGACCTGCAACAGTGCCGCTCCCCGTGCCCTCACATCACTTGCGACCGCACGCATCATCGCCGTGCCGACTCCCGTTCCATGCACGGATCTGTCGACGACCGTGAAATGCACCTCGGCGGAGTGGTCGAAATGCCACGACACCAAGGTCACGCCGACGACCTTTCCGGCATCGTCTCGCACCGTCCACGTCTCCATGGTCCGTGCATCATCGACGTACTCAGCGTTGGATTCCGGTCTGCCGAACCACTCGGGGACGGTCAGCAGAAGACGGTCCACATCCTCGGGCACCTGGTCATCTCGGACTGCACTCCATCGTGTCTGTGTCATCCCACCCATCCTAACGACCGTCGGGAACGGTCACAGCCACCTCGGCGCTGGTCGACTGTCTTGGTACGCTGACGAACATGAGTGAAGTCGACAGCCCGGTCCTGCGCCTGATCCCGTTTCTCGCGGCCATCACGGTGACGATCTTCGCCACTTTGGCTGTCACCAGCGGCGATGAGAGCAACCTGCTCATCACACTGGTCACGGCGGCAATCTCCTATTTCGGCACCTACTACATCGCCCGGCTGCTCATCGGCCTCATCGTCCGGGTCACTCGGAGCGAGGGCCACGACGACCAGGACTAGCCCTATCTCTTGTCCTGCGCGGGCACGACGACCTTGCGGATGATGATCATCCCCGAAGCAGCCACAGGCACCGCGACCACTGCACCGAGCACTCCGCCCAGGGTGCCGCCGGCGATGGCGGCGATGATGACGAGTGCACCGGGCACATCCACAGCAGCCTTCATGATGCGAGGACTGAGCAGATAGGCCTCAACCTGCATGTACACGAGGTAGTAGATCGCGGCGGCGATACCCAGCCCGGGAGAGACCATGAGGCACGAGGCGGTGATGATGATCGCACCCGTGATAGGGCCGACGAGTGGAATGAGTGAGGCGAGGAACGCGATGAAGGCGAGCAGCGCCGGCAATGGGGCGCCGATGATGGTGAGGAAGATGGCCGAGCACACGCCGTTGACGATGCCCAAGGACACCTGGCCCAGAACGTAGCGCCCGATGGATCGGGTGACCTCATCAGTGACCGCTTCGACCGTCGGCCGTGAACTCGCCGCGACGAGGGAGTACATGGCCGACCTGATCGTCGGCATCGTCACAGCGAAGTAGATGGTGAGGATGACGACGATGACCACACCGGTGAGAAAACTCAGAATTCCGGCCCCGATGGACACGACCCCGCCGCCCAACGACACCACATTCTTCGGGTCGGCGACCCAGTCACCGATGTTGGCGAAGATCTTGTCGAGATCGACGGCACCGGTGAACCTCTGCTCGAGGTCCGCGACCCATCCCGTGGCCGCCAGGTTCTCGACGATGTCAGGAAGATCACCGATGAACTGCTGGATCTGGCTGATGACGGCGGGGGCGATGAGCAGGACAGCACCCGCAACGACGACGATGAATGCGAGCACCACGAGGACGACCGACAGGGAGCGTGGCAGCTTGCGCTCGACCAGCCACACCACGATCGGCTCGAGACCGAGGGCGAGAAACAGGGCCAGACCGATGTAGATGAACACGGTCGCCACAGACTGCAGGGCCGTCATCAACCCGATTGCGAGTCCCACTCCGAGCGTTCCGGTGAAGCCGACCCGAAATGCACTGTTGAGAGTGAGGGTCTTTCCCTGCCCTTTTCCCATGGCCCCAGTGTAACCAGCGACCATGCGCTGGCTCGCGCTCACGCGTTAGGATCGAGGTCGAGACCTGGCACAATCCTTCAACCGTGTAGAAAGTGGTACGTCGACGATGAGCTCCGATCCGAACAGCATTGATGTCTGGGAGTCCTTCCTCGACCCACAGGGCGAATTCTCACTGCCCGACTTCTCCGCCGTCACTCCCGCGTCGCTGATCGCTGCGGTCCGCGCGGCCACGGACTTCGCCCGGTCCGAGGTGGAGAGCATCATCGGTGATGAGACCGATCCGACGTTCGTGTCGACCACCGTCCGCTTCGAGTCCGCGACCATCCCCATGACCCGGATCTCTGCCGTGGTGAGCACCGTCGAATCGAATCATCTCCGCCCCGAGCTCACCGACGCCGTTGCCGAGGTGTGGGATCGTCTGTCCGCGGCACGGACCCGAATCTTCCTCGATGTCGATCTCTTCCACCGCATCGAGCAGGTTCCCTCCACCGATCTCAATCCCGAGGACAAGCGTCAGCAGGAGCTCACAATCGAGGAGTTCGTGCGTGCCGGCGCCCGCCTCGGCGAAGAAGAGCGCGAGCACATGAGTACGATCGCGGCCGAGCTCACGACCCTGGCCACCTCCTTCTCCCGAGCCCTGCAGAAGGACACACGGGATCTCGCGGTCCACCTCGGCGAGGTGGATCAGCTGGCCGGGCTCAGCGAGGACCAGATCGCGGCCGCCGCCAATCGGGCGGCCGAGCGGGGCACTCACGGGTACCTGCTGCCTCTGAACAACTTCACCCAGCAGCTCGTCCTCGAATCTCTGGAATCGCCGCAGACTCGGCGACAGGTGCTCGACAACTCGACCTCACGGGGCGCCCGCGGAGGCGAGGGCGACACCCGAACCCAGGTCGCCGACACCACGGCCCTGCGGGCCCTGCAGGCCAAGCTGCTGGGATACCCCTCGTACTCGTCGTTTGCGATCGACAACCAGACCGCCGGCGGACCGGATGCGGCCGCGGACATCGTCTCCTCGCTCATCGCTCCGGCCAACGCACAGCTGGCCGAGGAGCTGACCCAGGTCAAGGACCGCTACGGTCTCACCGACGTCGCACCCGAGGACGTCAAGCATCGTCTGGCGCAGTACCGGGCCGAAGAATTCGACATCGACGCCGACGAGGTCGCTAAGTACTTCGAGTTCGACACCGTCCTCAACGAGGGCGTCTTCCGCGCGGCCACGGGTCTCTACGGAGTCACCTTCGCCCCACGCGAGACGGTCTCCGCCTGGCACGAAGATGTGCGGACCTTCGAGGTCACCGACGCCAATGAACGCACCCTGGGACTCATCCTCCTCGACCCCTACTCCCGGGACACGAAGCGCGGCGGCGCATGGATGGGTGAGCTGGTGACAAGTTCACGGCTGACCGGGCACCTGCCCGTGGTCACGCTCTCGCTCAACCTGGCCAAACCGGGCGAAGGCCGTCCGACGCTGCTCAACCCCACCGAGCTCAACACCCTCTTCCACGAATTCGGTCACGTCCTGCACGGCCTGTTCGCGAACTCGACCTACCCGTCCACGGCCGGCACGGCTGTGCCACGCGACTACGTGGAGTTCCCTTCCCAGCTCAATGAGATGTGGCGCTTCCACCCACAGGTCCTCCCCCACTACGCCAAACATGTCGACACCGGCGAGCCGATGCCCGAATCGCTGGTCACCGCGTTGATCGAGAGCGAGAAGTTCGGGCAGGGGTTCGACACGACCGAATACCTGGCCGCGGCCATGCTCGACCTGTCATGGCATTCCCTTGAAGCCGGTGAGCACATCACCGACGTCCTCTCCTTCGAATCCGAGGTCCTTGCCGCCGCAGGCTTCATTACCCTCGTTCCACCCCGTTATCGCACCACCTACTTCGGCCACATCTTCGCCTCGGGCTACGCCGCCGGCTACTACTCGTACCTCTACTCGGAGGTCATCGCGGCCTGGGTCAGCGAATGGTTCGAAGCCCAAGGCGGACTCAACCGGGAAGCAGGCGACGCCTTCCGCGAAGCCATCCTGGCCCCCGGCTACTCGGTTGACCCGATGAACGCCATCGAACGCTTCTTCGGCACCCGCCCCGACGTCGCGCCCCTGCTGCGCAGGCGTGGTCTGGCCGAGCCCGTGGAAGAAACGGACGCAGAAGAACCAGCCGCAGAGCCCGCCGAGCCGAAGGAGCACCGCAACCATGCGGCGGTCTCCCAGGTCCTAGAAGCCAATGGAATCGAACCACAGATCAGACTCTTCACCGATGCCACCCCCACCGCAGCCTCGGCGGCGGAGAAGGTCGGTGTCGACGTCGGAGCGATCGCGAACAGCCTGATCTTCTCCTCCGAGGGCCAACCGGTGCTCATCATGACCTCCGGTCGCCACCGCGTGGACACCGACTTCGTGGCCGGACTCATCGGGCTGAGCTCCCTCGACCGGGCCGATAAGGATCTGGTGCGCACCGCGACGGGTCAGGTCATCGGCGGGGTCGCCCCATGCGGGCATCCGCAGGAGATCCCCACGTATGTCGACGTGGCGCTGAAGGACTATCCTGTTCTCTGGGCTGCGGCCGGCACACCGAATTCGATGATGCCGCTGACGTATGAGCAGCTGCTGGCCATCACCGGAGGGAAGGAAATCACTGTTGTCGAAGAAGGTGCCGAAGCCTGAGGGCTCGGACGAGCCGAGCACTGGAGGCCCGGAGGCGCTGAGCGCTGCGGGCAGACTGGCGGCCTTCGCCTCCTCCCGAGGACGCTACTATGCGGTGATTCTGGCCGTGTTCTCCGCGGTGCTCATCATCTCCAACATCTCCGCGACGAAGGTCATCGGCTTCGGACCCATCGTCACCGACGGCGGTGCCTTCCTGTTCCCCATCGCCTACATCCTCGGCGATGTGATCAGTGAGGTCTACGGTTTCAAGGCTGCCCGCAAGGCCGTCATCACCGGTTTCGGACTCCAGATCCTGGCGACGCTCGTGTTCTGGCTCGTCCTCATCTCACCCCCGGGACCCGGCTATGAGAACCAGGACGCCTTCGCCGCCGTCCTCGGCTTCTACCCGCGCATCGTCGCCGCATCCTTAGTCGGATACTTCTTCGGCCAGCTGCTGAACTCCTATGTGCTCGTGGCCGTGAAGAAGCGCATGGGCGAACAGAAGCTTTGGGTCCGCCTGCTCACCTCAACCGGAGTCGGCGAATTCGTCGACACCCTGCTGTTCTGCGTCATCGCCTTCGCCGGGGTCATCCCCGGACTCGACTTCATCAACTACATCGTCTTCGGCTTCGTCTACAAGGTCGCCGTCGAAGTCATCCTCATGCCCGTGACCTACCGGGTGATCAAGCTCGTGAAGAAGCACGAACCCAGCTACGAGCTGCCCGGCGGCAGCGAGGCCGCCTAGCCGCGCTCAGGCCTTCTTGGCGTAGTAGCGGCCCAGCACCTCGGCCTCGAGCTCGGCGAAGCGGCCGTCGATCATCGCCTGTCGGATCTCGGAGACGAGGTTGACGACGAAGTACTCGTTGTGGACGGTGCACAGGGTGGAGAAGAGCATCTCCTTGGCCTTGTACAGATGCCGCAGGTAGGCCCGCGAGTAGTTCTGGCACGTGTAGCAGGCACAGTCGGGATCCAGCGGCCCGAAGTCCCTGCGGTACTTCGCCCCGGTCAGGTTGTAGCGGCCGTCGCGGGTGTAGATCGCGGCATTGCGGGCCACTCGTGAGGGCGAGACGCAGTCGAAGGTGTCCGCGCCGGTCTTGATCGCCTCGAACAGGTCATCGGGTTCCGAGATGCCCAGCAGGTGGCGGGGCTTGTTCTCCGGCAGCTCCTCGCACACCCAGCGGATGATGGTGCCGAGGTTCTCCTTCTCCAGGGCTCCCCCGATGCCGAAGCCGTCGAAGTCCATCCCGCCCAGATCGCGCGCGGCCTTGCGCCGCAGGTCCTCGTACTGCGCACCCTGGAGCACGCCGAAGAGTGCCTGGTAGGGCCGGTGTGTGCGGGCAGCAGTCTGGCGCTGGTGCTCCTCGATGCAGCGCAGGGCCCACTGCCGGGTGCGTTCGAGCGACTCGACCTGGTAGCCGCGGGTGTTGATCAGCGTCGTCAGCTCGTCGAAGGCGAACATGATGTCCGCGCCGAGTTCGTGCTGGACCCGCATGGAGACCTCGGGGGTGAAGCGGTGCATGGTCCCGTCGAGGTGGGACTTGAAGGTCACCCCGTCGTCATCGACATTCGACATGCGTTCCTTGCCGACGGCAACGAGATCATCGTTCTGTTCGCCGGTCGACTCCATCGAGATGACTTTCTTGAACCCCGAGCCCAGGCTCATCACCTGGAATCCGCCCGAGTCCGTGAACGTCGGGCCGGGCCAGTTCATGAACTTGCCCAATCCTCCGGCCTCGTCGATGAGGTCAGAGCCGGGCTGCAGGTAGAGGTGGTAGGCGTTGGCGAGCACCGCCTGGCCGCCGAGTTCGGCCACCTCATCAGGGCGCACGGCCTTGACCGTGGCCTTCGTGCCGACCGGGATGAATGCGGGTGTTGCGATGTCCCCGTGCGGGGTGTGGATGACGCCGGTGCGACCACCCTCGTCGAGGCGGGTGCCGACCTCGAACCCGAACCGGGAGCGGTCGTTGATGGGCGCTGTCTCAGATTCTGCGGAGGATTCGATTCGGGTCACCCGACCAGTTTAACTGGGAGCATGAGTCAGACCTTCATCCACCTGCTCCAGGCTGCTGTGCGCTCGGGCGACCCTATCGTCATCGACGGCGGTCTGGGTACCGCGCTCGAGTCCCGCGGCATCGATCTGAGCCACGAGCTGTGGTCGGCAGCCCTGCTCCGGGACTCCCCCGACACCCTCGCCGAGGTGCACGCCGACTTCATCCGCGCCGGTGCCCAGATCGTCACGACCGCCAGCTACCAGGCGACCCCCTTGGGTTTCGAGCGAGCATCGATCCCCGCCGAGGAGGGTCTGCGTCTCATCGCACGCAGCGTTGAGATTGCGGCTGGGGCCGGCGATGCCCTCGTCGCCGGGTCCGTCGGACCTTACGGCGCGGCTCTCGGCGACGGCGCCGAGTACACCGGCGACTATCACCTGAGCGATGAGGAGTTCGCAGCCTTCCATCGCCCCCGCATCGAGGCCCTGGTCAGTGCCGGTGCCGATCTGCTGGCCATCGAGACACAGCCATCGCTGCCGGAGATCACGGTGCTCGCCGGCCTGGCCGATGAGTACGGGATTCCCGCGTGGCTGAGCGTGCCCCTGGCTGACCATGGAGACCTGGCCGATGGTCTTCACATGGCCGACGGAACACCCCTAACCGACCTCGCCGAGGCGGTTGCCGACTCGACAATGATCCGCGCACTCGGCGTCAATTGCGTCCGGCCCTCACTCGTGGCCCCCGCGCTGGCGGCCTTGGCGAGCGCCACCGATTTGCCACTCATCGCCTACCCGAATTCTGGTGAGACCTACGATGCGGCCACGATGGAATGGCGCGAGGACTCTGCCTTCGACTCTGGCCCGAGGGCACTGGCACCGTGGGTGTCCTCCGGTGTTCGCATTATCGGCGGCTGCTGCCGAACGACGCCAGCCGACATCGCCGGTCTCGCCCCGTCCGTGCCGCAGCTCTGAGCATCTCAGTTCGCGATGTGCTCTGCATAGTATTTCTCAGCGACGTTCGGGTGTGAGCGCAGACGCGACATGAACGCATTCTGCCCGTAGACCGCGTGCAGCGCGTCGAGTTCATCGACAGAGACTCCACGCGCCTCGGCTGCAAGCTCCGGCGGGAGTTCAACCGGCGGCAGATGACTGCTCAGAGCGGGGTTGTAGAAGAAGGGTATCGAGATCCGGTCTTCACCTGGTTTGGTCGGCAGCACCCGATGGACCGTCGCCTTGAGATACCCGTTCGTCGCGACTTCGAGGAGCTTGCCGATATTGACGATGAAGGCATTGTCGATCGGATCCGCATCGATATAGCCGTCATCTGTCAGCACCTGCAGGCCCGTGGTGCCCGGCTGCGGGTAGAGCAGGGTGAGAGTACCGCCGTCACAATGTTCGCCCACCCCTTGGGTCACGTCCTCGCTCTCGGCTGCCGGATAGCGGACGACCTTGATGAATGATTCCGGGTCGCGGTCGAAGGCAGCGAAGAAGTGATCGGCCTCCTGGCCCAGGCTCAGCGCCCATTGAGCCAGCAGCCTGTTGCCGACCTCCGTGAGCTGGGCGTGCCAGGAGTCAGTGACCTCCCGCAGCTGCGGCAATGACTGCGGGTACTGATTGGGGCCGGTGAGATTGTCATAGTCGTGTTCAGGTTCCGTCACCGGTTCGCGTTCGGGGCCGATGTCGATCTGCTCACGCCAGTCGACGTGGCCGCGTGTGCGTTCGCCACCCGTGCGCGTATAACCGCGGAAGTGCGTGGAGTTGATGTTCTCGATCGCCAGCTTCTCTTCCTCGGGGAGAGCGAAGAACTTCTGCGCTGTTTCGATGATTGCGCTGAAGTCCTCGTTGGGGACACCGTGGCCGACGAGGTAGAAGAATCCGATCTCATGCGTGATTCGGCGCAGGTCTGCTCGAAACGTCTCGGCGGTCGCGGGATCCTCAGACAGGCTGAGGTCGAGGATGGGGAGTTGGCGAAGCGTCATTGCTGAGTCCTTTCCTAGGTGTTCAGAACACTAATGCGAACTCCTGCCGTCACACCGCGATGAAGTCATCAGCGGTCACGAAGCGTCACACGCCCAACATCTTCCCCGGATTGAGGATCCCCAGCGGGTCAAGGGCATCCTTGATCTGCGTGTGCATCAGCCTGGCTCCGGCATCGAGCTCACGCCCGAGCCACTCGCGCTTGAGGAATCCGACTCCGTGCTCACCCGTGATCGTCCCACCCAGATCCAGACCCAGCTGCATGATCGCGGCGAACGCCTCCTGCGCTTGGCTCACCTGAGCCTCGTCTCCTGCGTCGAAGACCACCGAGGGATGCATGTTCCCGTCACCGGCGTGACCGGCCGTGGCGACCTCGACATCGAAGCGGGCATCGATGAGCGCCAGGCGTTCGAAGAACTCCCCGAGGGCGGAGCGCGGCACGCACACATCATCGACGAGCTCTCCCCCACCACGAGTGTGGGCGTACTTCTCCATCGCCGGGGCCACCGCTCGGCGGGCCGCGACGAGCATCTGCGAATCGGCCGGATCGTCGGAGACGAAGACCTCGGTGCCGCCGTTGGACTCCGCGACCTGGCGGAAGGCTTCGAGCTCCTCCATCGCCCCGGCACCCTTGGCATCGGACTGGACGAGCAGCAACGCGCCGACATCGTCGGGCAGTCCGAAGTCACCGTAGGCATTGATCATCGCCACGCTGGGACCGTCGATGAACTCCAGCATCGACGGATTCGCCCCTGAGCCCATGTACTCGGTGACGGTGCGCCCGGCCGATGCGGTGTCGGGGAAGATTCCCACTGCGGTGATCGGCTGCGTCAGTGTCGGCTTCAGGGCCAGCGTCACCTCGACGATGGTGCCCAAGGTTCCTTCGGACCCGACGAACAGGGCCGCCAGGTCGAGCCCGGCGACACCCTTGGCAGTCGGACGGCCCAGCTTCGTCACAGTCCCGTCGGCGAGCACCACGGTCATGGCCCGCACATAGTCCTTGGTCACGCCGTACTTCACGCAGCACATGCCGCCGGCGTTCGTGGCGACATTGCCGCCGATCGTCGAGATCGCCACCGACCCCGGATCGGGCGGGTAGGCCAGTCCGTGTTCGGCCAGCGCCGTCTTCAGGTCCTGATTGATGACCCCGGGCTGGACGCGGCAGGTCTGATTGACCTCGTCGATCTCGAGGACCTCATCCATCGCTGCGACATTGAGCAGGAGGCCGCCGTCGACGGCGTTCGCGGCACCGGACAGGCCGGTCCGTGCGCCCTGGGTGACGACGGGGATGTGGTGCTGCGTGGCGAAGGCCATCACTGCCACGACGTCATCGACCGTGCGTGCCCGCACCAGCGCCAGGGCCTGGCCTGCGGGGCAGAACAGGGCCTTGTCGAAGGCGTAGCTGTCGATGACGTCCCTGTCGGTGACCAGCGCGCCGGGGCTCAGCCGAGCCTCCAGGTCCTGGGTCGGAATCTCGGCTGTCACACTCATGCGGTCCGCGAGGCTGCGAACTTCGTGGCCACGTCGCGCACCCGGTCGAGAGCTTCATCGGGTCCGATGCTGATGCGCACCCCGCCGCTGAGCTTCCGCACTGCCACGGCCTGGGCTGCGCAGGCAGCTTCGAAGTCCTGTGCGTCCTCGTCGGGCAGGCTGACCCACACATAGTTGCCCTGCGAGTCGGTGACGGTGAGTCCCGCATTCCGCAGATCCTGGGCGAACTGGTCACGGGTGGCCGCGACGTCCTTGGCTCGGACGAGGACCTCGTCGTTGCGCGACAGCGACTCTGCGGCCGCGACCTGAGCCGTCGAGGTGACGCTGAAGGGTGCGATGACCTGGCGCAGGGCGGTCGCGATCGTGGGATCGGCGACGCCGAAGCCCACCCGCAGGCCAGCCAGGCCATGGGCCTTGGAGAAGGTGCGTGCCAACACCAGATTCGGGAAATTCCGGTAGGCGGCCATCCCATCGACCACCTCGGCGTCGGTGGCGAACTCGAAGTACGCCTCGTCGAGGACGACGATGACCTCGGCCGGGACCTCGGCCATGAAGCCGTCGAGCTCGGCCGTCGAAATCGACAGGCCGGTCGGATTGTTGGGCGAGCAGAGAAGAATGAGGCGGGTCGTGTCGTCGATGGCCGCGACCAAGCCCTGGAAGTCATGCCGACCGTCCTCGAGCAGGGGCACGGGGCGCTTCTCGGCACCACGCGCCGAGGCGAGGATCGGGTACATCTCGAAGGAGGGCCAGGGGTAGACCACCGAGGTGCCTGCTTCGAGGGTGATGTTCGTCAGCGCGGAGAGAATCTCCGAGGCCCCGGCACCGGGCACGATCTCGGAGGCATCGACGTCGAGATGGGCCGCGATATCGGCGACCAGCTTCGTCGACTTCGGATCCGGATAGTTCGCGGGCACCTGCCCGGGGTCGGTGATCGACTTGAGGACGCCCGGCAGCGGTGCCAGGTGGTTCTCGTTCGAGGACAGTTTGTACGGTTTCAGACCCGGCGTGGTGGTCGGGGGCTTGCCCGGCACATAGGGCGGGAATTCGGCCAGGGCATCACGAAGCAGGAAGCGATTCGACATGTGCCCATATTTGCACATCCTGTGGCGGGCGACACAAGGCGTCCACGGGCTAAACGTCCGAATGGTCGGAAAATGCGTGTGACTGCGGACGATCACCGGCTGTGAGGTTGCTCGCACGGGACTCCTGTACGCAGGGGCGGGTTACTGGTTCGCGTGTGGCGAAGAGTAGTCTGTGAGTCGAATACATGTAGTCAGTGACGAAGGATGAGAGTCGAAATGCCCTCAACGCAGGAAAAGGTTGACGTTGTCTTGATCGGCGGCGGCATCATGAGCTCCACTCTTGGTGCCATGCTGACCGAACTTCAGCCCGAATGGGATATCCGGGTCTACGAGAAGCTCGACTATGTCGCCGAGGAGAGCTCCGATCCCTGGAACAACGCAGGCACCGGCCACGCCGCCCTGTGCGAACTCAACTACACTCCTGAGGACGAGAACGGCCACGTCGATCTTGCGAAGGCCTCGCAGATCAACGAGCAGTTCCATCACTCCCGCCAGTACTGGTCGCACCTCGTCGACAACGGCGTCCTGGCAGAGCCGAAGTCCTTCATCAACCAGGTCCCTCACATCAGCTACGGCCGTGGTGAGAAGGGACGCGACTACATCAAGAACCGCTACGAGCAGATGGTCCGCAATCCGCTCTTCTCCGAGATGGAGTACACCGACGACCCGGCCACCCAGGCCGAGTGGCTGCCGCTGATGTTCGAAGGCCGCGGACCCGGTCAGGTCAACGGCATCTCGCGCACGAAGATCGGCACTGACGTCGACTTCGGTTCGCTCTCGCACCAGCTGCTCAACTACGTCGGCGACAAGGGTGCCACGATCCGCACCAGCCACCAGGTCACCGACCTGGAACGCTCCTCCGACGGCTGGGTCGTCACCGTCAAGGACCTGCTCTCCCACGAGACCCACAAGGTCAACGCGAAGTTCGTCTTCAACGGCGCCGGCGGCGGTGCCCTGCCGCTGCTGCAGAAGTCGGGCATCCCCGAGGGCCGCGGCTACGGCGGATTCCCCGTCTCCGGCATCTTCCTGCGGACCTCGAACCCCGATGTCGTCGCCCGCCACCAGGCCAAGGTCTACGGCCAGGCTTCCTTCGGTGCTCCTGCCATGTCGGTGCCTCACCTCGACACCCGTGTCGTCGACGGCAAGGATTACCTGCTCTTCGGTCCTTACGCCGGCTTCTCCCCGAAGTTCCTCAAGGGCGGCCGCTTCACCGATCTGCCTTTCTCGGTGCGCGGGAACAACCTGCCCACGATGCTCAACGTGGCCAAGGACAACACCGACCTCGTCACCTACCTCGTCTCCGAGCTGGCCTCGTCGAAGAAGGCCCGCTTCGAGTCGATGCACGAGTTCATCCCGAACATCGACCCCAGCGACTGGGAGTTCATCCAGGCCGGTCAGCGCGTGCAGGTGATGAAGAAGGATCCCAAGAATGGCGGAGTCCTCAGCTTCGGCACCGAGCTCATCTCCTCGGCAGACGGCTCGATCGCTACTCTCCTCGGCGCCTCACCTGGTGCATCGACGGCAGTGTCGATCATGCTCAACCTGCTCAAGACCTGCTTCCCTCGCCAGTACAGCAGCTGGGAACCTGCGATCAAGGACATGGTTCCCTCGCTGGGCCGCAGCCTCGCCGATGACGAGACACTGCTCAAGGAGCTCTCCGAGTACACGGCTCGCACCCTCAAGCTGATCTGATCGGCTGACGACTGGTAGCTGACAACAGCTGAATACAGAAAGAACGGCGGACCCTGCGGTCCGCCGTTCTTCGCGTGTCAGCGTCTATGAGTGAGTCTGTGCCTCACAGCTCGACCTGGCGGTTGACGTCCTTGTAGAGCAGGTAGCGGAAGCGGCCCGGTCCGCCGGCGTAGCAGGCCTGCGGGCAGAAGGCGCGCATCGAGATGAAGTCACCCTCCTGCACCTCCACCCAGTCGCCGTTGAGTCGATAGACGGCCTTGCCCTCGAGCACGTAGAGACCATGCTCCATCTCGTGAGTCTCGGCGAAGGGAATCACCGCACCGGGCTCGAAGGTCACTATGTTGACGTGCATGTCGTAGGCCAGATTGTTGGGATCCAGGGGACGCGTCGTCCGCCACCGGTTGTCGGTGCCCGGCATCGCTGCAGGCTCGACGTCGGATTCCTGGCCGAACTTGGCCTCCGGGTCCAGCCCAGCCACAGGCTGATAGCGTTTGCGGACCCAATGGAAGCGTGCCGCCTCGGCACCGGTGGACTTCACACTCCACGTCGAACCCGCGGGCAGGAATCCGTAGCCGCCCGGCGTCAGGGTGTGAGCCTGGCCCTCGTGGGTGATTTCGAGCGCACCGGCCATCAGGAAGATGAACCCTTCGACCTCGACCTGCGGCTCAGGTTTCTCGGAGCCGCCGCCCGGGGCGACCTCGAGGATGGTCTGGGAGAACGTCACCGCTCCCCCGGCCACCGGCTTGCTCAGCACCCAGGAACGAGTCCCCGTCCATTCGGGCAGGTTGGACGTCACGATGTCACGCATGACTCCGCGCGGGATCACCGTGTAGGCCTCGGTGACGATCGCACGGTCGGTGAGCAGTTTTGTCTGCGGCGGGTGCCCGCCGGTGGGTGCCCAGTAGGTGTAGGGGTCGGTCGTCGTCATGGGTGTGGTGTCTCCTTCGAATCGGTGCTGGTCAGTACAAACCGGCGGTCTGGCGCCGAGGTTGTCGGCAGGTCACTCTGCCGCGCCGGTGGCGGCGATATGATTGAGGGTCGCGATCGACATCTTCGTCCGATCCGTCACGAACTCCTCGGTGTGGGCGCCACAGGAGAGTCCGCGGCCCAGGTAGCGGGCCAGCGCCCGTGCCGTCGCCGGCTCGTCGAGGACACCTGAGTCCTCCTGGAACACATAGTTGCGCAGTCGAGTCGCCGCCCGCTCCGCCCCTTCGCGGTAGAAGCGGAATGTGGCGAGGAAGCGTGTGGGCAGCTGGTGCGGGTGCATGTCCCACCCCTGGTAGATGCCGCGCTTGAGGTGCCTGCGGACCAGTCCGGCATGCAGGCTCCAGGCCCGTTGAATCTCTTCGGGCTCACCGAGAGGCATGATGTTCGTCGAACCATCAGAGAGGTGGACGCCGGTGCCGGCGACCGCGAGCATCATCTGGTTCTTCGCGAAGTCGGCCACCGGGTGATCCATGGCCTGGTAGGCGGCGGCGACGCCCATCGAGGCCGAATAGTCGTAGGTGCCATAGTGCAGGGAGGTGATGCGCCCGGCCCCAGCATCGAGGACCGGTGCCAGCGGCACTGTTCCGTCGGCGCCGAGGATGAGCTGCGGGGTCTCGACCTGCACCTCGAAGGTGATCGTGCCCTCGGCGAGGCCGTGCTCGGCTTCGAGTGCACGGCAGGCCAGGACCATGGCGCTGACCTGGTCGACGGTGCTCACCTTCGGCAGCGTGAGGACAAGCTCCTTCGGATACGATCCGTGGGCGGCGATCACCTCGGCGAGGTACACATCCAGGGTGCACAGACCGCGTGCCCTGGTATCGGCTTCCAAGCACTTGAAGCGGATGCCGAAGAACGCCGGCGCACCCGCCTCGGCCAGTCCTGCGATCCCATTGCGTGCGGCCTCACGCACACAGCCGTCCTCGGTCTCATCGCCACGATTCCCGAACCCGTCCTCGAAGTCCATCCTCAGGTCCTCGATCGGTTCGGTGGCGAGCTTCCGGGTGACGGCCTCGGCGAGCATCTCCGCTTCCCGAGCGACCTGGTGCAGATTCGGCATCGTCTGGCTGTCGGGGGCGAGGGCCTCCTTGCGGGAGGCGATGATGACGCGTTCGGCCAGCTGAACCATCCCGCCGTTGGCCTCGACGCATTCCAGCGCCTGTTCACCCCACTCGCGGGGCAGTGCCGGGGTCGAGAGGTGCCCGGGGACGTAGACGGTGTGCACGGGCTGCCGGACATCACGCTCGCCGGGATACCGCATGCTCAGCAGCTCGTCCGTGTCCGCCAGGAGTGAGTCGATGTCGGCCAACGTTGATTGATCCAATTTCACATTCTCTTTCGTAGCATCATTGCGCGGGAGGACTGGTCTCCCAACATTGTCTCTCATAAAACAGCGACCGGCCCCCTGTTTCAGGAGACCGGTCGATGATCAGGACGAAACGGCCGCAACCGCCTCTGCGACCTTCTTCGCCACTTCGGGGTCGAAGACCGAAGGCACCACATAACCCGGATGGAGTTCGTCTTCCGGGATGCACGAGGCGATAGCGTCCGCCGCGGCGACCATGATGTTCTCGTCGATGTCGGTCGCCTCAGCATCAAGCAGGCCGCGGAAGATGCCCGGGAATGCCAGCACATTGTTGATCTGGTTCGGATAATCGCTGCGGCCGGTGGCCACAACGGCTGCGTACTTGAGCGCCTCTGCGGGGTCGACCTCAGGGTCGGGGTTGGCCATCGCGAAGACAAGAGCATCTTTGTTCATGGCCTGGATGTCGCTGCCGTCGAGCACGTTCGGAGCGGAGACGCCGATGAACACGTCCGAGCCGGCGACGGCTTCCTTCAGAGTGCCCTCGAAGCCCTCCGGGTTCGTGTTGCGCTGCAGCCACAGCTTGTGCTCAGTGTCGACATTCGACTCGGGTCCGATAGCGCCGTCACGGCCACAGGCGATGATGTTCTTCGCACCAGCGACCTGGAGGAGCCGGATGATCGCATTTCCCGCAGCGCCCACACCGGACACGACGATGCGCTGATCTTCAAGCTTCCTGCCCACGACCTTGAGCGCATTCTTCAGCGCAGCCAGTGTCACGATGCCGGTGCCGTGCTGATCGTCGTGGAAGACGGGGATGTCGAGCTCCTCGCGGAGTCGGGCCTCGATCTCGAAGCACCTCGGGGCGGAGATGTCCTCGAGGTTGATGCCGCCGTAGGCCGGAGCAATGGCCTTGCAGATCGAGATGATCTCCTCGGTGTCCTTGGTATCAAGGGCCACCGGCCAGGCATCGACGCCGGCGAACTGCTTGAACAGAACGGCCTTGCCCTCCATCACGGGCATCGCCGCTTCCGGCCCGATGTCGCCGAGGCCCAGAACCGCAGTGCCGTCTGTGACGACCGCAACGGTGTTGCGCTTGATCGTCAGACGACGAGCGTCGGCCTTGTTCTCCGCGATGGCCATGCACACTCGGGCCACGCCAGGCGTATAGGCCCGGGAGAGGTCGTCACGGTTGCGCAGAGGCACCTTGGGCGAGGATTCGAGTTTGCCGCCGAGGTGGAGCAGGAAGGTCCGGTCGGAGACCTTGTGAACCTCGACGCCGTCAAGTTTGTCGAGTGCAGCCGATACCTCGTCGGCGTGGGCGACATCGCGGGTATCGGCGCTGACATCGATCATCACCGTGTGCGGGGTGGATTCGACGACATCGAGCGCGGTGATCGCGGCACCGGTTGCCGCGGCGGCAGCCACGAGGTCGGACGTCGATGTCCGGCCGACCGCTGTCTCCACTCGAAGAGTGATTGAGTATCCGGGACTTGGAACAGCCATGGAAGTTATCCTCTCTGATAAGTCTTTTCCGTAGTACGGATAATATCTTCTGTATAGTGGAAAATCTAGCCAGAATGATCGCGAGCGGAAACTTTCTTCCATTTCGAGACTAGACTGAGTCACAGTTTCGCTCAGCGATCCTGGTTGTCATGTCGACGGCACTCATCGTCGAGCTGCCACGCAAGTCAATGAACACGAATTCAATAGACGAGGAAGAGGAACTGGGATGACCAGCAACGATACGAAGGCCCCCGCGATCCGCCAGACCAAGGGCGGCGTCCAGTCCGTCGAACGCGCCTTCGGGCTCCTCGAGTGCATCGCGAACTCCTCCGGTTCTGCAACGCTGAGTCACATCGCCGCCGAGGTGAGCCTGCCCCTCCCGACGATCCACCGTCTGCTCAACACTCTGGTCAACCTCGGCGTGGTGCGTCAGCTGCCCAACCGCGGCTATGCGCTGGGACCGGGATTGATCCGCCTGGGCAACCTGGCCGGGACCCAGCTGGGGGCCATCGCCCGCCCCTACCTGCGCACGCTCGTGGACGAACTCGGTGAGTCCGCAAACGTCGCCACCATCGACGGAGACATGGTCGTCTACGTCGATCAGGTCTCCTCGCAGCGACAGATGCGCATGTTCACCGAGGTGGGGCGGCGGACGCATATGCACGACACCGGTGTGGGCAAGGCGATCCTCGCCGGCCTGGAACCCGAGCAGGTGCGTCACATCGTGACGACCGCCGGGATGCCGACGCCCACGGAGTACAGCATCGGCACCGTCGAGGATCTCGAGGCCGAGCTGGTGCGCATCCGTGACCGCGGGTACTCGATCGACGAGCAGGAGCAGGAGCTGGGCGTGCGCTGCTTCGCGATGTCGATCCCCGATGCCCCCGCTCCCCTGGCGATCTCCGTGTCCGGACCGATCAGCCGTGTCGACCAGAACTTCGCCGATCGTGCGATTCCGCTGCTGCGCTCGGCCGCCGAGGCGATCTCCCACGATATGCGCGGCGGCGCCTGAGGCGCTGGGGCTCACTGCACAGCCACCACAAGCTGCACAGCCAAAAACGGGTGGCGTGTCGAGACTCGTAGTTTCACCTACGATTCTCGACACGCCACCCGTTTGTCGAGTCAGGCAGCCTCAGGAATCGCCGCCGGCGGTGCCTGAGGTTCCTGCGTTGACGTCGCCCAGGCGGTACTTCTTCGCGGCCTCGACCGGCACCGAGCGCGCAATCTCCCCACGGTCGGCCAGCAACTGCAGGGTGCGCACCACCATCGAGTGCGCATCGATCTTGAAATGACGCCTGGCAGCGGCGCGTGTGTCGGAGAATCCGAATCCGTCGGCCCCCAGGGTCGCGAAGTCCTGACTGAGGAACGGCCGGATGAGGTCCGGCTGTGTGGAGTCGAAATCACTCGTGGCCACGATCGGCCCAGCCTCGGCGCCCAGACGCTGCCGCACATAGGGCACGCGCGGCTCGGCTTCGAAGTTCTCGAGCTTCTCGGCTTCGCACTTCAGGGCATCGCGGCGCAGTTCGGCCCATGAGGTCACCGACCAGACGGCCGCATCCACACCCCAGTCCTGTGCCAGCAGACCACGGGCCTCGAGCGCCCACGGGACGCCGACTCCGGACGCGAGCAGCTGAGCCTGCGGACGATCGCCCGCCCCCGCCTCGGCGCCGGTGCCGGCTTCCGCGACACGATGGATTCCGCGCAGGATCCCGTCGACGTCGACATTCTCGGGTTCGGCCGGCTGGAGCATCGGCTCGTTGTACACGGTCAGGTAGTACATGACGTTGCGGGCGTCGTCACCGAGATCGTGCTCGCCGTACATGCGGTGCAGTCCGTCGCGCATGATGTGGCCGATCTCGTAGCCGTAGGCCGGGTCGTAGATCCGCACAGCAGGGTTGGTCGCGGCCAGCACCGGCGAGTGTCCGTCAGCGTGCTGCAGGCCCTCACCGGTCAACGTCGTGCGGCCAGCCGTGGCGCCGATGATGAACCCTCGCGTCATCTGATCTCCGGCCGCCCAGAAGGCGTCGCCGGTGCGCTGGAACCCGAACATCGAGTAGAACACGTAGATCGGGATCATCGGCTCGCCATGCGTCGAATACGCAGTTCCTGCCGCGGTGAATCCCGCAGCCGCGCCTGCTTCGTTGATGCCGACGTGGAGCAGCTGCCCGTTGGTCGCCTCCTTGTATGAGAGGAACAGCTCGCGGTCGACCGCCAGGTAGTTCTGCCCATTCGGGTTGTAGATCTTCGCGGTCGGGAAGAACGCGTCGATGCCGAATGTCCGTGCCTCATCGGGGATGATGGGCACGATCCGGTTGCCGAGGCCCTTCTCGCGCATGAGGTCCTTGAGCAGACGCACGAAGGCCATCGTGGTCGCAGCCTGCTGGTGGCCCGAACCCTTCTTGGTCTGCGCGAAGGCCTTGTCGCTGGCGGCAGGCAGGGTCTTCTTGCTGTTCTCGGGCTTGCGATTAGGCAGGAATCCACCCAGCTTGGACCGCTTCTCAAGCATGTACTGGACTTCTTCAGCGTCGTCGCCCGGGTGGTAGTAGGGCACGGCGTAGGGATCCTCGTCGATGACCTTGTCGGTGATCGGGATGTCCATCCGGTCGCGGAAGGCCTTGACGTCGGCGGCCGTGAACTTCTTCATCTGGTGCGTGGCATTGCGCGACTCGAAGGTCGTGCCGAGGCCGTAGCCCTTGACCGTCTGGACGAGGACCACGGTCGGTTTGCCGTTCGTGTTCACGGCCTGCTCATAGGCGGCGAAGACCTTGTGATAGTCGTGGCCGCCGCGCTTGAGGTTCCAGATGTCGTCATCGGACAGGTGCTCGACGAGGCCCTTGGTCACCGGTGAGCGGCCGAAGAAGTTGTCACGGATGAATCCGCCGGACTCGGCCTTGAAGGTCTGGTAATCACCGTCGAGAGTCTCGTTCATGATCCGGACCAGCTCGCCGCTGTGGTCGGCGTCGAGCAGGGAGTCCCATTCGCGGCCCCACAGGACCTTGATGACATTCCAGCCCGCGCCGGTGAAGACGGCCTCGAGCTCCTGAACGATCTTGCCATTGCCGCGGACAGGCCCATCCAGTCGCTGCAGATTGCAGTTGATGACGTAGGTGAGGTTGTCGAGGCCTTCGTTCGCGGCCAGCTGGAGTGCACCGCGTGATTCCGGCTCGTCCATCTCACCGTCGCCGAGGAAGGCCCAGACGCGCTGATCGGAGGTGTCCTTGATGCCGCGGTTGTGCAGGTAGCGGTTCATCTGCGCCTGGTAGATCGAGTTGATCGGGCCCAGGCCCATCGACACGGTCGGGAACTGCCAGAAATCGGGCATCAGACGAGGGTGCGGGTAGGAGCTCAGCCCATTGGGGGCCTTCGAGGCTTCCTGCCTGAAACCGTCGAGCTGTTTTTCGTTCAGACGGTTCTCGAGAAAGGCCCTGGCGTACATGCCGGGTGAGGCGTGACCCTGGAAGAAGACCTGGTCGCCGCCGCCGGGATGGTCCTGGCCGCGGAAGAAGTTGTTGAACCCGATCTCATAGAGGGTCGCGGCACCCGCGTAGGTCGAGATGTGCCCGCCGACCGAGATCTCGGGACGCTGGGCTCGGTGGACGAGCATCGCGGCGTTCCAGCGCAGCCATTTGCGGTATTTGCGCTCCAGGCGCTCATCACCGGGGTAGGCAGGCTCCTGATCGGCCGGGATCGTGTTGACGTAGTCCGTGGTCGTGACCTTGGGCTGGGCCACGGAGTTCGATGCAGCGCGTCGGCGCAGTGCCTCCATAATCTCGCTGGCGCGCAGGGTTCCGCGCTGGCTGACGAGTCCCTCCCAGGATTCGAGCCACTCGTCTACCTCTTCGTCACCGGATCCCCTCGGGATCGCCGAAGTTGTGTCCTGGGTCATAGTTCTCCCTCTCAAACACGTCGGGTCCACGGGAAGGTGTTCCCGTGGACCCGACTATGGAAATTATCAGCAGAAGCCGGCGATCTGCGCCCAGGCGTCCTTGTTCTCCTCCACACCATCACGGGTGAAGGTCGCTTCGATCAGCCCGTAGGGACGATCAGCGACAATGAGCACTTCGTTCGGGTTCTCCAAGCCGAAGCGCTCGATGTCGTAGAGGAAATGGTGCTTGTTGGGGCAGGAGAAACGGATCTCGTCGATCTCCGGCACCGCGTCGATGACCTTCTCACCCATCTGGTACAGGGTGTGCTGCAGGGCATGCGAGTAGTGATCGGTGAACGAGTCGAGGATGATCTCCTTCACTTGTCTGTACACGCCCTCGAAGTCGAGGTCCGAGGTGTTGTAGATCCAGCGGGTCGCGATGTCCGTGGCGAGGATGCGGTCGTCGGTCTCCGGCAGGGTCGTGTACTTGTCCTTCGGGTAGCCGACGAAGCCCGACTCGGTGGTCTTGAGTACGGTGAGCCCGTAGAAGCCCGAGATCAGGGTGTCTTTGTCACCGTCGCGGGTGAAGACCGCGGTGCGGGTCTCAGGCGCTGACTTGTAGAAGGAGTGGTCGTGGTCGTTGATGCGGCTCCAACCGTATTCCTCGGCCGCCCAGCGTCCGCCGGTGACCCAGTCGAAGCTGGAGGTGAAGTGGTCTGCGAGGCCCATGATGAACTGCTCGGGCGAGGTCACGCCGAGTTCCTTGGCCTTCGCGAAGACCGTGTTCTTCTGGGTGTCGGTGGCCACGACGTGCTCGTTGTTGCCCTCGGTGTGAGCAGTTTCGAAATCGCCCTGCAACTCCGAGGTCACGTTGAGGTCGCGGATCTCGTGACGATCGGTGTCACGGTAGACCCTCATCAACCGGTTCTCCGCCTTGCCATACTGGTTCGTTGTCAGTCGTACCTTGCTCATCTTCTTGCTCCTGTTGCTGAAACCAGCGACCCCGGCGCGCTCGTCACCGAGTCTGCCTTGGCCGCTGTGACCAATTGATTTGCGAGGTTGCCGGACGACTCGTCCTGCCAACTTCGGCGGTTTGTTGAGGATCATGATCCTGTAAGGGGGCCTGCTTCCCCTGGTGTCGTGTGGGTGGTGCCGCCCGCTCAGCTTCCCCGGTATGTGCTGTAGGCGAACGGGCTCAGCAGCAATGGTATGTGATAGTGGCCTTCACCGGCCTTGACCGTGAAGTCGATCGTCACCTGAGGATGGAAGTGATCCTGCCCCTGGGTCTCGAAGTAGGCACCGGTACCGAATACGATCCGATAGTCTCCGGCGCCGAGGTGGTCCGGTCCGAATTCCGAGACACGACCGTTGCCGTCCGTGCGGGCGTTCGCGATCACCTCAGCACCGGAGTACAGCGTGACCTCGAGGTCAGCGGCAGGAGTGCCGAGCGTGGAGTCGAGTGCGTGTGCGGAGATGAAGCTCATGCAAGTATTCCTTCGAGTCTGAGTGCGGCGATCTGGATCAGCTGCTCGCCGACCTCGGCGAGCTCCTGGGTGTCGGTGTTGGACATGCGGCGCTGAAGCTCAGCGAGGATCTCCTCGGGGCTGCGTCCAGCGGCGCGGATGAGGAAGACACGGTCGAAACGCTCTTCGTAGGCGGCGTTACCTGCGGCGAGGCGGTCCTGAACATCCGCCTCAAGGGAGCCCAGGCCAGCCTGCTCACGCGAGGAATGGGCCGCCTCGGCGGAGGCCCCCTTGGCCTTCTCACCGATCCGGGGATGGTGAGACATCGCACGGGCGATCTCATCTGGGCTCAATGGGTTCGCGCTTGTGCGAGCCGAGTCCTGGGCCGCGGCCCTGTCGGAGTAGGGCCGGGCGGCCACGACACCATCGATCCACCGGTCGACGTCCAGACATGGACGCAACGCCGTTCGGGCGTCATCGGCAGGGAGCTGATTGAACTCACTCAGGTCCACACTGACCTCCTGAAGAAATCGAGATGCTGGCCCGTCTCAGAACGTGTTTCACATCTCGGAAGTATATTTCCATTTAACTGGTTCGAGTGTGGCCCGAGGTGCCTTCGATGTCAAATCCCAAACGATCACCCGGGGCACCAATTTGGAAAACTTCTTCCGCAGAGTGGATAATGATTGTGCGAATGGTGGAATCGGCTCGTCCGACTGCTGAGCGCTCTCCGCCGATATCACGACAATGAGGTTGAATGACGTCATGAGCAGGGAAAGACCAACGATCGTCTGTGCCCCCGATTCCTTCAAGGGCTCGGCCGGTGCTCCCGCCGCCGCAGCCGCCCTGGCGCGCGGTGCCCGCCAAGTGTTCCCCGACTCGCAGATCACCGATCTGCCCTTCGCCGACGGCGGTGAGGGCACCCTCGACGCCCTGCTCGCAGTGTGGGGGACGCCGGCCCGCTCGGTCGACGTGGTCGATGCCCTGGGGCGACCCGCGACCGCCCTGTTCGGCATCTCCGCCGACGGAAAGACCGCAGTCATCGAGGCGGCACAGGCCAATGGCCTCCCCCAGGTCTCCGACGTTGAGCTGCAGCCCGAGCGCGCCGACACCTATGGCGTCGGGCTCATCGCCAGCCATGTCCTGGCACAGGGAGTCGACGAGATCCTGCTGTGCATCGGCGGATCGGCGAGCACCGACGGCGGGGTCGGCGTCGTCTCCGCTCTGGGCGCGACGTTCAGCGATTCCTCCGGGGAGCCCATCGCCCCCGGCGGCGGCGGCCTGTCAGCCCTGGTCTCGGTCGATTCCTCGGGGCTCGACCCCCGCGCGCTCGACGTCCGCTGGCGCATCGCCGTCGACGTCGACAATCCGCTCACCGGCCCCCGCGGTGCCGCCGCAGTCTTCGGCCCGCAGAAGGGCGCCGATCCCTCCTCGGTGTCTGTCCTCGATTCCGGCCTGGCCCACCTCGCCGAGGTGCTCGCCGGCTCCCCGGCCGAGGCCTCGCCCCTGGCCGCGAGGCCTGGCTTCGGCGCCGCCGGCGGCATTCCCCTGACGCTGACTGCCCTGCTGGGCGCCGAGGTCGTGCCCGGATCGACCATGGTCGCCGAGGCGGTGGGCCTGACCGAAGCCCTGTCGAAGGCCGATATCGTGCTCACCGGCGAGGGGTCCTTCGACTCCCAGTCCCTGGGCGGGAAGGTCGTCGCGGCCGTCCGGGACCATGCCCCCGCCTCGGCGAAGATCATCGTCGTGGCCGGACGCGTCGCACTCAGTCCCGCCGAATGCCGCGAGGCAGGGATCACCGCCGCGCTGTCGATCGCACCCGGCCCGGCCGAGCTCGCCGAGCTCTCCGACCGCGCCGAAGAGCTCATCGAAGCCACGGCAGCTCACGCGTGCGCGCTCGTGGGCGCAGGCCTGTCGGGCGCGGGTGCCGCGGGCGCGCAACAGAACTGACCACCAGCAGCACAAGCAGTCACCTACGAAAGGACGCATCATCATGGCGACACAACTCGAAGTCGGACAGAACGCACCCGACTTCTCCCTCACCGACGCCAATGGAAAGACCCACTCGAAGGCGGACTTCGCCGGACAGAAGGTCATCCTCTACTTCTACCCCAAGGCCGCGACACCCGGCTGCACGACCGAGGCCTGCGACTTCCGCGACAACCTCTCATCCCTGTCCAGTGCCGGCTTCCAGGTGCTCGGGGTCTCCCCCGATGACGCCGAGGCACTGCAGGCGTTCACAGACGACCAGCATCTGACCTTCCCACTGCTCTCGGATCCGGGTGCGGAACTCGCGAAGACCTACGGGTCGTTCGGAGAGAAGACGGTGGGCGGCAACACCTTCGAGGGCACCCTGCGTTCCACCTTCGTCATCGCCGAAGACGGAACCCTCTCCGACGTCGAATACAACGTCGATGCCGAGGGCCACGTCGCCCGCCTCCGCGAGAAGCTCGGCGCCTGAAGCCACCCCGCCACGCCTCACCCTCCACCAACTACCTGACGGCGGCCCAGCAACCTTGCGCGAGGTTGCTGGGCCGCCGTCAGGTAGTTGGTGGGGAGATTCAGCGCTGTCTGAGCCTGGCGGCGACAGTGTTGAGGATATGAGCGAAGGGCTGCGATCGGAACAACTGTCCGAACGACAGTCGAATGACCCTGTACCCTCTCGCTTCCAGAGCTGATTCCCGAGCCTTCTCCTTTGCGAGGTTCCCGCGGACATCGTCGTCCATGAAGTACTTCTCGATCCCGTCGACTTCGATGATCACTTTCGCGTCGACGTTGCAGAAGTCCACACGGGCGAGCACTCGGCCGCTCTCATCGAAGAACTCGACCTGGGGCTCGAATCCGCCGATTCCGTGCTCGAAGAAGCGGACGGCGGCGATCGATTCCGATGGAGCCTCCCGCCGACCGTCGGACAATTCGATGGCTTGCCGAGCTGCGCCGCCGCCGCGAATCTCAGGGCAAAGTTCGAGCTGATCGCCGAGGCGGTTCCTGGATGTGCGTCCACCCCTGATGGCCTCGTCGATCAGTGGCACGGCAAGATCGAGCTCGTAATCTCTGGCCACATCGATCAAGGTTCTCTCCAGAGAGGTCGCGGAGTACATGCCGATCACAGCCTTCTGTCCTGTCGGCACTTCCCTATTCCGAACGTGAAGATACCGGTATTTCCGGCTGACATTCGGTCGCAGCACCTCGACACGAGACGTGGCCGGATAGGCAGGATCCAATCCGTGGATCATCGCGGCCGAAAGATGGGAGAACACCTCCCTTCCCTTCGTCACGCGATTCCTTCCCGACGCGGCATTGACGTTCTCTGCCCGTGCCCGAATGAGCAATCGCAGCCGATCCATGTCATCTTGCATGTTCCCGCGCAATGTCAGAGCGCTGAGCTCGTCTTCCGACAGCGCGCTCCAAATCGCATGATGTCGCGGGTCGTCACAGACCGCAGTCGCGACATAGCGCCCGCGGGCGATCCGCGAGAGACAGCACCGCTCCGCTCGACGAATCTCATCCTTAGTGAAACCCAACCGGTAAAGCTTGTCAGTCGCCAGATAGAGATGCATATATACTAAATTGCATCATTCACTAACAAACCACAATACAGTACAGCAAATTGTGGATAACCTTATAGGCGGCCTATCTCGCTGTGGCGCCTGCTACTACCTGACGGCGGCCCAGCAACCTCGCGCAAGGTTGCTGGGCCGCCGTCAGGTAGTAGTTGAGAGATTCAGCGGGCTCGGAGGAGGCGCCCCTGGGGCTCGTCGAAGTCCACGGGGGCTCCGCGCAGGATCGTCTGCTTGACAGCGCCGCGGACGGTGCGGGCGTCGTAAGCGCTGATCTGATTGCGGTGATAGAGCTCAGTGGCCGCGATCGTCCACTCCTCCTCGGGGGCGAAGACTGCGAAGTCCGCGTCGTTGCCGAGGGCGATCGCACCCTTGCCCTCCACACCGGCGACGGCTGCAGGAGCCGATGACATCCACGCCACCACCTCGGCGAGGTCGATTCCGCGTTTGGCCGCCTCGGTCCACACGAGCGAGAGGCCCAGCTGCAGGGAGGAGATTCCGCCCCAGGCCGCACCGAAGTCGCCGGTGTCGAGAAGTTTGAGCTCGGCCGTCGAGGGCGAGTGGTCGGAGACGATGCAGTCGATCGTGCCGTCGACGAGCCCCTGCCACAGGGCTTCGCGGTTGGATTCCTCGCGGATCGGTGGGCAGCACTTGTGCGTCGTCGCGCCGTCCGGGATCTCCTCAGCGGAGAACACAAGGTAGTGAGGGCAGGTCTCGACCGTGAGCTTCACACCCTCAGCCTTGGCCTCCGCGATCTGAGGCAGCGCATCTGCCGATGACAGGTGCAGGATGTGGGCGCGGGCACCGGTTTCGCGGGCCGCTTCGATGACGCGGGCGATCGCGACGTTCTCGGCCTCACGCGGACGGGAGGCGAGGAAGTCACTGAACTTGCGACCCGAGTTCTTCGGCGCCTCCGCCATGACCGAGTGGTCCTCAGCATGGACGATGAGCAGACCGTCGTACTTCGCGAGCTCTGCCAGATCGGCGCGCAGCTCCTCGGGCTCCAGTGGTGGGAATTCGTCGACTCCTGAGTCTTCGAGGAAGCACTTGAAGCCGTAGACCCCGGCGTCGAAGAGGGGCTTGAGGTCGCCGGTGTTGCCCGGGATCGCGCCGCCCCAGAAGCCCACGTCGATGAATGCCTTAGTCGCCGCGACTTCGCGCTTGATGTCCAGTGATTCGACGTTGACCGTCGGCGGCAGGGAGTTGAGCGGCATGTCGACGATCGTCGTCACGCCGCCGGCGGCCGCGGCCCGGGTGGCGCTGGCGAAGCCCTCCCATTCGCTGCGGCCGGGGTCGTTGACGTGCACGTGCGAATCAACGAGGCCGGGCACCAGCACCTGTGAAGCGTCGAGCTCGATGACCTGCGCATTCGCCGAGGCGGTCCCGCTCAGTACCGCTCCCCCGGTGGCGATCTCGACGATCTTGCCCTCACGCACACCGATTTCGGCGGCGCTCACACCCTCGGACAGAACCGCCCGCTGTGCCCGGATAACCAAGCCGAAGCCCTGGTCTGCAGCCTGTGTTCCGGCGTCGTCGACGTTCATACATCCTCCTCATTCACCCCGCCGGGACGGCCGGGGCAGTTCACCCGGCAATGCCAGTCGGGGCAGTTGTCCTCGGCATCTGCGCCGAGCATGTCAAACAAGTCCCCGAGGGGTCGGAATCGTGCATCCGACTCCCTCAGGGTCATGGTATACCAATTGTGACGTGGCCGACATCGAGCTCCGTCGACATTCAGCTCATTCAACACCGGGTCCTGTCGGCCCGCAGCCTACTTCGCCGCGGACAGTTCGCCCATCGGAGTCAGCGCCGTGGGCGCATCGGCCGGAGTCTGAGCGAGGACGTCGAACTCATTGATGTTGTCCAGTGCGGCGCCCATCGAGATGTTCGTGACGCGTTCGAGGATGACCTCGACGACAACGGGAACCTGGTGCTCGTCCATGAGCTCCTTGGCCACTCGCAGGCGCTCGCCGATGAGTTCGGGGTCCTCGACGCGCAGCGCCTTGCACCCCAACCCCTGTGCGACGGCCACATGGTCGACGCCGTAGCTGGCAGCTTCTCCCGGGGAGTTGATGTTGTCGAAGGCCAACGACACCTGATAGTCCATGTCGAAGCCGCGCTGCGATTGCCGGATGAGTCCCAGGTAGGAATTGTTGACGACGACGTGCAGATACGGGATCTTGTGCTGTGCCCCGACGGCCAGCTCCTCGATCATGAATTGGAAGTCGTAGTCACCGGAGAGGGCGACAACCGTCTCCTCCGGCTTCGCCTTCGCCACACCCAGCGCTGCCGGTCCGGTCCAGCCCAATGGTCCGGCCTGACCCGCGTTGATCCAGTGGCGCGGCGTGTAGACGTGAAGCATCTGCGCACCGGCGATCTGGCTCAGGCCGATCGTCGACACATAGGTCACGTCCTCGTCGAAGGCTGCGTTCATCTCCTGGTAGACCCGCTGGGGCTTGATCGGCATATCGGTGTAGTTGGTCTTACGGTGCTCGGTGGACTTGCGCGCCGTGCACTCGCCGGCCCAACCGGTGAAGTCCGGCATAGTCCGCCCGCGTGCAGCGGACAGCAGAGCGTCGAGCGCGGCCCCGGCGTCGGAGACGACACCGTAGTCGGGTGAGAACACGCGACCGATCTGGGTGGGTTCGATGTCGATGTGGACGAACTTCCGACCGCTGCGATAGACACCGAGGTCTCCGGTGTGACGATTGGCCCAGCGGTTGCCGATGCCGATGACCAGGTCAGACTCCAGGAACGAGGCATTGCCGTAGCGCACATGGGTCTGGATGCCGACCATGCCCGCCTGCAATGGGTGGTTGTCCGGGATCGCACCCCAGCCCATCAGCGTCGGTGAGACCGGAATCGAGGTCGCCTCGGCGAATTCGACGAGCTTGTCCGCGGCATCGGCATTGAGGATGCCGCCGCCGGCGATGATGAGCGGGTGCTTCGCCGCGGCGATGAGGTCGAGGACCTTCTCCGCCTGCGCCGAGGTGGCCTCCGGTCTCGCGGGCACCAACGGTTCGTAAGTCTCGATGTCGAAATCGATCTCGGTCTGCTGGACGTCGATCGGCAGGTCGATGAGGACCGGGCCGGGACGGGCCGAGCGCATGAGCTGGAAGGCCGACTGGAAGACGCCGGGGACCTGCCCTGCTTCGAGCACCGTTTTGGCCATCTTGGTCACGGGCTTCGCGATCGAGGCGATGTCCACGGCTTGGAAGTCCTCCTTGTCGAGGACCGCGACGGGAGCCTGTCCGGTGATACACAGGATGGGCTGCGAGTCCGCGGCTGCGGCGTAGAGACCGGTGATCATGTCGGTTCCTGCAGGCCCCGAGGTGCCGAGGCAGATGCCGATGTTCCCGGCCGCTGCCCGCGTGTATCCGTCTGCCATGTGCGAGGCACCCTCAACGTGGCGGGCCAGCGTGTGACGGATTCCGCCGTGGGCCCTCATCGCTGCGTACAGCGGGTTGATGGCCGCACCCGGCAGACCGAATGTTTCGGTTGCGCCTTCCTTTTCGAGGATGAGCACCACCGCGTCAACTGCACGCATACGTGTCAATGTTCTTCCTTCTTGTCAGTGGTCCGGATTCGAGTGGTCCGGAGTCAAGTGGTCCGGAGTCAAGTGGTCCGGAGTCAAGTGGTCCGAGTTCGAGTGGTTCGAGTTCAGTGAGCCGGCGACGACGCTGTCGCCGGCTCGGTTCGCGGTGGAACGAGGCCGGCAGTGTCGTTATGCCGATGGCCACGCCCTGTCTGCGGCAGCTCAGTCCTGTCTGCGGCAGCTCAGTCCTGGTTCTTGCCCGAGAGCTGTTCGACGACGGTGAGCAGACCCGAGTGGTCGAGTCCTCCGTTGCCCTGCTGGACGGTCGAGGCGACGAGCTGCGCGACGGCCGAACCGAGCGGAATCGCGACCCCTGCCTCGCGGGCGGCGGCGGTGACGATGCCCATGTCCTTGTGGTGCAGCTCCAGGCGGAAGCCGGGGTCGAAGGAGCGGTCGAGCATCTTCTGCCCCTTCTGGTCGAGGACCTTCGATCCGGCCAGTCCGCCACCGAGGACCTGCAGCGCCGAGGTGGTCTCGACTCCGTAGGCCTCGAGGAAGACGACCGCCTCGGCGAGGAGTTCGATATTGCCGGCGACGATGAGCTGGTTCGCGGCCTTCACGGTCTGCCCCGAGCCCGAAGGGCCGACGAGGACGATGGTCTTGCCGACGGCGTCGAAGACATCGGACACGGCATCGAAGTCGCCCTTGTCTCCTCCGACCATGATCGACAGCGCACCGTTGATCGCTCCTGCTTCGCCGCCGGAGACGGGTGCGTCGAGTGGCTTGAGGCCCTTCTGGGCAGCCTGGGCGGACAGGTTCTTCGCAACGTCGGGGCGGATCGTGGAGTTGTCGATCCAGTAGGCGCCGGCCTTGGCGTGGGCGAGGATGCCCTCGTCGCCGGTCAGCACGTCCTCGACGTCCGGGGAGTCGGGAACCATGGTGATGATGACATCGGCTCCGTCGACGGCCTCGGCGATGGTCCCCGCGGCCTGGCCGCCTGCTGCGGCAAGGTCAGCGACCTTCTCCGGTGAACGGTTGTAGCCGCGGACGGTGAAGCCTGCGTTGACGAGGTTCTTGGCCATCGGCAACCCCATGATTCCGAGTCCGATGAATGCGATTGTCTTACTCATGTTCATGTCCTATCTGAAGTGGGTGTGGCGTTCAGTTCGCGAGCCATTCGAATGCGGTGGCGCGATCCTGCTTGTATTCGAGTGCAATGGATCCGGTGTAGCCGAGCTCGTAGGACCGGTTGATCCAGTCCTGGAGCGGCAGTTCCCCCGTGCCGGGTGCCCCGCGGCCGGCGGCGTCGGCGATCTGGATGTGACCGAACTTCGCGGCATCGGCCTCGATGACCGCGGCGACGTCGTCGCCGTTGATCGACATGTGGAAGAAGTCGGCGAGGACGGCGATGTTGGCAACGCCCTGAGCACGGACCCGCTGGACCACCTCGGCGGCGTCGGAAGCACGCTTGAGCGGGTAGTCATCGGCTCCGGAGACGGGTTCGACGAGCACGGCCCCCTCGATGGCGGCGACGGCGTCGGCCGCGAACTTGAGGTTCTCGATCGCGACCTCGTCCTGCTCCTCAGGGTTCTGGCCCTCGGTGCGCAGGCCGTAGAGGGCGTTGAAGGCGCGGCAGCCTGTGCGGCGGCCGATCTCGACGACGATCTCGACGTTCTTCGCGAAGTCGGCCTCTGCGCCCTTGATCGAGACCATGCCGCGGTCACCGGCGGCCATGTTCCCGGCCGAGAAGTTCAGTCCCTTGAGTTCGACGCCTGCACTGTCCAGCGAAGCGATGAATTCATCGACCTCCGCCGAGGTGGGGGTCGGGTTGCCGTCGAAGGGCCACCAGAACTCGACCTGGCTGAAACCGGCGTCCCTAGCGGCCTGGGCGCGCTCCATCACGGGCAGTTCGGTGAGCAGGGTGGAGCAGTTGAGGATGTAGCTGTCGGCATTGGTGAAATCGAATGTCGCCATGGGATTCTCCTTCGCGTCGCTGCGAGTGCGGGTTACCAAGTTTCCGTATTGTGGAAATGTATTTCCGTTTGATGAAATCAAGCATAGGCAGGCAACTGAGGTGGAGTCAACCCACCGAGGCAGATCAGTCCGAAATTCTCTAATGCCCACAGCGCACGTACGAACCCTGCCTGCCAGCGCTGACCAGACAGAGGACTTGCCCCGAACGCCGGAATCAGCTATCCGAATCGCCGGTTTGACTTTGCCGGAAAAGAGGCCGAACGTAGTGGAGATCACATTTTGTGGAAGATCGAATCCACGATACGGAAGAGTAATGAGGCTTGCTTCGGAGGGCTGAGATATGACCGAGAATTCGACGACGTAGTCCCTCCCGCCCGGGTCCACGCGACCCGAGGACGCGTGGCTCCCGGTGCCCAAGCTCTTCGCCTACGGGCTCCAGCACGTCCTCACCATGTACGGCGGCATCATCGCGGTGCCGCTCATCATCGGCAAGGCGGCCGGAGTCGACGGCGATCAGCTTGTCGCACTGGTCACCGCCAGCCTCTTCGTCGGCGGGATAGCAACCCTGATCCAGAGCATCGGCTTCCCCCTCGTGGGATCGCGCCTGCCATTGATCCAGGGAGTCTCCTTCGCCGGCGTCGCGACGATGCTCTCCATCCTCACCGGCGGCGGCAACCTCGGCGACATCTTCGGCGCGGTCATCGTCGCCAGCGTCATCGGATTCATCGTGGCTCCGTTCTTCGCCCGGATCATCCGCTTCTTCCCACCTGTGGTCACCGGCGTGGTCATCACGGCCATCGGACTCACACTCATTCCGACTGCGGGCAATTGGGCCATGGGCGGCGACGAGGCCGCCGCCGACTACGGCTCCGTGCAGAACATCACACTGGCCTTCATCACCTTCGCCGTCATCCTGCTGCTGAGCAAGGTGGGATCGGCCACGATCTCACGGCTGTCGATCCTGCTCGGCCTCATCATCGGCACAGCCGTCGGTGCTGCGATGGGCATGACGGACTTCTCCGACGTCGGCGACGGCGCTCCGGTGGCGATCCCGGGACTGCTGCCCTTCGGCGCGCCGACCTTCGACCTTGCAGCGATCGGCTCGATGCTCATCGTCATCCTCGTCATCAAGACCGAGACCGCAGCGGACGTGCTGGCCGTCGGCGAGATCGTCGGCACCCCGGTCGACAAGAAGCGGGTCGCGGCCGGATTGCGCGCCGACATGCTCTCCTCGGTCATTGCGCCCTTCTTCGGGTCCTTCACCCAGTCGGCCTTCGCCCAGAACGTGGGCCTCGTGGCGCTGACCGGAGTCCGCTCCCGCTTCGTCGTCTCCGCGGGCGGTGTCATCCTCATCCTCCTCGGGCTCATGCCCGTACTCGGTCAGGTCGTCGCGGCTGTGCCGATGCCCGTCCTCGGCGGCGCCGGGTTCATCCTCTTCGGAACCGTTTCGGGATCAGGCATCCGCAACCTCAAGGAGGTGAAGTTCGAGGGAAACATGAACCTCATCATCGTCTCCGCCTCGCTCGCCTTCGCACTCGTCCCCGTGGTCAAGCCCGACTTCTACGAGCAGTTCCCGTCCTGGGTGCAGACGATCTTCCACTCGGGAATCTCCTCGGCCGCGATCATGGCGGTTCTGCTCAATCTCCTGTTCAACGAGCTGAGTTTCGGCAATTCGCGAAACCCCTCGGTCTACGGTGCGAAGCCCGCGCGCTTCCTCACACCTTCGAACCTCAGGGATCTGCGCGAAGGCGATCAGTTCATCGGCGGAGTCTTCGTCGACTGCGATGGCGAGGAGATCCCACTCGTTCCCGATGAGCAGGCCGAGGAGATCCGGGCCGCGATCGACTGCGGAGACATCGTCGACACCGCCAGCGTGAAGCAGGTCGTCAGCGAGGAGTCGGAGCACCGCCGCCCTTGACGAGCTGACCGTCGACCCACACGCGGGTGATGTCTGCCGGTGTCCCCATGGCGAAGATCTTCGCCAGGACGTCCTCGTCGCTGCTGGCGTGCCTGATGCCCACGTCCAAGGGCTGGTGCGCTGCGGGTGAGATGTAGGCCGCGTCGAAGCGCTTGCCCACGGACAGGTCGCCCACCTCATCGCCGAGTTCGAGTGCCTCGGCACCGGCGGCGGTGGCCAGGTGCAGCAGGTGTGCGGAGCTCAGCGGCAGACCGCCGGACGGGTCGAGCTGCTGCATGAAGTACGCCTGGACGCCCTCCTTGAGCAGGGAGAACCCTGTCCCCGCTCCCACATCCGAACCGAGCGCGACGCGGACCCCGGCCTCGATGTGTCGGCGCAGTGGGAAGAAGCCGCTGGCCAGGTTCGAATTCGAGGTCGGACAGTGCGCCGAGGCGGCCCCGACCTCGGCCATTCTGGCCAGTTCACGATCGCTCGGGTGGACGTTGTGGGCCAGGATCGTCCGCCTGCCCAGCAGTCCCGCACGATCGTAGGTGTCGAGGTAGTCGAGCGCTTCGGGGAACATCGCGGCGACACCGGCGATCTCGTCGCGGTTCTCGTTGAGGTGAGAGGTCACCCAGACCCTCGGATTGTCCGCCAGCAGCTGCCCACCAGCGGCCAGCAGCTCCTCCCCCGCAGAGAAGGAGAAGCGCGGAGTGATGGCGAATCTGAGTCTGCCGTTCCCGTGCCAGCGGTCGATGAGACCCTGACTCTCGGACACTGATTGCTCGACGCTGGTCAGCAGCGGTTCTGGAAGGATCTTGTCGCTGGTGACCAGTCCAGATGTGATCCGCAGACCCACCTCGGCGGCTTGGGAGAAGAAGGTGTCCATGGCGGTTGCGAAATGCGAACCGAAGACCATCGCCGAGGTGGTTCCCGCCGAGGTCAGTCCGGCGAGGAACTCGCCGGCCACGGCTGAGGCATAGGCCTCGTCAGCGAGTTTCGCCTCTTCTGGCAGGGCACAGTGGTCGAGCCACTCGAGCAGGGGCTTGCCGAGATAGCCGATGGCGCGGACCTGCGGGTAGTGGACGTGGGTGTCGATGAGGCCGGGAATGAGTACGCCGGCACGCAGGTCGACCACCTCGGCGTCGGGATGCTCAGCAACCGCACTCGCGTAGTCTGTGCGGGCGATGATCAGCCCCTCAGCGACGACGATGGCGACGTCTGAGCCGGAGCGCAGAGTGCCCCCGGCGAAGGGGTCGGTCGGTGTGTCGAAGACACGGGCACGGTAGATGAACATAGCGGTGCTCCTTGGAAGGTGAAGTGTGGCAGAAGGCCTGTCAGCCGATGCGGCCCAGCAGGTCGGCGGCGACGCTGAGTGCGATCGTCGCCGGCTGCTTTCCGGGCAGATCGGGCAGGCCGATGGGGCAGTCGATGGTGTCAACAGTCTCGGGTGTGTGGCCTTCGGCGATGAGGTTCTTTCTGAACCGCTGCCATTTGGCACTCGAGCCGATGAGCCCGATGGACCCGAGGTCGCCGCGGGTCAGTGCCGCATCGCAGAGGTGGAGATCCTCGGCGTGGTCGTGGGTCATGATGAGCACATGCGTGCCCATGGGCAGCCCGACGAGCACCTCCTCGCCGACGACGGCGAACTCGCGATGGACCTGGGCCACAGGCGGTTCCAGTCGCTCGAGCTCCTCGAAATGCTCGGGACGGGAGTCGCTGAGGTGGATGTCGATGTCGTGGCGAGCCAGGATTCGGGTCAGTTCAAGTCCGATGTTGCCGATCCCGAAGATCGCCACCGAGGCGGGCACGGGCAGCGGTTCGAGCAGTACGCTGACCTCTCCCCCGCAGCATTGACGCCCGTATTTGACCGGTGCCTTGTCGTTGAGTCGCAGCGTGAGCATCTCAGGTTCGGGTCGAGTCGCCTCCGATCCCGGCCCAGACGCTGCAGCCAGGATCTCGCGGGCACGGGTGACGGCAGTCATCTCCATGTTGCCACCGCCGATGGTCCCATGCAGGTCATCGGCGGTGACGATCAGCTTCGCTCCGGCCTCACGCGGGGCGTGCCCGCGAACCGAGGCGAGAGTGACGAGGACGGCCGGCACCCGAGAAGAACGAAGCTTCGCAGCTGTGTCCATCCAGGTCATGATGGGACACTGATGCCTTCCGGGCTCCCCTGCGCAGCATCTCCGGACACGGTAGCATCGCTGGCGGCAGGCAGCCGCACCGATTCGATGGCCCAGAACACGGCTTCGGGCGTCGCCGGTGAGGCCAGCTCGACGGAGGGACCGTGTTCGCCGGCAGTCTCCGAGCCGAACGCGGCCACAGCGCCTCGCAGGGCCTCCCGGACGGAGAATGCGAGCATGAGCGGTGGTTCGCCCACGGCCTTGGAGCCGTAGACGGCACCCTCTTCGTGTGCCTTGTCCAGCAGCGAGACGTTGAAGACCTCTGGCGCCTCAGAGAAGCTGGGGATCTTGTAGGTGCTGGCGGCTTGGGTCGCCAGGCGACCTCGGCTGGGCTTGTCTGATTCGTCCCACCGCAGGTCCTCCAAGGTCAGCCAACCGGCGCCTTGGACGAATCCGCCCTCGATCTGGCCGAGGTCGATCAGCGGCGAGAGCGAATCGCCGACATCATGGACGATGTCGACCCGGCGCAGTGTGTAGGATCCGTCGAAGCGGTTGACCTCGACCTCGGACGCGGCCGCACCGTAGGCGAAGTATTTGAAGGGCTCACCGGTCATGACCGACAGGTCCCAGTGCAGTCCCTCGGTTCGGTAGAACCCGGAGGCCGAGAGCTGGACCCGCTGGAAGTAGGCGGCGTTGATGAGCTCTTCCCAGGTCACCGTCTTCTTCGATGACAGCGCACTGACGATGCCGCGGTGGACGCTGACCTCGTTGGCGGGTGCCCCGAGGATTCCGGCGGCCACCTGTGTCAGCCGGCTCCGGATCTGTTCGCAGGCGTCCTTGACCGCACCGCCGTTGAGGTCGGTGCCCGAGCTTGCCGCCGTCGCCGAGGTGTTGGGGACCTTGTCCGTGCGCGTGGGCGCAAGCCGCACCGTGGACAGAGGCACCCCGAGGGTGGTGGCCGCGACCTGCAGCATCTTCATGTGCAGGCCCTGGCCCATCTCGGTGCCACCATGAGTGACGAGGACGGAACCGTCCTTGTACACGAGGACGAGGGCGCCGCCTTGGTTGAAGGCGGTGAGGTTGAACGAGATCCCGAACTTCACCGGGGTGATCGCGATCGCGCGTTTGACGTGCTCGTTCCGGGCATTGAACTGGTCGATTTCGGATTCCCGGGCCTCCACCTCGGCGGTGGACACGACCTGATCCCAGGCGGCCTCCATCCGCTCGGGATGACGCACCGGCTGGTAGTACGGGGTGTCCTGTCCGGCGGTGTAGAAGTTACGACGGCGCAGTTCACGGGCCGACAGCCCCAGCTTCGGGGCGACCCGGCCGAGGATGTCCTCCATCACCAGCATGCCCTGGGGTCCGCCGAATCCGCGGAAGGCCGTCTGCGAGGTCTTGTTGCACTTCGCAATGCGACCGGCCACACGGATGTTGGGCACCCAGTAGGCGTTGTCGATGTGACACATGGCGCGGGTGAGCACGGGCTCGGACAGGTCGAGGCTCCACCCACCGTCAGCGGTCAGAGTCGCGTCGAGGGCGAGAATCTTGCCCTCGTCGGTGATTCCGATCTTCCAGGACGAATGGAAGCCGTGGCGCTTGCCGGTCATCGTGATGTCGAGTGTGCGGTTCAGCCGCAGGCGCACCGGGCGACCGGTGAGCTTCGCGCCGAGGGCCGCCAGAGCCGCATATCCGTGTGGCTGCATCTCCTTGCCGCCGAATCCACCGCCCATGCGCAGGCATTGCACGGTCACCTCATGGGCGGGAACCCCGAGGACGTGGGAGACGATGTCCTGCGTTTCGGTGGGGTGCTGGGTCGAGCACTGGACGAAGATCTGCCCGCTTTCATCGATGTGAGCCAGCGAGGCCTGGGTCTCGAGGTAGAAGTGCTCTTGGCCGGCGAACTCGAATTCGCCTTCGAACACGTGAGCAGCATCGGCGAAGGCTCCGGCGGCGTCGCCCTTGTCGATGACGGGCTGAATGCCGTGGAAGCTCTTCGCCTCGATCGCATCCCTCACGCTGACCAGAGAGGGCAGCGGTTCGTAGTCAACGACGACAGCTGCCGCTCCGGCCTTCGCCGCTTCGAGGTCGTTGCCGAGGACCCAGGCGATGGGCTGGCCGAAGAACATCACCTCGTCCACGGGCAGCATCGGCTCGTCGTGCTTGACGCCCTGGTCGTTGACGCCGGGAATGTCTTCGGCCGTGATCACACGGACGACGCCTGGGATCTCGTAGGCGCCGGCGATATCGACGCTGCCCAGCTTCGCGTGCGCCTGTGTGGACTGCACGGGGTGGGCGTGGAGAACACCAGTGAGGCGTCCGACCAGGTCATCGGTGTAGAGGGCCGCTCCGGTGACGTGACCGAAGGCGCTTTCGTGGTGGTGGCTCTCACCGACGATGGGATCGGTGGGGCGCTGTGACAGCTGGCTCATCGTCCTGCCTCCTGTTCGGCAAAGAAACGCTCAAGCGAGGACCGCAGCATCGCGGTCCGGTATTTCGCACTCGCCCGGTGATCATCCATCGGGGTGCCCTCGGCGGCGAGGGTATCTGCAGCACCGTGCACGGTCTCCAGCGTCCAGGGTGCTCCCTCGAGCAGTGCCTCGGTGGTCCTGGCGCGCAACGGGGTCGCAGCGACTCCGCCGAGTCCCAGTCTGGCCTTGGTCACAATCCCGTCGTCGACGGTCACGGCGTAGCCGATTGCGACCGAGGAGATGTCGTCGAAGCGGCGCTTCGCGATCTTCTGGAACGAGGTCAGTGGTGCCAGTGGCAACGGGATGCGGATCGCGGTGATGAGTTCACCCGCACCACGTACGGTCTGTCGGTAGCCGGTGAAATAGTCGGCGAGTTCTACGACTCGTGAGCCCTGCGCCGAGGTGAGCACGAGCTGTGCGTCCAAGGCCAGGAGCGCCGGCGGGGCGTCGCCGATGGGTGAGCCCGTGCCGAGGTTGCCACCGATGGTAGCGGCGTTGCGGATGAGTCGGGAGGCGAACTGAGGGATCAGTTTGCCCAGCAGCGGGATCGATCCGGCGAGTTCGCGTTCGAGTTCGCTCAGTGTGTGAGCTGCCCCCAGCTCAATGTATTCAGCACTGCGAGCGATGCCGCGCAGCTCGGGGAGGCGGTCGATGGCGAGCATCGATTTCGCGCGTGCGCTCTTGATGTTGACCTCGACGCCCCAATCGGTGGCGCCGGCGACGACGAGAGCCTCGGGCTCGTCGGCCAGGATGTGAAGCGCCTCGGCGAGGGTGGAAGGACGACGGAACCGTCCGATTTCACCGGTGGCGGTATCGGCCCGGTGGATATCGGTGCTCGCCGAGTTCGGGGCCGGCTTCTCGCGACGCGCCGCGACCGGGTCGCCGGGTTCGGGCTGGCCGAGGGCGTAGGCAGCGTCTCGGATGGGGCGGTAGCCGGTGCAGCGGCAGAGGTTGCCTGACAGGGAGTGGATGTCGAAGCCGTTGGGGCCGCAGTGGTGGTCGGCCGCGTTGTCGCCGGTGGTCGCAGCGGCATCGTCTCCACGCTCGGGCCGGTAGTATTCGGCGGCCATGGAGCAGATGAAGCCGGGGGTGCAGTATCCGCATTGGGATCCGCCGCGCACGGCCATCTCCTCCTGGACGGGGTGGACGCTCTCACCGTCGGCGAGGCCTTCGGCTGTGATGACCTCTTGGCCGTCGAGTGCCGCGGCCGGCAGCAGGCAGGAGTTGATCGAGGTCCAACGGGTTGTCCCATCGTCCTCGGGGCGGGCGACCATGATGGCGCAGGCCCCGCATTCGCCTTCGGCACAGCCTTCTTTGGCTGCCGTGAGTCCGACTCCGCGGAGGAAGTCCAGAGCATTTGTGTGTGGTGGCCCGTCGAATTCGTGAACGGCTGAGTTCACTGAAATCCGGGCGGTGGAACGTTGAGTTTCCGTGGCAGTCATCGCACTTACCTCCTGCGCCTCGTCTCTGCGGCGCACAGTGCATGGTTGGAACAATTGCTTCGTTCTTCGAAACTTCTGGTTATCCATGCGAACAGCAGCGAAGAACATGGAGTCGAGTTGACGCCGGTGACCGGTTGGCTGGGTGACCCGTCAGTGCAGCGACCGACTCAGGCTTCAGTCGCCGTGTGCGATCTGGCCCTTTCCCCAAGCAAGATGTCCAATCATTTCACTCATCCACCTAAGATAGCTGAAATCGGGCCGCGAACGAAGTACAGGACGAATCCTGCGGACACGACCCAGAGGAGCCAGTGGACGTCCCGGCCGCGCTTGCTCATCGCGTGGATGAGGGCCCAGGAGATGAATCCGACGCCGATTCCATTGGCGATCGAGTAGGTCAGCGGCATCGTGACCATGGTCAGGAACACCGGCAGCGAGGTGCGGAAGTCACTCATGTCGATCTCGCGGATCTGCGTGACCATCATGGCACCGACGATGACGAGCGCGGCGGCTCCGGCTTCCATCGGGATGACGCCGATGAGCGGCGCGAAGAACATCGACAGCAGGAACAGTCCGCCGGTGACGCAGGCGGCGAGTCCGGTTCGTGCGCCTTCGGCGATGCCTGCCGCGGCGTCGACGAACACGGTGTTCGACGAGGCGGAGGCTCCACCACCGGCAACTGCGCCGATGCCTTCGACGATGAATGCACCGCGGATGCGGGGGAACATTCCGTCCTTCGTCTGCAGGCCGGCGCTGCGAGCGAGGCCGGTCATTGTGCCCATGGCGTCGAAGAAGTTCGTGAACACCAGAGTGAAGACCAGCATCGTGGCAGCCAGGACGCCGATGCGCTCAAAGGATCCGAACAGGTCGAAGGCGCCGATGAGTGAGAAGTCCGGCAGCGCCACGACCTGCCCGGGGATCTCGGGTGCGGCGAGGTTCCAGCCCACCGGGTCCGGGTTGACCGGGTCGCCCACGGTTCCCAGCTTCGCGAAGGCCTGGATGACCATTGCGAGGATCGTGGCCACGATGATGCCGATGAGGATTCCGCCTGGAACCTGACGTGCGACGAGGATGCCGATGAGGATCAGGGCGAAGACGAACACGAGCGTCGGCAGCGATGCAATCGACCCGTTCTGTCCCAGCTGGACGGGAGGTCCGGCCGGGGTGCGGGTGACGAAGCCGGAGTTGACGAAGCCGATGAACGCGATGAACAGGCCGATGCCGACAGTGATCGCGACCTTCAGCGCGTGGGGCACGGCGTTGAAGATCGCGGTTCGGATGCCGGTGGCTCCGAGGACGACGATGATGACACCGTTGATGATCACGAGCCCCATGGCTTCGGCCCAGGTGACTTCCTGGACCACGGAGACGGCCAGGAAGCTGTTCATGCCCAGTCCCGCGGCGAGGGCGAATGGGAGCCTCGCGACGACGCCGAAGAGGATCGTGATGACGCCGGCGACGAGGCCGGTGACGGCAGTCAGCTGGGCGAAGTCGAGCGACCCGCCCGTGACATCCTGGGATCCGCCCAGGATGAGCGGGTTGAGGACGACGATATAAGCCATCGCAAAGAAGGCCACGATGCCGCCGCGGATCTCCTGCTTGATCGAGGAACCGCGTGATGTGATCTCGAAGAATCTGTCGAGGAGGCTGGGGCTCCCGCTGCGCTCGGTGGCGGTTTTCGCATCCCGCCGTTGGTCGTTGTCAGCCATTTTCATGGACCACCTCAAGTTGTTTGATCTGATCAGTCGGCAACATCATCGTTGGCGACTACGCACTTTGAACCTGCGCAGAGAAACGGACACCGCTTCCACAACAGAAGCTTACTTTCGCATCATGGAAAGACACTTCCGTTCCGCTTGATAAGTTAAGTCTGTTTCGTACAATGTGTCAACGGTCACAATCTGGCAGCAGGGATTGACCATGTCAGCTCGTCCGCCTCGACCACACGCAATCATCTCAAACATCGCACTCATTGCCGTCATCGGGGTAAGGAGTCGCAGAGCCCAGGGGTGCGAGTCCACGGACGGACACGGAGGGCTTCCCTCCACATGGTTCGCCGAGGTGACTGCAGGCAAGGTGAAGTGACCACCCAGTCATCTCCGCACACAAAAAACCTGAGCCGCGACATCGTCTTCCAACGATGTCGCGGCTCAGGCAAAACGCGGTGGCGGTGGGATTTGAACCCACGGTAGGGGGTTACCCTACACAACATTTCGAGTGTTGCACCTTCGGCCGCTCGGACACGCCACCGCGGACAACATTACAGTCAGCCCCAGGCGACGTCCAAATCGAGCGGACGTGACCTGAGCCACTGCCCTGTCTCACGTCCTCGGCGTCGCTCAGCCAGTGGGATTCCCCCGTTTCGCGGCGAAGAATTCGCTGAGCAGGCCCCGGCACTTCGTCGCTGCCACTCCGGAATAGACCTCCGGGTGGTGCAGCGCGGCGCGATCTCGCAGCAGGTCCCAGACAGACCCTGCCGCACCGGCTTTCTCATCGAATGCTCCATAGACGACTCGTGCAATCCGAGATCCGACGAGTGCACCTGCACACATCGCACAGGGTTCGAGCGTGACGACAAGGGTGGCCCCATCGAGGCGCCACCGTCCGGTTGCCTCGGCGGCATTGCGCAGTGCCATGAGTTCGGCATGGCCGAGCGGATCCTGATCGACTTCGCGTCGGTTGTGACCACGCCCGATCACCGAACCATCGACGCTCAGGACCACAGCTCCGACGGGAACGTCGTCATGCTCGCGGGCCAGGGCCGCCTCGGCGAGGGCGAGGCCCATCCAATCCTGGAAGTGCGGGTGGCCACCGAACCCGAGTTCCGCGCTCTCCTCCGGTGAGCTCAGCGGGCGGCCTGGAGCTGGTCGGCGAACCCGACGGTCTCACCGACGTGGGCGACGACGCGGGCAGGGTCAGATCGGTACTTCTCCACCTGTTCGATGAGTTCGGCGGGCAGGACTCCGCGGTCGGCATAGATCTCGGCATCGCCGCCCCATTCGGCGTCGGCGTCGAACTCGAGCATCGCGACCTCTTCCTCCTCGGCGTCGTCATCGGTCTGGGCTGCCGCCTCGTCGTCGAGACCGAACTCCTCTTCCGGCTCGGTCTCATAGGCGTCGGGCTGCGAATCGAGGAAATCGGCGAAGATATCTGCGAAGGGACTGAGCTCAACGCCACGCAGGTCAGACAGGAAGACTCTGATCTCGTTGTTTTCGCAGACTCGCACGAGGCCGAACCATTCGTCCTCGTGCTCGATGACCGCGACCGATTCGCCGTCTTCCGACCCGGCGGCCTGCATCATCTCGACGAGGCTGTCGAGATCTGACGCATCCCGAACATCGACATCGAGCGCACGAAAACCATCGCTGGTTTCGGCAAGGATCTCAGTGAAGTAGGACATGCTCCCATTGTGACGCTTCGGCCGACCTTTCACCACAGCTCCACGCGCGAAGATGAAAAGTTCCGTACCATTTCTCCTATGCGCCTTCATGTAGCCGATCACCCGCTCATCGCCCATAAACTCAGCGTCCTGCGTGACCAGAGCACCGATTCCGCTCGGTTCCGTCAGCTCACCGAGGAACTCGTCATGCTCCTCGCCTACGAGGCCACCCGCTCGGTCGCGGTCGAGGACAAGGAAATCACGACTCCAGTGACGACGTTCACCGGCACCCGCTTGGCCGAGCCGCGCCCGGTCGTCGTCCCGATTCTGCGCGCGGGCCTGGGCATGCTCGATGGGATGCTGCGCATACTCCCCACCGCCGAGGTGGGCTTCCTGGGGATGGTCCGCGACGAGGAGACATTTGAGCCCAGCGCCTACGCCGATCGCCTGCCCGATGACCTCAGCGGCCGACAGGTCTTCGTCGTCGATCCGATGCTGGCCACGGGTGGGACCTTAGCCATGGCCATCGACTTCCTCCTCGCCCGAGGCGCCAGAGACGTCACAGCGGTCTGCCTCGTCAGCGCCCCGGAGGGCGTCGAGCGGATTGAGAGGGATTACGCACAGTCCGCGAATGTCGAGATCTACACGGCTGCGCTGGACGAGAAACTCAACGAGAAGGGCTACATCGTTCCTGGGCTCGGCGACGCTGGTGACCGGATGTACGGAATCGTCGACTGAGCTGAACACCGCCGAACCGGTCCGAAGGGCGTGGCGAAAGAATGTCATATTTCGTCACACTCGTCTCATTTTCGGGCTTTCCTTTGCCACCGGCGAATTTTGTGACAAATAATGAAGCCATGACTTCTACGACGCACTTGACGCGAATGTGCCCCGCAGGCATGTGTATGCTCTGCGTTCGTTGTCGGTGACCGTCTCCCCGCTGTCCGGCCTCGAACGAGTACACGCAGACTCCGCAGCGGACTCATTCAGTCACAACGGCCTTCCAGGTCGAAGCAAAGGACAGCAATGTCGAATTCAGAACCAGCGTACGCACATCCACGCAGCGCAGCTGCCATCCGTCGCGCAGGAGCCCGGTTGAGTGCTGTAGACCCACAGAACCCGCCCCACACCTTCGGCCCCGCCGGCGTCGTGCCCTCACCGAAGGCAGCGCGCGGAATCATCGTCTACATCGGCCTTGATGAGTCTAAGGCCGCCGCCGATGGGACTAACCTCTCCGCGATCGCCGGCGAGCTGCAGGCCTACGCGAAGGAACTGGCCTCCCAGGCAGAGACCCAGGCGGTCATCGCTTTGGCACCAGAAGGTCGCGGCAACGACATCGATGCCGTCCGTGCCGTGGCCAACGGCTCCCCGGCCGCCACCGGGACCCCGGCTGGAACACACGGCCCGGTCCGCTCGCGCATCCCCAGCCGCATCCACCCGCCGCCCCTGCGCCGTGAGTCCGAGCAGGGCATCGGCGAAGCCGCCCCCACAGGCGGCTTCGGATCCCGATTCAATGGGAACTTCCAGAACCGAACCGCTGAGCGACTGCGCATCGACATCCCCCGCCGCGAGGTCCGCATCGACGGCGACCTCATCGATGTCACCACCAAGGAATTCGACCTCCTGGCAACTCTCGTCTCTCATGCCGATTCCACTCTGCCTCGTGAAGATCTCATCACTGCCGTCTGGTCAGGTGGCGAAGTCCCTGATGAGAGGACTGTTGACGTGCATATCCGGCGGCTGCGCAGGCGTTTGGGAGAGTACTCTACGGTGATTCGGACAATGAGAGGCACCGGCTATCGCTATGACACTCACCCCGATGTCACGGTGTGGTCGGCCACCGCCCACAGATGACCCTCGCCCAGCGCCACCAGCTCAACCTGGTCTCAAGTGAGGCACGTCGCATGACTCACCCAGCATGAGGACAGGCTCAGCGGTTAAGCTTCTTAATCGATGAACCAGGAATATTCTCAACCCAGAAAATCGCGTAGCCCAGCCAAGGGGATCACTGCGCTGATCTTCGGCGTGGCCTATGCGGCATTCCTCCTGCTCCACCACCTGCTGCCTACCAGAATGGGCGTTGCACTGCTCGTCGAGAGCATCCTGCCGTGGACGGGAATCGTCCTGGCCCTCGTCCTGCTCATGTTCCTCATCCGCTTCTCGGTGCTGTCAGCAATCGGCATTCTGGTTCCGACAGTTGTCTGGGCCTCGATGTTCGGTTCCGCTGTGATTCCGGCGAACGACACCGGCGAACCGGACCTCACTGTGGCTACGCACAACGTGGGAGCCAGGCTGCCCGAGCCCACAGCGGCGGCGAAGAGCCTCGTGTCCGCCGACCCGGACATCGTCACGATTCAGGAACTGGAGTCCCTGTCGGGCAAGATCATCCACAAGGAACTCGATTCCTCGTTCGAACATTCGCAGGTCGTCGACACGATCGGTGTGTGGTCGAAATGGCCGATGTCTGCACCCGAAGAGGTGGACCTGGGGCTGCAGTGGCCGCGCGCCTTCGCCACAACCGTCTCCACAGACCACGGCGACATCAGGTTCTACTCCGTGCACATGCCTTCGGTGCGCCCCGGTCATGAAGCCATGCGCAATGCTGCGATCCGCAGATTGGCCACAGAAGTCGAAACCGATGCAGCCGAGCACGTCATCGTCGCCGGTGACTTCAACACCGCAACGACGGACACCAACTTCTCGACCCTGTCTCCCCCGCTGGAGGATACGCGGGTCGAAACCGGCGGCGGATTCGGCTTCACCTGGCCCGCTCGCTTCCCTGTCACCCGACTCGACCACGTACTGTATCGCGGGTTCGACGCCACCTCCGACGAGGTGCTCGACCGCGGCTCGAGTGACCATCGCGCCGTCCTCGCCGGCCTTGACCTGAAATAGTCGTCAGTCTTGACCTGAGATAGTTGTCAGCCGGTGCACTGTCTCAACCGGTGCACTGTCTCAACCGGTGCACTGTCTCAACCGGTGCACTGTCTCAGCCGGTGCACTGCCCTGTCGGCTGCGGAGCCCGGTTCTGCGTTCCCGCCTGCAGTTCGTCGCTGATCTCCGCACGTGTGAGGGCATACCCTGTCTCCTCATCGGTGGCAGACCTGGCGAAGACCATCCCCACCACATCACCGTTCGCGTCGAGCAGCGGACCACCCGAGTTTCCTTCGCGGACGATTCCGCGGATCGAATACACCTCGCGCACCACTGAACTCGAATCGTAGATGTCGAGGCCCCGCGCGTTGATCTTCTCGCGCACTCGCGAAGGAGAGATCGTATAAGGCCCGTTCTGGGGGAAGCCGGCGACCACTGAGTCGTCGCCCGGCCCCAGCCCATTACCGAAGTCGAGAGCGGGCGCATCAAGCTCGGGAACCCGCAAGACGGCCACGTCGGCCTCAGAATCGAATTCCACCACCTCGGCGGAGAAAGGCTTACCCTTACCGCCGACTTGGACGGCGAGGTCCGTTGAGCCTGCAACGACGTGGGCGTTGGTGGCGATGAGTCCGTCGCTGTAGACGAACCCCGACCCCTCGGACCCTGTCGGACAGGTAGTGGCAGTGGTCGTGATCTTGACGACGGATTCCTCGACGCCACGACCGACATCGACCATCGCGGAGTCGGGTTCCCCGACGCCGCGTATCTGCTCTGTCTGGCCAGCGAACACTTGCGGGAACCCTGTGGCCTTAAGACCTTGGGAGATGTCGCCCAGCGCGATCTGCGAGGAGTATGGGATCGTCCGGTCGACGGCCGCTATCACCGATGAGTCCGCGACCCACCGGTTCGGTTCGACCCACGATGTGGTCCGAATGAAACCCGCCGCCAGCCAGATGACAAGGACGAAGACAACACCAGCGGTGACCGTGCCGCCGATCGAGTCGATGCCCTGCCCAAGCTGAGAGTCCATGGATCGTTTGATCCATGCGCCGATCCCGTTGCCGGCGAAGGCGAACAGAACGCTGAGGACGAGCGGCATCGACGCCAGGAGAATGACAACACCGGGATTCTCCATTGCCTGGGTGCCTTCGCTCAGGCTTTCGACCAGGGGTGAGAGCAGCCGGCCCACGATCCAGCCGACAACGAAGCCGACTGCGGTGCCGAGACCGATGATGATTCCCTGGCGGAACCCGGAGAAGAGCGCAGCGATCCCCAAGATGATGATGACGACGTCTACGATCATCATAGAAGTCAGCGCACCACGCTATTCGATGCGGCGAGAAGGCGATCGCGGGCGGAAGAGAACTTCTTCAGCTGGAAGCTCTCTATGTCACGTTCCTTCTGCCCTCCGACTCCGGCCAGGAGCCGCATGCGCGTCGTCGAGAGATCTCCGGAGGTACGGATCATGGTGCGCATCTCCTCCTTGCCGCCGGGGAACGAATCGGCCCAGCGTTTGCCGAACTTGCGTCCCTTCCACGTAGCGAGCATGTCGACTTCGGAGTAAGTGAGCCATCCCGTGTTCGCGTAGTCGCCGAGCATATTCTGCGTGTGTAGGCGTTCACTGCGGCGCAGGACAATCCCGAGCACCACCCAAAGTGTGGTGAAGATGAAGCTGAGGACGATGAGTCCGATGATCGACACAACTTCGTTGATCTGGCCCAGCCCGGTCATCGTTCCGTTCCAAATGGCGTGCAGAATCATGCCGACGAGGAGGCCAGGCAGCCACATCAGGATGATCGCCCACCATTGCCACTTTCGGGCAGCAAGGCCGATGGTCACGCCGGCACAGGTACAGAACACCGTGTGCAGCAGCGGGGAGAACAGGCAGCGGAGAATGAAGGTCCACAGCAGATCCATGCCATCGCCTTGCTCCCACGCTCCGCCGAGGTAGAGCACATTTTCAGTGAAAGCGAAGCCGGCACCGATGAGGGCACCATAGACGAGTCCGTCGAGGGGACCTTCGAAGTGCCGGCGAGCGGCGAGGGCTATGACAACCAGCAGCACGGTCTTCGTCGTCTCCTCGACGATCGGGGCCTGGATCACGGCGCCGACGGCATCGGGCATTGCCCCGACACCGGCGAAATAGAGCGCGACCTGGCTGACGAGGGAGACGAAGAGGGTGAGGATGACGGCGGCGACGGCACCCCAGAGGAGACAGAGTCCGAGGATGATCTTCGGCTGTGGTTTCCATCGGTCGAGCCAGAGCACGTAGGCGACGATCGCAATCAGTGGCACCGCTGACAACGCAACCAGCGCGAAGAGCCTCAGACCAAAGCTCAGTCCTCCGAGAAGAGCAAGAAGCAACAGTCCGACGAAGAGGCCGACCACTGCGAGGATGGCGATCACCAAGCGCACAATGTTTGCGGTCGACCCGGGCTCTTCCTCGGGCTGGGACTGGCGCACAGCCCCGGTCCACGGGGTCTCCGAGACCACCTGCTGAGGTGCCTGCACGCGGGCACGGACCCGCATCTCCTGGGTCACGGTCGGTGCGAACCGAGCCTGTTCGTAGACGCGTCGCTGCATCGGCGGCTGGCTCTGCATCGGTGGCTGGCCCATCGGGGCGCCGAAACGGGGATTGCCCTGACCCTGTGACGCCGGGCTCATCCCCGGCTGAGGGATCTGACGAGGGGGCTGCTGCGGGCCAGGCCCCTGCGAACCGGGACCGGGCTGCGACGGGCGAGGACGAAACCGGTCGTTGTTCGGACGCTGCGGCGGCGGGACCGGCTGCTGCGGCTGGGGCTGTTGCATCGGTGGCCCTTGTGGCGGCATCTGGGCCTGACCGTGTGGAGGCATTCCTTGCTGAGGCGGCACATTGGGGTTCCGGGGGTCGGTGCCCCGAGGAGGATGCGCGCGCTGGGGCACGGGGTCGCCCGGATGCGCGTTCTGCTGCGAGTCGGGGCCGTTTCCGGGGCCCGCCTGATGCGACATATATCGTCCTTCTTCGTCTGGAGTTCACCGCCTTGACAAGTTTACGGTCCATTGCTGACGCCAGGCCCAGAACGGTGTGGCCATACCGCAACAGTTGCTGACATTCGGTGACCCACTCACGTTCGCTCCCATGTGGACGAATCACCGTTCCCGCCGACCACCTCGGCGAGGGACAGCAGCGATGAAATAGTGGGCTGCCCGTCGAATCTCGACAGCAACACTGTGACCTGCAACGATGCCTACCCGCGGGCACCCTCGCCTGTCCACACCCCCACTGCTGTCGACATCGACTCGTGTTTGTTTTCCTGTGGATGATGCCGGGTGAATTCACAGGCAGGTTTTCCGCACTGGTCAGGCTCGGCACGTTCATCGTGGAATCGGAATATGAATACTCGCAGACGCTTCGCTCTCCGCTCCGCTCTCCTCCTACTGGTCCTGGCCCTGGCCTCTCTCATCGGACTCGGACCGGCCATGGCCCAAGGACCGCCCCCTTCGCTTGGCGAAGTGCCGATGCTCAAGGCCAGCGACGCCTATGGTCCGGGCATCTGGCATCACGCACCGCAGGGCAAGACCTGGTATGGCGCCTACCGAACCTTCGATAACTCGCAGGCATACTGCATCGATGCCGGCAAACAGTCGCCCCTACCCAAATACTTCACGAGCTCAGAAGCGCAGAAGATCACCACCGCGCAGACCGCGTGGGCGCTGCACGAGTACTCCGGGTCCACATCTGCCGATGTGCAGGCAGCCTTGAGCGCGCTGGCACGTCTGGATGAGGCGATCACGCATGATCACAAGGTTCCCCCGCAAGAGCCCGGCGACCTGGGAAAGAAGTTCACGGGTGCCGCGAAGCAGTTCTCAAAGATCAGCACCGAAGCCAAGAAGTTCGCGGGTCCCTATACCCTCGATGTCAGCCTGACCCCAGTCGTAGACATGCCGGTGCTCGAGCCATATGGCAAGCAGGGACCCAAGGATGGTGATGTCACACGAATCGACGACGGCACGGGCGGTGACAAGCGGGTCCAGCTCCCCATGACGGGCACGGTCACGCTTTCCGTGTCCTTGACCAGCGCCTCAGGCAACGCCGTGCCGGGAATTCCTCTCACGCTCGACGTCAGCGGAACCGAGGACGCACCGAAATTCCTGACCAGCAAGGCTAAACCCGTCGTCACCACCCTCAAGCTCAACGCTCCCGGCACGGTCACGGCTAAGGCATCGGCACACCTCGCGCCAGAATCTGGCCTGCTCTACGAACCTCAGAAGACCAAACGGGTCCAACGGGTCATCACCCCCGACGAACCTGTCGAGGTCTCCGCTCAGGCAAAGGTCGACATGTCCTCACAGCCTCGTGTCTCCACCGAGATCTCCGACCAGAGCCCGCAGCCAGGCGATTCGATCACCGACACGTTCACCGTCTCCGGCCTGGTCGGCGACCACACGGTCACCGTCGAGCACGAACTGTGGCAGACGGAATCGGTGCCCGAACCCGGGAAGAAGAACGACGACGCCGAGGTGATCGCACAGGTGACGTCGAAGGACGTCGGCAACGGCACACACCGATCCGATGCGATCACTGTTCCCCAGGACTTCCACGGATGGATGTACTTCACCGAGACCATCGCCGGTGACAAGTCCACGAAGGAATGGAAGGGCGTCCACGGTCAGCCGCGGGAAACAGGCTTCGTTCCCTGGACCCCGAGCGCCGAGACGAAGGCGGTTCTCAAGGTCAACGCCGTCCACGATGAGGTCACGGTCAGCGGACTGCGCCCGGGAGGAGAAGCAGTGATCACGATGACGGCATATCATTCGGACACCGAGCCAGAGCAGTCGAAGGAAGTCAGCGGGACGAAGCTCCATTCCCAGGACATCACCGTGGTCGGGGACCAGGAGGGCACCGCAACGGTGAGTTCAGAGGCCATCGACATGCCCGTCGGGTGGGTGACCTATGTGACCACGATCCAGGACAACGACGAGCACCAGAAATGGACGAGCGATTGGGGCATCCCCGCTGAAACCGTGTACCGGCCACCTGAGGAGACGCCGACGCCGCCACCGGAGGAGCCCACTGCTCCCCCAGCACCGCCGGAACCAACCCCGCCCGAGGAGCCCTCGACACCACCTGAAGAACCTACTGCGCCGCCTGCCCCGCCGGAGGCACCGGAGCCACCTGCCCCGCCGGCCGAGCCGGTCTCGGAACCGGTCGCAGACGAACCTGCAGCACCCGCCCCACCGGCACAGCTGCCGAGGACGGGCACCACGGGCAACGGAATGCTCATCGGCGCCGGAATCTTCCTCATCGGGCTCGGAGCCACGGCCCTGCTCATCACCGGCAGACGCCGAATCAAAGAGTAAGGAGTAAGGCGGTGGCCCGGAGGACACACATCCTCCGGGCCACCGCCACGCTGCTCAGCTGCTCTCAGCCGATCAGTCGCGCACCCAGGTCTCGGCCCAGGCGCGGGCGCCGTTCATCATCAGACCGACATCGGCCCCGACGAGGACGAATGACGCACCGGCGTCGAGGTACTTCCGCGCCTGTTCGGGATCGAAAGCATTGACACCGACTGGTTTGCCGGCGGCCTTGACCGCATCGAATGTGCGCAGCACCGCATCAGTGATATCAGGGTGGGCCTGTTGACCGAGCAATCCCATCGAAGCAGCAAGGTCAGAGGGCCCGACGAACACTGCATCGATCCCATCGACGGCAGCGATCTCGGCGGCATTGTCGACCGCCGTCGCGGATTCGATCTGCACGGTCAGGGACACGAGTTCCTCGGCACGGCCGAGGTAGTTCGGCACCGCATTCCAACGGGAGGTCCGAGCCAGTGCCGATCCCACCCCGCGCACACCGCGAGGCGGGTAGTGCACGGAACGCACGGCCGCCTCGGCGTCGGCCGGGGTATCGATCATCGGCACGAGCAGGTTCTGCGCGCCGAGGTCGAGGAACTGCTTGATGAGCATCTGGTCATTCACGGGCACACGCACGACGGGGGTCGCCGGGTATCCGTTCATGGCGCGCAGCAGACCGGTCGTGGTTTCGAGGCCGATCGGCGAATGCTCGGCGTCGATGAGCACCCACTGCATCCCCGAGGATGCGGCGATCTCCGCGGCCACAGGCGAACCGGAGCAGACCCACATTCCGGCCAGATGCTCCCCCTCGCCCAGCTCAGCCATGCGCTGGGTCAGCGTCGGTGGCAGTTCTACTCGAAACGGCATGTGATGACTCCCAGATCTCCGTAGTCGGCGTGGACGGTGTCGCCCGGGCTGACCCACATGGGGCGGGTAAAGGACCCTGCCAGGACGGTCTCCCCAGCTCGAAGGACATCGCCGTGTTCGGCCAGTTTGTTCGCCAGCCACACGATGCCGCGGGCTGGATGGTCGAGGACGGCTGCGGCGAGGCCGGAGTCCTCGACCGACTCATTGCGGTACAGCAGTGCCCCGACCCGGCGCAGATCAACCGCGTCGACGGCCACCGGACGACCGCCGAGGACCATGGCCCCCAGCGCGGCATTATCGGAGATCGTGTCGACGATGGTGCGGCCTTCCATCTCGATCCGCGACGACAGCACCTCGAGTGCCGGCACCACGTATTCGGTGGCCCGCAGCACGTCGATGAGACTGATGTCTGGTCCGCGCAGTTCGTCCTTGAGCACGAACGCGAGTTCGACCTCGACACGCACGCCCGAGTACTGCGAGTGGTCGATGACCGAACCTGTGTCGTAGACCTGATCGGCGAAGATCGCCCCGTAGTCGGGTTCACGGATACCCGTCGCCTGCTGCATCGGCTTCGAGGTCAGGCCGATCTTATGACCGATCAGTCTCCGCCCGGAGGCCTCACCTCGGCGACGCCATTCGTTCTGCACGGCGTAGGAGTCCTCGACGGTCATATCGGGATATTTGGTTGTCAGCAGACCGATCTTCGTCCGGTTCTTCTCCGCTTGCGCCAGATCGTCGGCGATTGCGGCGATCGTTGTTTCATCGAGCATGTGCGCGTCCCCTCAGAGCTGGTGGCCCAGTTTGAACTCGTCTTCTCCGTCGCCGGCACCGGAATGCTCGTCGACGTCGGTCGTCGCGTCCTCACGCCGAGTGTAGGAGAACCCGTCGGCGCCGATCGTCACGTCCATCTCGGAGTCGTCGGTGCGCTGAGTCAACGACACCGGATTGCCGTCGAGGTCGAGGACCGTGGAGGCGTCCGTGTACCAGGACGGCACGACCGGGTTGCCCCACCAGTCGCGGCGCTGATTGTCGTGGACGTCCCAGGTCACGCGCGGGTTATCGGGGTCACCCGTGTAGTAGTCCTGCGTGTAGATCTCGATGCGGTGGCCATCGGGGTCGCGCAGATAGAGGTAGAAGGCGTTCGAGACGCCGTGCCTGCCCGGTCCGCGTTCGATCGTGTCGGACAGGCGCAATGCCCCGAGCTTGTCGCAGATGGCGAGGATGTTGTGCTTCTCGTGCGTGGCGAAAGCGACGTGGTGCATGCGCGGACCGTCGCCGCCGGTCATCGCCGTGTCATGCACGGTGGACTTCCGGCGCATCCAGGAGGCGTAGACGGTGCCTTCGGCGTCCTGGATGTCCTCGGTGACCTTGAAGCCCAAGTTCTCCATGTAGTCCACGGCCTTCGGAACGTCCGGAGTGACCTGGTTGAAGTGGTCGAGACGCACAAGCGCCCCTGGGGAGTAGAGGTCGTAGCGCCAGGCCAGGCGCTCGACGTGCTCGACGTCGTAGAAGAACTCGTAGGGGAAACCGAGCGGATCCTGCACGCGCACCGAGTCACCGATGCCGCGGACGAATCCGTTCTTCTTCCGCTCGACTCGGCAGCCGAGCTCACGAAAGTACGCTTCGGCGGCGTCGACCTCTTCGGGGCTGCGCACGCGGTAGGAGAATGCGGAGACTGCGGCCACCGGTCCCTGTCGCAGCACGAGGTTGTGGTGGATGAACTCTTCCATTGACCGCAGGTAGACGGTGGTCTCGTCTTCCTCGGTGACCTGCAGGTCGAGGACGCCGACGTAGAAGTCGCGGGACTTCTTCAGATCGGTGACGACGATCTCCATGTAGGCACAGCGGATGATATCCGGGGCCGGAACTGATGGGACAGGGATTGTCTGGGACATGTGTTTTCCTCTCACTGCTTCCCGAAGACTGGATTGTGGACCTCGCCGAGGTTGATGTGCACGGACTGCTGTTCCGTGTAGAAATCAATCGACCGGTATCCGCCCTCGTGTCCCAGGCCCGAGGCCTTGACTCCGCCGAAGGGGGTGCGCAGGTCGCGGACGTTGTTCGAGTTCAGCCAGACCATTCCGGATTCGACGGCCTGCGAGAAGTTGTGCGCCCGCTTGAGGTCGGAGGTCCAGATGTAGGCGGCCAAACCGTACTTGGTGTTATTGGCCAGCTGCAGCGCCTCCTCATCGGATTTGAAGGGAGTGATTGCGACGACGGGACCGAAGATCTCCTCCTGGAAGATCCGTGCGTCCGGGGTGACATCGGCGAAGACGGTCGGCTCGACGAAGTTGCCGGTCTCGAAGCCTTCGGGGCGGCCGCCGCCGGCGACGAGGCGAGCTTCCTGCTTGCCGATTTCGACGTAGGACATGACCTTCTCGTAGTGCTCGGGGTGGACCAGTGCTCCCACCTCGGTGCTGGGATCCGAGGGCAGACCCACCTTCACCCGCTTGGCCTGAGCAGCGTAGCGCTGAACGAACTCGTCATAGACCGACTCTTCGACGAGGATGCGCGAACCGGCGGTGCAGCGTTCGCCGTTGAGGGAGAATACGCCGAAGACAGTGGCATTGATCGCCGCGTCGAGGTCAGCATCGGCGAAGACGACGGCCGGTGACTTTCCGCCGAGTTCCATGGACAGGCCCTTGAGCCAGGGAGCGGCATTGGCGAAGATCGTCTGACCCGTGCTCGACTCACCGGTGAACGAGATGAGCGGGACGTCCGGGTGCTTGACGAGGGAGTCTCCGGCAAAGCCCTCTTCGCCGAAGCCGTTGACCATGTTGAAGACGCCTGTGGGCAGTCCGGCCTCTTCGAAGATGCCTGGCCACAGCGATGCCGACAGCGGAGTGAATTCGGCAGGTTTGAGCACGACGGCGTTGCCGGTCGCGATTGCCGGAGCCAGCTTCCAGGACTCGAGCATGAAGGGCGTGTTCCACGGAGTGATGAGCCCGGCGACGCCGATCGGCTTGCGGTTGACGTAGTTGGCCTGACGGCCGGGAACCTTGAACGCGTCGTCAACCTGCGCGACGATGAGATCAGCGAAGAAGCGGAAGTTCTCCGCGGCCCGGTTGGCCTGGCCCTTCGCTTGGGTGATCGGCAGGCCGGAGTCGAAGGACTCCATCTCTGCCAGTTCCTGACTGCGGGTCTCGGCGATGTCGGCGATCTTGTTGAGCACGCGGGCACGCTCACGTGGGAGCATCGAGGGCCAAGGGCCTTCGTCAAAGGCCTGCTTCGCTGAGGCGACGGCGGCGTCGATGTCGGCCTTCTTGCCTGATGCAGCCTTGATGTAGGGCTCGTTGGTCACCGGATTGATGACGTCGAATTCTTCGCCGTCGATCGAATCGACGAATTCACCGTTGATGTAGTGACGGATCTTCTCCGGCAGGTTCGCTGGAGTTGCAGTGGACTTCGTCATGACTTGCCCTCTTCTCTGTCGATGATTCCTGTAGTTACACGGGTCTCGGTGGTTTTGGCTTGGGCTTCCTGATAGCTGGCGAGGGTCGCCGAGCGGTGATTTCTCACGACTCGCTCAATCTCCTCCGCCGAGGCGCGGGCCCGGATGAGTGCAAGGATCCTGGCGTGCTCGTCGACTGACCCCTGCGCCCGCTCGGGCACGAAGGAGAAGGTGGAGTTGCGCAGGTGCGCCAGACGATCCCATTCGACGGCGACCAAGGAATGCAGTCGCTCGTTCGGGCAGCGTCGGAACAGTGTCGCGTGGAATTCGTGGTTGAGGCGGGTGAATTCGGTGGGGTCGAAATCAGCGAGAAGGTCGCGCATGCGCTCATTGATCGCATCCGCCTCGGCGAGATCATGCTCGCCCAGGAATTCGAGAGCCTGCGCGGTCGCGGCTCCCTCGAGGACCGCCACGGCCTCCATCGACTGCGCGTAGGAGCTCTGGTCGACCATGGCCACGCGGGCCCCGACATTGCGTTCGAAGGTGACGAGCCCGTCGGCCTCGAGGCGGCGGATGGCTTCCCTGACCGGAACAACGGAGGTATCGAGTTCGAGAGCGATCTGAGCCAGCACCAGCTTGTGCCCGGGCTCAAAGGTCTGATCCGCGATGCATCTTCGGATCCAGCGGTAGGCCGTCTCCGCCTTGCTCAACGAGCTCGGCTGGGTATGCGCGTCGACGGTGTCAGCGGTTGTCATCGTGAGGCTTTCCAGGCGTCGAACTTGTCTTTCCATTCGCCCTTCGGGGGAAACAGAGACTCGATCGGGTTGCCGGCGGCGACCTGTTCGGCCACCCAGCCGTCCTCGATCTCCTTCGCCAGTGCCGCGTCGACGACCTCCTCGACGAGATCGCGTGGGATGACGATGACGCCGTCGTCGTCTCCGACGATCACGTCGCCGGGCAGCACGGTGGCGTTTCCGCAGGCCACGGCCACGTCAGATTCCCATGGCACGTGTTTGCGGCCAAGCACGGCGGGGTTCTTCGACGTCGAGAACACGGGTAGGATCCCGGCAACCTCAGCAGAGTCGCGGACTCCCCCGTCGGTGATGACGCCGGTCGCGCCCTGGGCTTTGGCCCGCAGCGCCAACACGTCGCCGAGGGTTCCCGAGCCGGACTCGCCGCGTGCTTCGATGACGACAACCTCACCGGACTGCAGGGAGTCGAAGGCCCGCTTCTGGGCGTTGTATCCGCCGCCGTGAGATTTGAACAGATCCTCGCGGTTGGGCACGAAGCGCAGCGTCTTCGCAGTGCCCACGATCTTCGTGCCGGGCACCAGAGCACAGACTCCTTCGATGACCACGTTGTTGAGTCCGCGTGCACGCAGCTGTGCGGAGAGACCAGCCGTCGGTGCCTCGGCGAGCTTGGCGCGCAGCTCCTGGCTCAGCACACCGGTGAGAGTTTCCTCCGGTGCCAGACCAGCGGCTTCCCGTGATCCCCAGGCGTCGACTTGCAGTGCTTCGTCGACGGCGGGCATGCTGCCGAGGTTCGGGTCGAAGTCGCCAGGGCCCTCGACGACGTTCGTGACGAGGCGACCCGAGCTGAGTTCTGATCCGGTGCTCGCCGAGGTGGCCGTGACCTCGACCTCGACCATGTCCCCGGGCGCGACGACCGTCGACCCTGCGGGAGTGCCGGTGAGGATCACGTCACCGGGTTCCAGCGTCATGTGCTGGCTGAGATCGGCGACGATCTGGGTCAGGGGGAAGATCAGCTGCGCGGCGCTCGTGCCGTCGTCCTGCTTGACCTCGCCGTTGACCCAGGTGCGGATGCGCAGGGACTGCGGATCCGCCTCGGAGGCGGGAATGATGCTCGGACCCAATGGGGTGTAACCGTCACGGCTCTTCGAGCGCAGATTGGAACCTTTGTCGGCAGTCTTGATGTCATAGAGACCGAAGTCGTTGGACGCGGTCACTCCCTCAACAAAAGCCCAGGCTTCTGCGGGGCTGACGGATCGGGCCGTTGTGCCGATGACGACGGCGATCTCACCTTCGAAGGCGAGCAGCGAGGTCCCCGCAGGACGCTCGATCGTGTCACCCGAAGCAGCCAGGGAACTTGTGGCCTTCAGGAAATAGGACGGCTGGGAGGGCCGTTTTCCGCGCTGGGCCGAGCGTGATTCGTACGCCACGTGGACGGCAACGATTTTGCCTGGTCTGACTGGGACACCAGCTGGAGTCGACATCGATCTCGCACCTCATTTCGATTGGCTTTCACCAAGATCGTATATGATGCAGTTCTGGAGGACAAGTGGTCTGCGTCACTTCAGCGAGGGCGGCGGCGGCGGCCGCGCTTCCGGGACGATCTTCGACGAACCCTTCTCCAGCCTGCTGATTTCGACGCTGTCGACCATGCTCGCCTTGGCCACCGCCGGCATCAGCTTCCCGTTCCGCCCGCTGGGCACATTCCCGGCCGGACACTATGGAGACAGGTTGGGCCACCGTATCCGTCGCCCACGCCATATCTACCGAGAGCCCTCGTACTGATAACGCCGATCGCACCCAGCGTCGTCGGTCATCGGATCCAGCGGGGCGTCAACGAACCGCCCGCCTCCCACGAGACCGCGGCGCACAGGGAGCAGGCGACCACCCCTCGGACAGTCTGCCCAAGACCCGCGGACCCGACCGCCTCTGCGCCCACCTATCCCGCCATCATGACGGCGATCCCTCCGGTCGCCAGACTGGCACCGCAGGGCCGCTCGGGCACCCCGCTGGGCACCGGTCATGAGGAGTAGCAATCTGTGAACCAGATCATAAGCATTCTTCAATGATGATCTGGACATCACATGATCGTATATGAACTGCTAGCATTGGAAAGTCACGAAGACGTGTGATGAACCGGAGGTTGACATGCACTTTCACCAGCACGGCTATGTGTCCGCAGATCCGCGGATCGAAGCTGCAGCAGGTTATGGAATCGATCGCCCAGCCGACCTGCCCGATGAGGTTGATGTCCTCATCGTCGGCAGCGGACCGGCCGGCATGATCGCGGCGGCACAGCTCTCTCAGTACCCGGAGGTCAGTACCCGGATCATCGAGAAGCGCGACTCCCGCCTGGTCATCGGGCAGGCCGATGGCATTCAGGCACGCTCGGTCGAGACCTTCCAGGCGTTCGGGTTCGCCGAGGAGATCATGCGCGAGGGCTACCACATCACCGAGATGGCCTTCTGGAATCCGGACCCGGAGAATCCCGAGCACATCATCCGCACCGGACGGCCGAAGGACGATGAGACGGGAATCAGCGAATTCCCGCACCTCATCGTCAACCAGGCGCGAGTGCTCGACTACTTTGCGCAGTTCGCTAAGCAGTCTCCCGCCCGCATCTCTCCCGACTACGGCTTCGAATTCGTCGACCTCACGATTGATGGTGACGACACTGGCGACTGCGCGGCAGTCGATTCCAGTCATCCGGTCACGGTCACCCTCCGGCGCACAGTCGGGGAGCGTGCAGGTGAAGAACGCACCATCCGCGCCGGCTACGTCATCGGCTGCGACGGTGCCCGCTCCGGCGTCCGTAAATCCATCGGACGCACGATGACCGGCGACCAAGCCAACCATGCTTGGGGCGTGATGGACGTGCTCGCAAATTCGGACTTCCCGGACATCCGGACCAAGTGCGCGATCTCCTCGAAGCACGGCAACGTCCTCCTCATCCCCCGCGAGGGCGGGCATCTGTTCCGCATGTACGTCGACCTGGGCGAAGTCTCCGACGACGATGCACGCAAGGTGCGGCAGACAAGCATCGACGAAATCATCGCCAACGCGAACGCCATCATCAGTCCCTACAGCCTCGATGTGAAAGAAGTCGCCTGGCACAGCGTCTACGAAGTCGGTCACCGCCTCACGGACGCCTTCGACGACACCGATGAGACTGCGGTCGGCTCACCGTGCCCGCGCGTGTTCATCACCGGCGATGCCTGCCACACTCACTCGGCGAAGGCCGGCCAGGGCATGAACGTGTCGATGCAGGACGGGTTCAACATCTCATGGAAGCTCGGTCAGGTGATCTCCGGACGGTCCTCACAAGAGCTGCTGCGAACCTATTCCGCAGAACGCCAGGTGACTGCGAAGAATCTCATCGACTTCGACAAGGAATGGTCGACCCTGATGGCGACCCCGCAGGAGGATCTGCCGGAAGAGACCTATCTGCAGGACTTCTACGTCAAGACTGCCGAGTTCCCCGCCGGGTTCATGACCGAGTACACGCAATCAATGATCACTGCGTCCCCCAAACACCAGGAACTGGCCAGCGGGTTCCCTGTCGGCAAGAGGTTCAAATCGGCTCAGGTGCAGCGCAGCTGTGACGCCAACTTCATCCACCTGGGCCATGAGGCCAGGGCTGACGGCCGCTGGCGTGTCTACGTCTTCGCGGATGCACCTGCTCCGATGCTCGGAGATGGTGCAGCCGGTACGGGCGGCTGGGCCGATGACGGCGCAGCAGTTTCGTCGAAGTCCAAGGTCACGCAGTTGGCTGACTGGCTCGAATTCGACCCGGCTTCGCCTCTGGTCAGGTTCCGCCGTGAGGGCGCTGACCTCGATGCGCTCATCGAACTCAGCGTTGTCTACCAACAGGACCATACCGAGTTCTCATTCCCCGATGTTCCAACGGCCTTCCGCCCGCATGTGGGCGAGTTCGACCTCGAATACGTGGAGAAGATCTTCGCGGCCATGCCTGAGGAGGACATCTACGATGAGCGCGGCATCAGTCGTGAGGGTGCTGTGGTCGTGGTTCGCCCCGATCAGTATGTCTCGGGCATCTTTCCTCTGGACGCTCACGATGAGATCGGCGAATTCTTCGCAGGAGTGTTCGTTGCCGAACAGTGACGGTCGATGATGATTCCTGCTCCAGGATGAGCTGAGGAGAACCCTGGCCTGTGAGGCGAGTGCCCTCAGCCTGAAGCGTCATTCCGGGCTGAGGGCATCCCTGTGCCTGCAGGTATTGCTGTGTCTGCAGGCATTGCTGTGCGGGTTGGAGTCACCGCGTTTGGGGGAAATCGAATGAGCGGCCCCGCCTGTCACCGATGAAGCCGGCGATTCCGGCCATTCCGGCGAGCACAAGGGCTCCGCTTCCCAGAACCCAATAGCTCACCCCCGCATCGGGGTGACCGATGAGTGTGGCTCCCCTGCGTTCCCCCGAGGAATCGGTGATCAGGAGTCGGGCTGTCGGCGGATCGATCATGTTCACTTCCAACAGAATGAACAGAGCAAGGCCGATCAGTATGACGATCATTGACCACCAGAGCGGTGGCTCAACGAGCCACGCAATCGCTGCGCATAAGAGCACCGCCGCCCACGGAAGAATAACGTCGAGGCCGATGTCGCTGAAGCTGAATGGCGGTCTGCCCAGGGAAGTCATGGTGACGCTGTGCTCCGCCGAGGCCTGGTTGGAGAAGATGGGCACCCAGATCATCACCACCCAGGCGCTCACGCCCACGAGAGGCAGCAGCCGCGCGATGTGTTCGGCTGCCAAGCGGTGCCGACGAACTCGGATCTGACCGTCGCGTCCTGGCTCGGTCGAGAACCACCGAGTGATTCGCGGGCCGTCGTTCTTCCCGGAGCGACGACGTTCTCCGATCAGGCCACAGATGCCAGCAGCAATCAGGGCGATCCCACCGATCGTCCAGAGCACGGCACCCGGTGCGGGAGAGGCGACCTCCATGCCGCCGATCCACTGTCCGCTGCTGTCTTGACCGTCCCACATGATTGTCGGTGGATCGATGATCTCGCTGGTCAGGAAGATCAGCACAACGACTCCGAGCCCGGAGGCGGACCACGACCAGAACTTCAGCCCGTTGCAGAGCCACACCGAGATCGCGCAAGCCAGCAGGCAGCTCCAGATGATGACGAACTCGAAGTCGGCCTCGATTGCCCTGTCAGGAAGACGACCGAGCGACGTGACGACGATCCGCACGGAGTCGCCGAAGTGCAAGCTGTTGTTCGCGCTGTCGAGGACCGGCACCCAGATCATCACGACCCAAGCGGCCAACGCGAGCAGGGGAAGAGTTCGGGCAGTGCCCCGCAGTCTCTCGCCACCTCGCATCACGCCATCTCTCCCCACGCCGTTGCCCTTGGTCACAGCGCTGCTCCTCCCCATGCCTGCGCCCTGTGCTTGTGTCGCTGTCCGTCGATCCACCCACAGATGCCGGCCGCGATGAGGGCCAAACCCCCGATGCCCCACAGCACGAAACCGAAGTCCGGGAGTGCGACCTCCATGCCACCTGTCGGCATTCCGTCGTCGGTCTGCCCGTCCCACATCAGGAAGGGTGGATCGATGGCAACGGCTACGAGGCCCAGAAGAATGACGACGCCGATCAGGCTGGCTGCGGATGACCACCATTGCGAGCGCCCGAACAACCACGGCAGGAGACGCGCGGTTCGCAGCAGTGCCCGTCCTTGTCGCGTCCTTGGCCGTGGCGGCGAATCCTCAGCGGTGGCATCTGCGTTGCCGCCGTTATCAGGCAAGTGAGCATCGTTCTCGTCGGCGTTCATGCTCAGAATCATGCAGTCTGACGTGGTGGCAGCAGTGTCGGATTTGTTGCAGTTTCACCACGTCATCCCGCGTCGAGCAGGGCCTGTCGTAGGTATCTCTCCGCACAGCTGCCCCCTGGGCCACCGACCCTGCGGGAGTCGCGGCGATAGTTGGGTCGAATCGTTCGCGGAATGGGAAGTGGGTCGACAACCTCGGCGATTTCGAACTCAGGAGGTTCATTCTGCCCAGACGTGGCTCGCTGACTCTCCTCGTACTTCTTCGCTTCCGATTCGGTGATGGGACAGAACGGGATCTCCACTTCGCGGTATTCAGTGTCAGGTGGCGCCCCGGGCCGCTGCGGCTCCAGCAGTCCGGAGAGTTTGAGTCGCCAATCGTCATCGCGTGGCGAAGACCGTGAGATGCCAGTGCCTGCCGAGACTGCTGTTGCGGGCGAGGCTCGTGGGTACTTCATCCGCCTGACGAAAGGAGCGGTCAGATCTTCGTATTCACGACCGCTGGGAGTGGTGACCTTCAGCCCCTCTGCCGTTGCTTCGTGCTTCCAACCAGGATGTTCCTTCGCATAATTGCATGCGGCACACAGTCCCGAGCCGTTCTCCCAAGAAGTTGCACCGCCGGAGGCATACTCATCGGCATGGTCGGCATCCCTGATACGCGCGTCGCACCACGGCGTCCGGCACACATCATCCCGGTAGACGACCATCTGCCTCAGCAGACCCGTGAACGCCCGACCGCGAGATTCCATCCCCACCAGCTGACCGTCGGTGGCGCGGGTGAACATGCGTCGGATGAAGACCTCGGCCTCGTTGGCGGCGATGAAGTTGCGGGCTGTTCGAGCCGGGAGAGGGCCGAAACCCGGCAGCCAGGCGGGAACCATACCATCGGAGAGCAGTGTTTCCGCTTCCACGACAAGGTGCACTTCGGTGGGAACGGCTGCCGCACTCGACTGTCCCGTCATCCGTTCAACGAAGGTGTCGGCCATCAGCTGATTGCTCCTGCGCCCTTCGGCGCCTCCGGCGGCAGATACCGATTCGGCCGTACCTTTCAGCCCCTCATAGACGGCAACGGCCTGCTGGATGGGAAGGATCGCGGACACTCTCCCCATTCCGTCATCGAGCGCGGTCATGGTCACCCGCCGATTCGCCGCCGCCCTCGTCGCCCGCTCTGCCGCCGCCTCGGCGTTCATCTCCTCGGCCAGGGCACGCGCTTCCGTGCGCAGGCTCCGCAGCCCGGCCGGCCCCATACTCATCTTCATCCGGGTATCGACCTTGCGTCGGTCTGCGCTGGGCAGCGTCGCGGTTTCGTCGGCCATGACACGGGCCTTGTCCTCGGAGATCTCCCCCGAGGCGAGAGCCTTGAAGGTGTTCGGCATCTCGTGGACGATTGCGCGCGAAGTGGAAAGAAACTTTCGGCCGGAACCCGGCGAGACCTTCTTCGCCAGGGCGATTTCCTCAGCAGAACGGATTCCACACTCACGCGCGGGAACTTGGTTGAACGCATCCCGACGTCTGCGCAGGGCCTCGAACGCCACAGCCTCGGCGGACTGCGCGGACACGACGGTCGCCTTCAGCCCTTCGAACGCGGCGATCCGCGCCAGTGTCTCGGCTTCGGTCGCAGCGGGCTCCTCGCCACGCAGCAGGGAGGCGAAGCGGTCGATCTCGGCAATGAGATCAAGCTCGCCCGACGGTGCCTCCGGAACGGTCTCCGTGTCCATGCAAACACACTACAAGTCACCCCTGACACGAGATCTCCCGAACCCTGTCGAACCCACGACAGCATCGGATGGAGCGCTAGCCGACGTCCCTCTGGATCCGGTTGAGGACCATATCCATGGCCACGATATTGTGCCCGCCATCAGGGATGATGATGTCGGCATTGCGCTTCGAGGGCTCCACATACAGCTCATGCATCGGCTTCACGGTTCCCAGATACTGGTCCTCGACCGACTGCAGGGTCCGGCCTCGTTCGACGACGTCGCGTTTGATCCGCCGCAGCAGGCGAACATCGGCGTCCGTGTCAACGAAGAGCTTGATGTCGAGCAGCTCACAGATCCGCGGCTCGGCGAAGATGAGAATCCCCTCGACGATGATCACCGGCGATGGTTCGACGAGCGTCGTGCGATCGCTGCGGTTGTGGATCGAGAAGTCATAGACCGGGCTTTCGACCGAGCGTGAGGACCGCAGTGCGCTCAGGTGTTCTACGAAGAGGTCGTTGTCGAAGGCGTCGAGGTCGTCGTAGTTGACCTGCTCGCGTTCTTCGTAGGTCAGTTCGTCTCGTCGCTTGTAGTAGTTGTCGTGAAACAGAACGGATGGCGGGCCCACGCATTTGTCCAGCAGCGCCTGGGTCAGGGTCGTCTTTCCGCTGCCGGTGCCGCCGGCCACGCCTACAATCAAGGTCTCCACGGTTCAACTATCCCTTTCGGCTCGGACTATCCCCAAATTTATACCAGTCACCCTCGCCGAGGTTGCCCGGCGGGTCCGTTTATCCCCGACGGGTGAGCTGTGCCCAGAGGTCTTGGTCGAATCGACGCCGAGCGAAGAGTCCGGCCATATGCCTGACCGCGTTGTCGACCTTGCCTCGCCAGGCGTCCACAGCGGTCTCAGCGTCCCCGAGAGACAGTGCCCTGAAGATGGCACGGTCATCGATGAGGATGCGATCGCTGGCCGGTGAGTAGTCGAGCTGCAGGACCGAGATGAACAGGCGCAGGCGCAGGGTCAGGGCCTCGAAGGCTCGGGCGCTCTGCCGCAGGCCAGAGGCCCGGGCCAGTTCCTGCTGGAAGTGGAGATCAGCGTCCTCGACGTCGATGCCGCTCTTCGTCGCCGCCGATGCCTCCACCTGCCGCAGGGCCAGCTGCACAGGCACGAAGTAGCGCTTCGGCCGCAGCGCCAGAGACCGCAGGAGAACCTCTCCCACCGCCATGCGTCCGGCATAGAGGTCGAGAACGTCGAGGGTGGTGATCAACGGAATCCTCGAACCACCACGTGAGCCGTCGAGCAGCTTGTCATCGACCATGCGCCGCAGTGCGGCATCCACCGAGGAGCGGGGCACCTCCATCCGTCGTGACAGGAGGCGCGGATTGATCCTGTCTCCGGGCTGATAGCCCGAATCGATGATCTCCTCGCGCAAGGCGATCGCGAGGTGTTCGGTGATGGAACGAGTCTCCTTCGGCAACCACGAAGAGATCTCCATTGAGTCAGAAGAAATGGAACTTCTCCTCGCGTCGGTGTGGCTCGACTGCCGCCACATGACTCCTTCGAAGCCGTGCCGCACGCGGGCGGCGAGATCGTCGAGCAGAGACCCGGGAACATCGCGGCAGGCTGCGAGGCCAGATTTCGCGTCGTCGAGGAACTCTGCGAACTCGCGGTGGACCGCAATCTCGGCAGCCCCAACCAGATCACCCCCGCCCGAGGCACTCGTCTCCCCGAAGGGATCGAAGACGATGAAGCGTTCGCGCTGCCCACCAGCCCGAAGCAGATCGAGCGTCGCCGAGGCATCGGTCTGGCGATGCTCACTGTCGAAGCGCTGCGGCCAGTGCTGGACTCCTGCCGAACGCAGAGCGGCCACGATCCCGGCGATGCGGCGCTGCACCCGTCGCGCCGAGACTGGGCTCGCACCTCCGCCGGCGCCCCCACCTTCAGCCTCACCATTGCCGCGCTCACCAGCAACGCGAATGCCGATGACGACCAGAGGGAAGCCGCCCGCAACAACGGTGATCTCGTCACTGCCGAGCAGCTGGTCCGATGGCACCGTCATCCCCCTCATCGCCCGGGACACGATGCTCTGACTCAGCCCTGTCGCATCGGCCAGAGCCCGGGTCGAATAGTCCTTCCCCGAGATTCTCGCCCCGGCGGAGCTCACCAGAGCTTCGACGACCTGATCGGCCGTGTTCTGGATCTGTGGGCGTCCGCTGCGCGGGCGGTCGTCGAGGTCGGATCGCCCCATCCACCGACGCAGACTCGAGGGTGAGATGTTCAGCTCAGCAGCCACCTCGGCGATGGAGGACGAGTCCGTCCTGGCAACAGCGGCGCGACGCATCTCTGAGGAGTACATGATGCGATTCTATTACTTCTGACTCAACTATGTCTGCGATTGGTCACGAGCTCTTCACCCCGGATTTCCTCCGGCGCATACTGGTCTCAACGATCCCGTCAACAGTCAACGGCGACGCGGGAGCGCCTGGCACAGACCCCAGCCAGACTCGTCCAGAGTTCGTCCAACAGAAAAGGAACGAGCAGTTGTTGCACACAGACTCAGATCTCGACCAGCTCACCAGTCGCTCCATCGACACCGTTCGCAAATGGCTGCGCGTAGCAACGAGCAAGACCACGGCGAAGAACCCGGCCGCCGAGCGCCTCTCGGCCGTGCTCTCCGACCCTAACGGGCTCGATTTCACCGTCGGATTCGTCGATCGGGTCGTGCGCACCGATGACGTGCACGCCGCCGCCGATGCCCTGGCGGAAGTCGGCAAGCTCGCCCCCGAGACGATGTCGGCTCTCGACCGCGCCCAGATCAAGACCGGCGCCGCGCTGGCCCGCGCACTGCCGCAGGTCGTCGTGCCCGCAGCCCGCACCCGCCTGCGTCAGATGGTCGGACACATGGTTGTCGACGCCCGCGACAAGCAGTTCGGCAAGGCCGTCGCCGCGCTGACCGCCGACGGACACCGGCTCAACATCAACCTCCTCGGCGAGGCTGTCCTCGGTGATGGCGAAGCCGACCACCACCTCGAGGAAACCCACCGACTTCTGGCTCGCGAAGACGTCGACTACGTCTCGGTCAAGGTTTCCTCGGTCGCCTCTCAGATCTCGATGTGGGCCTTCGACGAGACCGTCGACTACGTCGTCGAACGCCTGCGCCCGCTCTACCAGCAGGCGGCTAAGGCACCGACGGGGTCGAAGTTCGTCAACCTGGACATGGAGGAGTACCAGGACCTCGAACTCACGATCGCGGTCTTCACCCGCCTGCTCGCCGAACCTGAGTTCACGAACCTCGAGGCCGGCATCGTCATCCAGGGCTACCAGCCTGACGCGCTGGGCGCCGTGCAGCGCCTGAGCGAATTCGCCAACGAACGAATCGCCAACGGCGGAGTCGGAATCAAGGTTCGTCTCGTCAAGGGAGCGAACCTCGCGATGGAGACCGTCCACGCGGAGATCGCCGGCTGGCCTACGACCACCTGCGATTCGAAGCAGTCCACCGATGCGAACTACAAGCGCGTCCTCCACTGGCTGTTCACCCCCGAGCGGATGAAGGGGCTGCGCATCGGCGTGGCAGGTCACAACCTCTTCGACATCGCCTTCGCCCACCATCTGTCCGTCGACCGCGAGGTCACCGACCGCGTGGAATTCGAGATGCTGCAGGGCATGGCCTCGGAACAGGCGGCTGCGGTGACCGAGGACGTCGGAGATCTCCTCCTCTACGTCCCAGCCGTGCATCCGAAGGAATTCGACGTCGCGATCTCCTACCTCGTGCGCAGACTCGAAGAGAACTCGTCTCACGAGAACTTCATGTCCGGCATCTTCGACCTGGCCAACGGCAACGAGGTCTTCGTCCGGGAGGCAGACCGCTTCCAGGACTCCGTCAAGCAGCTCGAGGACATCCTCGCGACCGACGGTGAGAGCGCACCTGCCCCCAACCGGAACCAGGACCGTTCGACCGAGCGCGATGTCCCAGGAACTGCCCCGACCGAGTTCTTCAACGAACCGGATACCGATCCCTCTCTGCCTGCGAACCAGAAGTGGGCCAAGGAGATCATCGCCGAGGCGACCGCCCCCGGATATCTCGACGATCGGCCGAAGACTCCGAAGGTCGATTCGGCTGCGAAGCTCGATGAGATGATCGCCAATGGCCGCGAGGCCGCCAAGGCCTGGCGCGAGCTGGGTGCTGCCGGTCGTGGCGAGATCCTCCACCGTGCGGCAGAGGTGTTCTCCGTCCGTCGCGGTGAGTTCATCGCAGTCGAGGCCGCCGAGGTGGGCAAGATGCCTTCGCAATCCGATCCTGAGATCTCCGAGGCCATCGACTTCATCCGCTACTACGCGCTGAATGCCGCCGAACTGGAGAACCTCGAGGGCGCGAACTTCGTCCCCGATGAGATGGTCGTCATCACCCCACCGTGGAACTTCCCCGTCGCCATCCCCACCGGCGGAACCGTGGCAGCCCTTGCCGTAGGTTCGGCTGTCATCCACAAACCATCAAAGCCCACACCGCACTGCTCGGCACTCATCATCGACTGCCTATGGGAGGCCGGTGTGCCCAAGGACGTGCTGCAGCTGTGCACGCCGTCCGATCGGGACCTCAGCCGCCACCTCGTCGCCCACCCGGATGTCGATCGCGTCATCCTCACCGGTGCCTCCGAGACCGCGGCGCTGTTCAAGTCCTTCCGTCCCGATCTCCACGTCAATGCGGAGACCTCCGGCAAGAACGCACTGGTCATCACCCCTGCCGCCGACCGCGATCTGGCTGTGGCCGATCTCGTGCACTCGGCCTTCGGGCACGCCGGACAGAAGTGCTCGGCCGCGTCACTGGGCATCATGGTCGGGTCCACTCACGACTCGCAGCGTTACCGCAAGCAGCTCATCGATGCCGCCGCGTCCATGGTCGTCGACTGGCCGGCAAACATGTCGGCGACGATGGGACCGCTGACCGAGGACCCCTCGGACAAGCTCGAGCGGGCGCTGACATCACTGGAACCCGGTGAGTCCTGGCTGCTTCAGCCCAAGCAGCTCGATGACACGGGCCGCCTGTGGAGCCCGGGAATCAAGGAAGGCGTCAAGCCCGGATCGTTCTTCCACCTCACCGAGGTGTTCGGTCCGGTGCTCGGCATCATGCACGCTCGTGACCTCGACGAGGCGATCGAGTTCCAGAACGCGCCTGCCTTCGGCCTCACCGGCGGCATCCACTCCCTTGACCCCGAGGAGGTGCGCACCTGGCTCGAGAACGTGCAGGTCGGCAACGCCTACGTCAATCGCGGCATCACCGGCGCAATCGTCCGGCGCCAGTCCTTCGGCGGCTGGAAGCAGTCCTCCGTCGGACTCGGCTCGAAGGCGGGTGGCCCGAACTACCTCATGCTCTTCGGTCACTACACCGACGATCCCTCCACCCTGCCAGGCGCTGCTGACACGAGCCAGAACCTCGAGCTGGCTAAGGCCGACGATGAGCGTTGGCTGGCTCGCGAATTCGGGGCGGCGAAGGACCACACCGGCCTCCAAGCGGAAGCGAACATCTTCCGCTACCGGCCTCGTCCCGTCACCCTGCGAGTGACCTCGACCTCGTCGCTGTTCGATCTCGAGAGGTCACTGCATGCCGCGAAGTCTGTGGGGTCGAGCGTGCAGCTGTCCGTCGCCGAGGATGTGGCCTCCGAGGTGAAGATCGCCGTCACGAACGCGCGCGTTCCGGCTCGCACCGAGTCCGCGTCGACATTCGCCGATATGGTCGGCCAGGGTCGATACGACGATTCTGTCGGTGCCCGTATCCGCGTGCTCGGACCGCAGGAACCCGAGCTGTTGGCGGCGACCGCCTCCCGTCCCGAGGTTGCCGTCATCGATGAGCCCGTGACCTCCTCGGCACGGGTGGAGATGCGGTACTACGTGCAGGAGCAGGCCGTGTCCATGACTCTGCACCGCTTCGGCAACCCCAGCCGCGACTTCCACGAACTGGCGGCCGAACTGAAGGCCTGAGCAGATCGAGAAACCGGCTGCCGGCTGTCGAAAGGCGCCCCAGAATAACCCTTCACCAGGTTGTTCTGGGGCGCCTTCGGTATGCCGCACTGCTGCTGTCGCAGGACTCTCTGCGGTCGCCGGGCGGCGTCAGAACCAGCTCTGCTCGTCTGCGGTGAGCCAGCTGATGGGGTTGACATTGCGTCCGTTGGACATCGCCACCGACAGAATATTGGCGAGATAGCGGTCTTCGGAGATCTCCAGTGGACTCCCCGCGCCGTCTCGGCTGCGGCGCAGGTGGCGCAGCAGCGGTCGCCCACGGGACACCTCGAGCAGAGCAGCATCCTGCTGGCCGCAGACCGTCGCGGAGAAGACATGGTCGGCACCGGCGAAGACGATGCCGTGCTCCTGCTCGAGCCAGCCGCTGACGGATGCCGCGTCGGCGGAGACCTTCTCGACCAGCTCCCCGAGCTCCTCCGGGTAGCTGGTCCTCTCGACCATCACCTTCTCACCGTCGAGGAGACGAACACGCAGCACACGCAGCACACGTGCACGAGGGTCGACATTGAGTGCAGCCGCGTTCTCCTTGCCGGCGATGTGCCAGCCCTGCTCGATGACATGGCCGCCGGGAGTGCGACCATGCGCGCTGGCCCACTGCGCAAAGCTGCGGAACTCTTCAGCCACGGCGGCGGGCCGAGGCTTGCGCAGCACCGTCTTCCGGGCACCTCGGCGACCGCCCAAGGTGCCTTCGCTGACAAGCAGGCGCAGGGCCTCGCGCACCGTTCCGGGAGCGACTTCGTATTCAGCGGCGAGCGCCGCCTCGGATTCGAGACTCTGCCCCACCTGCCGCGCACCATTGCGAATAGAATCACGGATCTGCTCCGCGATCTGCTCATACCGTGCCTCGATCACTCCTGCGATCCCCTCATGATCGTCCTTCCAGTCCAGCCGGTCATCTCACCACGGCATACAGTAACGTGCATCTACGGTACCGCAGGAGATCAGGCGCAGCCGACAGCGATCTCCGCCCGTATCGTCGGTCCAGAAACCACCTCATCCCTACCGTCGATTTCCGTGGCTCACTAGTGAACTTTTAGTAAATTTCAGAACCTCACTAGTAATCTGGTTTGGCATTATCGGACAGGTTCTCTATCGTGGACGTAGCTTGAACCGTCCCAACAGCCACCGCAACACGCTTGCGCACAGATCTGCGCACACGTCCGAAAGGCGAGTACAACGATGTTCAGACAGACAACGAAGCTCACTGCCGCCCTCACGCTGGGCACTCTGGCAGTCCTCTCCGGCTGCGGCGGCAGCGCAGAGTCCGAGGAGTCGGCCGATTGGCGCGCGGCGACCTCGGTTGAAGACGGCGGCGGCATGGATGCCCTCGTCGAAGCCGCCCAGGCCGAAGGCACCCTCAACGTCATGGGGCTCTTCCCCGACTGGGCGAACTACGGCGGACTGCTCAAAGCGTTCTCGGACAAGTACGACATCGAGGTCAAGAACGACACCTCGACCGGCGCCAGCCAGGACCTCATCAACGCCGTCAAGAACAGGCAGGGGCAGGAGACCTCGCTCGACTACCTTGACACCGGCGAGTCCTTCGCCATCGACGCGTCAGAGCAGGGTCTGCTCGCGGAGTACCGCCCGGCGACGGCCGATTCTCTTCCCGAGAACATGCAGTCCTCGGACGGCACCTGGTTCAACCACCTCGGCGGGACCATGGCCATCGGCTGTGACACCGCGGCGGTGAAGACATGCCCGACGACGTTCGCAGATCTCCTCGATTCCGAGTACAAGGGCAAGGTCGCGATTCGCGGCAATCCGACGACAGGCGAGGCCGGATTCATGACGGTCATGGCGGCATCGCTGGCCAATGGCGGCTCGCTCGACGACATCCAGCCGGGAATCGACTACTTCGCCGAACTTTCCAACAAGGGCAACCTCGTGCCGACGGAAGCCGAAGCCGGCACAATCGAGACCGGGGAGACCCCGATCGTCATCAACTGGGACTACCTGCTGCTGCAGTGGGCCGATGACCTGTCCGACGGCGGAGTCGATATGTCGATCGAAATCCCCTCCGACGGGACCGTCGCCTCCTACTATGCCGCCTCGGTCAACGACGATGCGCCGCATCCGGCCGTTGCCCGTCTCTGGCAGGAGTTCGTCTTCAGCGATGAAGGTCAGAACCTTCTACTCAAGGGCTATGTGCTCCCCGGCCGCCTCGACAGCATGGTCGACGACGGCACAGCCGATGAGAAGGCGCTGTCGAAGCTGCTCGACGATGCAGTGGACAAGGAAGCACCCCAGCCCACCCAGGAGCAGCGTGACTCGCAGGCCAAGGTGCTCGCCGACAACTGGGCGAAAGCGGTCGGATGATTTCTGCTCCAACCGATACCCGACGCAGACCGAGCCTGTCGCCGGCATGGGCCGCACTGGCTCCGCTGACCGTCATCCTCGCGCTCTTCTTCGTCGTCCCGATCGGCGGAATGGTCGTGACCTCCCTGCTCGTTGGCGGTAGTTCACCGGGGACGTCGACCTTCAGCGTCGACAACTTCACTGCTTTGGGTTCCGGCTCCCGGTCCATGGCGCTGAAGAACAGTCTGCTCCTGTCGTTCACGGCTGCGAGCGTCGCAGCCGTGTTCGGCGGCATCTGCGCGTGGGCGATCTCAACAGTGAAATCGAAGGTCGTCGACTCACTGACGGCAGTGATCTCCAGTGTTCTGGCCAATGACGGAGGCGTCCCGCTGGCGTTCTCCTTCATCGTCGCCGTGGGCAACACCGGTTACTTCACGGCGCTGATCACTGCGGTCGATTCCACCTTCACGCTCTACAGCGTCAAGGGCCTCATCCTCATGTACCAGTACTTCCTCATCCCGACGATGATCCTGCTGACGCTGCCCAGCTTCGTCGCACTCAAACAGCAGTGGCGGGAAGCCAACACCTCGCTGGGAGGAAGCAGCTGGACATTCTGGCGCCGCGTCGGTCTGCCCGTCATCACCCCAGCACTGCTCGGGGCATGGCTGCTGATGTTCGGCTCGGCCTTCGGCACCCATGCCTCGGCTGCGGTCCTCATCGGCACCGGGGCTTTCCCCCTCATCCCACTCGAGATCGCGGGCCAGCTCGCCGGCTCGGCCGCCACTGGCGGCGAAGGCGTGGCGATGGCTCTGGGCGTGACCACCGGAGTAATCGCGGTGATCGTCCTCATCGCCTTCAACGCACTGACGAAGAGGAGCGCAAAGTGGCTCAACAACTGAACGCCGGCACCCGTCCGCGCCCCGCCATGACCAAATTCCTCGCCTGGCTGCCGATCGTCGCCTTGGCGATCTTCATCCTCACCCCGCTGCTGAGCTCGCTGACCTACTCGTTCTTCCGCTCCGACGGCAGCTTCACCACCTCGGGGCTGACCGGTCTCGCCGACTCCGGAAAGATCGTCGCACCCCTGACCCGCAGCCTCATCGTGTCCGTGCTCGCCGCCGCAGTCCTCATCGCCACAGTCGTTCCGGCAGTGGTCGCGGTCCACCTCTGGGCACCGAAGATGCGCTCTGTTCTCAGCATCCTCTGCACTCTGCCCCTTGTAGTTCCTGCGATCGCGATCGTGGCAGGACTCTCGGCCGTGCTGCGCAATCTGGCTTCCCACGGCCGGGGCAGCCTCGGGATGGAGCTGAATACGATACTGCAGTCACAGGACCTTCCCCTTGTGCTCGTGGGCACATATGTCGTGCTCTGCCTGCCCTTCACCTTCAGGTCGATCGACGCGGGCCTGTCGACGCTGCCGCTGCGCACGCTCTACGAGTCCTCGTCCATCCTCGGCGCGCGCATGGGCACCACCCTGTGGAAGGTGGTCATGCCGAATATCCGCGGACCGATCATCTTCTCCGCGTTCTTCACATTCGCTCTCTCGATCGCCGAATACACTGTGGCCGCGACCCTGTCGATCAACACGCTCCCGGTGTTCCTCAACACCCTCTCCAGCACGAACTTCCGTGGTTCGATCACACTGTCCGTGCTGCTCAACCTCACAACGTGGCTGCTGCTGGCTTCAGCGACTCTGAGCGCTTCGCGCTTCGGACACCGCTCACAGGCAGAGCCCCCACCGACCGCGGCCAACGAGCCTCGAAAGGAAGTCGAGATCTCATGAGCACAGCAACGAAGAGTCCACCCATTCAGGCAGCAGCGAAGGGCCGGGGCGAGTCGATGTCGGTCCGTTTCGACCGGGTCAGCAAATCGTATGGCGACACCGAGGTGCTGCGTGATTTCAGCATCGACATCGCCGCCGGCAGCATGGTCAGCTTCCTCGGCCCCTCGGGCTGCGGTAAGACGACGACCCTGCGCATCCTCGCCGGCTTCGAACCCGTCAACGGCGGCGACGTCATCGTCGGCGGCGAATCGGTGCTGCAGCTGCCACCCAACCAGCGCAGCATGGGAATGGTGTTCCAGAGCTACAGCCTCTTCCCCAACCTCAGCGTCCTCGACAACATCGAGTACGGACTGCGCATTCGCAAGGTCGATGGCAGCGCCCGGCGCCGACGCTCCGAGGAACTGCTCGAGATCTGTGGGCTCACCGAGATGGGCACGCGCTACCCCCATCAGCTCTCCGGTGGGCAGCAGCAGCGCGTGGCTCTGGCCCGCGCCCTGGCCACACAGCCGAAGGTGCTCCTGCTCGATGAACCCCTGTCGGCTCTCGACGCCTCGGTCCGCTCCTCGCTGCGCGACGAGATCCGCCGAGTCCAGCAGACCCTGGGCACCACCACCGTCTTCATCACCCACGATCAGGGTGAGGCCCTGGCCATCGCCGACACGGTGGCTGTGATGAACGCAGGCAGAATCGAGCAGTACTCGGCGCCAGACGAGATCTATTCCCGCCCTGCCACGTCATTCGTCGCACGCTTCGTCGGTTCGATCAACGAATTCGCCGTGCCCGCGAACTGGGCGACCGGCGACCGCCTGCCGATCACCTCGGACGCCGATGACGTCATCTTCGTTCGCCCCGAGAACCTCAGCATCACTGCAAGAGACGACGGCTTCCTCCAGGTCAAGCGTCAGACCTACACGGGTGAACGGACCATGATCCACCTCGGCCGGCCCGACAGCGAGACCGCCGAATGGTCGGCGTCTGTGTCCTCGGCCAATGCCGGCGCGCTGCAGACGGGCACACGCGTCGAGGCCGCAGTGACGGCCGACGCCGGCCTGCGCCTGCCTCGCGCTGAAGCCGAAGGAGCCCGGGCATGATCCTCTCCGATCCGGAGGGCGCGATCTTTGACTGCGACGGCATCCTCGTCGACTCCGAACAGCCGTGGATCGACCTCATGACGAGCTATCTGCGCACCCTCGGAGCCAGTCACATCCCGGCTGAGCGGCTGCGCGGGCTCACCGCCGCCGAGGCGGTCACGTCGTTGGCCGAGATCCATCAGCACCTTGGCTCCCCCTCTGATGCGACCCCACCGACGGCCGCCGAGGTGGACGCCGCCTACAGTGACTCGCTCGCGGACTTGAGCGCCCCCATGCCAGGGGCGCTGGAGTTCGTCGCATCGATGTCGGGGGTCATCCCGGTGGCGGTGGCCAGCAACGGGCGAGCCGCGGACGTCCGGGGACTGCTCGAACGCGCAGGGATGCTCCGCCTCTTCGACATCATCGTGACCATCGATGATGTCGAACACGGCAAACCCGACCCCGCACCCTACCTCCTTGCCGCACAGCGTCTCGGCGTGACTGCCTCGGCGGTGGTCGCCTTTGAGGACTCCCCTGTCGGGTCACGGGCCGCCGCAGACGCAGGCTGCACCGTGATCGGCATCAACGATGATCCAGATGTCGAACTGGCCGGGGATGTGCGCCTGGCAGACTTCGGGCAGCTGCGCTTCGACCGCACTGCACACTCAATCCATCTGCTCCGATGAGCAGTCGACCGAAACAGGAGACCCCCATGTCCACATTCACCCTGCAGACGTGGAACCTCTGGTACGGAGGCCGAGAGGTCGACTTCGGCCAGGAGAAGCAATACGCGATCGCCGCTCAGTTCCCCGCGGACGTGCTCGCGCTACAGGAATGCTGGGGAAACGCCGCGGAGAATCTGGCTCCGAAGCTCGATGCAGCCTGCGCGCAGTCCGCCTTCGACAACGCCGTGCTCAGCACCGGCGAGCTGAGCGCGGTGAACACGGACACGATTCCCTACGCTCAGGCGGCCGTGATCCGACCGGTACCGGGCTCCGCGGAGATCCTGGTGTGGTCTGTGCATCTGGCCCCCTACCCCTATGCTGTCTACACCGCGTTGCAAGGCGGCGGCCAAACGGTCGCCGATGAAGAGGAGGCGCCACGGGTGAGGCAGATCGAGCAGATCCTTGCAGAAACCGACCGCATCTGCACCGAGCTAGGAAAACCGGAACTGCCGGTGGTGATCTGCGGGGACTTCAACACACCAGCCACAGGTGACTGGGCAGGACGGTCAGATCGGCCCGACATCGCGTGGGGATCGCCGGATGCGCTGCTTGACGCCGGTTTCATCGATTCCTTCCGCCAGGTCCATCCCGATCCGTGCACTGTCCGCGCCGACACCTGGTCGCCGATCGAACCTCTCACCCATGCCGGGCACGAGGAGAAGCCGGAGCCGGGACGCACCGACGGCGCCGAACCGCGCGACCGCCTCGACTTCATCTTCTCCAGGGGGCTGCAGATAGTCGACAGTGTGATCCGCGGCGCCAGCGCTGAAGGTCTCGACGAACCCGGGTTCGTCGATGTCGGCGGCCGCTGCGAACACATTCCCAATCAGCGCCGAAATCGGTTCCCCTCCGATCACCAGCTGGTCGAGACCGTATTCACCTGCCCGGAGGACTGAGCCAGGTCACGGTGTCTCGACGTGGTCACTGTGTCTCGTCATAGTGTCCGGACCGTGTAGTAGTCTCGAGTCCACCAGTGCACCCAGCGTTCATTCGCAGAGTTCACATCTCGTTCACAAGGTCGTCACCGATGACGCCCTGTCGCTGGATAGGGTGCATGCGACTGCACCGGAATCTCTCACGGTGCTCGAGAACTCGAAAGGCTCATATGACAGTCTCTAAGACGGCCTCATCGTGCGCGGCGCTCAGCCTCGTCGCGGCGATCGGCCTCACCCTTCCTGTCGCTCCGGCGACCGCGGCACTTGCCGCCGAAGATCCGCACATCAGCGAGATCGGCTATACGCTCGAGACCGACTTCGTCGAGATCGCCGCCGACCCCGGCACCGACGTCTCGGGGTGGACCATCGGGTCCGTCACTCGCGGAGGCAGCGTCCAGGCGGCGGAGAACACCACCACCGTTCCCGAGGGCACCACCGTCGGTGAGTCGGGTGCTGTGGCAGTCGATGTGCCGATCACGAACTCCGTGAAGTCCGGCAGCGCCGCCGACGGCAGCTATGGATCGTCTGCTTTCGCCATCGACGATGACGGTATGCTCATCGGTTTCGAGCAGATCGGCGGAGTCACCGATGGCATGGGCGTGACGGGCAAATCGAACAAGCACACCCCGGACGCCGTCGTCGGCGAAGAGGCCGCACCCACCGGTGCCACCGCTTCAGGCGGAGCGTCCATCCAACTCATCGACGGCACCTGGACATCCGCAGCCCCCACCCCGGATGCGCTGCCCGGTGACAGCGACGACGGTCCGGACACCCCTGTCCCCGAGGATGTCACCCCGATCGCCGAAATCCAGGGCACCGGGGACGAAAGCCCACTGCAGGGCGAGACCGTCAAGACTCAAGGCGTCGTCACAGCTGCTTACCCGAGCGGCGGCCTGAACGGATACTACGTGCAGACACCGGGCACAGGTAGCGCCGAAGATGAGACACCAGGCGCCTCGGACGGTATCTTCGTCTACTCCCCCGACACGGTCTCCGACATCAGCATCGACGACCATCTCGAACTGACCGGCAAGGTGTCAGAGCACTATGGGCAGACTCAGATCTCCGTCAGCGGCACAGGGAAGACGGCCGTGGATGAGCCCGCCGAGGCGGTCAAGCCGGTCGAGGACGTCTTCCCCGACGAGGCTGCCGCACGTGAAGCCCTCGAAGGCATGCTGCTGCAGCCCAGCGGGGAGCTGACCGTGGCCGATAACTACAACACGAATTCCTACGGCGAAGTGGTTCTGGCCACCGGCGACAAAACCCTTCCGCAGCCCACCGATGTGGCCCGACCGGGAAGTGCCGAAGCCAAGGCCATCGAGGCCGAGAACCTCAGTCGAGAGGTCATCCTCGACGACGGCGCCACCGTAAACTATCTGGAGAACGACAAGGACACTGTCCTGCCCTATGTCTCCAACGACGCCCCCGTCCGGGTCGGCGCTCAGGCCACAATCACCTCGCCGGTGGTGCTCGGCTTCGACCACCAGAAGTGGCGCTTCCAACCCACCACCCGCCTGACCGGGGACAACGCCGAAGCGATCCAGCCTGCCAGCTTCGCCGACACCCGCACCGAGGGCCCGAAGGACATCGGCGGCCAGGTCAGCCTGGCCAGCTTCAACGTCCTCAACTACTTCACCACCACCGGCGATCAGCTCTCCGGATGCAGCTACTACGATGACCGCCAGGGCAACCACATCACCGTCCGCAGCGGCTGCGAGGCTCGCGGCGCGGCCAATGCCGAGAGCCTCAAGCGGCAGGAGACCAAGATCGTCACAGCGATCAACAAGCTCGATGCCTCGGTCGTCTCTCTCATGGAGATTGAGAACTCGTCCGTCTTCGGCGAGGATCGCGATGCTGCGCTGGGAACTCTGGTCTCACGCCTCAACGAGGCTGCCGGAACCACGAGGTGGGACTTCGTCCCCTCCCCCGAAGAGGTGCCGACAGATGAAGATGTCATCCGCACGGCCTTGATCTATCAGCCCGCCGAGGTGGCCCCGCAGAACGATTCCACGATCCTTGACGATCAGGCTGCGTTCTCCAACGCCCGCGAACCCCTGTCACAGGCCTTCACACCGAGGGACGAGTCCGGTGAGCTCGAAGCCGCCAAGACCTTCCTCTCGATCTCGAACCACTTCAAGTCAAAGGGTTCAGGCGAAGGCCCCGGCAATGAGGACAGTGGTGACGGGCAGGGCAATTCGAACGCGGATCGCGTGAAGCAGGCGAAGTCCCTCGTCGAGTTCGCAAGCGAGCAGCAGAAGGCCGCAGACAGTGACTTCGTCTACCTGCTCGGCGACTTCAACTCCTATACGCAGGAGGACCCGATGCAGGTCTTCTATGAGGCCGGGTTCAAGGACGTCGCAGCCGAGAAGACGGACAAGTCGACGTATGTCTACCAGTCCCGGACGGGCAGTCTCGATCACGTGCTGGCGTTGGATGCCTCGAGTTCGAACGGTTCGAACGGTTCGAACGGTTCGGCTGCCCTGCCGTCAAGCGCCTTCGATGCGATCATCGGCGCCGATGTCTGGAACATCAACTCGGTCGAAGCGTTGGCGCTGGAATACAGTCGCTTCAACTACAACGCAGGCGACTTCTACGCTCCGGATCAGTTCCGCGCTTCGGACCACGACCCGGTCGTCGTCGGACTCTTCGAGCCTGCAGATGATGACGGAAACGACGACGGCGCCTCGGACGAGGGCAACGCTGGGGCATCGGACGAGGGCAACGCCGAGGCAGATGGCGGGGCAGATGGCGGCGAAGGCGCCTCAGCTGGCGCAGACGGCGGCGATGCAGAAGCGGCCGACGACGGCGGCGAAGGTGCCTCGGCTGGCGCAGACGGCGGCGCTTCCGACAGCGATGCCGGCGACGACAGCGACGGCGGCGACGACCTGCCTCGCACCGGCGTCGATCCGACGCTGATGATGGCGATTGCGGCCGGGCTGATCGTCATCGGTGCGAGCATCATGCTCATCGTCCGTCGACGCCGCTTGGGAGGGCAACTCTAGCCGAGGGCTGAGATTGTGAGGGAAGAGAAGGTTGATTTCTGAGCTTGAGATCAACTTTCTCTTCCCTCGCTTTCGTCTGGGCCTCAGCCCTGACAATCATCGTCCGGCGGCGTCCACTGCCTTCGGAACGATCGCCATCGCTGCGAAGCCGAAGACGGCGACAACCGCGAAGAGATAGAAGCCCCACGGGTAGGCGATGCCTGCTGTGACGAGGGTGCCGGTGATGAACGGACCGACGATGGCGCCGATGCGGCCCACTGCCGAGGCCATGCCGATCGCGGTACCGCGGGCAGTGGGCGGGTAGATCGCGGATACGAAGGCGTAGACGAGGACCTGGGCGGAGAAGACGAACACACCGGTGATGAAGACCGCGATGTTGAGCAGAACCTGGCTCGTCATCGGAATGCTCAAAGCAGCGAGGAACACGGCTGCGAGGATGAACCACAGCAGCACGATCGGCTTCGTCCCGTGCTTGTCCGCGAGCCAGCCGGCGATGACGAGGCCGACGACGGCACCGACATTCATGACGAGCAGCATGACGAGGGAATCCGAGACCTCGTACCCGGCATCGGCCATGATCTTCGGCAACCACGTGTTGAGGCCGTAGACGAGTAGCAGACCCATGAAGCTTGCTGCCCAGACGCCGATCGTGACCAGCTTGAACCGGCCCACGAACAGTCCTGCCACCCCGGTCTTCGGGGCCACGGCAGCAGTTTGGGCGGGACGGTCCTTCGCGGCCCGGGCATCGACGAAGGCCTGAGATTCGGGCAGCTTCCACCACAGCAGCGGGACGAGGACGAGTCCTGCCACACCCCCGGCGATGAAGAGCAGGTGCCAGTTATGCGAGTAGAAGACGGCGAGCAGAGAGATCGCCACGGCGCCGGCGTGGTAGCCGGTCATCGTCAGCGTCGTCGCCTTGCCGGTCTTACCCGACCTGTTGTGCTCGCTGATGTAGGCGAGGCAACCCGGCATCACGGCACCCAAGGCCAACCCGGCGATGAACCGGAAGGTCGTGAACAGTGCGACGTTCGGGGAGAATGCCACAAGCAGGGTGAAGATGCTGAAGATCAGCACGCAGACGATGATCGTGTAGCGACGCCCGAAGCGGTCGGAGATCGGCCCCACCGCCGCAGCCCCGAGGCCCACACCTACCAGGCTCAGAGTCGCCACGAGCGTCGCGGCCTCGGTGGTGAAGCCGATGGCGTTCGTCGCCAGAAGCTCGGGGATCACCGCCCCGAGCACGACGAGGTCGAAGCCCTCGAGGGCGACGGCCAGCCAGCACAGGATCGCCGGCCAGCGGGTAGTGGCCGCCGTTCGGGCAGAGGTGGTGACAGGGGCTACAGCAGGTGTGGACATCGGTGTCTCCGGTCGGTCGTTCGCTCGGTCAGAATTCGGGGCGGTGCAGAATCAGCGGATCAGAATGGGTATGGGGCAATCTGGGAGCGCATCGTCACCCACTGAGTTTCGGTGAAGGCTTCGATGTTGGCCTCCGCTCCACCGAAGCGGGACCCGTTCCCGGAATCCTTCGTGCCGCCGAAGGGCACGTTCGCCTCATCGGAGACGGTCTGCTCATTGATGTGGATCTTGCCGGTGTCGACGAGGTCGGCCAGCTCGATGGCCGTGCCCACATCGCCGAGGATGCCCACGGACAGCCCGTAAACGCTTGAGTTGACGAGCTCCGCGGCTTCTTCGAGGGTCGAGAAGCGGCTCACAGGCGCTACAGGTCCGAAGATCTCCTGCGTCCAGGCCGGGTTCGAGGGGCTCAGGTCCGCCAACACCGTCGGTGGCACGAATGCTCCTTCACCGGTCCCTCCGGCGACGAGTCGTGCACCGTCGGCCTGCGCCTTGTCGATGATGTCGCGGATCCGGGCCCGCTGGTTGTCGTCGATGATTGGACCCAGTGCGACCTCCTCGGTGGCGGGGTTGCCTACGGGCAGGTTCCTGGCACGCTCGGCCAGCTGTTCGACGTATTCGTCGTAGATTGACTCGTGGACGAGGTGGCGACCCGTGGTCATGCAGATCTGGCCCTGGTGCATCCAGGAACCGAAGGCTCCCGCCGAGGTGGCCGGACCGACCTCTGCCCCGGGGAGGACGACGAGTGCGTTGTTTCCACCGAGTTCCAGGTGGCAGCGTTTGAGGAGGCGCCCGGCAGTTTCGCCGACCTTGCGTCCGGCTGCGGTCGACCCGGTGAAGGAGATGACCGAGACCTCAGGAGCAGAGACCACAGCTTCGCCGGCTTCCCGACCACCGGGAAGGACCTGCAGGAGTCCCTCGGGAAGCCCCGCCTCGGCGAAGATCCGGGCCAGGCTCACCCCACCGCAGACCGCGGTGCGCGGGTCCGGCTTGAGCAGGACCGCATTGCCCAGCGCGAGTGCCGGGGCGACCGAGCGGATCGAGAGAATGAGTGGGAAGTTGAAGGGTGCGATGACGGAGACGACTCCGGCAGGCACCCGGCGAGAGAATGACCAGCGGGGTTCGTTCGAGGTCAGGACCTGGCCCTTGGGGTGGCTGGGCAGGGCGGAGGATTCGTAGCAGATCTGCTCAGCAGAGCTGACTTCGACACCTGCCTTGGCGGAAATCCCGCCCGATTCACGGATGATCCAATCCGAGATCTCCTCGGCGTGCTCGGCCCACAGTGCGCCGGCCCGGCGGAGGACGGCTGCGCGCTCGGCAGGCGGCGTCTTCGCCCATTCCTTCTGGGCGGCCGCGGCACGGGTGGCGGCGGCGTTCACGTCATCGGCGTTCGCAGCGCCCAAGCGTCCCAGCGACTGACCTGTTGCGGGTTCGATGACGTCATAGGGCTCGTCTGCACCGTTCGTCCATGCCCCGGTGAAGATATTGCCGTGCCACTGGGTGCCTAGGAAACTGTTCTCGCTCATGTCGTTCTCCCCTATTCCTGCTCTGGTCGGGTCTTGACTGTGTTGACTTCGATGAGCGGCGATCAGGTGCTTGGCTGCCGCTCCTTCGAGGTCGGCCTTTTCGGGCGCGGGTGATGCACGCGACTGCCACCCTAATCGGCCACAATAGTGATGCAGGCCACGGGGAGCCATCGGTGATCCATTGATTGAGAATACGAGCACTCTTTGGCTACGATTGCGGTCATGGCGAACTCTCAATCGGGCGATTCCATGATCGATCGGCTGGTCCGAGTCCTCGGCTCGTTCGACCCCGATCATCCGAGCTTAAGCACCGACGAGCTGTCCGAGCGAGCGGGATTGCCGAAGTCCACGGCATACCGACTGATCAACGACATGATGCGGCATAATCTGCTCCAGCGCGATCCCAACGGTCGAATCAGGATCGGCGTGGGAATGTGGGAGCTGTCGAATCGGGCCTCCGACGCCGTCGATCTCGCGACCGTGGCCAGACCCCACATGAGCGCGGTTCACGACTTCGTCGGCGAGAACACCCAGCTGGGCATCCTGCGCGAACGCGAGGTCCTCATCATCGAGAGGATGTCGAAGCCGGCAGCGGTCATCCACCGCTCGAAGACAGCCGGGAGACTCCCTGCCCATGCCTCATCGTGCGGACTGGTACTGCTCGCTCACGCTCCGAAGCACGTGCGAGAGGCCTACCTGCGCGGACCGCTCGCCGCGATCACCGAGAAGACGACGACCGACCCGGCAGTGCTGCGGACGATGCTGACGACGATCCGGACCGATCACTTCGCAGAGCTTGCCGGTCATATCGATGACGGCACCACCGGAATCGCGGTGCCCGTCTTCGACGGCAACGGGCTGACGATCGCCAGCCTCGGCGTCGTCGTCGACTCCGAGCACCACATCGGCGGGCCGGCGATCATGCAGGCCCTGCGCACCGCCTCGGCGGGGATTACGAAGGATCTCGAAGCTCGGGGGACGACCGTGGTGGACTGACAGTGTCAGGCTCGTGCCGCGTATCCGGCTCAGACCGATTCAATCCGTGAAGCCGAGTCAAACCACGATCCCGATGAGCAGAGACGCGACGGCAAGTAGGGGCAGAAGACCTTGCTTGAGCGCCGAGGCGGCGAGGTCGGGCGAGGACGCCACCAGCACAACTGCCGCCGCGAGCATTGAGCCGACTCCGGTGAAGACGAGAGTGAGTCCGATTTCGGGTGTGCCCGCGAGGTACACGACGATCCCGATGAGGGCTGCGAGCGCGAGGAAGAGGTTGTAGAAGCCCTGATTGAAGGCCATCGACTTCGTGGCCTGGGCTTCCTCCTCGCTGGTGCCGAATGTCGCTCGCGCACGCGGAGTAGTCCAGGAGATCGATTCCAAGTAGAAGATGAAGACGTGCAAGCCCGCGGCAAGCCCGGCGAGAACGAGCCCGAGAGCCGTCATGCGCGGGCGGCGAATCTGGCTCGTCGCTTCTCGGCCTCGACCTCACGATTCTTCGCCGGTGCAGTGGTCACCAACGCGTTGAGAAGATGCTGAGTCGTGTGAGCGACCTCTTCGACGGCCGCATCGAAAGCCTCGGCGTTGGCGTGGGACGGCTTCGTCGTCCCCGCGATCTTGCGCACGTACTGCACTGCCGCGGCATGCACTTCGTCCGAGGTGGCGTGGGGTTCGAAATTATGAAGGGTTCTGATGTTCCTGCATATGATCCAACGATACGCCGCAGGGCTGACATAGGACAGAGAAGCGCCGAGGATACACTGACACAGGACACCCAGACACTGGAGAATCATGACCGAACGACAACAGCTCCCAGACATGGCCTTGACGCCGAATCAGGTGGCGAGCGTGCGATCGCTGCGGCACGACTTCTCGTTGCTGCTCATGCAGCATCGCTTCGTCATCGACGAGCTGCTGACCAAGATCTCGATTCTGCGTGAAGAGTCCTTCCACACGCACAGCTACAATCCGATTGAACACATCACCTCGAGGGTGAAGTCGCCGCAGAGCCTGCTCGAGAAGGTCAATCGCCGGCAGCTTCCTCTCGACGTCGCGACGATCCGCTCGAAGATCACCGACATCGCGGGCATCCGCATCACCTGCAGCTTCATCGCCGATACCTATCACGTGCTCGACATGCTGACCTCGCAGAATGATGTTCGGATCGTGGAGATCAAGGACTACATCGCCAACCCGAAACCCAATGGCTACAAGAGCCTCCATGCGATCCTCGAAGTGCCCGTCTTCCTCAATGGGGGCCCGACACCGGTGATCTGCGAAGTCCAGATCCGGACCATCGCCATGGACTTCTGGGCCAGCCTCGAGCACAAGATCCACTACAAATTCTCGGGTGAAGTTCCAGAGCGGCTCATCGAGGAGCTCACCCAGACCGCCGAGGTGGCCAGCCAGCTCGATCGCCGGATGGAGCAGCTGCACGCCGAGGTCCACGACAGCGAGCCCAGCAGCACTGCCGGCGAGGATTTCGATGAGGAAGCAATGCGCATTCTGTGGGAGCTGAGCTCACGGCAGGAATGAGACCTATCGCTTCGGACGATAGGTGCGCACGAAGGCCTCCCTGTTCGCCTCATCGATCTCGACGAGTTCCCAAACGATGCGCCTGCCGCCGGGAACGTCGAAGATCCTGGTGCCGTCACCGAGGAAGACCGGTGCGACGAAGACCTGCATCTCGTCGATGAGATCGACGTCAAGAGCCTGCCGGGCGATGACGGCGCTGATGATCTGGATATCGCGATCACCGGCGATGGGCTGGGCCCGGTCGATCGCCTCGGCGATGGAGCAGTTCATGGCGGTGACGTTCGGATCGTCGGCGAGCTCCTCGGGACGGTGGGTGAGGATGAACTCGGTGCCCGACCACGCTCCCCCGTACGCCTCGGAGGTCAGTTCGTCGCGTTCGTCGGCCTGGGCCTTGGCAGCGTCATAGCCGCGTCGACCGGAGATGATAACGGCGACCCTCGACGCGAGGTTCTCGACCGTGCCGTCTGCCAGTGAACCGAGGCCGGACATCCAGGACATATCGTGATCCGGGCCGGTGATGAACCCGTCGAGCGAACTTGTGAACCCCCACGTGACTCTGCCCATTGCTCCTCCTCGAGTATGTGGACTGGTGTCCCTCATTATCGCCCGATCCGTCTTTGTATGCAGGGCCCCTCGTCGACAGAGGTGGCCTCGACCCGCGGTTCGGTCGCCGAAAGGGTCTCCTCCTGTCGCCAGGTGTTCAATTATTGTCGATGTTCAAGTATTCTGAACATATGAGAAAACTTGAACATTCGGATCACCGCACCCCAGAGTTCGTCGGGCGAGCAATCAGCCACCTCGGTGAACTCGGTGCGCACGCCGAATGGACGAGACACTCAGATGAGGACGGGCGAGCCGTCTCCGGCACTCTCGTGATCAGTGCCGAAGGCAGGCGGCACGAATTCCAGACACTGGCCAGCACGACTGTCACAAAGGCCGATGTGGCAATGCTGCCTCACGACCGGAAAACGATCCTCATCTCGGAGCAGGTCGCCCCCACTCGCGCACTGCAACTCAAAGACCACGGTTGGGGCGGATACGCGGACGCAGCGGGAAATGCTTCACTGCGTGCAGACGGACTGATCATCGAGATCACGGGCAAGCGCAGTTCCGGTACCACTCCTGTCGCCACTGCAGCCCCGTTTACCCGTGCGGGCCTGCCAGTGACATACTCCCTTCTGACTGCCAATGAGCACTTCGGCATCACACCCTCCCAGCGTTCTCTGGCGGCGAGTTCCGGAGCTTCCTTGGGAACTGTCAATCGCGTCGTCCGCGCTCTGCGCGAGCGCACTCCCTCAATGCTGCAGGGGAAACATAACCAGCTCCTGCGAGCCTCAGCATTGGAGCGCGAATGGATCTCCGCCTACACTGCCATGCAGCCCAGCACCTGGCCTGAGGAACGCTTCACCAGTACCGTCTGGAGGAGTCCTTCAGAGCTGCTTGAAGCGTCTCTCCCTCCGAACGCACTGCTGGGTTCCGAAGCAGCGGCCGCCCGCCTCGGCGCACCAATCCGACCTGCCACTGTGCTGATCCACTTCGACGGCGACACACATGCCCGGCGGGAACTCATCCAGGAAGGACGCCTACGCCGGGCCGACGACGGCATGATTCGCCTTCGACCGGCATTCTGGAAGTTCTCCCCGGTGCCGACCTTCAACCAAACGGCACCCCGACTCCTCGTACGAGCCGACCTGCTGCTCGAGAACGATCCCCGCATCGACGAAATCCGTACCGAATACTTCGGGGACGAGTGATGCTCGATCTCACCGGCCACACCGACGTCCCCGTCCCCGAAGAGGTTCTCGCCGAATTGGCAGATGTGTGCGGGAAGTCAGGCACAGAAATGTTCGTCATCGGTGCCGCAGCGAGAGATCTCGTCATACACGCGCGAAAGCAAACGCAGCCGGTGCGCGCGACTCACGATGTCGATATCGCCGTAGCCGTTCGTACCGATGCTCAATTCCAGGAGCTGTCTCAACTGCTCACCCGCAAACGATCGGCACCACATAAATTCAGCGTCCTTGGCATCGAGGTCGACATCATTCCGTTCGGCGGGAACGAGTCTGACAGGACCGTGTGCTTCGCAGACGGCAGCAGCCTCGATGTCACAGGCATCCGAGAAGCGCACTCAACCTCCGTTCTCGTACGTCTGCCGAAAGGCACCGAAGTCTACGTTGCATCCCCCGCTGCTCTGACTGCCCTCAAGATTCTCGCCTGGAGTGAGCGGCACGATGACAATCCCAAAGACGGACTGGATCTCGCCGTCATCCTCAGTGCATTGTCCGAAAGCCCTTTCGACGATGAAGTCTGGAATGACGATGACGCCCTCGACGCAACTGATGTCGATATCATTTCGGCGGCCAGCTACCACTATGCTCGCATCGCTGCCGAGCCCTTCACACCACATGATGGCAGGGTCGTGCTCAATATCATCCGGGACCAAGCGCAGCGCTCGACGCTGATCCGAAATATGCGGACCCCGTTTGCTGAAGATCTCCTCGAAGCATACTCCCGAGGGTTCTCAGCGGGGCTCGAACTCTGACAGTGAAGGCCGGGCCTGTGCCTCATTCCCCATCTTCGGTGACTCTGTGCGCGGTGATGTTGATGATGTTGCCATCGGGGTCGCGGACGAAGAAGCGCGTCACGCCCCACCCCTCGCCGGTGAGCGGACGGACGATGTCGAAGCCGCTGGCCTTCGCCTCAGCGTAGGCGGCATCGATGTCGTCCACCTTGAGCGAGAGCACAGGATTCGCTGGGCCGGTCTCATCCTCGGTGACCACCTGCACGGCAGCCCTGGACTCAGGCTCGGTGAACCTGGCCACCCAGCCGAGATTGAACTCCTCCTCGCCGAGGCCGAGGAAGTCCTGATAGAAACTGCGAGCGGCCTCGATGTCGGTCACCTCGATGTCGGGGATAACGCTGCGAACCTTCATCTTTTTTTCCCTCTCACCATTGGTCGTGGTCGAAGACCTGGCAGAACACGCTCGTCATCGAATCGTTGAAGAGGACGAAGACCACCTCGGCGATCTGCTCCCAGCGACCGCGCTGCCGGCCATCGACGATGACTGCGTGGGCCGCCTCGGCGACGTCCCTGGCCGACCAGCCGTAGACTCCCCCGCCGATGGCTGGGAAAGCGACCGAAGTGGCACCGAGTTCAACGGCTAGGTTGAGGCTGGATTCGAAACAGGATTCGAGGACCTCAGGGTCGGCCTCACCCTGGTGCCGATTCGGGCCGACGGTGTGGATGACCCATGTGGCTTTGAGTGCGCCGGCCGCTGTTGCGACCGCCTGACCCGCGGGAAGCCCGCGCGGGTGGCTGGTGCGACGAATCTCGCGACAGGCCTCGAGCAGTTCCGGCCCGGCCGCCATGTGGATCGCGCCGTCGACGCCTCCTCCGCCCAGCAGACTTGAGTTGGCGGCGTTGACTATCGCGTCCACGGAAGCCTCGGTGATATCTCCCTCGAGCACCGTGATCTTCATGATTGAAGTCTAGTCAGCGCGAAACTCAAGTGATAGGGAGTAGCCTGAAATTCAGTGCCCCCTCGGCGAATCTCACAGAAGGACACGGCGAACGATGTGCAGACTGCTCGGCTATATTTCACCGGAAGCCGTGACCACGGCCGATCTCATCGGTGCCGAAGAGTGTCGTCAATGGCAAAATCTTGGCCGTCTCCATGCTGACGGCTGGGGCACTGCCTGGATCCGGCCGACGATCGATTCGTTCGACTCCGCCCGTCCCCAGGGAACGACATCCGGGAAATTCGACACCGGCACGAACACTCCAGCTGAGGAGGACACCATCTCACGTGGAGGCCAACTCGAGCGGTATCGGACACCACACGAAGGCGCCGATGACGAGCATCTCACCGAGGTCCTGACCCAGAGACCCTCAGCAGGCAGGATCGCGCACCTGCGAATGGCGACGATGGGGATCGACCTCGTTGAGAACACCCACCCTTTCCTGGCAGACAACATCGCCTTTGCACACAACGGTTCCATCCATCCGATTGAGCGGCTGCGCGAGTACGCCAGCGAGACGGAGATCGAACGCATCGGCGGCTCGACCGACAGTGCCATCATGTTCGCCCTCATTCTGCGTCGTGTCGCGGAGGGAGACGACCTCCTCAATGCCACGGTTGCCACGGTCCGGATGATCCGAAGCGACTTCGACCATCCCGGGATCAACCTGCTCGTCCTCACCGCCGAGGAGATGATCGTCGTCCACGACACCGCCGGCACACCGATTCCGTATCAGAATTTCGACACCTCGGGCACCGACGGGGAACTGCCTCTCGACCACAAGGACCACTACTACCGCATGAGCTGGCAGCGGTTCGATGACGGAGCGACGGTCGTCAGCTCTTCGGGTCTCGACCACAAGGGCTGGTCCCTCATCGAACAGAGCACAGCCATGCGCCTGTCGGTGGTCAACGGGGACGAGACCATCGTCCGTCTCTGAAGCCGAGCGCGGGGCGAATCAGGCCTTCTGCACAGTGATCGTCCAACTCGCGTCACCGGTGCGGTCGAAGTGGGTCACGGGGTAGCCGTTCTCTGCCGCCCACTGGGGAATCGCTTCGGTGGCCTGGGTGCAGTCGAAATTGATGACGAGCTCATCGCCGCCGTTCAGTTCGCCGATCGCATCCTTGGCCTCAACCAAGGGGAACGGGCAGACGAGTCCATTGGTTTCCAGTACCTGTCTCATACACTCCTGCTTTCTACGGGCCGCGCGACACCTGTCCGCGCTCCTGATTTGATGGTGAGCTTCGCGGCGACTCCCGCCCCGACGATCATGAAGAACGTCGCAACCCAGCCCTGATACTCGAACTGCGCGGTCGAGACCATGGAATTGCCGACGGTGCAGCCACCGGCGATTGCGGCACCGACGCCCATGCCGATTCCGCCGAGGATGGACTTGACCACGGTGGCCTGATCGGGGACCCGGATCCGGAATTCGCCCGAAGCCTTCGCCGCGATGAACGACCCGAGCAGGATGCCGATGACGAGCATGACACCCCAGTCGATGAGCTCCACATCGCCGGTCGCCAGGTAACCCGTCAGGTTCGCCGAGGGGGTTGTGATCCCCAGACCGGAGTTGCGCCCGGTTGCCGCCGACAACGGCCAGGCGATCGTGGCGATGACGCCGATGACCACGGCCGTGGCGAACGGATTCCAGCGCTTCTCCGTGAGGATGTGGGCCAGCCCCTTCTTCCTTGGAGGCAGAGTCGCGACCGGGGTGGCGGTGCTCCGATTGTGGTGGACGGTGACCACGATTGCCACAGCAGTGAGGATTGCGACGAAGACCCACGGGCTCAGGCCTGTTGAGGCCTGGAGTGTTCCGCTGTCCAAGGTGATCGAGCGCAGCCCCTCGGTCGCCGAGGTGGCCGGTCCGTTCTTCATCACCGCAGAGGACAGCGCGTAGAAGATCAGGGCGAACCAGCTGCCGACCAGACCCTCGCCCGCCCGGTAGTAGGTGCCGGTGGCGCAGCCGCCGGCGAGCACAATGGCGAAGCCGAAGATGAGGCCGCCGATGATGGAGGCCAACCATGGGAACGGCGAGGCCTCCAGAGTGATGATGCCCAGTGCATTGAGCCCGAAGAGCCCGATCGAATGCACGGCGATGAGGAGGATGAGCGCCGAGAACCAGCGTGTGTTCCCGGTCAGAGTGAGATCTCGGAAGGCTCCGGTCACGCAGAATCGTCCTCGCTGGAGAACGAACCCGAGTGCCAGGCCGACAATCAGTCCTGTGATGATCATTCATGAGCTTTCTGCTTGAGAGGCGGGTGACTGCCATGATCATTCTTCAAAGTGCCGAATCAACTGTTGAGCTAAATTCTGTTCATGCGATCAACGAATGTCGAATACTTGGTATGTGCCGAGAAGAACAAAATCCATTCTGCTCAACAATTCATGTGTTCGTCAACATTGCTCAGCAGCGCCGTCATCAAGCGTCACATTCTTGTTCATTGAAAATTGTCTCGCCTTGTGTCAGTGATCAGGGGCACACTGAAGGGACGAATACGGCAAGGAGGCCCAGGTGCCAGAACTACAGACCGACGTCGCGATCGTCGGAGCGGGCCCAGCAGGACTGCTGCTGGCCCACATGCTCCATAATGCGGGCATCGACTCAGTCGTCATCGACAATCGCAGCCGCGAGGACATCGCCCATACCCACCGGGCCGGCATTCTCGAAGCTGGTTCCGTGCGCATGCTCGAGGCTGAGGGCATCGAGTCGCGCGTGCACACCGCCGGTCACCGGCACGACGGAATCGACATCCGCGTCGACGGCATCAGCCACTCCTTCGACTTCCCGGACCTGGTCGGTGAATCCGTGTGGCTCTACCCGCAGAACGAAATCTTCGTCGACCTCTCCGCAGCCCGGTCCCGCACCGGACGCCCCACCTTCTACTCGGTCACCGACACCCGCCTCGGCGGCATCGAAGCCGACCGACCCTGGGTCAATGCAACGAGCGAAGACGGTGAGGAACTGAGAGTCGAGGCTCGTTACGTCGTCGGTGCCGACGGATCTCGCGGTCCCAGCCGAGCCATGATCCCGGCCGACACCAAGCAGCGGTTCTTCCACGAATACCCCTTCGCCTGGTTCGGCATCCTCTGTGAGGCCCCACCCAGTCACGAAGTCCTCATCTACTCCCGCTCCGAACGCGGTTTCGCGCTGATCTCCCAGCGCAGCGAGTCCGTCCAGCGCATGTACTTCCAAACCTCCCCCGACACCGAGGTGGCCGAGTGGTCGGATGAGCGCATCTGGTCAGAGCTGCAGGCCAGGGTCGATGGACCCGATGGCTTTGAGCTGAAGACGGGTGCGATCATCGACAAGAACATCCTGCCCTTCCGGTCTGCCGTGACCGAGCCGATGCAGCACGGTTCCCTGTTCCTCGCCGGCGACAGTGCGCACACGGTCCCACCGACCGGGGCGAAGGGCCTCAACCTCGCCTTCGCCGACGTGTCCCTGCTCGCCCCGGCGCTGATCTCGGCTCTGCGGGACTCCGACGCCGAGGCACTGGCCGGGTATTCGCAGATCGCGACGAAACGCGTGTGGAAGGCGCAGAACTTCTCCTACCAGATGACCCGGATGCTCCACTCGGATCCCAGCCAGGATGACTTCGAAGCTCGGCGCAGCCTCGGCGAGCTCAATTCGATCCTCGAATCCGAGCACGGCAGACGCTACCTCGCCGAGTGCTACACGGGGTGGCCGAAGGGCTGAGGCGATGTTTCCCCGACGAAGCGGGGACCACTGATGTCTACGAATATTCAGACTGCCACGAATGTGCAGACTGCAGAGAGAAAGGAAAGGTTCGACAATGGGTGCACAGAAGCGCTCCGGCCCGGACGATGCCGCCGAATCGCAGGCCACGCTGTCTGCCGAGATCGACGCGATCCACGCCGATCATGCTGGCACCGTCGCCGCCGGCAAGTCCCCCGAGACGCAGCCACGGCTGAACTACCCGCCCTACCGCTCGTCACTGCTGCGCCACCCGACGAAGGATCTTCGTCACACTGATCCGGAGACCATCGAGCTCTTCTCCCCCGCCTTCGGCCACCGCGACTTAGCGAACCTCGAGTCCGATCTCACGATTCAGGCCGGCGGCGAACCGATCGGCGAGCGCATCAAGGTCACGGGTCGTGTCCTCGACGGCAGCGGTCGCCCCGTGCGCAACCAGCTCGTTGAGATCTGGCAGGCCAATTCCGCCGGACGCTACATCCACAAGCGTGACCAGCACCCGGCGCCGATCGACCCGAACTTCACAGGCGTCGGACGCACCCTGACCGGTGAGGACGGCTCGTACTCGTTCACGACGATCAAGCCGGGACCCTACCCGTGGAAGAACCACCACAACGCGTGGCGGCCGGCGCACATCCACTTCTCCCTCTTCGGCTCCGAATTCACCCAGCGAATGATCACCCAGATGTACTTCCCGAACGATCCGCTGTTCGCACTCGACCCGATCTACCAGTCGATCACGGATCCAAAAGCCCGCGACCGTCTCGTCGCGACGTACAACCACGACATCACCGAACACGAATTCCTCATGGGCTACAACTGGGACATCGTGCTCACCGGTGGCAACCGCACCTGGATGGAAGAAGAGGACGATGACTGAGCCAAGCTCCACCACCGATCTCACCGCGACACCGGGCCAGACCGTCGGACCGTTCTACGGCTATGCTCTGCCGTGGCCTGGCGACAACGAACTCGTTCCCCCGGGCACGGCCTCTGCCGTACAGCTGCATGGATTCGTCTACGACGGGGCCGGAACTCCCGTTCCCGATGCGATCATCGAGATCTGGCAGCCCGATGACAACGGCGTGATCTCCCGTGCCAACGGCTCCCTGCGCCGTGACGGCTTCACCTTCACCGGATTCGGTCGCAACGCCGCCGATCCAGAAGGACGCTTCGTCTTCTCGACAGTCAATCCCGGCGCCAGCGACGCAGGCAAGGCACCGTTCATCAGCGTCGTCATCTTCGCCCGTGGGCTGTTGAACAGGCTCTTCACCAGGATCTATCTCCCCGAGGACACCAAAGCACTCGCAGCCGACCCCCTGCTGTCCTCCCTCGAACCGGACGACAGAAATCGGCTCATAGCGACTCGTGGGGCTGACGGATCACTGCGTTTCGACATACGGTTGCAGGGTGAGGACGAGACTCCGTTCCTGCGGTTCCCCGGTCACGAGGCCTGAAACCAGCCACGAAGACTCGAGATATCGCGGCACAGACCCGTCGTCGAATGCGACAATCGCCGTTGGAGAGGACCACACAATGACTGACACCGCTGCCCATACGCGCCTTCTGTTCGCCCCGGGCGATCTGCGAGGCGCCGAGGCCATCGACGATGTCGCACTCGTGTCCGCGCTTGGCGACGTGGAGTCCGCATGGGTCAATGCTCAGGCGCATGCCGGTCTGATCTCCGCACATGCCCGCGCCGAGGCGGTGACCGGGATCGAAGCCACCAGCAGGTCGATGCTGGCCGACGCCTCCGAACTCGAGGCTCTGGCCGCAGGCTCCGAACCGGGCGGCAATCCGGTCATCCCCTTCCTCCACGCGGTCCGATCGCGGCTCGGACATGACGCCTCCCGCGCACTGCACAAGGGCCTGACCAGTCAGGACGTCATGGACTCTGCCCTCGGGCTGCTCATGTCCCGTGTCGCTCGCCAGACTCATGCGCGGCTCGACGTCATCGCCGAGTTGCTCGTCGATCTCTCCGACGCCCACGCCTCGACCATCTGCCTGGCCCGCACGCTGACCCAACCCGCACTGCCGACGACCTTCGGGCTCAAGGTTGCGGCCTGGGCGGCAGAAGTCCAGGAGGTCCAGAGCCTCACTCCGCGCATCGACTATGTCCAGGTCGGGGGTGCGGCCGGCACCAGGGCCGCGATTCGGGAGTTCGCCGGGGCTGCGACCGAGACGCTGCTGCGTGAGTTCCACGTGCAGCTGCGCGGACCCGATGCCGCACTCGCCAGCATCCCCGTGCCCTGGCATACGGACCGCGTCCGGGTCCTCAACTGGGCCTCCCACCTCACCCAATGCGTGACCGTGGGCGCCTCGATCGCCCGGGATGTGCTCATCGGAACTCGCCCCGAGGTGGGCGAAATGGCCCTGGCGTCGACCGGCGGCTCTTCGGCGATGCCCCAGAAGCTCAACCCCACCTCGGCGGTGCTCCTCCACCGCAACGGCATGCGCGTTCCCGGGCTCATGGCAACGCTGACGTCGACCGCAGCAGAAGCGATCGAAGAGCGCTCCGACGGTGCCTGGCACGCCGAATGGCCGGCACTGTCCGAGCTTATGGGCCTGGCCGTGTCCTCCCTCAGCATGCTCCAGAGGATGATCGAGGGCCTCAGCGTCAACCCCGAAGCGATGCGAAACAACGTCAACTCTGCCAGTCCCGGCATCTTCGCTGAGAGACTCAGCATCGCCTTCGGCGAACGTCTGACGAAGGCGGAGATACAGGAGATCATCGCCGACGGCGGTGACCCAGCGGCTGCACTCAAGACGGCGCTGGACCAGCATCCCGTGAGCGAGGAAGGCGCGGACGGTCAAGGCAGCACTGCCGACATCGACTTGGATGGGTTCTTCTCTCCGGAGAACTACCTCGGCGATGCCGAAGACATCCGCCTGGCCATCATCGCCACCATCAACGGACCCGAACCCGTATCGCCGGGCCTCCTTCCCAACACCGCCAGAAAGTGACCTGACGTGGAACTCACCGCAACCGTCCTCGCCGCTCCGACTGTCCCCGTCCACTCATACGCTCGAGTCCTCCTCGTCCTCCCCTCGCTGGGCACCTCGGTGAGCGCGCTGTGGCAGTCGGCGGCGACTCACCTCGTCGGCGTGGCTCCGGAGACGACGGTCATCGGCATCGATCTGCCCGGCCACGGCCGTTCGGCACCGATCGACGTCCCCGCGGGGACGTCCGAGGTCCCCGCGGGGACGTCCGAGGTCCCACGGCTGACGATGAGCGACCTCGCCGAGGCGGTCCTGGCCACCATCGACCGCGTGCTTCCCGACGTGATCGGGTCCGGTGACCGAGACGATGCCCGAATTGTTCTGGCCGGCGATTCGATCGGCGCAGCCATCGCACTCCAGCTGGCCCTCGACCATGGTGATCGCTTCGATCGCGCCGCGGTGTTCTGCACCGGGGCGAAGATCGGTGAGGCCAATGCTTGGGAGGAGCGTGCGGAGGTCGTCGCGACCTCGGGCACGCCGACGCAGGTCATCGGTTCGGCCCAACGCTGGTTCGGGGAGGGCTTCATGGATCGCGAACCCGAGGCATCGGCTGCACTGCTGCATTCGCTCCAGGATGCCGACCGGTTCTCCTATGCTGCGCTCTGCCACGCCCTGGCAACATTCGACGTCCGCTCGCGCCTGCCGGAGATCACTCTGCCGGTCCTCGCCGTTGCGGGGTCAGAGGATCAGCCGACCCCGCCGACCAAACTGGTGGAGATCGCCAACGGAGTCTCGGGCGCCCTGCTCGAGGTCATCGAGGGCGCAGCCCACCTCGTGCCGGCCGAAGCCCCCGCGGTCACCGCGGGTCTGCTGCGTGACTTCATGGGTGGAAACGCCTTGGGTGGCAAGGGAACGGGCGAGCCAGACTCGGGCGCCGCCTCGGCGGATCTGCCCACCGCCTCCGGTCCGCGCGAAGCCAGTCGAGATGAGGTCCACGACGCGGGCATGACGGTGCGCCGACAGGTCCTCTCCGACGCCCACGTCGATCGGGCGAATGCGAAGGTCGATGACTTCACTGCCGACTTCCAGGATCTCATCACCCGCTATGCCTGGGGAGAGATCTGGACCCGTCCGGGCCTCGAGAAGCGCATGCGATCGGCGATCACGCTGACCGCAATGATCGCCGGCGGTCACGAGGCCGAACTCGCAATGCACGTCAAGGCCGCTGTGCGCAACGGCCTCAGTCGTGACGAGATCAAGGAAGTCCTGTTGCAGTCGGCGATCTACTGCTCGGTGCCGAGTGCGAATACGGCGTTCTCGGTGGCCTCGCAGGCACTGGCAGAGATGGAGGAGGAAGGCTGACGCCACATGAGTGACTCACCGGTCCTGCGGGCGCTGTACGAATCGTCACATTGAGACTGCGGGGCTACCGGTTGCCGTCGATGAGCAATAGGCTTGACCGGTCGCGGTCAATAGCCCGGTCGCAGCTCCGACCTCAGACTTCTCCGCGGTCCCAATCTTTCATCCCCTACGAAGGGACTCCATGAGCGACGCTCCGGTGCCACGCCGAGTCTACAAATTCGCCGTCTTCGCCCTGGCGATCGGCGCATTCGCAATCGGTGTCACCGAGTTCGCCACCATGGGCCTGCTGCCCCATATCGCCCGCGAGCTCGGCATCACCGTGCCCCAGGCGGGCCATGCCGTGTCGTTCTACGCCATCGGCGTCGTCGTCGGCGCACCACTGATCACCACGATCGCCGCGCACATGGATCGCAAGAACCTGCTGCTGTGCCTCATGGGATTCTTCGCACTCGGCAATGTCGCCTCGATGCTCGCCCCCGACGCCACCCTGTTCAACATCGCCCGCTTCGCCAGCGGACTTCCTCACGGCGCCTACCTGGGCATCGGCGCCATCGTCGCCTCATCACTCGCGCCCCCGAACCGTCGCGGTCGAGCGATGGCACGCGTCATGCTGGGGCTGACGATCGCGAACATCGTCGGCGTCCCCATCGCCACGGCACTGGGCAACCTGCTCGGCTGGCGCAGCGCTTATGCATTGGTCGCCGCGCTCGGGATCCTCACCGTCATCATGGTCGCGGTCGGCGTGCCTCGAGTGAAGCTCGGTGCTGCCCCGTCAGCCCGCGGTGAGATGCGGGCCCTGGCTCGTCCGCAGATCATCCTCACCCTCGTCGCAGGCTCCGTGGGCTTCGGCGGCATGTTCGCCGTCTACACCTACATCGCCCCGACCATGACCGACATTGCCGGCGTACCCGAGACCGCGATCCCCTGGGTGCTGGCCGTCTACGGTCTCGGCATGACCGCCGGTTCCCTCATCGCGGGACCGCTGGTCGACAAATCCATCGAACGCTCAGGCATCGGCGGCATGATCCTCTCCGCCCTCGTGCTCTCCACCTTCGGTGCGTTCACCCATATCGCGGCCGTTGCGATCATCGCGCTCTTCTTCATCGGCATCGCCGGGTCGATGATCACGACCTCGCTGCAGATGCGTCTGCTGCGCGACTCCCACGACGCACCGAGTCTCTCGGCAGCAATGAATCATGCCGCATTCAACCTCGCCAATGCCCTCGGCGCCTGGCTCGGTGGCATCGTCATCACTGCGGGCCTGGGCTACCGCGCCCCCGCCTGGGTGGGAGTCGGCCTGTGCCTGGCCGGCCTCATCGTGCTCATCATCGCGATCGCCCTCCGCCGAGGCGGCACCTCGGAATCCTCGGGCCGCAACGAAGTCGATGTCTGAGGCCAGCAGCCTTCACGAAGCACAGGCACAATCGAACGCACTCCTCGGCAAAGACCATCCGATGGTGACCATTCTCCGTCGACGAAATACGATGGGGGCATGGATCACCCTGCGCGGCACCGCTCTCGAGCCCTCACCCATCGTCCCCTGTCGGCAGTGACGGTCCTCGCCGTCTTGGCCGTCCTCGCGCTGCTGGCCCTGACCGCGTGCGGATCTGCTGATTCCGCTGACGATTCAGCGGGCTCGAACGCCGGCGCATCGGATGGGGCCGGCTCTTCCGCCTGCCAATACCCTGCCGATTCCGCACCAGCGGCGAAGGACGTCGAGCCTCCCAAGGAGTCTCCTCAGACCAGCGGCAAGGTCGCTGCCACAGTATCGACGACTGCTGGCGATCTGTCCGTGAGCCTCGATGCCGACGGCGCACCCTGTACCGTGAATAGCTTCCTGTCCTTGGCTGATCAGAAGTACTTCGATGACACCGACTGCCACCGTCTGACCACCGAGGGCATCTTCGTCCTCCAATGCGGTGACCCATCGGGCACTGGCAGCGGCGGACCCGGCTACACCTTCGCCGATGAGGTCGACGGCTCCGAGAAGTACCCGGCCGGCACATTGGCAATGGCCAACGCCGGCCCCGATACGAATGGATCGCAGTTCTTCGTCGTCTATGACGACAGCTCGCTGCCGCCGGACTACACCGTGTTCGGATCACTCGACGAAGCCAGCACGAAGTCCGTTGCCGACATCGGGGCCAAGGGCACAGAATCCGGTGCCAGCGATGGCGCCCCCAAGGAAGCAGTGACCATCACCGGCGTCACCGTCGAATAGGCGAATGCTCGGACTCCTCAGGAATCAGAACATGCCCTAGGATCAGGATGAGGACAACCGGACCAGGGAGGATGACCATGGCACTTCCACCGCAGCTGCGGCCGTTGATCGGCACCTGGCGAGGCACCGGATCGGGCCACTACCCGACGATCGACGCCTTCAGCTACAGCGAAGAGCTGACCTTCCGGGACGTCGCCAAACCCTTCCTGGTCTACCAACAGCGCACCTGGTCGCCCGAGGGCAAGCCCATGCACATGGAAACGGGATTCCTGCGCAGCCCCACTGCAACGACCGTCGAATTCGTTCTGGCCCAACCGACCGGTCATGCCGAACTGGCCGAGGGCACTCTGTCGGCCGTTGAGGGCGGGCTCTTCCTCGACCTCCGGTCCCCACAGCTTCTCGTGAGCACCTCGGCGAAGACCGTAGAGGCAACCGCACGGACCTACCGAATCACGGACGACCGCCTGTCCGTCGACTTCTCCATGGCCGCAGTGGGTGTCGTGATGACCCACCATCTCCACTCGGACCTGGTCAAAGCCGAGGACTGACGAGTTCTCCGAGCAAGTGCCCCCACAATGAGACTCAACACTACGATTTGGCAACGACCGACGCAGTGGGCTCAGGGTAGTCACGTGTGTGACCTATAACACTGTACGATCTCTTTCAGACGTTGCTCAGAACTTCGGTTGGGCACCCTCTTTGTCAGGCTGTGTGTGAGTCACTCAGCCTGACAAAGAGGAGAACACCAACCATGACAATCACCGTCGGATACAGCACTGTTGAGATCCGCGCCTACCTCACCGAATACGACATGCTTCCCTTCGGACAGAAGGGCAAATGGGTCGATACTCAACCCTTCTCGAAGAAGCAGCTCTATCAATGGATGCGAGCTCTCGTCGCGGGCGACCTCGACCGCGGCCTGGTTCCTCGAGAGAATGGGACCATGTCTTTCCCATCACGCCGGAAGAAGATGACCGAGGCACTGACCTCAGATCGCGAGAGAGTCCTGATGGACGAACTCGCGGCCAAGGAGAAGGCCCTGGCCGCGAAAGAAGCTGAGCTGGCTCGTCGCAACGAGGATATCCATCGGTTGGAAGAGACGGCGAGCACGCTGGGAAAAGCTATCGGGCTCTTGCACGCCAGGAACGTGTCAGAGCCCGACGCGACCGAGGATCAGCAGGATCCGTCGAGTTCCTGACGATGGAGAACACAATGGTGTTCGACCTCGTGGCCGCGGGAATCTCACAGCGTCGAGTCCTCGCTGTGCTCGGTCTATCGAGGTCAACGTGGCATTACCGACTCAATCCTCGTGAGGGTGTGCCTGACCCGGTGGCGCATGAGGCACGAGCGTATCCGAATCGGATCGCCGCCGATGTCCGGAACCAGGTCCAAGGACTGATCCGGGATGGGTGGGCGCGAGGACACTCGGTCGATCACTCATTCGCAGTCGCGTGGGATGCCGGGATTCTGGTGGCATCGCGACGAACCTGGTGGCGTATTGCCGAAGACATCGTTGATCAGACGCAGCGGCCCGTGGTCGCGACGAGGAAGGGCACGAGGCAGCCCCGAACGATGCCGGTGCTGGTCGCGACCGGGCCTGGCCAGGTGTGGAGTTGGGACATCACTGATGTGAAGTCGGTGTGGTCGAGAGTCGTGTATAAAACGTATTCGATCATCGATATCTTCTCCCGCAAGATCGTTGGCTACCGTGTCGAGGAGCGCGAGGTCGATGACCTTGCTGTGGAGATGTTTGAGACCGCGATCGCCGAGTATGGGCCGCCGGAGTTCGTGCATGCGGATTCGGGTGCGGCGATGAAGTCGAGCGTGCTCAAGACCGCTCTGGGCGATCATGGTGTGTCCCTGACACATAACCGCCCGTATGTGTCCAATGACAACCCGTACTCGGAGTCAGAGTTTCGCACGATGAAGTACCGGCCGAATTATCCAGGGACGTTTGAAAAGAGCCTGTCAAGTAGTTTGTGTTCGGGATTGATTTACAAGTAGGGATTCATCCGGTCTGGATAGGCCACGGCCAGTTGAGCCAGGGCCTGTTTCCAGTTCGTCGTGATCTGGCCCTCGACGAGTCGACCCGTCGTGGCCTTCCGAGCCTTTCCTTTCCCCTTCTCTTTCTCTCGTTCTCGGGCTCGTTTGTCCTCGATATTGCAGATCGCCAGCCACAGCAGCTTCACCACTGAGTCATCGGTCGGGAACTGGGATCGGTTCTTCGTGACCTTGCGCAGCTGGTAGTTCAGCGACTCGATCGCGTTCGTCGTATAGATGACTCGCCGCAGGGCTGGTGGAAATTGCAGGAACGGTATGAACCGGTCCCACGCGTTTTCAAACACCGCTACTGCCGAGGGATACTTCCGTCCCAGTTCGGACTCGGCGAAAGTCGTCAGCGCTGTCAGCGCCGCTTCCTCGTTGGCGGCAGCGTAGATTGGTTTCAGCGCCCTCGACACGGCCTTGCGGTCGGTATAGGACACGAACCGATTCGCAGCCCGAATCAGGTGCACGACACAGGTTTGGACGAGTGAGTCCGGCCAGGTCGCCTCGATCGCATCCGGTAGGCCCGTGAGCCCGTCGCAGCAAACGATAAGGACATCCTGGACTCCCCGGTTGGCCAGTTCCGCGCACACGTGGGCCCAGAACGAGGCACCCTCGGTGTTCTGGACCCAGATGCCCAGCACATGCTTGATGCCATCCATATCGACACCGACAGCGATATGCGCGGCTTTCGAGCGCACGTGTCCGTTGTCGCGGACCTTGACTCGGATCGCGTCGAGGTAGATGACGGGGTAGAACTCCTCGAGGGGTCGTTGCTGCCATTCCATGACCGCGTCGAGGACTGCATCGGTGATGTTCGAGATCGTCTCATGGGAGAGTTCGGTGCCGATTGTTGATACCAGATGGTGTTGGATATCGCGGATCGTCATCCCGCCGGCATACAGCGAGATGATCATGTCATCGAGGCCACCGAGTCGGCGTGAACCCTTGGGCACCAGGCGGGGCGTGAACGACCCGTCACGGTCCCGGGGGACGCTGATCTCGATGTCACCGGCTTCGGAAGCGACTGTCTTGGCATACGTTCCGTTGCGCGAGTTCGTTGTGGTCTTGGCATCTCTGTCGCCGGCTGTGTAGCCCAGGTGCGAGGTCATCTCAGCGCCGAGTCCTCGTTCGAGGGTTTCCTTGATCAGGGCCGGGACGAGACCGCCATCGCCGGTGAGTTCGACCTCGCCGGAATCGATCTTGGAAAAGAGTTCGTCGAGGGCCCCGGAGGCCTTGAGCTGGTCAACAATTTCGTTGGCCTGGTTCGGATTCGAGTGTGTATTCGTCACAGTCACTATTCTGTCCTTTCAGCTGTGACCCGGTACACAAACTATTTGACACCCTCTTTGAAAACGTGGACACGGCTCGCAGTTTCATCGACGAGTATGTGCAGTGGTACAACACTGAGCATCGCCATTCCGGGATCGCGCACTTCACTCCGTCCCAAGTCCATGAGGGATCCTGGGAAGGAGTGTGGACCCGACGCCAGGAGGTCCTTGATGCCTATTACGCCCAACATCCTGAACGATTTTCCGTGCCACCGAGAACACACGCACCGGCTGAGGTGGTCGGGATCAATCATCGAGAGAAGAACGCGTTAGCAGCGTGAGTGACTCCAAACAGCTTGACATCGCGCGGCAGCGACACCTGTTACGTGACATCGATGTCACCGACTCTTCTGGAGGAACAATGAAACGACGCTTGACTATGGCCACGGTGGCCATCGGCGCCATGCTTGCCCTGTCCGCGTGCAGCGGCGGCGACGATTCGGAACCGGCAGCGACCGCCGAGGGCGGCGTGCCCCTTGTCAAAGAAGGCCAGCTGACTACCTGCACCCACCTGTCGTATCAACCGTTCCAGTTCGAAAAAGACGGAAAGGTCGTCGGCTTCGATGTCGACATCGTCGACGCCGTGGCAAAGAAGCTCGGCGTCGAGCAGGAGATTGTCAACGTCCCCTTCGAACCGATCACTGCTGGAGCCTCGTTTGCTCAGGATCAATGCGACGTTGCCGCGGCTGCCATGACCATCACCCCGGAGCGCGAAGAGGCCATCGACTTCTCCGATCCGTACTTCGCCGCCAATCAAGCGATTCTGACCAATGATGACAAAACAGCGAAGGATGCTGACGCGCTCAAGGGCTTCAAAATCGGCGCCCAAGCAGGCACCACCGGCCTCGACTATGCAACCGAGAACTTCAAGGACGCAGAAGTCATCACCTACGAGGACCTGCCACTGTCCCTCGAAGCTTTGAAGAACGGTCAAGCCGATGCTGTCATCAATGACAACGGAGTCCTCTACGACTACGCCGCGAACAATGACGGTTTCGCCGTCGGCTTCGACATTGACACCGGTGAGCACTACGGCATCGGCATGAAGAAGGGCAATGCCGAGATGAAGAAGGCCGTAGACGAGACACTCAAAGAGATCAAAGACAACGGCGAATACGACAAAATCTACGAGAAGTGGTTCGGCGACGCTCCCAAGTGATCGCTATTCGGGCGGTCGACCTCGGCTTTCTGGCCGGATCGGCCGCCCGTTGCCCTGAGCACATCCGTCACCGTACGCCACCACCGTTGAAGGACCCCACATGTCGACTACCCCAGAAAGGGAGGACGGTAGCCCGACCGGCTCGACCACTCCTCGCACCACCCCCAAAGCGAAGATGGGCAAACGGCAGAGGGCCAAGATCTCGCGCGGAATCCAATATGCGATCCTCATCGTCATTGCCGTCGTCGTCGCACTTCTGGCCGACTGGTCGACACTCCTCGAGACGTTCGGCCGGGTGGACCTTGCCATCGGCATGTTCCCCGAGGTCGTCACGCAGGCGCTGAAGAACACCGTCATCTTCACCCTCCTCGGCTTCATCCTCGGCTTGGCGATCGCCATCGTACTCGCCCTCATGCGTCTGTCTTCGGTCGGTGTCTACCGTTGGCTGGCCTTCATCTACACCGAATTCTTCCGCGGACTGCCGGCCCTTGTCGTCTTCCTCGTCATGGGATTTGGACTGCCCCTGGCGTTCCCGGGCTTCAATCTGCCGCAGCTCGTCATCATCATGATCGCCCTCGCACTCGTGTCGTCGGCCTATATGGCCGAGACCATCCGTGCCGGCATCCAGGCTGTGCCGAAGGGGCAGGTTGAAGCGGCACGGTCATTGGGTATGTCGTCCTCACGGGCGATGGTCACGATCGTCCTGCCCCAGGCGATGCGCATCATCCTGCCGCCGCTGACCAATGAGCTCATACTGCTGACCAAGGACTCCTCCTTGGCCTATATCCTCGGCTCTTCGGTCGACGGACGGGAGCTGACCGCGCTGGCCAGGGCGGAGATCGTCAACACAGCAAACCTCACTCCGTTCATCGTTGTCGCAGTCTGCTATCTCATCATCACGATCCCGCTGTCCTATCTCTCGCGGGTCCTCGAACGCAAATACGGTTCCGCAGAACCAGGAGCGAACTAATGACCACCTCGATCATCTCGATCCAGAACCTCAAGAAGAGCTTCGGCTCGAACCAGGTCCTCACCGACATCAACCTCGAGGTCGACAAGGGCGAGGTCGTCTGCGTGGTCGGGCCCTCCGGCTCCGGCAAATCCACGATGCTGCGCTGCATCAACACCTTGGAGACCCCGACCGACGGTTCGATCGTGGTCGACGGCATGGACATGACCGACCTCGACCTCGACATCGATGCCGCCCGCACCCGCATCGGCATGGTCTTCCAGTCGTTCAATCTCTTCGGGCATCTCACCGTGCGTGAGAATCTCACTGTCGCCCAGATCAAAGTGCTGGGGCGCTCGAAGGCTGAGGCAAACACGATCGCCGAGGCGAACCTCGCGAAGGTGGGTCTGTCTGAGAAGATCGACGCCAAGCCTGCTTCTCTCTCCGGTGGGCAGCAGCAGCGCGTAGCCATCGCTCGGGCGTTGAGCATGGACCCCGACGTCATGCTCTTCGACGAGCCCACCTCCGCACTCGACCCCGAGACCGTGGGCGATGTCCTTCAGGTCATGCGCAACCTCGCCGAGGCGGGAATGACCATGGTCGTCGTCACTCACGAGATGGAGTTCGCCCGGCAGGTCGCCGATCGCGTCCTCTTCATGGACGGCGGATACGTTGTCGAATCCGGCCCGGCCAAGGAGGTCATCGGCAATCCGCAGGAGCAGCGGACGAAGGACTTCCTCGCCCGTGTGCTCAACCCGGGTCAGCTGGGATAGCTCAGTGAGCCCTGGTAGCTCAGCTTCGCCGAGGGGACCACTTAGCCTCGAAGGGCTACGCTATAGCCTCACCCATCAGTGATAAGTAGTCCGCTCGGCGAGGCGGCGCCGCTCGGCGAGCAAGCTGACTGAGCGACCCTCAGCCCTTCACCTCGAGCACATCCTTGGGGAGGATGACCCGGTAGCCCAGACGCGGGTCGTAGCCGTGGATCTCTCTGGTGTCGAGTGCGGACATGAAGTCGAGCACCTCGGCGGTGATGACCTGCCCGGGCACCAGCACCGGGAACCCCGGCGGGTAGGGGGTGACGAATCCGGCGGAGACCGGCGCATCACCGGCTTCGACGCGGCGGCTCAACTCATGCGGCAGAACATGCTCGACGTTGCCGCGGCGCATCCCGGCGTAGTAGGCCGTGCGCAGGTCACCGTCAGGCAGCTGCTTCGACGGATCCTCAGCCGGCACCTCGGCGGCATAGGCATAAGCGAATGCGCTGAAGTCGGGCAGCGGCGGCATGATGACCGCCGGCTCGTTCAATGCCTCCTGGGCCTCGATCTCGTGTGGGTTGCTGAACTTCCCGGCGAGCTTGACGAGGACCTCGATGAGGTAGGCGATGGCCGAACGCGAGGTGCCGATGTTCGTCATGAACAGCACCGTGTTGCGGCTCGTCTTGTTGACCTGGATGCCGTAGCGATCCATGAGGTGTTCGTGCTTGAACGTGTCCCCATCGACTCCGGTGCCGCTGATCTCGACGGTGATGCGGCTGGGATCGACGACGAATTCGTCCGTCGCCCACGCATTCCAGAAGGTTGCCAAGCCGTCACGCAAAGGCATCGTCCGTTCGGTCTCGCGATACTGCTCGGGAATGAGATCGGCAGCAGTGAGCACCTTGAAGGTCTTCTTCAGCAGCGGGTGACGCGAAACCGCGGAAGCCAGGCTCATCGCCAGGTCAAGCTGCTTCTGGACGAGCGCGAACCCTTCCATCTCGACCTGCCTGCGCCCCAGGTCCAAGGAAGCGAGGATCTGATAGTTCGGTGAGGTCGAGGTATGCGTCATGTAGGCCTCGTGGAATGCCTCTTCGGCGCCGTAAGCGAAGTCCTGATCGTAGACGTGGATCATCGATCCCTGCCGCAGAGCGGTCAGAGTCTTGTGCGTCGACTGGGTCGCATACACGCGGATCCGCGAATCCGGCGGCGGCAGCAGCGTCTCATTCAGCCACACCTCGTCGGATGCCGGCGCACCGGTCTCCTCATCGAAGAGACGCTTCTGCTGGTCCCGGTACGCCGTGGCGTGGGCGTCCGAGGCCAGCCGGTCCTCAAGGTGTTCGGCCGCGACCATGGCGGTGCGCTTGCGGGTGACCGGGTGGAAGCGGGCGAAGGCGAACCAGGCTTCGTCCCAGAGGAAGACGAGATCGTTCTTGATCGCCAGGCACTCGGCCATGACCTTCTCCGGATCGTAGACGATGCCGTCGAAGGTGCAGTTTGTCAGGGTGATCATCCGCACCTCGTCGAGGCGGCCGGCGGCCCGATAGTCCAGCAGGAGCTGCTTGATCCGGTTGAGCGGCACGGCACCGTAGAAGGCGACGTCATTGAGCGGGTACGCCTCCAGGTATGCGGCTCTGGCGCCTGTGAGCATGAGCGCATGGTGGTGCGATTTATGGCAGTTGCGGTCGACCATGACGACCTCATCTGGTGCCACGACGGCCTGGTGGACGATCTTGTTCGCCGTCGACGTTCCGTTCGTCACGAAGTAGGTCCGCTTCGCACCGAAGGCTCGGGCAGCCAGGGACTGGGCCTTCTTGATGGTCCCGACCGGTGCGAGCAGCGAGTCCAGCTCACCCGAGGTGGCGCTGGTCTCTGCGAGCAGCAGGTTGAGCCCGTAGAAGTCGACGAAGTCGCTGATCCACTTCGAGCCCACGACCGAACCTCCGCGGGAGACCGGCAGGGCGTGGAACACACCTGCAGGACGACGCGCATGTTCCCGGATGGCGGTGAAGAACGGCGTGTCGTAGAGATGCTGGACCCGGCGCAGCAGCGACAGGTGCAGTTCGAACTGGTCCTCACGACGGAAGACGCGGCGGAACCGATGAGTCAGTGCACCGGCGAGACTCTCGATGTGGGCGCCGGCCATGAGGTAGAGGTCGAGCTCCGGGCGCAGACCGGCCAGCGTGTCGGCCAGTCGCAGCACACGACGAACCGAGTTGAGCGGGCTCATCGGGGTCGTCGGGGAGGTCGCCGTGCCCTCGTGGGCGAGCGCGACCGTGCTGCGCAGGTCCCGGCTGAGCACCTGTCGGGTCCGGTCGGTGAACCCGGGGCGGATGACGCAGGCCAGCAGGTTCGGGTTCGTCAATGCTGCGACGACCGCATCATCTGCGGTCGGGACGATGACGTAGTCGTAGATGAACTGGTCGGAGGCATTGCGCAGCTTGAGCAGGTCGGTGTGCAGCTCATCGCGGCCGCCCTCGGTGGTCTCATCGACGATGAGGACCTCGAAACGAGGGCGGGAATCCTGCCGGTCCTTGTATTCGGCGCGCTCATCCTCGTTGAGGTGCTCATCCTCGGCGACATCAGGAACCGTGGTCCCGCGCAGACGGTTGACTGCACGCGTGATCATGTCATGAGCCCGATCGAACTCACCGTTGGAGAGCAGCTCGGCGATGTCCTCGACATAGCGCTGGCCGAATCCGCCCCAGTACAGCTCGATCGTCTTCAGCGACCGCAGCGACCGCCAGACCTCGCCGTCGGCGGCGATCATCGAGAAGTCCCCACCGCTGATGGCCAGGCGTTTGATCGCAAACTTCAGGTACTCCCAGGCATCCGATCGCAGCCGCCACGTGCTTGCCGGCATTCCCGGATCACGTTCGAGTTTGGACTTCTGCGGACGAGACCGGAACCCACTCGCCGAAGCGTCAGAGTCCAATCGCCTGCGCGGTACGCCTCCGGCGGCGGACGGCCCAGGCGTGAACGATGCCTGTCCCGAATATTCGTCGGAGTCGATGCCGGTCATACTTGAGCCTCCTGGCGATGAAGTATCTCGTAGTCGAGTGATCCCTGCGGAATCCGTTGTGCCAAGATCATACGGCCTTGCACAGCCAAATGTTCGACAGTCCACCCACATAAGACAAAAGAATGATAAGCATGAAGCCATGGACAACTCCGCGCCACTCTCCGCCGGCCATCTCCTCGTCAAGGAGCTCGAAGCCCACGGTGTCCAGCGTTCCTACCTGGTCCCCGGCGAGTCCTACCTCGACGTGCTCGATGGCCTCCACGATTCGACTATCACCCCCATCGTCTGCCGGCAGGAGGGCGGGGCCGGCTACATGGCCGTCGCCGAGGGCCGCATGACCGGCATCCCCGGAATCGCCATGGTGACCCGTGGTCCGGGTGCCTCGAACGTCATGGTCTCCGTCCACACCGCCTACCAGGACGCCACGCCCCTCGTCGTCTTCGTCGGCCTCATCCCCACCGCGCAGCGTGGTCGCGAATCCTTCCAGGAGTTCGATCTGGGCGGCTGGTTCTCCACGACGACGAAGAAGGTGCTGACCCTCGATGACCCGGATAAGGCCGCCGAGGTGGTCGCCGACGCCATGCACACCGCCGTGACCGGGCGGCCTGGACCCGTCGTCGTGGGCCTGCCCGAGGAAGTGCTTATCCAGCCGAGCGGCGGTGCCGTCATCCCGCCTCGGGTGCATGGTTCGGCGGCACCGTACGCCGGTGACGTCACCGAGCTGCGAGCCCGCATCCTGCAGGCCGATCGTCCCGTGCTCATCATCGGCGGCGAGGACTGGTCGCCGGCGACCTCACGAAGGATCGCGCAATGGTCGCACGATCGTGGCCTCGGCGTGATCGGGACCTTCCGCGCCTACGACGGCATCGACCACGACTCACCCAACTTCCTGGGTATTCTCGGCTTCGGTGCCTCCGCCGTGGCCAAAAGGACCTTCGCCGAGGCTGACCTGCACATCTTCCTCGGCTGTGTCCGCACCGATGTGGCCACCGACTTTTTCACGATCGGCACCGACGCGAAGACCGTCGTCATCGGCCCCGACGCCGACGCCCACGGGCACTTCGGCAGCCTCGACCAACACATCATCACCCCAGTCAACAGATTCGCCCAGGCACTGTTCACCGCCGACGGAAGTCGCGCATACTCGGTGTCCTCCGACGGTTCCATCGACGAGCCCGCGGCAGGTGACGAGCACCTGACCTCGAATGACGAGCCGGTGTCGTTGCCCGAGTGGATCCTCGATGCCCGCGCAGAACTCGAGGACTGGCGTTCACCGATCACCACCTCGGCGGACTATGGCTCTGGTGCGGGTTCTGGCTCTGGTGGTGCCGGTGACGGCTTCGTCGACATGGATGAGGCCTTCGTCCATGTGAAGGAGCTGCTGCCGGACAATGCGATCATCACCTACGGGGCCGGGAACTTCTCGGGCTGGGCTACCAGATTCCTACCCACGCACGGCTTCCCCTCGGCGCTGGGGCCGCGAAACGGGTCGATGGGCTTCGGCCTCCCGGCTGCCGTTGCCGCTGGACTCGTTCATCCCGAGCGGGCCGTGTTCTGCATCGCCGGGGATGGAGACTTCCTGATGAATGGTCAGGAGCTCGCGACCGCCGCGCAGTATGGGGTGAACCTCACCGTCGTCGTCAACGACAACTCCGTCTACGGAACGATCCTCGGCCATCAGGACCGCGAATATCCGGGCCGTGCAACGGCAACAGCCCTGCGCAGCCCCGACTTCGCTGCCATGGCCACAGCCTTCGGCGGCCTCGGACTGACCGCCGAACGCACGGAGGACTTCCGGGACGCCTTTGCCAAGGCTCTTGCGCATGAGGGCCCGGCCCTCGTCCGCTGCCTCACGGACCCCACGATCCGCGGAGCCCGGGTGTGAGCGCGCACGCCGAAGTGCGGCGGTGCGTCAACGCGCTCTGGGTCCACACGCTGGCGCCGCGCCCACCGCGATATGGGCCGTTTCCGCACGATCCGAGACTACTGAGACTTCCGACGCTGAAAAGGTGAACCAATGAACATCGACGCGATCTTCACCGATCTCGACGCCCACACACTCGACCCGACGCGCCCGCGCGCGCAGAAGATCGGCGTCTTCGCCGGACGCATCATCGGCTTCGACGAGGAACTCGACGGCGTCAGCGCGGATCGGGTCGAGTCCCTGGGCGGGGCCACCGTTCTGCCGGGCTTCAATGACGTCCACTGCCACACCGCGTGGTTCGGGCTCACCCTGGCGTCGATCGATGTCACCGCTCTGCCCGGCGGGCTGTCCGATGTCTACGCCGCACTCGAGCGGGCGGCCGCGACGACGCCGGCGGGTGAGTGGATCAACGCCACAGGCTACGGCCACCGCGACTACGACGGGCAGTATCCGGAGCTGTCCCGCCTTGACGAGATCACCGGCGACCGCCCGCTGTTCATGCGCCAGACCTCCGGGCATGCCGCGATCGTCAACACCGAGGCGATGCGCCGTGCCGGCATCCTCGAGCCCGGGTTCGCCGACCCCGTCGGCGGCAAGGTCGTCACCGATTCTGCCGGCCACCCGACAGGGCTGCTCGAGGAGACGGCGCAGGAGCTCGTGCAGGACCTCATCCGCCCCTACTCACTCGATACGATCGTCGAGGCTCTGGACCTGGCGACCGCGTACTACGCGAAGGAGGGCATCACCTCGTTCGGAGACTGCGGCATCGCCTACGGGTGGATCGGTCACTCCCCGATCGAAATCACCGCCTATCTGCGCGCCCGCGAAGAGGGCAAGCTGCGTGCCCGCGCCCAGCTTCTGCCGCAGGCTGACGGTCTCCACGAGATCGCTGCGAACTCCGCCGACGGCTTCGGAATCGGCCTCGATGCGGGAGTCCGCACCGGCCTCGGCGATGACCTCGTCGCGCTGGGACCGGTCAAGTTCTTCATGGACGGAGCAATGAGCGGAGAGACTGCGGCTCTGCGGGAGAACTACACGGGCAAGGATCACGCCGGATACCTCCAGGCCGATGCTGAGGCGCTGCGCAAGCAGATCCTCGACACCTACGCCTCCGGCTGGTCCGTCGCCGTGCACGCGATCGGTGACGCCGCGGTGGATGCGGCCGTGGCGAATATCGTCGACGCCCAAGCCAGGTACGGTCGCCGGGCCGTTCCCAACCGGATCGAGCACGCTGGCCTCGTCCACGACGAGCACCTGCGCACTCTGGCCGACAACGGCATCGCCGTCACCCCGCAGGCGGCGTTCGCCGAGGCGATCGGCGACGGGATGAACAACTCGATGGGCCCCGAACGTCGACCGCTGCTCTACCGGGGGAAGTCCTTCGTCGATGCCGGTGTGCTGATGGCAGGCAGCTCGGATCGTCCCTGCGCCGATGGGAATGTGCTGCGCGGGATCGAAGCCTACGTGACCCGGGCGACCCGCGATGGCGACATCATGGGTTCGGCCGACGAGTGCCTCACCCCCGATGAGGCGATCGCCGCCTACACCTCGGTCGCGGCCGAGGCTTCCGGCCAGGGTGCGGACAAGGGAACGCTGACCCGCGGGAAGCTCGCGGACTTCGTGGCGCTGGGTGCTCACCCCGCCGAGGTGGCACCGACCGAGATCTCACAGATCCCGGTTCGCGCCACCGTCCTCGGCGGCAAGTTCACCCACGACGCCCGCTAAAACTACCTGACGGCGGCCCAGCAACCTCGCGCCAGGTTGCTGGGCCGCCGTCAGGTGCTTCTGGAGGGGTCAGCGGGAGAAGTCGAGGTCGGTGAGCACCTTCTCGAAGACGCCCAAACCGGTTTCGAGATCTTCGTCGCTGATGTTGATCGGCGGGACCACGTGGAGGCGGTGGTAGTTGCTGAAGGGCACCACGCCGAGTTCCTTGAGAGAGGACACGACCGAGGCGACCTCCGGTGAGCCTCCGCCGTAGGGTGCCAGCGGCTCACGGGACTCCTTGTCCCAGACGAGCTCGATGGCCCAGAAGGCACCGACCCCGCGGACCTCACCAACGTGTTTCGAGTTCTCGGCGATCTGGCGCAGCCTGGGTCCGATGACCTCCTCACCGATGCGCTGGGCATGCTCGATCATGCCCTCTTCGTCCATTGCCTTCATCGTCGCAACTGCTGCGGCGCAGGCCAGTGGGTGGCCGGAGTAGGTCAGTCCGCCAGGATAGGCCTTCTGCGCGAATGAACCGTAGATCGCCTCATTCATGATCACTCCGCCCAAGGGCACATAGCCGGAGTTCACACCCTTGGCGAAGGTGATGATGTCGGGGACGACGTCGAAGTGCTCGAAGGCGAACCACTTGCCGCTGCGTCCGAATCCGGCCATCACCTCGTCGGCGATGTAGATGATCTCGTGCTTGTCGCACAGGGCGCGGACCCCCTGCATGTACTCGCTGCCCGGCATCATGATGCCGGCGGTGCCGGGAATGGTCTCGAGGATGATCGCGGCGATCGTCGACGGGCCCTCGAGCTCGATGGTGCGCTCGAGGTGACGCAGGGCGCGCTCCGTCTCCTCTGCCTCGGTGGTGGCGAAGAATTCGGTCCGGTAGAGGAAGGGTCCGAAGAAGTGGACGACGCCGGAGTCTCCGCGATCGTTCGACCAGCGGCGCGGGTCACCGGTGACGTTGACGGCCGTCTCGGTGCCACCGTGGTACGAACGGTAACGGGAGAGGACCTTGTGCTTACCGGTGTGCAGCCGGGCCATACGGATCGCGTGCTCGTTGGCATCGGCTCCGCCGTTGGTGAAGAACACATGGTCAAGTCCGGCCGGGGTGCGGTCGGTGATGAGGCGGGCTGCCTCCGACCGCGCAGCGTTGACGTGGGCCGGGCTGATCGTGCACAGCAGGTCGGCCTGGTCTTTGATCGCCTGGACGACCGTCGGATGCTGGTGGCCGATGTTGGTGTTGACGAGCTGTGACGAGAAGTCGAGGAACGACTGCCCCTGGCCATCGACGATGGTCGACCCCGAAGCCCTGGAGACTGTCATCGGATCGATGAGCTCTTGAGCCGACCACGAATGGAAGACGTGTGCCCGATCGAGTTCATAGGCCCGGGCAGATTCGTCCTTGATCGCTGAGATCTCACTGTCGCTGAGCTGTTGCACAACACATCACCCTTTCACCGTTGTTCAGGCAATCGACACACGTGCTGCGCACCGAGCTGCCGCGCGTGGTCTGCGCTTGTCCGCCCATCGTAGATCAGATTCCGACGAAACGGTCCGTGTCAGTGTCGTTGGGTAGAGTGACTGGCATGCCCTACCGGACCATCGCCACCGCTGCCGAGGCCGAGATCGAGATCAAGAAGTCGCGTTTCATCGGATTCCTCGCACCGGTCGCCAATGAAGCAGAGGCCAGGGAGGTCATCGCGAAGCGGCGGAATGCCCATCCCAAGGCCAGGCATCACTGCACGGCGTTCGTGCTCGATCCCGATTCGCGCACACAGCGCTTCAGCGATGATGGTGAACCGGCGGGCACGGCCGGGGCACCGATCCTCGACGTCGTCTCCGGTCACCAGCTGACCTTCGTAGTCGCGGTCGTGACCAGGTATTTCGGGGGAACTCTGCTGGGTGCAGGAGGACTCGTCCGGGCCTACGGCCAGGCCACCTCGGCGGCGTTGGAGACGGCACGAGTCGTGACGAAGCATGAACTGGTGCCTGTGCGCGCCGACGTGGACTACGCCCAGGCCAACGCCCTGGATCGGGCGGCTGGGAACAGAGGGTGGACGACGCGGTCACAGTACGGTGCAACTGTGGAGATCGACATGATGGTCCCAGTCGCCGAGGTGGATGCGGCCCTGGCGATGTACGCAGACGTCACCGCCGGGCAGGCAGAACCCGCCGTCGGTGACGTCGAATGGGCGTGATCAGTACTGGGTTGATCAGTACTGGGTTGATCAGTACTGGGTTGATCAGTCCAGCGCTGCGATCTTCCCGACCTGTGCATTGGTCAGCATGACGAGATCTTCGGGACGGATCTCGATCTCGAGGCCACGACGGCCTGCCGAGACGAAGACCGAGGAATGCTCGAGTGCGGTGCGGTCGATGACGACCGGCACAGCATGGCGCTGCCCGAACGGGGAGACTCCGCCCACCGGATAGCCGGTGCGACGTTCGGTCTCGGCCACGCCTGACAGCTGGGCCTTCTTCGCGCCACGCGCGGACGCGAGACCCTTGAGGTCAAGCTGCCCGGAAACGGGAACCAGAGCGGTGACGGGTGCGCCGTCCACCTGGATCATGAGGGTCTTGAATACCTGGTCGGAGCCGACGCCGAGCTTGTCGGCGGCTTCAGTTCCGTAACGGCGGGTGCTCGGATCGTGATCGAAGCTGTGCAGGGTGTAATCGATGCCTGCCAGATTGAGTACACGGACGGCCGGGGTAGCCGCACTTGTCGGTTTGGATGCCACTGTCATAAAGGGGTCGTGCCTCCTGCCCGTAAATCTGCGAGGACACGCGGAGCATTTCTGCCCGGGGCTGATCGCCCCCTGTGTTCCCGCGTCGATACGGACGGAATGTTGTATCGAATACTGATGGGTACCCGCCCACAATAAGCGAAGTCCAGGCTCAAGCGCCAATCAATGACGCGCGATGAAAGGTCAGACACCACCTACGACCTGGAGTGACGCTGGTCTTCGTGGTCAACTGCGAAAGGTCGCAGGCCTCAACCCCAGCCAAGCTCGTGGAGCCGCTCGTCATCGATTCCGTAGAAGTGTGCGATCTCGTGGACGATGGTGATGACGATCTCGCGCAGCAGGTGGTCACGGTCATCAGCGAATGCAATGAGGTTGTCGCGGTAGAGGAAGATGTTGTCCGGCAGCTCCAGCCCGGAGATGCCTCGCTCCCCCACCGGTGTTCCCTCGTAGAGCCCCAGCAGATGCGTGTTTCCGTCCTCAGGCCGGTCTTCGACGAAGAGAGCGACATTGTCGAGCTCATCGGTGACGCCCGTGGGGAGCTGGTCGAGCGCCTCGTCAAGGATCATTTCGAACTCTTCGCCACTGAGGTCTTCCATGATCACCAGCCTAACGGGATGACCTTCGAAGGGACTGCGGGCGGCCCTCCCACCGTCGCCTGAATCAGTGTGACCGAGGACACTCGATATCGGTTTGCACTCTGCGAAATGGTTGGGATAAGCTTAACGTCGTTGCCCCGGGGAATCCGAGGACAACCTGGGCCCCCATCGTCTAGAGGCCTAGGACACCGCCCTTTCACGGCGGCGACACGGGTTCGAATCCCGTTGGGGGTACGGTGTAGGATTGACAAGTCCAACATCGGATCAGATGCAACATGTTAGGCCCTGTAGCGCAGTTGGTTAGCGCGCCGCCCTGTCACGGCGGAGGTCGCCGGTTCGAGTCCGGTCAGGGTCGCGGAGCACAAGGCTCTTCTTCGGAAGGGCCTTTGTTTCTCTCAACATGCTTCGGTATGTTGGCGGCCTGGCTCTGTAGCTCAGTTGGTAGAGCGTTCGACTGAAAATCGAAAGGTCACCGGATCGACGCCGGTCGGAGCCACGATTAGAAAGCCCCGCCTTCCCAGTGTTCAGCTGGGATCGCGGGGCTTTTTCGTGCCTAGGCTTGACAACCTCATGGGCGTCATGCATCCCCTGCAGTGGACGCTTCTGCTAGAACTGGTAGACGCTTTTTGGACACCTGAGATCAGGGTTATAGGCCAAAATGTGTGTATGGGTAGGGCGTGTCTGACCAGCCTGGTGTCACTGATTCACCGTGATCGTCCACCCCACCCTTTCTGGATCCCGTTGCCGTCCTCGATACTGAACGAGGTCCCGTACAACGAAGTCGTCTCACTCCGTCCCGAATCAGGGCGCACGAGTCTGCGTTCAGGCTTCTTCGCCCACGCTGACGGTGTGACGAGCTCCCACGGATCACTCGCAGCTTCTGTCTGCCGGTACAGCAACCAGTCGACTCCCCGACGAGCATGTTCGACCGGCAGTCCCCTGTGATGGCGCAGAAAGTCCTTGATGGCCTTGTTCGGCCCGCCCTCTAACGCGTTCGTTGTCTTCGCGATCACGAGCCCTTCCTCGGCCAGTTCGAGCCAGGTGAAGAGCTGATCGTCACGGATCAGGCCCGCAACGAGTTTCCACGCCCGGCGGGTCCGCAGATGCGTGTACCACCAGTGCTGTCCCGGTCGGACATACGAGGGCCTAGGGGCACCTGATTGAGCCGTGGTGCGGTGTTTGAGGAAGGCCTCCCATTTGGCTTCCCACCCGGCGAACTCGCCCGTCCAGGCGGCTGCCTGCTCGAGGGTGCTGACGTCGGTGAGCATCGTGTAGATCGCGAGGAGTTCCTTGTTCGCCGGCAGGTTCGGTCGTCTGGTGAGGTGCTTATTCGCGGCTTGCCGGACATGGAAGTGACACCGCTGGATGCGGGTGCCTGGCCACAATCGTTTGATCGTCGTTGTCAACGGCCCGTTGCCATCGACGATCGCGGCCACGCGGGCGGGGATGCGTCGAATGAGCGCGGTCCACGACGCGGTCTTTTCCTGGTCGCACCATTGCCAGTCGATGGCGTGTTTGCCGGTATGGGCGATGAGGACGCACCAGCCATTGAAATAGGTGCCATCGAGCATGATCTGGTCATGGACCTCGCCGGTGGCAGTGACGGTGGGAATCACGTTCCAGCACCATTGTGTTTGTCGCGTGAAGGTCCGTGTGCTCGTGGCGAACTCGCCCCTGGCGCGGGTGCTAGTCAGCCAAGATATGAAGCTGGTGAACTCGGCCTTCCTGCTGATATCGGTCCGAGATTGGGATGTTGAGGCCCCGCAGTGTTTGCACCGCCATCGGGTCCGGCCGGCAGTGGTCTGACCGTTCTTGACGAGCTTGTTTGCGCATACACCACATCGGGGGTGATTCCGGGGAACTGACACTGAACATGCTTCCAGAGCATGTTCAACCATGTCTTGGCCTACTGCCTACTGGGCAAGAGGCCTATCCTGTACACACAATCTGGCCTATAACCCTCTAACGTGGACTGAGGTATCGACCACTCGCTTGAAGCCTCAGCCTGGGAGTTTCGGCTGAAGCCATGATGCAAAGGAGCAGTCACATGAAACGTGGAACCCAAATCGCCGGTGCACGAGTGCTGATCACCAGGGCTGGCAGCGGAATCGGACGCTTGATGGCTCTGGATTCTGCAGCCCGTGGCGCCGCAGAGATTCTGATCTGGGACCTCTCGGAAGAACGCGGACAGAGCGTTCGCGATGAGATCGTGGCGACCGGATCGCACGCCCGTTCATTTGCCGTCAATGTGGGCGACTCCGACCAGGTGGCAGCCGCTGCCGAAGAATCCGGACCGGTCGATGTCGTCATCAACTGCGCGGGAATCGTCACCGGCAAGAAGCTGCTCGAAACCGACGAGGACGCGATCCGACGCGTCTACGACGTCAACACCCTCGCCCTGTACTGGGTGACACGCGCCTTCCTGCCCGGAATGCTCAAACGTGACCGCGGCACCATCGTCACCATTTCCAGCGCCGCGGGACTCACCGGGGTTGCCCGGCAGACCGACTACTCGGCAAGCAAGTTCGCGGCCGTGGGCTTCACCGAGTCTCTGCGCGCAGAGCTGCGGGCCGATGGCAGCAATGTGAGAACGCTCCTCGTCTGCCCCTTCTACATCAACACCGGCATGTTCGAAGGTGTGACCACCGAATTCCCCCGCCTGCTGCCCATTCTCGAGGAGACGGAGGTCGCGGACAAGGTCATCGACTCCGTCGAGTCCGGGCGTGAGCAGCTTGTCATGCCCCCGTTCGTTCGTTTGGTGCCAGGTGTGCGACTGCTGCCCACACGGGTCTTCGATCAGGTGATGGACTTCCTCGGCGTCAACAAGACCATGGATCACTTCACTGGCCGACGACCCGTGACTGCAGGGCCGGACACTGCCTCACCGGCCTCGGAGCGCAATGATGCCGACCCAGTCCGCGTTCGGCGCTGACACCGGACGCGACTTCCGGCCGGCACGAAGGCCTAGGTGGACAATGAGAGAAGGCGCATCGACACCAAGGTCGATGGGACACCGAGGCAGCTGAGAAGGAGGGCGTCATGGCCGTCACCGATCTGGTCCTCGAAGGCGGAGGAGCCAAACTTCCCGGCCTCGTCGGCGCGGTCAATGCCCTGAGCTCGGCCGAGTACTCCATCCACCGCATCGCGGGAACCTCGGCCGGCGCGGTCGTCGGAGCGCTGACCACCGCAGGCATCGCGCCGGAGAGGCTCATCGAGACGATCCTCAGCAAGGACTTCACCGACTTCGAAGACCTCAGCCCGGCCTTCCGTTTCGTGCCGTGGCTCGGCAAGATCCAGGGACTCCTGTTCCACAAGGGCATGTACCTCGGCACCGCCCTCCACGACTTCCTTGCCGACATCCTCGCCGCGCAGGGCATCCGCACCTGGGGAGACCTTCGCCTGCATGACCCCCACAGCGCACTGCCGCCGGAGCGGCAGTATCGCCTCGTGGTCATCGTCTCCGATGTCTCTCGCGGTCGCATGCTGCGACTGCCTTGGGACTACCAATCGGCGCTCGGTGTCGACCCGGATTCTCAGTCTGTCGCCGAGGCAGTCTGCGCCTCGGCCGCGACACCGTTCTTCTTCCGACCCCGATCTCTGCGAGCAGATCCGCGAATAGCCGGTGGCGCCACGCTGCTCGGGGCGGACGGCGGACTGCTGTCGAACTTCCCCGTCGACATCTTCGACCGGAGGGATCAACAGCCTGCACGCTGGCCCACCTTGGGTGTGATGCTTTCCGCCAGGACGAGGGCCGAAACCCAATGGCGGCCCAATGCGAACACCTACCAATATGGCCTCTCGCTCCTGTCGACCATGATCAACGCCCACGACCGGCGCCATATCGATGAGCCTTCTGTCACCGATCGAACGATCTTCGTCGACACTGCGTCCCAGAGCAGCACCGATTTCACCCTGACACGAGAGGACAAGCTCGATCTCATTCGCTCCGGGGAGACTGCAGCAAACGAGTTCCTCAGCGCATGGGACTGGCGGACGTGGAAGGAACGCTACGACCGCCGGTGATCGCAGCAGCGTTCACCCAATCCGGGCGAGCCAGGACACCTGCGCGCGGGCCCCTGCTCGTGCAACAATGTGGGCGTCGACAGACAGAAGCATCGACCACCACCGAAGGAGCGATCATGAGCGACAATCCCACCGATCCGACACAGCGGCCAGACGAACCCGAGATGGGGGCGCCTGTGATGGATGATCCCACTCTCGAAGAACCCACCGCCGACGAACTCGATGACCCGGAGCTCAACGCTGCCGAAGCCGAAGCCGATGACGTCGACACCGCCCTCGATGCCGACGTCGAATCCGATGCGGAAGCCTCCCCTCTCGTCGAGCCAGGGGCCGACGGCCCCGAGGGAACCGGCATCGAAGGGGCCGACGATGCTCTCCTCGAGAACTCGGGCGAGGACGACGAGCTCGATGCCCCTGACATCCCCGGTGAGTTCTCCACAGACTCCACCACCGCCGCAGAACTGGGCAACCGCCCCGGCGATGAGATGGTCTCCGACGACGAAGACGAGGCTGAAGTCGCCGAGCTCGCCGGCGATGACCTCGACGTCGACGCGCTCGCCGGCGATGACCTCGACGCGCTCGCTGATGGCGGCGAAGACTGAGCTGAGGCTAGTCGCCCAGCTCGGAGACCGTCCGGTAGGACAGCACGTTCGCTGTCTGCACCGGGCGGTCTCCGCTCAGCCCACTCAACGAGTGCAATGCCGCTGAGATCGCGGTTCGGTAGAGCAGCGAGCCGGTGCTGATCCTGGCCACCCCCACCTCGGCGAACTCATCGCGGAAGAAGCGCGGACTGGCCAGCACATTGACCGGGAGCGGACAGGCCTCGACGATCCGCCCGATAGTCTCCAGGTCAAGATCCCCGGGCACGAAGATCCCATCGGCCCCGGAATCGACATAGCGGTGCATCCGCTCAAGGGTGTCGCCGAGGTTGTCCTGCCCAGTCCAGTACGTGTCGATGCGCGCGTTGACGAACAGATCAGGAATCGCCCCCTTGATCGCGCTGACCTTGTCGGCGAGTGCCCCGGGCTCGACGAGCTGGCCGCGAGCGGAATCTTCGATGTTGATTCCGTCGACGTCGAAGCTGCCCTGCAGGGTCTCGACGACGGGACCCGGATCGTCGCTGTACCCGTCCTCGAAATCGCAGGTGAGCAGCGTTTCAGGCAAGGCCTGTGAGATGTTCCCGATCAAACCGGCCATGGCGGTCAGGGTTTCACGGTCCTCATCGGCGGCCCCGATGCCGGCTGCCACACCAAGGCTGGTCGTGCCGACGGCCGGGTGCCCCGCCTCGGCGAACAATCGGGCACTTGCGACGTCCCAGGCACAGGGCAGAAGGAACGGCTCCCCTGGCCGGTGCAGTTGGCGGAATGACTGGCGGCGGGAGGGCTGACGGTCGGAGGCAGGGATCTGATCGCTCATACCCCCATGTTAGGACGCCCACAGTTCAGGATGGACCGAATCGTGCTGAGTTCACTCTTCGTTCCAGGCCAAGGGGGTGCTGGCCAAGAGGGTGATGTTCGAGGGGGTGCTGGTCGAAGAGGTGGCTCAGGCGGCCGAGAGGGTTCTCTTGACCCCGACGATCGTCGCGAGCACCAGACCGAGGATTCCCGCAATGAAGGCGGGGGCGCCGTAGCCGCCCCAGATGGATATGGCGGTACCGACATAGGCAATGAGCAGTGACGCTGACACCCACACCATCATCCGTTCCGACTCCCGGAAGACCAGCTGAGAGTTCTCCTGAGTCACGACGACCGGGAAACTGAGAACCTGCGGCCTTGTCGACAACCAGGCCGTTGCGCAGATGAGGGCGCAGAGCAGACCGCCGATGACGAACACCGTCCAGCTCGGACCATAGCCATCAGCCTCGCCCGCAAGATTGAAATGAGTGGGAATCAGATCAGGCAGCAGCGGGTAGCTGGCAAGCAGTATTGCGGAAAGGACTGCGGTCGCGATCAGCGTCGCGCGTCGGATCCACCTGGTCACGGTTCCGGTCTCGAATGTCGTCGCATAGCTCTGCTGCCCCACCATGCGATGATCGTACCTCCTCTGCGCGGGCTCCTTTGGGCTCCGCCTCCCGCAGTGGCATAGGGTGGACAGCGATCACACGGGTAGCGGACGCTAAGGAGCAGTCATGCCAGACATGACGGTGGAGAACTCGGCGGCCGACCGCCTCGAGTCCGCACTGACGGGTCGTATCGACCGTCCGGCGATGGACACCATCGCCCATCTTGCGCACCAGGTGCCCCTGCCCGAGCTGACCCGTCTCGTCCACACCAGCACACCGCTGCAGTCGGCGGTCCTCTTCCGTATCCTGGACAAGGATGAGGCACTCGCCGTGTTCGAGAATCTTCCGCCGGGCTACCAGGCGGAACTCATCCAGAACCTCCGCGAACCAGAGGTCGCCCACATCGTCGAGGGCCTCGACCCCGACGACCGTGCCGAACTCTTCGGCGAACTCCCCGCCAACGTCGCCCGCCAACTGATGAGCGGCCTCGATGCCGAGGAACGCGAAATGACCACTGCAGTCCTCGGGTACCCGAAGGCTGCGATCGGCCGGTACATGTCCCCGGAGGTCCTCAGCCTCCACGAGGACTGGACCGCCGCCGAAGCGATGGAAGTCGTCCGGGCCCGCATCGACGGCCCCGAGACCGTCTACCTCCTCCCCGTCGTCGGCTACGGACGTGTCCTCTTGGGCGTTGTGTCCCTGCGCAATCTCATCGCTGCCGACGCCGAAGATCTCGTCGCGGACTTGGTGCGAGAATCGATCAGCACGCAGGCGCTGACCAACCGCGAGGTCGCCTCTCGCCTGTTCCTCTCCCACCGGCTCATTGCGATGCCCGTCGTAGACAAGGAGGACCGCCTCGTCGGGATCCTGACCATGGACGACGTCCTCGACATCGTCGACGAGGAGGACGCCGAGGACATCGCCCGCTCCAGCGGTTCCGAGCCGCTGGACCGGTCCTACCTCTCGTCCACCATCTTCCGGCTGGTCAAGAGCCGCATCGTCTGGCTGCTGGTCCTCGCACTGTCGGCGATCCTCACGGTCCAGGTCCTCGAGGTCTATGAGGACCGCCTCGACCAGGTCGTCATCCTCGCCCTCTTCATCCCTCTGCTCACCGGTACGGGAGGCAACACCGGCAACCAGGCCGCAACGACCGTGACCCGTGCGCTGGCCGTGGGAGAGGTGAGGATCCGCGACCTGGGGAGAGTCATCTGGCGCGAACTGCGCGTCGGGGCGATGCTGGGAGCCGTACTCGGCCTCTTGGGCTTCGTCGTCGCAGGCCTCGTCTACGGGTGGGCGATCGGCCTGGTCATCGGACTCACCCTGCTGTCGGTGTGCATCATGGCCGCAACCGTGGGCGGGCTGATGCCGATCATCGCGAAGAGAATCGGCGCCGACCCGGCGGTGTTCTCCAACCCATTCATCTCCACCTTCTGCGACGCCACCGGCCTGATCATCTACTTCACCATTGCGACGACGGTCCTGGGACTCAGCTGAGGGATGTCAGTCGCAGGGTGCTCAGCTCAGGCGGACCAGGCCGACCACAGCTGAGCATAACGGCCACCAGCCGCGACCAACTCCTCGTGAGTGCCCTCTTCGACGATCCGTCCGTGCGCCATGACGAGAACGCGGTCCGCGGTCTCGGCCTGGCTGAGACGGTGGGCGACAACGAGGGCCCCACGCCCGACCACTGCAGCACGGGCAGAGGCTTCGAGCACGTGAGCGCCGGCGGATCCGGCCTCGGCGCTCGCTTCGTCGAGGATCGCGAAGTCCGGATCTGCGAGCACCAGGCGAGCCAATGCAATCGACTGGTCCGCGACCGCGCTCAGGCGAATGCCGCCGTCACCAACCTCGGTATCCAGTCCTTCGGACAGTTCGCCGGCCCAGCCAGCCCCGACCCTGGTCAACGCCGCAGCGATCTGTTCGTCTGTGGCGTCCGGGACCGGCAGCGCCACATTCTCACGCAGGGTTCCACTGAAGGTGTGGACCTCCTGCGAGACCATGCTGATGTGTGAGCGCAGCACTGACTCCGGCAGCGCAGTCAGTTCCACTTCCCCCGCCGAGGCGGCTGTGCCCGAATCGAGTCCGGCCCACCCACACGAGGGCGCAGAGAGGCCCGCCGCGATCCGCGCGAGCGTCGACTTCCCTGCTCCCGTGGTGCCGACGACGGCGACAACTTCGCCCGGCTCGAGGCGCAGGCTCACACCCTTGAGGACATGATTACTCGACCCGGGATCCTCGTCGTAGGTGAACCACAGGTTCTCCAGCACGAGAGCAGGCCGGTTGATGCAAATGTCGCCCGACCGCCTCGGCGACGTCGATGCCTCGTCAATGACGCCGACCATACGAGTCAGCGAGGCTCCGGCGGATTGGATCTGGTCGAAGAGCCCGACCAGAGCACCGATGGGATTGAACAGACGGTGGAAGACAAGAGCCGCGGTAGTCACAGCACCGGCCGTGGTCTGGCCGGAGAAGACCAGCACGAATCCGGCGATGAGGAGCAGGGACAGGACGACAGCCTCGGCGCGGTTGTTGCGTGAGAAGGCGCGAGTGAGGAAACTGAACACTCCGATCGACAGGTCCCGGGCCTGCCCCGAGGCAGCATCGATGCGGTCCAGCTCCCCCGCCTCGGCGCGGTAGGCACGCAGGGTTCGGGCACCGGTGAGACCGCCGAGGAGGCGTCCGGCACGCCTGCCGAACGCGGCGCGCTCCTCCTTGTAGATCGGTTCCGACCTGGGCAGATACCAGCGCAGGGTGAGCCAATACATCGGTACTGCAACGAGACCCACGAGGCCCAGGCGCCAGTCGATCGCGGCCAGACCTATGGCAGAGACAATGACGATGAGAAGTGATTCGACGATGAGCGGCAGCACCTGCGCGGCGGCCTCGCTGATCTTGCGGGAATCATCGGCGACCCTGGAGACCAGATCACCTGTGCCCGTGGATTCGACGCGCTGCGATTGCAGGCTCAGTGCGGATTCGACGACCTGTGTGCGCAGGTCACCGACGATGGGCATCGCGATATGGGCCAGCGCCCACGCCCCGATCCAGGTGCCCAACGCCATGACCACACCGGCGATGGCCACAGCGATCGCGCACTCGATGACGACGTCTGAACCGGCCCCAGCTGGGAGCACATCAACGAGACGACCGATCGCCCATGGTCCGACGAGCCCGGCACCGGCGTTGGCGATCCCGGCGAGAACGAGCACGACGAGCCAGCTCCACCGTAAGCGAAGCAACGGGGCCAGATGCGCGAACGAGCGGCGTCTGGAGGCGATTGACAGGGTGGTCTGGTCGGTCGGCTCGGCAGATGCGCTCATCGGGTCACCGCGTTTCGGTAGGCCTCGGCGGATGCGCCAGCGGCGGGCTCGTCTGCGGCGGCGAGGAGCTCGGCGTGCTTCCCGCTGAGGACAGGACCGGTGTCAGGGACGAACACGACGGAGTCGGCTGCTGCGAGAAAGGCCGGAGAGCTGGTGAGAATGATCGTGGCAGCGTTCCCGCGTGAGCTGCGCAGATCCTGGACTCGGTCTGCTATGCGTGCTTCGGTGACGGCATCGACCGCGGTGGTCGGTTCGTGGAGGACGAGAACCTGAGGATCGGCATGGAGGGCGCGGGCCAGGGCCACTCTTTGGCGTTGCCCGCCGGACAGGTTGCCGCCGAGTTCTTGGATGCGGTGGTCGAGCCCGGTGTCGACGAGGCCAAGGAGCTCATCGACGCCCGAGGCGGTGAGCACCTCGGGTGCCACGGGAGCATCGCCTGCGCCGAGGATCATGGTGATATTGGAGCGGATCGTGCCTTCGAACAGGTCGACCGTGTGCGGCGAAACGAGCATCTGGCCCAGCCCGGTGCTGCGGGCATGGCCAGCCAGAGCCGTGATCAGCGCAGTCTCTGTCTCGGCTTGTTCGACGACGATGGCGGTCAGGGAGCCGAATTGGGTGGTGAAGTCGACCGTGCGCCCCTCCCCTGCCACCCAGCCCCGGACGCTGATCTTCTCGTCGTCGATGTCGATGGCTGGTGTGAGTGCGGTCGTCGGCGCTGCTCCGGCGCCATCGATGTCGGTCAGCAGCTGAGAGATCCGCTGGGCGGCTCCATGGGATTGGGCGAAGAGACCGACGATCTCGGCCAGGGCGCGCATCGGCTCGGTGAGGAACGCGGTCATGCCGAGGATGCCGATGAGTGCGCCGACGCTGAGCTGTCCGTCGATGAGGCGCAGACCGGCGACGATGAGGACGATCGCGAGCACGAGAGACATGACGAGGGCGCCGAGCCCCGCGAGCCGTCCGGTTCGCTCGCCTGTAGCGATGCCGGCTTGCGCGGCTTCATCTGAGGTGTGACGGTAACGGCTCACAGCCCAGGGTTCTCCGCCCATGGCCTTGATCACGCGCAGACCGTGCATGAGGTCCGAGGCTGATCTGCCGGCTCGCGCCACGGCTTCGAGCTGGGCGTTGGCCTTCGCAGACACCGAGCGGCCGGGCAGTGCCACGATGATCAGTCCGATGGGTACGGCGATGAGGACGGCGAGTCCGGTCACAGGGTCCGCGATGAGAAGGAAGACGGCGGCCGTGATCATGCCCAGCACCGAGGCGATGCCGCGTCCGGCCTGGGCGAAGGACTGTGCCGCCGTATCGGCATCGGCCGAGGCGATTGACAGGACTTCGCCGGAGGCGCGGTCCGGTGGCAGATTCGCCGAGGTGAGTGCGGCGTGGGTGATCTCGACGCGCAGAGCATGTGCTTCGTGTTCGCGGGCAGAATTGCAGAAACGGGCGCCGAATCGGTAGCCGAGGCTGAGCACGGTGAACAGCAGACCGATGCCGACGATGGAGACGATGAGTGCCGGGACGGACAGCGGGATGATCGCGACGTCGACGACGATGCCGATGGCGACCGGGACCAGCGCTTCGCAGACCTGCCACAGCGACATGGTGATGATGCCGGGGAGCAGGAGACCGAGACGCCGCCGAGCGGCTCTGCGGAGGAGCATCGAACCTGATGAGGGAGTCTGCGGCACGAAGGTTACCCTAACATTTTCTGGGGGGTCTACGATGGCGCCTATGACATCAGCAATCGAGTACAGCCTCCCCTCGATGACCGGTCGCACGGTCATCATCACCGGGGCGAACAGCGGAATCGGCCGAGTTGCCGCTCGGGTGCTGGCGGGCGGGGGCGCTCACGTCGTCCTGGCCGTGCGCAACCTCGACAAGGGCGAAGCGGCAGCAGCGACCATGCCGGGCAGCACCGACGTCCGCCTGCTCGACCTTGCTGACCTCGACTCGGTCCGGTCCTTCGCCGCCGGCTTCACGGGCCCGATCGACATCCTCATCAACAATGCGGGCATCATGGTCCCACCCCTGTCCCACACCATCGACGGATTCGAGTCCCAGTTCGGGACGAACCACCTCGGCCATTTCGCGCTCACCAATCTGCTGCTTCCGCAGATCCGCGACCGCGTCGTCACCCTCTCTTCCCTGGCCCACAAGTCGGGATACATCGAATTCGAGGATCTCGATTGGACGCGCAGACCCTACAAGCCGATGGCCGCCTACGGTCAGTCCAAACTCGCCAATCTGCTCTTCACCTCGGAGCTCCAACGTCGGCTCTCGGAGAAGTCATCGACGGTCATTGCGACCGCGGCGCATCCGGGGCTGGCGACGACGAACCTGTTCAAGGCCGGTGACGGCAATCGGCTGCGCGCAGCCGTCAGTCGGACCTGCATCGGACTGATCGGTCAGAACGAGCAGGAAGGCGCGCGCCCGACACTCTGCGCCGCAGTCGCCGACATCCCGGGCGACAGTTTCGTGGGACCGAAATCTCTGTTCGAGGTCCGCGGAGCACCGGGATTCGCCTCGCGAGCGCCAGGAGCCAAGAACGCCGAGGTGGCTCGTCGTCTGTGGACCGTGTCCGAAGAGCTGACTGAGGTGGTGTTCCCACTGTCGGCACCATGAGAACCCGCACAGTGACTGCCAGTACAGTGACGGCATGACAACGCTGCGCAATGTCCGACTCGTCGATGCTGAGCGTGACGGTTCTGCCGCGCCCGATTCCTGGCCCCGGGCCTCATCGACACCCATGTCCACCTCGGCGCTCGTGAGAGGCTGATCGGTGCCGTCCATGCGGGACTGACGACTCTCGTCGACCTCGGAACTCACCCGGATTCGCTTGTCGACGGGTTGCGCTCCGACGCCGAATTGCCTGCGATCCTCAGTGCCGGCTCAGCCGCCTCGGCGCCGGGCAGCACCCAGATCGAGATGATGGGATTCCCCGCCGAGTCCGCGGTCACGGGTCCGGCCGATGCCGACAGATTCCTCGACTGGCGAGTCGACAACGAAGCCGACCTCATCAAGATCATCATCGAAGATCCCGCTGCCACCGAGGTCCCGGCACTGAGCATCGAGACGCTGACCGCGCTGGTCGAGGGGGCACATGCGCGCGGTCTGCTGAGTGTCGCTCACGTCGTCACCGCCGCGGCCTTCGACCGCGGTCTCGACGCCGGCGTCGATGTCCTCACCCATGCCCCGCTCGACCGAGAGCTGGAACCTGGCACCCTCGAGCGGATGCGGGACCAGGGCACTGCTGTCTCCCCCACGCTCGTGATGATGCGGGCGATGGCCGACGCCCGCCTCGGCGATCATGCTGATGCCGCCTTTGCGGTCGCGCTCGACAATGTTCGCGCCATGCTCGATGCGGGGATCACGATCATCGCCGGCACCGACGCGAACGAAACCCCGTTCGCCCCGGTCCACCATGGACCCTCACTGCATGACGAACTCGACTACCTCATCACCGCCGGGATGACGAGCACCGAGGCGATCCGTTCGGCCACGTCCTCCCCCGCCGAGGTGTGGGTGGCGGGAGTCTCGCTACACCGGTCCTAGGTGTGGCAGTTCCAATACAGCTCTTACCTAAACGCCTGCTCACCCGTGATGTGACGGCCCAGAATCAGGGTGTGAACCTCGTCGGTGCCCTCGTAGGTGCGCACGGATTCGAGATTGTTCGCATGCCGCAGCGGTGAGTAGTCAAGGGTGATCCCGTTGCCGCCGAGCATCGTGCGCGCCTCGCGGCAGATCGCGATGGCCTCGCGGCAGTTGTTGAGTTTGCCCACCGAGATCTGAACTGGGTCGAGATTCCCCGCATCTTTGAGACGCCCTGTCTGCACAGCCACGAGAATCCCCTTCTGGATTTCGAGGACCATGTTGACGAGCTTCTCCTGCGAGATCTGATAACCGGCCAGCGGCTTGTCGAACTGGAGGCGCTCCTGCGAATATTTCAGCGCCACTTCGTAGGAGTCGCGGGCCGCGCCCATCGCTCCCCACATGATTCCGTAGCGGGCCTCGTTGAGGCAGGAGAACGGGCCTTTCAGCCCTTTGACTTCAGGCAGGACGGCCTCGGCCGGGAGGACAACCTCGTCGAGGGTGATGTCGCACTGGATCGAGGCGCGCATCGACAGCTTCTGCTCAATCGGGGTGGCGGTGAAACCGGCGGTGTCGGTGGGGACGAGGAAGCCGCGGATTCCGTCGTCGGTCGCAGCCCAGATGACGGCGACGTCAGCGATCGAGGCCAGCCCGATCCAGCGCTTGGCGCCGTTGAGCCTCCAGCTGCCGTCGTCGCCGCGCGTGGCAGTCGTGGCCATGGACGCAGGGTCGGATCCGGCGGTCGGTTCGGTCAGGCCGAAGCAGCCGATGATCTCGCCCTTGGCCATTCCCGGCAGGTACCGGTTCTTCTGGTCCTCGGATCCGAACTTGTGGATCGCGGACATCGCCAGCGATCCCTGGACCGAGACGAAGGTGCGCAGTCCGGAGTCACCAGCTTCGAGTTCGAGCGCGGCGATGCCGTATTCGACAGCGGATCGGCCGGGGCATCCGTAGCCATGCAGGTGCATGCCCAGCAGACCGAGGTCGCCCATCTCGCGCACGATCTCGACCGGAAATACCGCACCCTCGTACCAATCGGCGATGTTCGGGCGGATCCGTGCGTCGACGAAAGCACGGACCTTGTCGCGGAGTTCGATCTCGGTTTCGCTGAAGAGGCCATCGAGGTTGAGGAGGTCGGAGGGATTCGTCATGGTCATGTCATGCTCCAGCGGTTGTCGGGTCAGAGGTGATCGGGCGCTGCGGATGTCGTCCGTGGCTGCCGCGATTCCAACACTGCCATCTGGATTACCCAGAGTCCAAGAGATAATATCGAACATATTGATGCGTTTTTATTATCAGTGGAAAGTGATCGAGATGGATCTGCGCCATTTCTCAGCCTTCATCGCCGTGGCACAAGAGCTCCACTTCGGGCGTGCTGCTGAGAAGCTCCACATCGCCCAGCCGGCCCTCAGCCAGATGATCCGCTCACTCGAGGCTGAGCTTGATGCGCCCCTATTCGAGCGGACCACCCGGCGAGTCAGGCTCACCCCCTCGGGCGAAGCCCTGCTCGAACCGGCTCACGCGATCCGAGATCAGGTCGAGGGAGCCCGTCGAATCGCCCGTTCGGCGCAGGAAGGAATTGTTGGGCGAGTGCGCATCGGCTTCGGCGGCACGAGCGGCTATTCGATCCTGTCACTGCTCGCACGAGAAGTGGCCGAGAGACAACCGGGAATCGAACTTGAGCTGCATCCTCAGATGTACTGCGGAGAAGCCGCTCTCGCGCTGCGCGACGGGGTCGCAGATCTGGCTGTTATCTCACCCCCAGCGTCGGCAGGCATCGCCGTCCACGTCATCCGGCAGGAGAGGGTCATGGTCGCGGTTCCCACCCGCCACGAACTCGCCGGTCGGGACTCTGTGTCCATGGCGGACCTGGAAGAGCAGCCGTTCATCACCTATGCGCCCTCACATGGTTCGCAGGTGCGCGAGGCGATGATGCGGCTGGCCGACCAGGCCGGCTTCCTCCCGCGCATCGCGCAGGAGGCACCGGACCCGTACAGTCTGCTCGCACTCGTCGGCGCTCAGGTCGGGATCTCGATCGTCGTCGAGTCCTCGAACCATATCCGCATCGACGGAGTCACCTATGTTCGGCTCGCCGAGGGTGGAGACGCGTTCACCCTGGCACTCGGCTGGCGCCGCAACAATCCCTCGAAGGCCCTGACCCGAGTCGTCGAGATCGTGCAGGAGATCCTGCCCGAGGCGGTGCCGCCGGAAGCGGAGTGACGTGCCGGCGCCGCGTGCCTCGTGAAAGACTGAGGACATGACGGCTTCTCGGGACTATCGGAATTACGCAGCGAAGATGCACGCGTATGCATCCACGGACACCGATATGGAAGTCGATGTTCGCTTCGTTGATATGATCGCCGCCAGATCCTCGCACATTCTCGACATCGGGTGCGGCATCGGAAACGCCGTCAACGGGCTTCGCTCCCGAAACCATCAGGCATTCGGCATTGACCCCACGCCTGAGGTGCTCCATGTTGCCCACGACCTCTTCGATTCGACGTGGTTCCGCTCGATGCGCGCAACAGATGCCTCTGCACAGGCATTGTCAGCAGAAGGTCTTCCGGCGAAATACGACGTCATTCTCATGTCCGGAAACGTCCCGGCATTCCTCACAGCGGACGAGCTGGCGGAGACCTTCAACCGGGCGAAGGACCTTCTGGCGCCAGGGGGCTATCTCATCATCGGAACAAGCACTCATGCTCGAGGAGGCCCCGCGGACCAAGACGCATGCGCGTCGGTGACCGGACTTCATTTGAAGCACCGATACGCCGACTGGCATCTGGGACAATTCCGCAGTGAGTGCCTGTGGTCCGTCAGCGTCTATTCACACTCTGGTTCGCGGCCACCTGCCGACGGGCCTGATGGGATCTTCATCCTCGGCCACTGATCCTCCCCGACGGCACCGAGGTTGTGAATGCGGCCCTCGGGTCGGGGAGGTTCAGGTGAGGGGAGCCGTTATCACCAGCTGATCACATGCGGAACGCTGACGTGCTTGAGGCCTTCGAGGCCGAACTCGAGTCCGAACCCGGACTTCTTCACCCCGCCGAACGGAATGCGCGGATCCACGGCACCGTGTTTGTTGATCCACGTCGAACCCGCCTCCAGGCGGGCCGCGACCTTCTTGCACTCCTCGAGGTCGCTGCCCCAGACAGAGGACCCGAGCCCGACTTCGAGCTCATTGGCCCAGCCGATGGCCTGTTCCAGATCCGTGTATTTGATGATCGGCAGCACCGGACCGAACTGCTCCTCGGCGACCAGCAGGTTGTCGTTGTCGATGTCGGCAACCAGCGTCGTCGGGTAGAAGTAGCCGGGCTGGTCAGCCACAGGATCGCCGCCCATGAGCACACGGGCTCCCCCGTCTTTGGCCGCCTGGACGAGTTTGGCGACGATGTCATACTGCTGCTTGTTCTGCAGGGGACCCAGCACGTTCTCCTCTTCCAGCCCCACGCCCATCGGCGACTGGGAAGCCACCCCGACGAGAGCCTCGCAGACCTGGTCATACAGCGACTCAGGCACGTAGAGGCGCTTCATCGCCGCACAGGTCTGACCGGTGTTGATGAACGCACCCCAGAACAGGTCACCGGCGATCGCCGCCGGATCGGCATCCTCGAGCACGATGCCCGCGTCATTGCCGCCCAGTTCCAAGGTCAGCCGTGCCAGAGTGTCCGCGGCCGAACGCATGATGGCCTGACCGGTTTTGGTCGACCCTGTGAACATGATTTTGTCGACATCCGCATGTGAAGTCAGAGCCGCACCGACCTCGCCGCTGCCGGGGACCACGCTCAGGACGTCCGCGGGCAGCACCTGATTGACCACAGCCACCAGTGCCTGCACAGATAGCGGCGTGTATTCGGACGGTTTGAGAACGACCGTGTTGCCCATCTTCAGCGAGGGCGCGAACTGCCACACAGAGATCATCATCGGCCAGTTCCAAGGCCCCACAGCACCGACGACGCCGACGGGTCCGTAGTGGAGTTCGGCGTGGGTCTCTCCGTCATCGACGAGGACCTCGGGCTCGAGCTCGAAAGCGGCATTGGCCCGCAGCCACGCGGCACAGGCGCCGACCTCGAAGCGGGCATTGGGCCCGTTGAGCGGCTTGCCCTGCTCCCTTGAGAGCAGTTCGGCCAGCGCCTCGGCTGAGGCCTCGACGGCATCGGCCGCCTGGTTGAGCAGTTCGCTGCGCTCCTGCGATGTCCGTGCGGCCCAGTCCGCCTGGACCTTGCCCGCGGCAGCAACTGCGGTGTCGATATCGGCAACGCTGCCTTCACGGGTACGACCGACGACCTCGCCGGTGGCGGGGTCGAGCAGTTCGCGGCCGTTGGGGTCCTCGATGGACGACAGCAGTCCTGCGAAAGTGGTGAGGTCGGTGTTCATGATTCTCCTTTATCTGAGGTGGAACGGGTGATCGAGAGGTGGGTGGTGTTCATGGAGTGCTCGAGTGGCAGCCTCATCCCAGGCTTCCACCTGTGCCGATGCCGGCATAGAGCTGTGGGCGCCTCGACCGGAGGACGAAGGCCCAGACAGTGCCGATGATGCCGGGCACGAGGACGATGGCAGGCAGCAGCCAGGAGAGCACCGAGGTGCCTTCCAAGCCGATGAGGACATTGAAGTTGATGACGATGGAGACAAAGAGCGCAAACAGTCCGATGGCGGAGAGCCCAGGGGCGATCACCCTGGTCCACAGCGAGTATTCGTGCTTATGGGAGCGCAGGAACCCGATCACGGCGAGCGCAGTCAGCCCCATGAGGAGGACGAGCCCGAATGCCCCCATGTTCGTCAGCCAGGTGAACAGGGTGACGACGGGGAAGAGCGGATCGTCGCTGCCGGAACCGACGGCCGCGAAGACGAGGATGACGATGAGTCCCAGCCCCGATTGGGTCAGGGAACCAGCGACGGGTGCACCTGTGCGGCGTGAGGTTCTGGCCAGAAGGGTCGGCAGGACCCGGTCACGTCCGAGTGCGAAGAAGTAGCGGGCCACGATGTTGTGGAATGCCACCAGAGCCGCGATCAGCGAGGTGAGGAAGAGCAGGTTGGCCAGGTCGACGAACCACACCGGCATATGTTCACCGAGGAAGACGAACATCAGGTCGGGACCGAACTCCTGGGACCGTCCCACAACGTTCGAAGCTCCCTCTGCCATGGTCATGGCCCAGGCGGAGAACGCGTAGAAGACGGCGATGATGCTCACCGCAATGATCGTTGCTCGACCAGCCGTGCGCTTGGGGTCCTTGACCTCTTCGTTGTAGATCGCGCCTGATTCGAAGCCCATGAATGCAGCGATCGAAAAGGCCAGTGCGGCACCGACTCCCGGAGCGAAGAGCTGATCCGGCAGCATCCCGTCTGCAGTGATGCCTTCGGGGCTGTGGGCGAATCCGATGATGTCGAAGACGATGACGACGAGGAACTCTGTGCCGACGATGACGCCGAGGACCTTGGCGGAGAAGTCAACCCGGCTCACCCCCATGAGCCCGACGATCACCCAGGCGATGAGTGCGCAGATCCACCAGCTCAGCTGCAGACCGAACAGCGAATCGAGGAAGGAGGAGAAGACGAAGCCGAACATTCCGGCGATGCCGATCTGCATCGAGTTGTAGGCGACCAAGGCCGTGAGTGCGGCTCCCATGCCCACTGGCTTTCCCAACCCTTTGGAGATATAGGCGAAGAAGGCGCCCGCATTGTGCACGTGCCGGCTCATCGCCGCATACCCGATGGCGAACAGGATGAGGATGATGCCGAGGACGACGAACGACAGCGGAATTCCCAACAGCCCGGTGACCGCGAAGTTGCTGGGCACGCCGCCGGCGACCACGGTCAGGGGCGCCGAGGCGGCAATGATCATGAAGACAAGGGCGACGGTGCCGATGCGACGCGATTCCAGGCCCGCGCCTGCTTGCAGTGTTGTTCCCGCAGTGTGCGGTTGTGCGCTTTTCACATCCATGTGATCCACCTAACGAATTGACTGTAACGTCAGGCTCTCGCGTCAGGGGCGGCCCTGTCTTGGCTCTGGGGGCAGGAGTCTTGACTTTCGGTGCAGTCAGCTCAGCGAGCTGCGACGGAATGCGGCCGGGGGCGACCCTACGACGCTGCGGAAGAGTCGGGAGAAGTGGGCAGGATCGCTCAGGCCCCACCGGGCTCCGATCGCGGCGACCGGCACCTGAGACTGCTGGGCATCAGCGAGGTCTTGGCGGCAGCGATCGATCCGGCGCCGACGAATCTCGCCGGAGACCGTTTCACCGCTGCCTTCGAATACCTGGTGCAGGGCACGCACCGACACGAAGTGTGCGGCGGCGATCGTCGAGGGTGAGAGCTGCGGGTCGGCGAGATTGGCATCGATGAACCGGGTCACCTCCGACCAGAGGTGCTGCCTCTCCCCCGGTGGCTCCGCAGTCTCCGCGAGCTCATCGGCCATGACGGTGGTGAGCAGGTCGACGACATTGCCCGCCAACCTGATCCCGACCGATCGGCTCAGTGTGGGCAGCATGGCCCCGGCCTGAGTGATGATCTGGGTGGCCACGGCTCCGAGCTGATGCTCGGCGCCGATCGAGGTGGCAGTGAGCTGGCCGACGGTGCCGGTGGGCAGATTGACTCGCGACTGCGGAAACATCATGACGTAGGACGAGAAGTCGCAGTCGAAGCTCAGGGTATAGGGACGAGAGGTGTCATAGATCGCCAAAGATCCGGGTGCCAGTGACACTTCTCGACCGTCTTGGATGAGCAACCCGTGCCCTTTGAGCTGGAGCGAGACCTTGTAGTAGCTGCTCGGGCTCAGGGCCGAGCCATGGGCCTTCGCGTCGCGGGCGATGAGATTCGGTGTTCGCAGCACCGCGTGAGGGTTGGCGCTGATATGGGACATGACGACGGAATCGTAGTCGCGGGCGCTGATCGCTCCGCGGAAGCCGCCGCGGCGCTGGGGTTCGGTGTCCAGCGGCACGAATGAGTCCGAGACGAGCGCTTGCCACCCGTCGAAGTCTGAGGCTGTGCTCTCAAGTAACATCTTCGTCCTTCTCAGAAGCAACCGATCGTCGACCTCTGTGTCGGCGATCGCTTGGCGCTCACTCTATCCTCAACCAGTCAGGGAGTCACGGGTGTTTGCGGATTTACCGACCGAATGGTCATCATTGACTGACATTCGGGCAATCACATAGTCGAGCTGGCCGCGGAAACCGGCGAAGTCGAACGATTCGCCACCGATGATCGCGGTGGTCTGAGCACCGAGCAGATACGTGAGAAGAACATCGGCGGCGGGCTCCAGCACCACCTCGGCGGCCAATTCTCCAGCGCCTTCGGCCTGGCGAAGCCAGTCGAGAATCCACCTCCGCCACATGGCCACGGTGTCCCGGGTGGTACGAGCATGGTCGGGACTCTGCGCCACCTCAGCGAAGAAGGACAGGACCACCCTGGCCTCATCGTGGAGGTCGGGGGTGACCGGGAGGACCTCGTGGGCGAAGGCACGCAATGCCGCAATTCCCCGCAAGTGCGCAGTGGAGAGTTCGACACGACGATTCGTAGCCTCGTAGACGAAGAGGTATGTGGCGGCGAGCAGATCCGATTTTGAGGCGAAGTAGGACTTGATCGCACCATTGGCGTATCCGGCTTCGGCAGCGATATCGCGCATCGTCGCCCCGGCCAGCCCCTGGCGGACAACGATGCGCAGGGTCGCTTCGACGAGCTCGCGACGGCGCTGATCGTGGTCGACGATCTTGGGCATGCATCCTCCGGTTCGCCTCAACGGCCACTCTTGACTTTAATTTCTACAAGTGTAGATTATTGCGTGAGTCAGAACACATATACAACGTTGCAAAGGTGCACACATGTCCTGCCATTCTGCTTCTGCCGACCCCTCCGCCCCGAGCGCCCCCACCCCATTCACACTGCCCACCGAGGCAGAGATCGCGACCGTCACCACGGTGTTGCGCGAGGCCGGCCACTTTCCCGCCGAGGCGCGCATGACCTACGTCGGCCTGCTCGATCCCGTCCGTGGCCAGGCCCAGCATGCCGTCGAGGTGGATCGTCGTTTCCGTGCCTTCGTCCTCAACAAATCCGCTGGCACAGCCCTCGATATCATCGTCTCCGCGACCCATTCGAGGCTCGATTCCATCGCCGAGGTGGACTCCACCACGCAGGGTGAGTTCCCTGTCATGGAAGAGGAGTTCGAGCTCGTCGAGGAGGTTCTGGCTGCCGATCCCAAGTGGCAGGAGAGCCTTGCTCGTCGCGGTCTGCCCGTCGAACAGGTTCGGGTGGCTCCCCTATCGGCCGGTGTCTTCGAGTACCAGGAGGAGTCGGGGCGGCGCATCCTGCGCGGGCTTGCCTTCCACCAGCAGCACGAGAGTGATTCCGCCTGGGCCCACCCGATCGACGGCCTCGTCGCCTATGTCGATGTCACGAACAGAACCGTCGATCAGATCCTCGACCTCGAAGACATCCCGGTGCCGTCTGAGCACGGCAACTACACCGATCCTCAACTGACCGGTCCGGTGCGCACCACGCAGAAGCCGATCGAGATCACCCAGCCGGAAGGTCCGAGCTTCACCGTGTCCGAGGGCAATCACATCGAATGGGAGAAGTGGTCGCTCGACGTCGGCTTCGACATGCGTGAAGGCCTCATCCTGCACAACATCGCCTTCACCGAGGGCGAGGCCACCCGCACGATCCTCGACCGGGCGGCGATCGCGGAGATGGTCGTGCCCTACGGCGACCCTTCACCCGTGCGGTCCTGGCAGAACTACTTCGACACCGGCGAATACCTCGTCGGGCAATGGGCGAACTCGCTGGAACTGGGGTGTGACTGCCTCGGTGACATCACCTACCTGTCGCCGTGGGTGGCGAACAACCTCGGCGAAGCGCGGCAGATCAAGAACGGCATCTGCATGCATGAAGAGGACGCCTCGATCCTGGCCAAGCATTCGGATCTGTGGTCGGATGTGGCCTATACACGGCGCAATCGTCGTTTCGTGATCTCCTTCTTCACCACCGTCGGCAACTACGACTACGGCTTCTACTGGTACCTCTACCTCGACGGTACGATCGAGTTCGAGGCGAAGGCGACCGGTGTCGTCTTCACCTCGGCGCTGCCGAACGGCTCGAGTGACTTCGCCTCGCAGATCGCTCCCGGCCTGGGCGCACCGTTCCATCAGCATCTCTTCGGGGCACGCCTCGACTTCGCACTCGACGGCGGCAAGTGCCGCGTCGAGGAAGAGGACGTCGTGCGCCTGCCGACCTCGGAGACCAACCCGCGCGGCAACGCCTTCAGCCGAAAGCGCACCATTCTCGGCACTGAGCAGCAGGCTCAGCGGGATGCGGACCAGTCGGTGGCCAGGACCTGGGTGGTGTCCAACCCGGAGTCTCTCAACCGCCTCGGCGAACCCGTCGGATACAAGCTCCATCCAACGGGACTGCCGACTCTGCTCGCGGCAGAGGACTCTTCGATCCACCGTCGGGCAGCGTTTGCGTCGAAGGCGCTGTGGGTCTCGCAGTATCACCAGGACGAGCGCTACCCGACCGGTGATTTCCCGAACCAGCACCCCGGGCATGCGGGTCTGCCGGCGTGGACTGCCGCCGATCGCAACATCGACGGTGAGGACATCGTCCTGTGGCACAGCTTCGGCCTCACGCACTTCCCGCGGGTCGAGGACTGGCCGATCATGCCTGTGGACACGGTCGGATTCAAGCTGCGGCCGGAAGGATTCTTCGACCGCTCCCCCGTCCTCGATGTCCCGGCACCGGCGTCGGGAGGGCACGGAGACTGCTGCGAGGAATGAGACGCCTCGGCAGCGAAGGCAGGCTCTCGCCGAAGTACTGATACAACTGGTAGCAGAACGCAACCGCCCAGTCTGATCAGGAGCACTCGCATGACGGCCCTTTCCCTCGAGACGCACGGACGAACTCTGTGCTCGCGCCTCGGCTCCAAGCGCTGATGCCCTCGCTGCGCAGATTAGGCAGGACCGGAGCGTTCTGGACCTCTGCCTCGGTGCTGGCGCTTGTGCTGTGGTCAAGTGGGGCGCCGAGTGTTCTCTACCCGATCTACGCTCAGAAGTGGGAACTGAGCTCGGCGGTCGTGACTCTGGTGTTCGCGTCCTACCAGCTCGCGCTGATCGTCGTTCTCCCGCTGTTCGGCAATCTCTCCGATCAGTTCGGGCGACGTCTCGTGATGATCTGGGGCGTGGCTCTGATCGCGGCGTCTGCCATCGTCTTCGCCATCGCCCCGAACGTCGGGTTCCTGTTTCTGGGCCGCGTGCTCCAGGGCGCGGGTTCGGGGCTGGCGATGGGCGCCGCGACGGCGTCATTGGTCGAAAACAACACGACGGGCAATTCCAGACTCGCCAGTTCTCTGGCGACCGTGTCGACCGCCGCCGGGCTCACACTGGCCCTCGTCCTCAGCGGCGTGTTGGCTCGCTTCGCACCCATGCCCCTGTTCTGGAGCTACATTCTCCTGCTGGCGCTGACCGTCATCGCCATGATCACACTTACCCTGACCCCTCACGACCGCCCCACCCACACACACAGATGGCGACCTCAAGCTCCGCGGCTTCTTCCCGAACTGCGCTTGAGCTTCTCGATCGCGACCCTGTCCGTGGCACTGGCCTACTGTGCAGGAGCGATCTTCCTCTCGCTGGGGGCACACATGATCGTTCAGTTCGCCGGCACCTCCGACGCAGCACTGGCAGGACTGCTGCTGGGATGCTCTTCGGCGACCATCGGTGTCACCGGCCTGTTCCTCTCCCGTCTCCGACCGCACGTTTCACTGCTGGTCGGAACACTCCTGACGATCGTCAGCCTGGCTCTCATGGCCGCAGCAGCGGCGTTCGGCTCGATCGGACTCTTTCTTGCCTGGTGCATCGTGGGCGGGGTGGCCTACTCGTTCACGTTCACAGGCGGGTTGGGTGTGATCAACCAAGCTGCGCCGGTGCGCCACCGTGGCTCGACGCTGTCCCTGCTCTACCTGGTCGCCTATATCCTGCAGGCCGCCACTGCGATCGGCATGGGCGCACTCGCCACGGCCAGCACGCTGGGTACAGCGGTGGGAGTTGCCGCTGCGACGATCACAGGCTTCTGCCTAGTGGTCCTGGTTCTCAGCTTCGTCGACGCACGGGCTCGCCGCAGGAAGTCGAAATCGTCGACGTCGCAGGTTGAGAGGGTGGAGCACTGCCCATGCCCACAGGCACCCAATTGACCCTGCGTGCACGGCTGAGGACTTCGCTTGCGTCTGCGCGCAGAGTCCCACCCCGCCCCCTCACCAGACGATGATGCAAGTCACTAGTCTGGCGTCATGAATGCCACCGAACTTCCCACCGAACACTTCGACTATATGGTCGTCGGAGCCGGATCTGCCGGGTGCGTCATCGCTCGCCGGCTCATCGACGCAGGCAAGAAAGTGTGCCTCATCGAGGCCGGTGGGGACGAGACGAACCCGAACATCGACCACCTGAACACCTTGGGTCTGCTGTGGCATTCGGCCCAGGACTGGGACTATTACACGACCCCGCAGCCGGGCGCGATGAATCGTAAGATCCACCTGCCGCGCGGCAAAGTCCTGGGCGGCTCCAATGCCCTCAACGCCGTCATCTGGGTCCGTGGCGACGCCTGGGACTACGAGCAGTGGGTTCAATCAGGCTGCCCCGGCTGGTCCTGGGACGAGGTTCTGCCCGTGTTCAAAGCCATCGAGAACTATGACGGTGAGATCACGGACAGCCGCGGCACCGACGGCCCCATGGATGTGCGCATCGGCTACGAGCGCAACCGCATCCAGGAGGACATGGTCACAGCCGGTGAGCAGACCGGCCTGACCTACAACCCGGACTATAACTCCGGCAGCGTCGAAGGCATCTCCCGGATCCAACTCAACGTCCGCGACGGCAAACGGCTGAACACGTGGCGGGCATACCTCAAGCCCCGCCTCGGCGATGGGATTCTCACGATCCTGACCTCGACGCATGCTCGACGTCTCCTCATCGATGACAAACAGGTCACGGGTGTCGAGGTCGACTTCCGCGGACGGGTGGGGACACTGTCGGCCCACGAAGTCATCCTCACATCTGGGGCCCTGGCCTCACCGGAACTGCTCATGCGCAGCGGGATCGGCCCCGCCGACGAACTGTGCGAGGTCGACATCGATCCCGTCCACGACCTGCCAGGCGTAGGCAAGAACCTGCAGGATCACTGGCTCTCCCCGGTCATCTTCACCACCGGATCCCAGCCGGTGCCGATGGGTGAGGTCGCCCCCGCCGAGGTGCATCTGTTCGCGAAATCCGACCCGGACCTTCCGGTCCCCGACACCCAGCCTCTGTTCTTCTCGGTACCGATGTATGCCCAGGATTCCGCACCGAATGTGCAGTCGGGACCGGACAACGGCTTCACCCTGCAGGGCGGTCTCGTCCGACCGGCCAGTCGCGGCGAGGTCACGCTGAGCGGACCGAACCCGCAGGACCCGAGCCTGGTCAACCCGAACGTCCTGTCCGAACAGGCCGATGTCGACGCCCTCGTGGCCTCGGTCAGGCAGTGCCGTGAGATCGGACGCGCCGAGGCCCTGTCACGCTGGCAGCCCACCGAGATCTTTCCCGGTCCCGAGGTCAGCGACGACGAGCTCGAAGACTACGTGCGCGGCTCGGTCGTGACCTACCACCACCAGGTCGGCACGTGCCGGATGGGACAGGACGAGACATCCGTCGTCGACCCGTCCACGTTCAAGGTCCATGGGTTGGAAGGTCTGCGCATCGCCGACGCCTCGATCATGCCGCAGATACCCACCGGCAACACGAACGCCCCGACGATTATGATCGCCGAACGCGCTGCCGCCGTCCTCGTCGGCTCCCCACTCGAGGGAATCACCACCCCCTGACCTACCCAACTGCTACCCGACGGCGGCCCAGCTACCTGGCGCCAGGTTGCTGGGCCGCCGTCAGGTAGCAGTTGAGGGCTGGTAGTCTTCGATTTTGTCGGCCGGCCTGCGAGCGAGAGGGTGTGTGAGTGAACGAGGACACCGATTCACCTGTGGCCACGCAGCAGCTGCTGGTCACCATCGGGGCCGGGCTCCTCGCGAGCGGGATCTCCTCCGTCGACGTCGAGGACGCTCTGTCTGGTCTCGCACGCACCCTGGGCATCAGCAGACTCCGTGTCGCTGCTCTTCCCCGTGGCCTGTTCCTCACCTCCGGTTCCGGAGATTCCACAAAGTTCGAACGCATCGGCCCTGACCTGCGATTCGATCAGACGGCGAAGCTGCTCGACATCGTTGACGCCCTGCGCGCCCGCAGGCTTACGGTCTACGCAGCCACACGGATGATCGAATCCCAGGTCCACGCTGCACCGCCGCGCTGGCCCGGTTGGCTCTCCCAGCTCGGCGCCGTCCCCATCGGCATCGGGCTGTGCCTGCTGCTCGAACCCGGACTGGTCAATTTGGCCTTCGCAGCATTCGGCTCGCTCATCGTCGCCGGCATCCTCGCCCTCAACGGCCGCTGGCCCAATCTCAATCCGCTGCTGCCGGTGAGTTCGGCATTCATCGTCTCCGTCATCGTGCTCATCGGCTACCGACTCGACTGGCTCGAGAGTCCTCTGCGCACGATCATCGCAACTCTCGCGCTGCTGCTCCCGGGCAGTGCCGTAGTCACCGGTCTGACAGAGATCTCAGCCGGAGCACTCTCGGCTGGCAGTTCACGGCTCGTCTCGGCCACAGTGCAGCTGGCGATGTTCATTGCGGGAGTCGCTGGTGCGGCAGCGGTCACCGGTACCGGAGCTCAGGCCCTGCGGAACTCTCAGCTCGCCGATTCGACCTGGCAGCTCTCCGCCCTCGGCGTCCTCGCCGCCACCATCGGCCTCATCATCTACCTCTACACCCCACTCGAACACACAGTGCCGATCGTTCTCACAATCGCGGCGGCCGCACTGGCGCAGCTGGGCGTCGGAGCCGAGTTCGGTGCCGCCGTGGGCGGTCTCGCCGGGGCGCTGACCGCCTCACTCGTGGCCGTCATCCTCTCCCGCCTGCCGCGTGGACCGATCTGGCGCATCAGCTTCGTTCCCGCATTCCTCGTTGTCGCACCCGGTTCGTTCGGCCTGCTCAACGCCTCGCAGCTCGAGTTCGGCGACGGCAGCGGGGTTGCGGGCAGTCTGCTCGCCGCGGGCGCGACGTTCTTCTCCATCGCCATCGGCACGGTCATCGGTGCCGCGATCGCCCATTCCGTCGAACCGCGGGACGAGATCGTCGCCTGACACGCTCCTGGTCGGCAGGGTCTGATCATCGTCGGTCGGCCGGTACAACCGTCTGGCGGCACCGGCCGGGACAGCTTCTGTTCAGGCGAAGGGCGCCGAAGCCTGATCGAGGCGCACGATTTCCTCGGGACTGAGTTCGAGATCCGGGGCCGCCATGAGGGCATCGAGTTGTTCCGGCGCGCGCGCAGAGACGATCGGGGCGCTCACACCCTTGGCCAGCAGCCAGGCGAGCGCGACCGAGGCCGGCGCCGCGTCGTGGGCTTCTGCGACCGCGACCAACTCATCGACGACCTTGAGGCCATCGGCGTTGAAGTACCCCTTGACCATGCCGCCTCGGCTCGCGCCCTCCAGGTCGGCCTCGGTGCGGTATTTGCCGGTGAGGAATCCGGCAGCCAGGCTGAAGTAGGTGAAGACGCCGAGGTGGTGCTCCTGTGCCAACGGCTGAAGCTCGACCTCGTAGTCGCGGCGGCTGACGAGACTGTACTGGGGCTGGATCGCCACGGGCTTGGCGAGGTTCTCCCGCTTGGCCACGGCCAGCCATTCGGCGAGCCTGTCCTTCGAATAGTTGGACACGGCGACATACCGGGCCTTACCGGCGCTCACGATCTCATCGAAGACTCGGGCCACCTCGGCGATGGGGGTCACCTCATCATCACGGTGGGCGTAGTAGAGGTCGACGTGATCGGTCTGGAGACGTTCGAGGGAAGCGTCGATGGCGGTGCGGATATATTCGGGGTCCTGCGTCGTGTGGTCGGGATGGTCGCCGACCTTCGTGGCGATGACGACCTGGTCGCGGTTGTCGCGGGCGGCGAGCCACGTGCCGATGATGGTCTCGGACTCGCGGCCGGTGTTGCCCGGCACCCACGCCGGGTAGGACTCGGCGGTGTCGAGGAAGTTGCCTCCTGCAGCGACGAAGGCGTCGAGAACGGCATGTGATCTGGCTTCGTCAGCGGTCCAGCCGAAGGTGTTCGTGCCCAGGTTGATGGGGAAGATGGTCAGGTCGGTGCCGGGGATCTGTACCTGCTGCGTCATGATGCTCCTGTGTCTGGGCGGCCTGAGAATTTCGGACGGCGGTTCACGCGGTGGTTGGCATGTGCTCGCCTACTTGGTGCAACGACGAGCCCGGCAGGAAAATTCCGAGCATCGGTGAGGTCGGCTGTTCGAGCACCCGACTATTTGAGCAGCCTGTCCATTCTGCGGTCGCTCAGTTTCTTCTCGCCTGTCTGGCAACCGGGGCAGTATTGCAGGGACTTGTCAGCATAGGAGACCTCCGCGATGGTCGAACCGCACACCGGGCAGTTCTCGCCAGCCCGGCCGTGGACCTGCAGTCCGCGTTTCTTCGCCGCCTTGACCTTCGCCGGGGGCAGATCGATGAGGGAGTCTCGGGCCTGGCCGAGGACCTTGCGCATCGTCTCCAGCAGTGCAGGAGCATCGACACCGCTGGCCGGGGCGAAGGGAGAGAGCTTGGCCGCATGGAGGATCTCGTCGGAGTAGGCGTTGCCGATGCCGGCGATGAGCTGCTGATCCTCGAGCACGGTCTTGATCCGTGAGGTCGAGTCAGCGAGTGCCGCCGCGAACTGGTCCTCCTCGATGGTCAGCGCATCGGGTCCGGCGTTGCCGATGGCGGGCACCTCGGTGCGGTCGCTCACGAGGGACACCGAAGCGTTCTTCTTCGTTCCCGCTTCACTCAGGTCGAAGCCGGCACCGGAGGCCAGGTGGATGCGCAGGCCCAGCGGCCCCTTGCCCATCTTGACGGGACCGGCGGGTACGTCCTCATGCCAGACCAGCCAACCAGCGCGGGCGAAACGGCAGACCAGGTCAAGTCCGTCGAACTCGACGATGAGGGCCTTGCCGACCCGGGAGACCCAGCTGATCTCCAACCCGCTGATCGCCTCCAACGGCGGATCGGCCGTCTTGAGGATGCTCAGTTCGCCGACGTCGGTCCGGATGATGAAGTCACCGACGACTTTCGAACGCAGGAACGAAACAAGTGCGTCGACCTCGGGCAATTCCGGCATGGGCCCAGTATGCGCCCTTGCGCGTGAGGAGGCACCAGACCGCTCTTGTGAGTTCCCTGCACGAGAGCTAACGTGGACAGACCACGTGAGCGCGTGCACCACCAGCAATTCGACCACTTCTTAAGGAGGGTGACAATGGCTGAGAATGTCGCTCAGAAGCTCATCGGCTCACATCTGGAATCCGGGACGCTTGAGCCCGGCAATGAGATCGGGGTCCGCATCGATCAGACGCTGACTCAGGACGCGACGGGAACGCTGGTGATGCTCGAGCTCGAAGCGCTGGGCATCGACCGGATCCGCACGGAGACCTCTGTCCAGTACGTCGATCACAACCTTCTGCAGACCGATGAGAAGAACCCGGAAGACCACATGTTCCTGCGCTCTGCCGCGCAGCGATTCGGCCTCTGGTTCTCCCCCGCCGGCAACGGCGTCTCCCACCCGGTCCACCAGTCGCGGTTCGGCAAACCGGGCGCCACCCTCATCGGCTCCGACTCCCACACCTGCGCGGCCGGCGCCTTGGGAATGCTGGCCATCGGCGTCGGCGGTCTCGAAATCGCGATGTCCATGGTCGGCGAACCCCTCTACATCAGTGCACCCCAGGTCATGGGCGTCGAGCTCACCGGCACGCTGCCGCCGTGGGTCTCGGCCAAGGACGTCATCCTCGAGATGCTGCGCCGTCACGGCGTCAAGGGCGGGGTCGGAAAGATCATCGAATACCACGGCGAAGGCCTCAAGAACCTCACCGCCATGGACCGGCACGTGATCGCGAACATGGGCGCCGAGCTCGGGGCCACGGCCACGGTCTTCCCCGCTGACGACGCGGTCCGGGACTTCCTCGAAGCAAGCGACCGGGGCGAGGACTTCACCCGAATCGAAGCCGATGCAGGCGCGCAGTACGACCTTCACGACTCCATCGACCTCTCCCAGCTCGAACCACTCATCGCCGCTCCCTCATCGCCGGGCAATGTCCGCACCGTGCGCGAAGCCGCTGGTGAGGATGTCTTCCAGGTCGTCATCGGCTCCTCGGCGAACCCTGGCCTGCGGGACTTCGCCGTTGTCGCCGAGGCGCTTGAAGGTCGGCACATCCACGAGCAGATCTCACTCGACGTCAACCCGACATCGCGGGAGATCCTCGCCGACCTCATCGGCGGCGGCTGGCTGACCTCACTGGTGGCATCTGGTGCCCGGATCCACCAGTCGGGCTGCATGGGCTGCATCGGTATGGGACAGGCACCGGCCGTGGGCCGCAACAGTCTGCGCACCATGCCGCGGAACTTCCCCGGGCGTTCGGGCACCGACGAGGACGCCGTGTGGCTGTGCTCGCCGGAGACCGCCGCGGCCGCAGCGCTGACGGGCAAGATCACCGACCCGCGTGACCTGGGCATCGACTACCCGCAGGTCAAACTGCCGGAGAAGTTCTCAGCCAATCGGTCGATGCTGGTTCCGCCGCTGCCGCTTCAGGAGGCGCGCGAGGTGGAGCTGGTCAAGGGCTCGAACATCTCGACCCTGCCCGAGTTCGATCCCCTGCCGGGCGACATCGATCTCGAGATCATGCTCAAGGTCGGCGACAATGTGTCCACCGACGAGATCATGCCCGCCGGCTCTCGTGTCCTGCCCTACCGGAGCAACATTCCCAAGATCTCCGAATTCGTCTACATCCAGGTCGACGACACCTACGCCACACGAGCCGTCGAGCACGAGGGCGGACACGCGATCGTCGGCGGTGAGAACTACGGCCAAGGTTCATCCCGTGAGCACGCCGTAATCGCACCCCGCTATCTGGGGCTGCGGGTCGTCGTCGCGAAGTCGCTGGCCCGCATCCACTGGCAGAACCTCGCGAACTTCGGCGTTCTGGCGCTCGAGTTCAGCGATGAGAGCGACTACGAGAACCTGTCCCAGGGTGATGTCCTCGAGTTCCGGGGCCTGCGCGACGAGCTGGCTGAGGGGAATACAGTGAGCGCGAAGGTGGGCGGACGAACCTTCGAATTCCGCCACACGCTCTCGCCTCGGCAGGTCGAGATGGTCCTCGCCGGCGGTCGCATCGCCCAGCGCGCCCAGCAGGAAGCCGCAGAAAAGAGCTGAGGCTCGCACGTTCTCAGGGCTCGGCGAGGAAGCCCCTGAGCAGCGAGGCGGTGCCGTCGAGGTGCTCGGCCATCGCCGTTCGCGCACCGAGGGGGTCACCGACGAGGATCGCGGTGTGGATCCGCTGATGCTGCTCATGGGAATGGGCCAGGTTGGGTTCGATCATCGGGATCCGCTCAAGCAGCTTGTTCGCCCGAGTCCGGCTCTCGACCATCGAACGCACCAGGCTCGGTGAGCCTGTCACCTGGGCCCAGGTCAGGTGCAGTTGGGAGTCCAGGCGCCGGTACTCGGCCATGCTCGACTGTCTGCTCGTCTCCATCGCCGCCACCAGCTGGCCGCGTTGGGCAGCGGTGAGATCCTGCCCGGCTGCCACCTCGGCGACGCCCATCTCGATGACGCGTCGCCAGGTCAGGGTGTCCTCGACTTCGACGACGGAGAACCCGGCGTCGTCTGCCGCAGGACTCCCCCACCCACCACCGGAAGCTGCGCCCTGGACTGCACCGGTTGCGGGGGTTCGCGAGACGAACGTTCCTCCGCCCCGACCTCGGCGGACGTTGACCCAGCCGGCGGTCTGCAGCTCGGAGATCGCCTCGCGCAGGGTCGCACGGGAGACACCGAGCTGTTCGGCGAGCTCACGTTCGGGTGGGAAACGCTGCCCAGGCGGGATGATCCCGAGTCGCACGATCTGGAGCAGACATTCGATCGTCTCCTCGAAGATGTTGCCTGAGCGCGCCGGAGCGATCGCCCGCAGCGCTGTGACCTGGGCTTGCGGTGTCTGCGATGCCTTGCCCTCCAGCGCCTTGGCGACGTTGTGCCGTGCTTCGTCAGCTGCGCTGGACACGGTCATGTCGGCTCTCCTGCACTACGTAGTCTCATGCGTTCACGATCTCATAGCGGAGTCGTGTAGGCGTTGGTCAGCCCTCCGTCGACGGTGAACGACTGGGCGGTGACGAACGAGGCATCATCGCTGGCCAGGAAGGCCACGGCCGCAGCCATCTCGTCAGGCTCACCGAAGCGCCCCATCGGCACATGCACCAAGCGTCGGGCGGCCATCTCAGGGTCATTGGCGAACAGCTCTCGGAGCAGCTCGGTGTTCACCGGTCCGGGGCACAGGGCGTTGACGCGAATGCCTTCCTTCGCGAACTCCACGCCGAGTTCCCGTGACATGGCCAGCACCCCGCCCTTCGACGCGGTGTAGGAGATCTGCGAGGTGGCCGACCCCATCAGTGCCACGAACGAAGCCGTGTTGATGATCGAGCCGCGCCCCTGCCTTCGCATCTGCTTCAGAGCGGCCTTCGAGCACAGGTACACCGAGGTCAGATTGATGTCCTGGACCGCACGCCACACATCGAGACTGGTCTCCGTGATCGAGGCGTCCGCCGGTGGGGAGACTCCCGCGTTGTTGAAGGCGACATCCACGCTGCCGAAGGTGTCGAAGGCCGTTTGGAACAGGTTCTCCACCTGGTCCGCATCGGTGACGTCGGTGGACACGAAGAGGCCGCCCACCGCCTTCGCAGCGGCTGCGCCTGAGTCTGCGTTGGTGTCAGCGATGACGACGTTGGCCCCTTCAGAGGCGAGGCGCTTCGCGGTTGCCAGACCGATACCGCTGGCCCCTCCGGTGACGACGGC